>JAZKIA010000093.1:0-64796 GCA_040385125.1 Pseudomonadota bacterium | reverse complement strand
TAAGCATCTCGGCCTGTTCGTTATCCGGCCACCAGCTGTACTGGTCGCCTTCACGACTGACTTCACGCAGGGCATCGACATAGCCCATGTTGCCGACAATCTCATCCATCCAGGCCCGCTCAGGCGCCAGGAAACCTGGAGATTGCTGGCTGTCACGCCAGTTTTTAATGTCGAGTTTCTGCTGCGCCACATATAGCGAGCCGCAGTAGATGTACTCACGACGCTTGCGACGCTGTTTATCCAGATAGCGTGCAAAATCGTCCATTAGCTTGAACTTCTGGTTCAAGTCTTCATCGCCGTTCTGCCCCGAAGGAAGCAGCAAGGTCGCGATGCTGACCTTATCGAAATCGGCTTGCAGGTAGCGCCCGTAGCGATCCGCCGTCTCGAAGCCAAGCCCGGTGATGACCGCTTTCGGTTGCAACCGCGAATATAAAGCCACACCGCCTTGGGCAGGGACTTCAGCTTCGCAGGCATAAAGAAAGTAGCCATCCAGCTGGTAGGCCGGATCGTCCAGCTCAAAGGCGGAGGCGCGGGTGTCCTGCAGGCAGATAACGTCGGCATTCTGAGCTTGCAGCCAACTGAGCAAACCGCGCTCGACTGCCGTCTGAATACCATTGACGTTCACACTGATGATCCGCATAAATGGCCCCAAAAATCACGTGCGTGTATGATACACGCCGTCTTACCAATTAGCTAAATCCGTGGTATCTGAGGCTTTTTTCATGCAAGCGTATCAACGCGACTTTATCCGTTTTGCCATTGATCGCGGCGTTTTGCGCTTCGGTGAATTCACCCTGAAGTCCGGGCGCACCAGCCCTTATTTCTTCAATGCTGGCCTGTTTAATACAGGCTCGGCGCTGGCTCAGTTGGGGCGCTTTTATGCTGCCGCCATCGTCGACAGCGGTATTTCCTTCGACGTGCTGTTTGGCCCGGCCTACAAAGGTATTCCTTTGGCCGCGACCACCGCCGTAGCCCTGGCCGAACACCACGAGCGCGACATGCCGTGGTGTTTCAACCGCAAGGAAGCCAAGGCCCATGGCGAAGGTGGCAGCCTGGTGGGCTCGCCGCTCGAAGGCAATATTTTGATCATCGACGACGTGATCACCGCGGGCACCGCCATCCGTGAAGTCATGCAGATCATTCAAGCCCAGGGCGCTAACGCCGCCGGCGTATTGATTGCCTTGAATCGTCAGGAACGCGGCAATGGCGAGCTGTCGGCCATCCAGGAAGTCGAGCGCGACTTCGGGATTCCGGTGGTCAGCATCGTATCGTTGAATCAGGTGCTGCAGTTCCTGGCCGACGATGACGAGCTCAAGCAGCACTTGCCTGCTGTTGAGGCGTATCGGGCGCAGTACGGGATCTAACCCGCACAGCAAAAAAGCCGCCCATGAAAAAGGCCCTGCCCGGATATCCGGGCAGGGCCTTTTTTAATCGCCCTTAAACAGGCTTGCTGTTGGTAATCAACGTACCCACACCAGTGTCGGTGAAGATTTCCAGCAGCACTGCGTTCGGTACACGACCATCGACGATGTGCGCCGTGGTCACGCCACCTTGCACGGCTTCCAGAGCGCAGCGGATCTTGGGCAGCATACCGCCATAGATAGTGCCATCAGCGATCAGGTCATCGACCTGAGCAGTGGTCAGTCCAGTCAACACGTTGCCCTGCTTGTCCATCAAGCCTGCGATATTGGTCAGCAGCATGAGCTTTTCAGCTTTCAGCGCTTCAGCGACTTTACCCGCCACCAGATCGGCGTTGATGTTGTAGGACTCACCATTGGCACCCACGCCAATCGGCGCGATCACCGGGATAAAATCACCTTTGGTCAGCATGTGCAGCAGGTCGGTATTGATCCCGACCACTTCGCCCACGTGGCCGATGTCGATGATTTCCGGCGAGGTCATTTCCGGCGTTTGACGAGTCACCGTCAATTTTTTCGCGCGGATCAGCTCCGCGTCCTTGCCGGTCAGACCAATCGCGCTGCCACCGTGACGGTTGATCAGGTTAACGATGTCTTTGTTCACTTGGCCGCCCAGCACCATCTCCACCACATCCATGGTTTGCGCGTCCGTTACACGCATACCGTCGATGAAGTGACTCTCGATGGACAAACGCTTGAGCAGGTCACCGATTTGCGGGCCACCACCGTGGACGACGACCGGGTTGATCCCCACGGCCTTCATCAACACGATGTCACGGGCAAAGCCGGTTTTCAGTTCGTCGTTTTCCATAGCGTTGCCGCCGTACTTGATCACCAGCGTCTTGCCGACGTAACGGCGAATGTAGGGCAGCGCTTCGGACAAAACCTTGGCGACGTTGGAGGCGGCATCACGTTCGAGGGTCATTCAGGGCTCCGGTAAAACAAGTCGATCAAAACGGTAGTTGAAGATCAGGGGCAACACGCTTGAGTTGTGCGTGAAAGACATCCTTGATGCGTTGCAGTTCGGCCTCGGTATCAGCCTCAAATCGCAGCACCAGCACCGGCGTGGTGTTGGACGCGCGAACCAGGCCCCAACCGTGGGGGTAGTCGACCCGCACACCATCAATGGACGTCAGCTCGGCGGCTTCACCCCATTGGGCGTCGTGCAGGGCGTCAATGATGCTGAATTTGCTCTCATCCGTCACATCGATATTGATCTCTGGTGTAGAAATATCGTTCGGGAAGGTCTCAAACAGCTCTTCAGCCGTCGCGTGCTGCTTGCTGAGGATCTCCAGCAGGCGCGCAGCGCTGTAAATACCATCATCAAAACCGAACCAGCGCTCTTTGAAAAAGATATGCCCGCTCATTTCACCGGCCAACAAGGCACCGGTTTCTTTCATTTTCTTTTTGATCAATGAATGACCGGTCTTCCACATCAGTGGCCGACCGCCATATTCCTTGATCAGTGGCGTCAGACGGCGCGTGCACTTCACATCAAAGATGATCTCGGCCGCCGGATTGCGCGCCAGCACATCTTGGGCGAACAGCATCAGCAAGCGATCCGGGAACACCATGGTGCCGGTGTTGGTCACGACGCCAACCCGGTCACCGTCGCCATCAAAGGCCAGACCCAGGTCAGCATTGGTTTCCTTGACCTTGGCGATCAGGTCCACCAGGTTCTCAGGCTTGCCCGGATCCGGGTGGTGGTTGGGGAAGTTGCCATCCACTTCACAGAACAACGGGATCACTTCACAGTTCAGGGCTTCAATCAGTTGCGGCGCAATCACGCCAGCAGCGCCGTTGCCGCAGTCCACCACCACCTTCAAACGCTTGGCCAGCTTGATGTCTTGGGTAATTTCTTCACTGTAGCGCGACAGAATTTCAACGCGCTCGATGCGGCCTTCGCCCCACGTCAAATCATTGGTTTTGAGGCGGGTATGCAGCGCCTGAATCTGCTCGTCGGCCAGTGTGTCGCCCGCAATCACGATTTTAAAACCGTTGTAGTGCGTCGGGTTATGACTGCCTGTGAGCATCACCCCAGACTTGCCCGCCAACACGGTGGCCGCGTAATACAGAGCGGGCGTCGGCACCAGGCCCACATCACTGACCTGGCAACCGCTGTCAGCCACACCCTGGATCAAGCGCTCCACCAACTCAGGCCCCGACAAGCGCCCGTCGCGACCGACCGACACATGCGGCTCACCCTTGGCCAAACTCTCCGCTCCGATGGCGCGCCCCACCCAATAAGCGGTTTCAGCGGTCAGTGTTTGCGGCACCACACCACGAATGTCGTAGGCGCGGAAGATGCTGTCAGGGAATTTCGGTGCGACCGAAGCCGGGCTAGTCATTGTAGGGGGGACTCCCTGTTCAGAAGGGTTCGCTGAAGGTCAGGCAGAACGCCTGACCTTTATGGAGCGACGTCAGAGCTTGCCGGAATGGCCAAAACCGCCTGCGCCACGCTGGCTTTCGTCGAACTCTTCGACCAGCTCAAAATGCGCCTGCACTACCGGCACCAATATCAGCTGAGCGATACGCTCACCAATGGTGATGTTGAAAGCAGTCTGGCCACGGTTCCAGCACGACACCATCAACTCGCCCTGGTAATCAGAGTCGATCAGACCGACCAGATTGCCCAGCACGATGCCATGCTTGTGGCCCAGGCCCGAGCGCGGCAGGATCAGTGCCGCAAGGCCCGGGTCGCCGATATACACCGACAAACCGGTCGGGATCAGCAGGGTCTGGCCTGGCTCCAGGACAGTGTCTTCTTTAAGCATGGCGCGCAGGTCAAGGCCAGCGGAGCCGGGTGTGGCGTATTGCGGCAGCGGGAATTCGTTACCAATACGTGGGTCGAGGATCTTGGCTTGCAAAGCGTGCATACGAGTTAAACCTGGTTCAGACGTTCGGCGATAAAAGTGATCAGCTGGCGGGCAATCTTGCCCTTGCTGGTCTGGGCAAATACAGTCGCGTGCAGTTCGCGGTCAATCACGCTGCACGCGTTTTCCTCGCTGTTGAAGCCAATGCTGGGGTTAGCCACATCGTTGGCGACAATCAGGTCGAGGTTTTTGTCTTTCAGCTTGCGCGCAGCGTAATCGAGCAAGTGCTCGGTTTCTGCGGCGAAGCCGACACTGAAGGGGCGATCAGGGCGCGAAGCGATGGTGGCCAGAATGTCTGGATTGCGCACCATCTGCAGCAACAGGCCGTCACCCTTGGTAGGGTCTTTCTTGAGTTTTTGCGGGGCCACGACTTCAGGGCGGTAGTCCGCAACCGCCGCAGACGCAATAAAGACGTCGCACGGAATAGCAGCCTCACACGCCGCGAGCATGTCACGAGCACTGACTACGTCAATCCGCGACACACGATCCGGGGTCGGCAAATGCACCGGACCGGTAATCAGGGTCACACGGGCACCGGCTTCAACTGCTGCTTCGGCCAGGGCAAAGCCCATTTTTCCGGAACTGTGGTTGGTGATGTAACGCACCGGGTCGATGTTTTCTTGAGTCGGGCCGGCGGTAATCAGTACGTGTTTACCGGTCAGAACCTGACGCTGGAAGCACTCGGCGGCGCAGTGCACCAGATCATCGGCCTCAAGCATGCGACCAAAGCCTACATCGCCACAGGCCTGGCTGCCGGAGGCCGGACCAAAGACCTTCAGCCCACGGCTTTCGAGCAATTGAGTGTTGGCTTGAGTAGCCGGATCACGCCACATGGCCTGATTCATCGCCGGCGCGATGGCAACCGTCGCGTCAGTCGCCAGCACCAGCGTGGTCAGCAGATCATTGGCAATGCCCTGAGCAAGACGGGCGATCAGATCCGCGGTCGCAGGCGCGATCAGCACCAGATCAGCCCACTTGGCCAGCTCGATATGACCCATGGCCGCTTCAGCTGCCGGGTCGAGCAAATCCAGATGGACGGGGTGCCCAGAGAGCGCCTGCATGGTCAGAGGTGTGATGAATTCACTGCCGCCACGGGTCATCACAACCCGTACTTCAGCGCCTTGATCCAGCAGGCGGCGAACCAGCTCTGCACTCTTGTAAGCCGCGATGCCGCCGCCGACGCCCAAAACAATGCGTTTTCGATACAGCCGCTGCATAGGCCTGCCTTTTAGTTCGATGATGACTGCGCGGAAAATGGCCAAATGCCACGCAAAAATGATGGGCTAAGATAACACAGCGCCTGCTACGGAACAGCGGCGCCCACTCACATGGAGGTGTTATGAGCATTAGAGATTGGCCTGCGGCAGAACGTCCGCGCGAGAAGCTTTTAGAGCACGGTTCAGCCAGCCTTTCCGACGCTGAGCTGCTGGCAATCTTCCTGCGTACCGGGGTTTCAGGCAAAAGTGCGGTCGATTTGGCCCGTCACTTACTCACCGAGTTCGGCAGCCTCCGGGCTCTTCTGGAAGCAGATTTGAACGCGTTCTGCCGCCAGCTCGGGCTGGGGCCCGCCAAGTTCAGCCAGTTGCAGGCAGTTCTGGAAATGAGCCGGCGCCACTTGGCTGAACGCCTGCGCCGAGACTCTGCGCTAGAGAGCCCGCAAGCCGTACGTGACTATCTCAAATCGGTGCTGCGCCATGAGCCGCACGAGGTGTTCGGCTGCATGTTTATGGACTCAAAACACCGAATGCTGGCCTTTGAAGTGTTGTTCAGAGGCTCCATCGACAGCGCTAGCGTTTACCCGCGCCAAGTGGTTAAACGCGCCTTGGCGCACAATGCGGCAGCGGTGATTTTCTGCCACAACCACCCCTCTGGCATCCCTGGGCCCAGCGAAGCCGACCGCACCCTGACCCAGCGCCTGATCAAAGCACTGGATCTGATCGAAGTGCGAGTGCTGGATCACTTCATCGTCGGCGACGGCCGCCCCCTCTCAATGGTCGAATATGGCTGGATGTGAGCCTCAGGGTTTGACGCTGACCGTCGAAAAGTCCTGACGCCCAAACGGGCTTACCTGATAACCCTGTACGTCTTTGCGGGTTAATGCGTAAGCCGTTGGATGCGCCAGCGGTAACCACAACGCCTGCTGCTGGATTATCGCTTGGGCCTTTTGGTACAGCGCACTGCGCTTGTCCTGATCACTGAGGGTTTTGCCCTGACTGATCAAGCTGTCCAGTGTCTTGTCGCAATAGCGTGCGAAGTTGGTCCCGGACGTCACTGCCGCACACGAGAACTGCGGGGTGAGGAAGTTATCCGGGTCACCGTTATCACCGGCCCAGCCCATAAACAGCAGGTCGTGCTCACCGGCTTTGGCCCGGCGAATCAATTCGCCCCACTCAATTACTCGTATATCGGCCTGGACTCCGATCTTGGCCAAGTCTGCTTGCAGCAATTGCGCGCCCAAGCTTGGGTTCGGGTTCAGCACACTGCCTGTGGGCCGTGTCCAAATGGTGGTTTTAAAACCGTCCTTGAAGCCGGCCTTGGCCAACAGTTCCTGAGCTTTTTTCGGGTCGTAGGCATAACCCGGCAGGTCTTTGGCATAACTCCAGGTCGTGGCCGGGTAAACACCGTTGGCCGCCTGAGCGCTGTTTTCGAACACGGCCTTGAGGTAAGTCTGCTTGTCAAAAGCCAGATTGATCGCCTGGCGCACCTCAGGCTTGTCCAGCGGTGGATGCTGGCTGTTGATGGCCACAAAGGCGGTCATAAAGGCCGGGGTTTGTGCGACGTTCAGCGTCGGGTCTTTACTGGCGGCATCGACGTCCAGCGGCTTGGGCGAAAGAGCAATCTGGCACTCGTTGCGTCGCAATTTTTGCAGGCGCACGTTGGCATCCGGGGTAATGGCGAAAATCAGCCCATCGACCCCCGGCTTACCTGCAAAGTAATCCGGGTTGGCCTTGTAACGCACCACGGCATCTTTCTGAAAACGGTTGAACACAAAGGGCCCGGTGCCAATCGGCTGACTGTTCATTCGCTCAGGCGTGCCGGCCTTGAGCAGTTTGTCGGCATATTCGGCCGAATAGATCGACGCAAACCCCATGCTCAGCGCCGCCAGGAAGGTTGAATCCGGGTGACTGAGGGTAAAGCGCACAGTCAACGGGTCCGGGCTTTCGATTTTTTTAATCAGCGCGGGCAGTTGCAAGGACTGTGCGTGAGGGAAACCGCTTTGCGCCACCTTGTGCCACGGGTTGGCCGGGTCAAGCATGCGCTCGAAGCTGAAACGCACATCGTCAGCATTCAGTTCACGACTCGGAGTGAAATAAGGCGTGCTGTGAAATTTGACCCCGGGGCGCAATTTGAAGTCGTACACAAGGCCGTCAGGCGACACTGACCAGCTCTGCGCCAAACTTGGCACCAACCTGGCAGCTTGAGCGTCAAAGTCCACCAGACGGTTCATCAGCACGTCTGCCGAGGCATTGGTGGTACTGAGCGAGTTGTACTGCACCACATCGAACCCTTCCGGGCTGGCCTCGGTGCAAACACTCAACGTGGCCGCTTGTGCCAGCGGGCTCAGGCACAGGGTGAGCAAAAAGGGGGCTACAGCGAGGCGCATGGTCTGTTTCCTTCGCAAGTCGTTGGCCCATCTGCACGTGCAGTCTGGAAAGGTCCTACCCTAGACTACTTTTAATCGCGGACGATACCCTGT
This sequence comes from Pseudomonadota bacterium, assembly GCA_040385125.1. Lineage (GTDB taxonomy): Bacteria > Pseudomonadota > Gammaproteobacteria > Pseudomonadales > Pseudomonadaceae > Aquipseudomonas. The sequence continues at coordinate 56,808 of JAZKIA010000093.1, read as the reverse complement.
AGCCGCTGCCGAAGGCTGCGATAAGGGCCTCAGAACCTCCGTTTACCGTCCAAAAGCAGGGCCGCTCCGCAACCCATTGCAGCCTGCGGCAGCGGCTACAGGTGCAATATCCCACCTGAAACCCTTAACCCCGCGACGAGCGGTCGAACCCAGTCGGGCATAGGCTTCAGCGCAGATTACCGCTAGAATGCCGGCTTTATTAATCAAGGCAAATCACACTGCTTGTTGTTGCTCTTTAGTCTTTCTGGTATAAAGCAGCGCTCTTTTCTAGGGGCCCGGTTCCTTCGTTTGTAGGCGTAACCGGTAAGACCCTTAAAGAAACGCGGCGCCTGGCGCCAAATGACTGAGAGATTAAGCGGCCAACCCATGCCGGGTTGGGCATGTGGTTTTAGAGGGCTGAGGCATGTCGAGAGTCTGTCAAGTTACCGGTAAGGGTCCGGTGACTGGGAATAACATTTCCCACGCAAATAACAAAACCCGTCGTCGTTTCCTGCCGAACCTGCAGCATCACCGCTTCTGGGTTGAAGAAGAGAAACGTTTTGTTCGCCTGCGTGTATCTGCTAAAGGCATGCGTATCATCGACAAGCGTGGCATCACTGTCGTGCTGGCCGAAATCCGCCGTGCTGGCAAGATCTAAGGGAGCTAATCATGCGTGAATTGATCCGTTTGGTGTCGAGCGCTGGTACAGGCCATTTCTACACCACTGATAAGAACAAGCGCACCACTCCGGACAAAATCGAAATCAAAAAATTCGATCCGCGGGTTCGCAAGCACGTGATCTACAAAGAAGCCAAAATCAAGTAATTGATTTTTGTCTCTTTAAGAAAAAGCCCGCTTCGGCGGGCTTTTTTTTGCCTGAAATTCAAGCGTTAGACTCAAACACAACATAGGTCTTGCGGCACTTCTCCAGCACTTCCCAGGTCCCCCGGAACCCCGCCGGAATCACAAAGCGATCGCCCGCACGCAAGGTTTTGGCATTGCCGTCGTGATCACGCAACACGGAAACGCCTTCGATGATTTCGCAATACTCGTGCTCAGTGTAATGAACCGTCCACTGACCCACGGCACCTTCCCACACCCCGGCGCTCATCTGCCCACAAGGGCTGCTGTAATGGTTGTGGATAACTTGTTCGGGGCTACCCTTAAGCACCTTTTCCGGTGCCGGGCTGAAACGCTCAGCCTGGGTATTGGCAGTGTTGAAGTCGACGATGGTTGTGATGCTCATGGTTCTTGTCCCCCCGAAATTGCAGTGTGTGGTCATAAAAACCAAATATTATGTTTATTAAAACGAACAAGCCATGCCGTTTGCGACACTTGTGTCAAATATATTGAAAGTCCCTGGGCCACTGGTTTAGGGTGACGCATCTATTTTTTAATAAGAGGAGGACACTCGAATGACCACCCTGACGCGTGCTGATTGGGAACAACGGGCCCAACAGCTGAAGATCGAAGGCCGCGCTTATATCAACGGCGAATACACCGCCGCGGTCTCCAATGAAACGTTCGAGTGCCTCAGCCCGGTCGATGGCCGCTTGCTGGGCAAGGTTGCCAGCTGCGATGCTGCCGACGCCCAACGCGCCGTAGAAAACGCCCGCAAGACCTTCGATTCCGGCGTGTGGTCGCGTCTGGCGCCGGCCAAACGCAAAGCCACCATGATTCGTTTCGCTGGCCTGCTCAAGCAAAACGCTGAAGAGCTGGCCCTGCTTGAAACCCTGGACATGGGCAAGCCCATCAGCGACTCCCTGCACATCGACGTACCCGGTGCTGCCGGCGCGCTGAGCTGGAGCGGTGAAGCCATCGACAAGATTTACGACGAGGTCGCTGCCACGCCACATGACCAACTGGGTCTGGTAACCCGCGAACCCGTGGGTGTTGTCGCGGCTATCGTGCCGTGGAACTTCCCGCTGATGATGGCCTGCTGGAAACTCGGGCCGGCGTTGTCCACCGGTAACTCGGTGATCCTCAAACCGTCCGAAAAATCCCCGCTGACCGCCATCCGTATCGCAGCTCTGGCCGTTGAAGCCGGTATTCCAGCGGGCGTTCTGAACGTACTGCCGGGCTACGGTCACACTGTCGGCAAAGCGCTGGCACTGCACATGGACGTCGACACCCTGGTGTTCACCGGCTCGACCAAAATCGCCAAGCAACTGATGGTGTACTCCGGCGAATCCAACATGAAACGCGTCTGGCTTGAGGCCGGCGGCAAAAGCCCAAACATCGTGTTTGCCGATGCACCAGACCTGCAAGCAGCCGCTGAAGCGGCCGCCAGCGCCATTGCCTTTAACCAGGGCGAAGTCTGCACCGCCGGTTCGCGCCTACTGGTCGAGCGCTCGATCAAAGACACATTCCTGCCGCTGGTAATCGAAGCTCTCAAGGACTGGAAGCCGGGCAACCCGCTGGACCCAGCCACCACGGTGGGTGCGCTGGTCGACACGCAGCAAATGAACACCGTACTGTCCTACATCCAGGCCGGCCACAGCGACGGCGCCAAACTGGTGGCCGGCGGCAAGCAGATCCTGCAAGAAACCGGCGGCACCTACGTTGAGCCGACCATTTTCGACGGCGTGAACAACGCGATGAAAATCGCCCAGGAAGAAATCTTCGGCCCCGTACTGTCGGTTATCGCCTTCGACACCGCAGAAGAAGCCATCCAGATTGCCAACGACACGCCTTACGGCCTGGCCGCTGCGGTCTGGACCGCCAACATCTCCAAGGCACACCTGACCGCCAAAGCCCTGCGCGCAGGCAGCGTGTGGGTTAACCAATACGATGGCGGTGACATGACTGCACCGTTTGGCGGCTTCAAGCAGTCGGGCAACGGCCGCGATAAATCGCTGCACGCGTTCGACAAATACACCGAGCTGAAATCCACCTGGATCAAGCTGTAAAAATCTAAACGCTACACCTTGTGGGAGCGAGCCTGCTCGCGATGGCAGCACCGGGTCTGATGACAGACCGCTGTGCTTTCTTCGCGAGCAGGCTCGCTCCCACACTGGTTTTACACAACAGAATTCAGTTATCCACAGGAGCACAGACATGCGTTGGGCGACTTATTTCGCCGTGCTGGCCTCAGTCCTCAGTGTCGGGTTGGCACTGGGCGTGAGTATGCCGCTGGTCTCGTTCAGGCTCGAAAGCTGGGGCTACGGCGGATTCGCAATCGGTGTGATGGCTGCCATGCCCGCCATTGGCGTACTGGTAGGCGCCAGCCTGGCCAGCAAGTTGGCCGCACGCTTTGGCACGCCTGCCCTGATGCGCCTGTGCCTGTGGTGTGGCGCCCTGTCCATCGGTTTGCTGGCATTGCTGCCCAGCTACCCGGTGTGGCTGGTGCTGCGCCTGCTGATCGGGGTGGTCCTGACGGTCATTTTTATCCTCGGCGAAAGCTGGATCAATCAACTGGTGGTCGAACAGTGGCGCGGCCGCCTGGTCGCACTGTATGGCTCTACATACGCCTTGAGCCAACTGTCCGGGCCGTTGCTATTGGGTGTGGTCGGTTCTGAACACGACTACGGATTCTGGATCGGCGTCGCTTTACTGACACTCGCCCCCTTGCTGTTGATGGGCCGCGATGGCGCCCCCATCACCGAAGCCTACAGCGTGACCTTCAAGGATTTATTGGGATTCTGCAAAGGCTTGCCCGCCATTGCGTGGGCCGTGGCGCTGTTCGCAGCCTTCGAGGCGATGATTCTGACGCTGCTGCCCATTTACTGCCTACGCCAGGGTTTCACCGCAGACATCGCGCTGGCGATGGTCAGCACCGTGGTCGTGGGCGATGCCCTGTTGCAACTGCCCATTGGCGCGCTGGCCGACCGCCTGTCCCGGCGTGCGCTGTTTACCGGCTGCGCGGTGTTGCTAATGCTCTCAAGCCTGGCGATCCCGTTGTTGCTCGACACTTTGCTGATCTGGCCACTGTGGGTGATCTTCGGCGCCAGCGCGGGTGGGCTGTTCACTTTGTCGTTGATTCTGATCGGCGAGCGCTACCGCGACGACGCGCTGGTGCGCGCCAATGCCCACGTGGCGCAACTGTGGGGCATTGGCTGCCTGATCGGGCCGTTGGCCGCAGGGGCGGGCAGCCAATGGATCAGCGGGCATGCATTGCCACTGTTTATGGCCGTCGGGGCGCTGGGGCTGGTGATACTGGTGTTGCGCCAAGGGGCGTTTGGGGCGGAGCAAGTCACGGCAACCTGATACACCCCTAATGGTGGGACTGCATCAAGACAGTTGCTCCTACGAGTCGTGGCACCCCAGTTTGCTGCGCGACAGCGCAGCGTCTGGACGACGAGGGCCCTCCTACAGCATCCTTTCCAGCCCGACACTTTTGCTGAACCACGCATTGAAGCGGCGCCACACATTGCCCGGTTCTCGCTGCAAGGTGTGCAACTGGCCGTTGTCTTCGGTCTCCCAAACAAGCTTGCCGTGTTCCAGTTTCGGTTGATAACTCAACGCTGGCGCCATGCCTTGCAGGGCTAATTTGCGAGCTTCGGCGGCCAGTTGCGGGCTGTCGACCAACACCCCGACCTCGGTGTTCCACAGGCCCGAGCGCGGGTCGAAATTGAACGAGCCAATAAACGATTTTTGCTGGTCGAAAATCATCGCCTTGCTGTGCAGGCTCGAGTCTGAGCTCAAGCCACTTTTGAACAAGTGCGGGCCGCTGCCACCACGGCTACCCGGCTGACGCCGCAGCTCAAAGAGTTTGACCCCGTGCTCCAGCAGCGCCTTGCGATACGGCGCATAACCACCGTGTACGGCGGGTACATCCGTCGCTTCCAGCGAATTGGTCAATAAACGTACATCCACCCCGGCATCAGCGCGGCCCGTCAGGTACACCAACCCGGTTTCCCCCGGCACAAAGTAGGCCGAGATCAGGATCAACTCTTTGCGCACGCTCGCCAGTTCTGGCGCCAGCTGAGTGGTTAGCAGCAAGTGCGGGTCGGGCTCATCCCTGGCCAGCACTTTGCTCGGCGCATCCCACAGCGCCTGATTCCAGGCCCAGATCAGCTCTTTACGCCACACATCCAGCTGCGGATTGGTTTCGTACGACGCCAACTGCTGATAAAGCGCCGGGCTGGCCTGTTTCGCCACCTTGAGCGAGGCCTCCAGTGCGTTGCGCGCCTTGCTCAACTCACGCTCGGAAAGGCCAGACGACACAAAGTTACCAATCGGCTGGCTCAGGGCGCTGTTCCAGTACTGATCAAAACTGTGCCCCAACTGCTCAGCCACCGGGCCGACGCTGAGCAAGTCGATGTCGGTGAAGTTCAGCTCCGGCTTGGCATCGAAATACTCATCGCCCAAATTGCGTCCGCCAACAATCGCCACGCTGTTATCAGCCAGCCACAGCTTGTTGTGCATGCGCCGGTGTTGGCGCGAGAGGTTAAACAACCGGCCCAATGCCCGCGTCACACCAGTGCTGCGCCCCAGTTGCAGCGGGTTGAACAGTCGAATCTGAATATTGGGATGGGCGGCGAGGGTGGCGAGCAACTCGTCCAGGCCGTCACTGGCGGTGTCGTCGAGCAAAATCCTCACCCGCACCCCGCGATCGGCGGCTTTGAGCAGTTCGTCCACCAACATGCGCGTACTCAACCCGTCGTGAACGATGTAGTACTGCAAATCGAGGCTGCTTTGCGCGTTGCGGATCAACTCGGCACGCGCCCGAAAGGCCTCGCCGCTGTTGGGCAACAAACGGAACCCCGAGCGGCCCTGATACGGCTCAGCCTGAGCCTTGATCGAACGGCCAAAGGCCGAGTCCGCGGCAGGCAAGACTTGGGTCGGTTCACGAGGTACGTCCAAGGTGCTGCAGCCTCCCAGCCATACAATCAACAACAGTGCGTAGAGTAATTTCAACGCGGGATGCCTCGGGCCAACCGTCAAAAGGGTCATCAGGCAGCGTCTGCCAACAGCTTGATCGCCGCCGCCCCAACCTTGCGGACCGCGTCTTCGACCTGCAGCGTAGGCTTTGCAGCGTAGTTCATGCGCAAACAATTACGGTACTTGCCCGAGGCCGAAAAAATACTGCCCACCGCAATCTGCACCCCTTGCTCCAACAGCACGCGATTAAGACGCAGGCTGTCAAACCCTTCAGGCAACTCCAGCCACAACATGAAGCTGCCTTGGGGCCGACTTGCCCGCGTACCCGCCGGGAAGTAACGGCTAACCCAGCCCAACATCAGGTCGCGATTACGCTGGTATTGGCTGCGCATTTTGCGCAGGTGCGGCTCAAAATGGCCGCCTTTCAAGAAGTCGGCAATCGCCAGTTGCGGTTGCGGTGCAGTAGAGCCGGTGCTGATGTATTTCATGTGCAACACCCGCTCCAGATAACGCCCTGGTGCCACCCAACCCACGCGCAAACCAGGGGCCAGGGTTTTCGAGAACGAGCTGCACAGCAACACCCGGCCATCATCGTCGAAGGACTTGATCGTGCGCGGGCGAGGGTAGGTGTAAGCCAGCTCACCGTAGACATCGTCTTCGATAATCGCCACATCAAAACGCTGCGCCAGCGTCACCAATGCCCGCTTGCGGGCCTCAGGCATGATGTAACCCAACGGGTTATTGCAACTGGGGGTGAGCTGAATCGCCTTGATTGGCCATTGCTCCAACGCCAGCTCCAGCGCCTCCAGGCTGATACCAGTCAACGGGTCGGTGGGGATTTCCAGCGCCTTCATCCCCAGCCCTTTGAGGGTTTGCATGGCGCCATGAAAACTCGGCGAGTCGACCGCCACGATGTCCCCCGGCTCACACACCGCACGAATGCTGCACGACAGCGCTTCATGGCAGCCGGTGGTAATCACCAGTTCGTCAGGGCCCAACTGACAGCCAGAGTCGAGCAGCAGACGCGCCAGCTGTTCGCGCAGGCTCAGCACGCCGCAAATATTGTCGTAATACAGGCCTGGCAAGTCCTGACGGCGGCTGATCTGCGCCAGGCTGCGCAACAACGGCTTGATGGTCGGCGTGGTGACGTCCGGCATGCCGCGACCCAGCTGAATCACATCCTTTTGCGGTACCGAACGCACCAGCTCCAGCACCTGCTCCCACTGCGAAATTTCCACCGGCCGTTGCGCGGGTTTGCCCATGCCTGGCAAGGCCGGCAACTCACGCTCCATCGGTACAAAGTACCCGGATTTAGGCCGAGGTGAAGCCAAGCCGTTGTCCTCCAGCAAGCGATACGCCTGCTGCACCGTGCTCAGGCTGACGCCATGCTCGGCGCTTAACGCGCGCACCGAAGGCAAGCGGTCACCGGGACGATAAAAGCCCTGTTCGATGCGGGTACCGAGCAAGTCAGCGAGGTTGATGTAAAGGGTCATGGCAGGGCTCTCGGGAGATTGACCAGTACAGATTGGGTAAAAACCGGGGATTCAGCGACTAAAAAGCGCCATCTGTATTAGCGTAAAAACAGATCGCTGAATCTGTCATGGTTTTTATCACAAAGCCATCATGTTGACTCTTGGCACTAAGTCAAAAGGAGTCGCACGATGAATGGTTTGAGCGATGTACGCCTGACGCTGCACGGTCCGGCAGATTTGGGTCGATGGGGACTTTTTTGGCACCGCTCCCGCACGCGCCGCGCGCTGCTCAATCTGGATGAACAGCAACTGCGGGACGTCGGATTAAGCCGCGAGATGGCACAACGCGAAGGGCTGAAACCATTTTGGTGTTCGTGACAGCACACACGCTCAAAAATCCCCCCTCACTCTGTAGGAGTCGAGCTTGCTCGCGATGGGATCGCTGCGGTGCATCAGATAAACCGCGCCGATCCCATCGCGAGCAAGCTCGCTCCTACAGGGTAGGTGCTTAACCCAGCTCTTTCAGCCGATGCCACAACATCCCCAGCGCCAGCAGCGGCGAACGCAGGTATTTGCCGCCGGGGAAGGTGATGTGCGGGACTTTGGCGAACAGGTCAAAACCATGACTGTGCTGACCGCTGATGGCCTCGGCCAACAACTTGCCTGCCAGGTGTGTGGCGTTGACGCCGTGGCCTGAGTAAGCCTGGGCGTAATACACATTGGGTTGATCGGGCAGTCGACCAATCTGCGGCAAGCGGTTGGCACCGATGCCGATCATGCCGCCCCATTGGTAATCAATTTTTACGTCTTTAAGGTGCGGGAACACCTCGAGCATTTTCGGGCGCATGTAAGCGCCGATGTCCTGCGGGTCCCGTCCAGAATAATGACAAGCACCACCAAACAACAAACGTCGATCAGCCGAAAGCCGGTAGTAGTCCAACGCCACACGCTGATCGCACACCGCCATGTTTTGCGGCAGCAAGGCATGAGCCTGAGCCTCGCTCAATGGCTCGGTGGCAATGATATAACTGCCGGCGGGCAGCACTTTGCCACTCAGGTGCGGATTCAGATCCTTGAGGTAGGCGTTACAGCCCAGCACCAGGCTCTTGGCCCGCACCGAACCCTGCGCCGTGTGCACCCGCACTTCGGGGCCGTAATCGATACGGGTCACCGCCGAGTGTTCGAACAGCTTCACCCCCAATTGTGCCGCTGCAGCAGCTTCGCCCAGGGCCAGATTCAGCGGGTGCAGATGCCCCGAGCCCATGTCGACAAGACCGCCAACATAACGGTCCGAGCCCACCACGCTGCGCACTTCGCTGGCTTGCAACAGACGGGTCTCGTGGCGATAGCCCAAACCGCGCAGCTCTTGCGCCTCTTCGGCAAACCCCTCAAGGTCGCGGGGCTTGTTGGCCAGGTCGCAATAGCCCCAGGTCAGGTCACAGGCGATGTTGAAACGCTCGACACGCTGGCGAACGATTTCCACCGCCTCCAGCCCCATCAGTTTCATTTGCCGCACACCGTCTTTACCGATGATGCCTTCAAACTGGTCGAGCCCATGACCGACGCCACGAATCAGCTGTCCGCCGTTACGCCCGCTGGCGCCCCAGCCGATCTTGTGCGCCTCAAGCAGCACCACGCTCATGCCACGCTCGGCCAACTCCAGCGCCGTGTTCAGGCCTGAGAAACCACCACCCACCACGCACACATCAGCCACATGCTCGCCTTGCAGCACCGGATGATCGGGCTGCGGCAGGCTGCTGGCGGCGTAGTAGGAAGCGGTGTGCTGGCTGCGCTGGACCATGTGCGTAATCCTGAAGTAAGTGTTTTGAAAATCTTACGGAGCATAAGCCTGGCCATTCCCAAGGAGCAAGAACAGCCGGACGGCCCTGTCTAGGGCAGGGGTTTTCAGGCAGACTCTGCGGCCTTTTCAAATCTGGTAGGCCTAGATGAGCTGCAACAGTCACAAGATCCGCTTTCTCAGGCAGCAAATCCCGTCGTTTGAGTGCGTGCCGGGTTGCCATGACTGCTGCGGGCCCGTGACCACCTCATCCGAAGAAATGGCCCGTTTGCCGCGCAAGACCGCCGCCGAACAGGAAGCGGCCATGGACGAGCTGAACTGCGTCCACCTGGGCCCCAACGGCTGTACGGTGTACGAGGAGCGGCCGCTGATCTGTCGTTTGTTCGGCACGACTCCTACTCTGCCATGCCCTAACGGCCGCCGCCCCGTAGAGCTGATTCACCCCAGCGCCGAGAAGCTGGTGCATGAATACATCGCCAGTACGCGCCAGGTGTTGGTTTAACTCGCAGATCCAAAAAACCCCTCCCTTCGGGTGAGAGCGGCGGTTAATCCGGAATCGGCAAACTCAGACTTTCCTTCACTTCTTCCATCACGATGTAGCTCTTGGATTCACGCACGTGGGGCAGTTTGAGCAATATGTCGCCCAGCAGTTTGCGGTACGAGGCCATCTCGCTGATCCGCGCCTTCACCAAGTAGTCAAAGTCGCCCGAGACCAAATGGCACTCCAGCACGTGGGGCAGTTTCAATACGGCACGCCGGAACTCTTCAAACGTATCGCCTGACTTGTAGTCGAGACTGATTTCAACGAACACCAGCAAGCTACCCTGCAAATGTTGCGGGTTGAGCCGGGCGTTGTAACCCATGATGATCCCTTCGCGCTCCAGCCTGCGCACCCGTTCGGTACAGGGCGTAGTCGACAGCCCGACCTTCTCCCCCAGCTCGGTAAACGAGATCCGGCCATCGGCCTGCAAGATGCGCAAAATACTGCGATCAATCTTGTCTAATTCCCGCTTTGTTTGATGATTTGTACGCATAGGAGATTCTCCTTTGTCAAAAGCGTTTTGGCCGAGAATTGTCGCCAAATATAGCTGTTTATACAGTGAAATTCACTGGTCAATGCTTCTTATACTGCGCTCATCTTCGCTTTGAACAATAAACGTCTGCGGCTGGCCGCGATGAGGGAAATAAATATGCGCGTTATGGTATTGGGTGGCGGCGTTATTGGTACTGCCAGCGCCTATTATCTGGCCCGAGCCGGGTTCGACGTGGTTGTGGTCGACCGTCAGCCAGCCGTTGCAATGGAAACCAGCTTTGCCAACGCCGGCCAGGTGTCCCCAGGCTATGCCTCGCCGTGGGCTGCGCCGGGTGTGCCACTCAAAGCAATCAAATGGCTGCTGGAACGCCACGCACCTTTAGCGATCAAGGCCACGGCCAATATCGATCAATACCTGTGGATGGCGCAGATGCTGCGCAACTGCACCGCCAGCCGCTATGCCGTGAACAAAGAGCGCATGGTGCGTCTGTCCGAGTACAGCCGTGACTGCCTCGACGAGCTGCGCGCTGAAACCGGTATTGCCTACGAGGCACGTAACCTCGGCACCACTCAGCTGTTCCGCACCCAGGCGCAACTGGATGGCGCGGCCAAGGACATCGCGGTACTCAAAGAGTCTGGCGTACCTTTCGAACTGCTTGACCGTGCAGGCATTGCCCGGGTTGAACCGGCCCTGGCCAACGTCACTGACATTCTCGCCGGTGCCCTGCGCCTGCCGAATGACCAGACCGGCGACTGCCAGATGTTCACCACCCGCCTGGCCGAAATGGCCAAGAGCCTGGGCGTGGAGTTCCGCTTCGGTCAGGATATTCAGCACTTGGACTACGCAGGCGATCGCATCAACGGCGTGATGATCGACGGCAAGCTCGAAACCGCTGATCGCTACGTACTGGCTCTGGGCAGCTACTCGCCACAAATGCTCAAGCCGCTGGGGATCAAAGCCCCGGTGTACCCGCTCAAGGGCTACTCGCTGACCATCCCGATTACCAACTCGGACATGGCACCGACGTCGACCATTCTCGACGAAACCTACAAAGTCGCGATTACCCGCTTCGACAACCGCATCCGCGTTGGTGGTATGGCTGAAATCGCCGGTTTTGACCTGTCGCTGAACCCGCGTCGCCGCGAAACCCTGGAGATGATCGTCAACGACCTTTATCCTCACGGCGGTGATCTGACCCAAGCCAGCTTCTGGACCGGCCTGCGCCCAACCACGCCAGACGGCACACCGATTGTGGGCGCGACCCCGTTCAAGAACCTGTTCCTGAACACCGGTCACGGCACACTCGGCTGGACCATGGCCTGCGGTTCCGGTCGCTTCCTTGCTGATGTGATGGCTAAAAAGACCCCACAAATCAGCACCGAAGGCCTCGATATTTCCCGCTACAACGGCAACCACCAGGAGACTGCAAAACATGGCAATCCAGCGCCAGCTCACCAATGAACGCATGAGCCAGATCGTGGCCCATAACGGTACGGTCTACCTGTCCGGGCAAGTCGGCGACGACATGAACGCCGGGGTTGAACAACAAACCCGCGAAACACTGGCCAACATTGAGAACTTGCTGGATCTGGCGGGCACTGACAAAAGTCGCATTCTGTCGGTGACCATCTACCTCAAAGACATCGATGCCGACTTTGCCGGCATGAACAGTGTGTGGGATCAGTGGCTGCCAAAAGGCGTCGCCCCGGCCCGCGCCACCGTTGAGGCCAAGCTGTGCGAGCCAGAAATTCTGGTCGAGCTGTCGGTTATTGCGGCACTGCCTTAACGCTTTAGCGTCAAACACCGTCCTTCTGCGGTGCAGCACGCGGTTTACGCTGCGGGCTTGCGCCGCTTTTTTCTTCCTCAGCCGTTAGAAGCCTGCCGCCATGCGCCCAGCCCGTGCCCTGATCGACCTTCAAGCCCTGCGTCATAACTACCAACTGGCCCGTGAAGTGACGGGGGCCAAAGCCCTTGCCGTGATCAAGGCCGATGCTTATGGCCATGGTGCGGTGCGCTGCGCCCAGGCCCTGGAAGCGCAGGCCGATGGCTTTGCCGTCGCCTGTATCGAAGAAGCACTGGAGTTGCGCGCCGCCGGTATTCGCGCCCCCATTCTGCTACTTGAAGGTTTTTTTGAAGCGGATGAATTGCCACTGATCGTCGAGCACGACTTTTGGTGTGTGGTGCATTCGTTGTGGCAGCTCGATGCGATCGAGCACGCCAAACTCGCCAAACCAATCCACGTGTGGCTAAAACTCGACAGCGGCATGCACCGCGTCGGCTTGCACCCCACCGACTACAAAACCGCATACCAGCGCCTGCAAGCTAGTGGCAACGTGGCGAAAATCGTTTTGATGAGCCACTTCGCTCGTGCCGACGAACTGCACTGCCCCCGCAGCGAAGAACAAGTAGCGGTATTTCAGGCCGCCCGCGCGGACTTGTCCGCCGAAGTCAGCTTGCGCAATTCACCGGCCGTACTCGGCTGGCCAAACGTGCCGAGCGACTGGGTTCGCCCTGGCCTGATGCTGTACGGAGCCACGCCATTCGAAGAAGCCCAAGCCTTGGCTGCGCGCCTGCAACCGGTGATGACGCTGGAGTCCAAAGTGATTGGCGTGCGCGAATTGCCAGCCGGTGAGCCTGTAGGCTACGGCGCAAAATTCATCACCCCAAAACCGATGCGCATCGGCGTCGTGGCCATGGGCTACGCCGACGGCTACCCGCGTCAGGCACCGACCGGTACTCCGGTTCTGGTGGCCGGCCAACGCAGCCAATTGTTGGGCCGGGTGTCGATGGACATGCTGTGTATCGACCTGACGGACGTGCCGCAAGCCGGCCTCGGTTCGAGCGTTGAGTTGTGGGGCAAAAACATCCTCGCCAGCGAAGTGGCAGCCAAGGCCGACACCATTCCTTATCAGATTTTTTGCAACCTGAAACGCGTGCCACGTCTCTATTCCGGGAGCTGATGGGTTGTATCCAAAATGCGGGGCCAAATGGGCACGCAGGTTTCAAGTCGAAGTGTTGTAAATACTGAACGCTATCGCCATGATGGCGACTTCTCGACCTGAATCTGACCCCTAGGAGGCTCCCGCATTGGACGTCGGTGAACGACTGCAATCCATCCGCAAACTGAAAGGCCTGTCACAGCGTGAACTCGCCAAGCGCGCGGGTGTCACCAACAGCACCATTTCGATGATCGAAAAGAACAGTGTGAGCCCTTCAATAAGCTCCCTGAGAAAAGTGCTGAGTGGCATTCCCATGTCCATGGTCGAATTTTTTTCCGAAGAAATCCTTCAGGAAAACCCGACCCAGATTGTCTACAAAGCCAATGAGCTGATCGACATTTCAGATGGCGCCGTGACCATGAAGCTGGTCGGCAAGGCGCATCCGAGTCGGGCGATTGCCTTCCTCAATGAAATCTATCCACCGGGTGCAGACACCGGGGACGAAATGCTGACCCATGAAGGCGAAGAAACCGGAATATTAGTAGAAGGTCGCCTAGAGTTGACCGTAGGCCTTGAGACTTTCGTGCTTGAAGCCGGTGACAGCTACTATTTCGAAAGCTCCAAGCCACACCGCTTCCGTAATCCGTTCGACGTCGCGGCGCGACTCATCAGCGCGGCCACCCCGGCGAACTTTTAAAAAGAGAGGCGCCCTGCCTGTTCGCAGAGGCACCCAATGCTGCATTTCGCCACGCCTATTCCCCCTTTGTCTTTAGGGTTGTTTCAGAGTGGCGGGCTAACCGTTATACTTTCGCCGCCCGCGAAACCGTGGTTGTGGGCGTGAATAGCCACCATTGAGGGTGTACGCGTGAACCTAATTATGAAAATGCTGGCCGTACCAGCAACTGTATTAGCGCTATGGGCAGTCACTGCTCAAGCGACGACTAACGATGACATCGCAAAGCGTCTTGAGCCTGTGGGCAAAGTCTGTATTCAAGGCGAAGAATGCAAAGGCATGGATGTAGTCGCCTCTGCTGGTGGCGGTGGTGGCATGACACCCGATGACATCATTGCCAAACACTGCAGCGCCTGCCACGGCACCGGCCTGTTGGGCGCGCCGAAAATCGGTGATACCGCAGCCTGGAAAGAACGCGCCGATCACCAGGGCGGCCTCGACGGCATCCTGGCCAAGGCCATCACCGGTCTCAATGCCATGCCGCCAAAAGGCACCTGCATGAGCTGCACCGATGACGAGTTGAAAGGCGCCATCCAGAAGATGTCCGGCCTGAAATAAGCCGACCTTCTCCAAAGAAGCCGCTGATGGGCGGCTTTTTTGTGCCTGAAAATCTTCACATTCACCCCAGCAACACCCTGTTCATTGCAACCAACACGCGTCACTCTCTATCTCATCTCTACTCACGGATGGTTTTGGAGGGTCAGATGGTGCAGTCCTGTTCGATCGAGCGCGCAGTGGATGATGTGCTGGCGCGTTTACCCATGCATATTCACTTGGGCCTGCCGCTGGGCCTGGGCAAAGCCAATCGGTTCGTCAACGCGCTATACCAACGGATCAAGCAGTTGCCCGAACGCCAACTGACGATTTACACCGCACTCAGCCTTGGCCGCCCGTCGTTGGGCGACGGTTTGCAACGGCGTTTTCTGGAGCCGTTTATTGAGCGGGTGTTTGGCGACTACATTGAGCTGGATTACCTCGCCGATCTGCACCGCAGCAGCCTGCCGGGAAATATTCAGGTCGAGCAGTTTTTTATGCAGCCGGGCAGTCTGCTCAATAGCCCGGCGGCCCAGCAGGATTACGTCAGCAGCAACTACAGCCACGCAGCCCGCGATATCAATGCCTGCGGCCTTAATTTGGTGGCACAACTGGTGGCCCGCAATCCACAGGATGCCAGTCGACTGAGCCTGAGCTGCAACCCGGACATCACCCTCGATTTATTGCCGATGATTGCCAAGCGTCGAGCCGCTGGCGAGACCATCCTGATACTGGGCCAGGTCCACAGCGACTTGCCTTACATGCCGGGCGACTCAGAACTCAGCATTGAAGATTTTGACCTGCTGATCGACGACGATGAGCGCACCACGCTGTTTTCTACCCCCAATATGCCCGTCAATACCCAAGACCACTTTATCGGTTTGCACGCCAGCACCCTGATACGCGACGGCGGCACCTTACAGATCGGTATCGGTGCCATGGGCGATGCGTTGGCCGCCGCGCTGCTGGCACGTCAAGCCGACAACGAAGGCTACCGCGCCTTGCTCGGCGATATCGACATCACGCCGTGGCGCGCACTGATTGAGCAGCAAGGCGGCATCGAGCCGTTTGCCCAAGGCTTGTACGGTTGCAGTGAAATGTTTGTGCATGGGCTGATGGTGCTGGTGGATGCAGGCATTATTCGGCGCAAGGTCTATCCCGATGCCGAGCGCCAGACACAGGCCAATGCCGGCACCCTCGACGAAAGCCTGCACAGCGATGGCGTGAGCGTACACGGTGGTTTCATTCTCGGCCCGGAGAGCTTTTACCAGCGCCTGCGCGAACTGCCCCACAGCAAACGCGCCGAGTTCAACATGACCGCTATCAGCTACATCAACGAACTGTACGGCCAGGAAGAGTTAAAACGCCTGCAACGGCGCGACGCGCGCTTTGTGAACAGCGCCTTCACCGCCACCCTGCTCGGCGCCGCCGTGGCTGACCAACTGGAGGACGGGCGGGTGCTCAGCGGGGTCGGCGGGCAATACAACTTCGTCGCTCAGGGTCACGCACTGCATGGCGCACGCTCAGTGATCATGCTGCGCAGTTGGCGCGAATCGGGCGGTGACGTGAGTTCCAACATCGTCTGGGAGTACGGGCATTGCACCATCCCGCGCCATTTGCGTGACATCGTGGTCACCGAGTACGGGATCGCCGACGTGCGCGGTAAAACTGATCGCAAGGTCATCGAAGCGTTGCTGAACATCACCGACTCGCGTTTCCAGACTGAACTGATCGAGCAGGCACAGCACATCGGCAAACTGCCCAAGGACTTTTGCCTTGATCCACGGTTTGCCGATAACAGCCCGGAACGTTTACAGGCGATTGCCGCACGCCACCCGCACTTATTCCCGGAATACCCGCTGAGCAGCGATTTCAGTGTGCAGGAGCAAGACCTGCTGCGAGCGCTGAACTGGCTCAAGAGCAAATTCAAACTCACGCAGCTCTACGAACTGGGCAAAGCCACCCTCGACGCGCCCCCGCCGCAGACATTCCCCGAACATCTGGAACGCATGCAGCTGGCAAAGCCAGACGGGCTGCGCGAAGAGTTGTATCAGCGCTTGCTGCTGGCGGGGTTGCAGGCAACCGCGCTCCCGCACAGCAAACTGGGGGGGGGTAGGAACTGCTGAGGTACGAAAGCTGCGATCTTTTGATCTTCCAAACAGACGACGCATCGCCTGGAAAGAGGTCAACATCAAAAGATCGCAGCCTTCGGCAGCTCCTACAGAAAGGTCACAACGCCGCCAGCCAGGGATTTGACCCGTGCCAGGGATTCAACGCGATAACCTTGAGCGTCCAGTTCAGCACGACCGCCCTGGAACGACTTCTCGATCACAATACCCAAGCCTGCAACTGTAGCGCCGGCTTGCTTGATGATCGAAATCAACGCCTGCGACGCTTTGCCGTTGGCCAGGAAATCGTCGATTACCAGCACGCGGTCGGTGCTTTTCAGGTGACGTGGCGAGATTGCAACGGTGCTTTCGGTCTGCTTGGTGAACGAGTACACCGTGGCCGACAGCAGGTTTTCAGTCAGGGTCAGGGACTGGTGCTTACGCGCGAAAATAACCGGAACACCCAGGTTCAGGCCAGCCATCACCGCCGGGGCAATGCCCGAGGCTTCGATGGTGACAATCTTGGTGACGCCCGCATCAGCGAACAAACGCGCGAACTCATCGCCGATCTGCTTCATCAGTTGCGGATCGATCTGATGGTTCAAAAAGGCGTCGACCTTCAAAACCTGATCGGAAAGCACGATGCCTTCTTCGCGAATTTTCTTGTGCAGTGCTTCCAACGTAACGTCCTCAAATAGCGCTTATGCGCTGAAGGTAGAGTAAAAAGTAGTCGATTTTAGCGTTTTAACATCGCGCGTATATCGGCCAATGCCGTATTTCCGCGAACCGCTTTCACTTCGGTAGGGGTGTCGTCGTTGCCTTCCCAGGCCAGATCGTCCGGCGGCAACTCATCAAGGAAGCGACTCGGTGCGCAATCGATGATTTCGCCGTACTGCTTGCGCTTGGCAGCAAAGGTAAAGGCCAACGTCTCACGGGCACGAGTAATACCCACGTAAGCCAGCCGGCGCTCTTCTTCAATGGTGTCAGCTTCAATGCTGGAGCGGTGCGGCAGGATTTCTTCTTCCATGCCCATGATGAACACGTAGGGGAATTCCAGGCCTTTGGAAGCGTGCAGCGTCATCATTTGCACGCCTTCGGCACCGTCTTCCTCTTCCTGCTGACGTTCAAGCATGTCGCGCAGCACCAACTTGCCGATGGCTTCTTCGATGGTCATGGCGCCGTCTTCGTCTTTTTCGAGGGTGTTTTTCAACGCCTCGACCAAGAACCAAACGTTGGACATGCGGTAATCCGCAGCCTTGTCGCTGGAACTGTTGGTGCGCAGCCAGTTCTCGTAATCGATGTCCATGATCATGCTGCGCAACGCAGCAATCGGGTCTTCACCCGAGCAGTGCTCGCGGACACGGTCCATAAAGCGCTTGAACCGCACCAGACGGTCGGTAAAACGTGCGTCCAGATGCTCGCCCAGACCGATCTCGTCGGTAGCAGCGTACATCGAAATTTTACGCTCGGTGGCGTAGTTACCGAGCTTTTCGAGCGTGGTCGAACCGATTTCGCGACGCGGGACGTTGATCACCCGCAAGAAGGCGTTGTCGTCGTCAGGGTTCACGATCAGCCGGAAATAGGCCATCAGGTCTTTCACTTCCTGACGCCCGAAGAAGCTGTTGCCACCCGACAGTCGGTAAGGAATCTGGTGGTGTTGTAGCTTCAGCTCGATCAGCTTGGCCTGATAGTTACCGCGATACAGAATCGCAAAGTCGCTATACGGGCGGTCGGTGCGCAGGTGCAAGGTGAGAATTTCGACCGCCACACGCTCGGCTTCAGCGTCTTCATTACGGCAGCGAATGACCCGGACTTCATCACCGTGGCCCATTTCACTCCACAACTGCTTCTCGAACGCGTGGGGGTTGTTGGCAATCAGCACGTTGGCGCAGCGCAGAATCCGACTGGTGGAGCGATAGTTCTGCTCCAGCATTACCACTTTCAGGGACGGGTAATCGTCCTTGAGCAGCATCAGGTTTTCCGGGCGGGCACCGCGCCACGCGTAAATCGACTGGTCGTCGTCGCCTACCACAGTGAACTGATTGCGCTTGCCGATCAGGTATTTCACCAGCAAATACTGGCTGGCGTTGGTGTCCTGGTATTCATCCACCAGTAAGTAGCGAACTTTGTTCTGCCACTTTTCCAGGATGTCAGCGTGCTCTTCGAACAGCTTCACCGGCAGCAGAATCAGATCGTCAAAGTCCACCGCGTTGTAGGCTTTGAGCGTGCGCTGATAGTGGGTGTAAACGATGGCCGCCGTCTGCTCTTTGGGGTTACGCGCGTTTTCCAGCGCCTGGGGTGGCAGGATCAGGTCGTTTTTCCACGAGCCAATCATGTTCTTGATTTCGTCGACCCCGTCGTCGCCCGAGTATTCCTTTTGCATGATGTCGGTCATCAGCGCTTTGACGTCAGCCTCGTCAAAGATCGAAAAACCCGGCTTGTAGCCCAGCCGCGCATGCTCCTTGCGGATGATGTTCAGCCCCAGGTTGTGGAACGTACACACCGTCAGGCCACGGCCCTCGCCCTTCTTGAGCAAGGTGCTCACCCGCTCTTTCATCTCGCGCGCGGCCTTGTTGGTAAAGGTCATGGCGACGATGTACTGGGCACGGATGCCGCAGTTCTGAATCAGGTGCGCGATTTTGCGGGTAATCACGCTGGTTTTGCCGGAGCCTGCGCCGGCGAGCACCAAAAGAGGGCCGCCGACATAGCTCACGGCTTCTTGCTGCCGGGGATTGAGTCGGGACATGACGAGTCAGGGGGTCGTGTTTAAAAAGGGCAGGTATTTTAACAGGCTGAGCAGATATTGCTGCCTCTGTACGACAGTGTGACCTTACCCTCTATCTAAATTTGCCGCTTTAGTGACTTTCCCGCAGGATACCGGGTGAATTTACGACTATTTACGACTAATGTTCGAGTAATAGCGCAAGTGCGTATTTGATAGCCACTATCATTTACCACTGTTTACTCGCGCGTCATTATGTCTACCGCCTGATTTTTTTCAGAGTCTAGGGAGCCAGCTTGTCTACGCCTGTCGAACCCTTGCGTTTGCTGCTATTGGCCGAAGAGCCATCTTGGGCAGCGTTGTTGCGCGAGTGCCTGGCGCCCATCAGAAGTGTGGCCGTGCTGATCTGCGCGCCGAACTGGGAGGCTGTCAGCTACCTGTTCGAGAATGATCGACATGCTCTGCTCCTGACCACGCCAACCCTGCAGCCCGCTCCGGCTCGATGCCGCTTGTCCACCGTTTTGCTGCTCGACGCCGAGCCCGCGACGGCTCCCCAAGGCGTTAGCGACTGGCTGGTCAGCGCAACGCTAAACACGGATGTGCTGCGTCGCTGCCTGCGCCATGTACGCGAACGCGGCGTGCTCGAACACACCCTGCAGCGCCTCGCCGAAGAAGATCCGCTGACCGGCATCGCCAACCGGCAAGGTTTCCAAACCTTGCTGGCGGTACGTTTGGTCGAAAGCGAGGGGCGTGGCATCGCCCTCGGGCATCTGGATCTGGACAACTTTCGTCATGCCAACGACGCACTGGGGCACCAGGCCGGTGACCGACTGATCCTGCAAGTGGTGGCGCGTCTCAAAAGCCAGCTCGAGGCCGGCGACCAACTGGCACGCCTGGGCAGCGATGAGTTCGCCCTGCTGATCGATACTCGACGCGCGCCCGAACGCGCTGTAGCAATGGCCGAACGCATTATCGAAGTCATGGCTGAACCTTACTGGATTGACGGTGAAAGCCTGCTGATCGGCTGCAGCCTGGGCATCGCCCATGCCCGCGCCAACGGCGGGGCAGATCCGTTGATGTGGCATGCACACATCGCCATGCAACAGGCAAAAAGCACCCAAGGCTGCACATTTCACCTGTTCAACGAACGTATCAACCGCAACGCCCGCAGCCTGGCCGACCTCGAAAGCGAGCTGCGCCGTGCCTTGCGTCGTGACGAGCTGGAGCTGCATTACCAACCGCGCCTCGACCTGACCACGGGGCAAATTGTCGGGCTTGAAGCACTGGTGCGCTGGCGTCACGGCGAACGCGGTTTGCTCGCGCCGAGCGAGTTTGTGCCCCTGGCCGAACAAAGCGGGCTGATCGTGCCACTGGGTTACTGGGTCATTTCCAGAGCCCTGCGCGACATGCAAGCGCTGCGCGAGCGCGGGCTGGAACCGTTGCACATGGCGATAAACCTGTCGTTCCGCCAATTTCAGGACAGCCAGCTACTCCCAACCCTCAGCCGCCTGATCACCGAGCGGGGGGTTGAGGCGCAATGGCTGGAATTTGAACTGACCGAAACCGCGGTGATGCGCCGCAGTGATCTGGTCAAACAGACAATGGATGCCCTGGGACGACTCGGCGTGCGCTTCTCGCTGGATGACTTCGGCACTGGGTTCTCATCGTTTGTGCATCTAAACAGCCTGCCGATTGCACTGCTCAAGATCGACAAGAGTTTTGTCGGTGGCATGGAAGATCGCGAGGAAAACCGCAAACTGGTCCACGCCATGATCAATCTGGCTCACAACCTTCAACTGCACGTCGTTGCCGAAGGCGTCGAAAACCCTGAGCAACTGGCGTTACTGCGCGATTTTGGCTGCGATCAGGTGCAAGGCTACTTCATCAGCAAACCGCTGCCGCTGACTGAGCTAGTAGAGTTTTTGACCTTTGGGATGCAGCAACAGGTGCCACAGGTTATCTAACCGGAGCCATCCCAGCGTCTGTCACACAGCAAATTGGGGCTGTAGGAGCGAGCTTGCTCGCGATGGGATCGCTGCGGTCTTGAGGGTGTCTCGCGAGCAAGCTCGCTCCTACAGAGTAATTGCTGCCATTTTCGCCGCCTTGCGCTCGCGCTTGAGCATGCGCCGCACTTTCCATTCGAACGCTAGCGTCAGGCTCACCGACGAACAAGCCAACCCCAGCGCCAAGCCCCACCACACACCGGTCGGGCCCCAACCGAGGGTGAACGCCAGCAGCCAGGCCATTGGCGCGCCAATCGCCCAATAACAAAACAGCCCGACCAGAAACGTAGTCTTGGCATCCTTGAGCCCACGGATGGCACCCATGGCAATAGTTTGCGCACCATCAAACAATTCAAACCAGGCAGCCACGGCCAGCAAGCTGACGGCCAGCTCGAACACCGGGCGGAATGCCGGATCGTTGTAATCCAGAAACAGGCCGATCAGTTGGCTCGGCCAGAACCAGAACACCACTGAAAAGCCGAGCATGATCACCGCACCACAACCGATCCCGACCCGGCCCGCCAAGCGTGCCCTCAGCAAATCGTCACCGCCGTAGTGCTGACCAATGCGCATGGTAATGGCATACGACATACCCGCTGGGACCATAAACGCCACCGACACGATTTGCAGCGCGATTTGGTGCGCCGCCAGTTGCGTGCTACCCATCGTGCCCATGCACAGCGCCGCAAAAGCAAACAGCCCGACCTCCACTGCGTAAGTACCGCCAATCGGCAAGCCAAGACGCCACAGCTCGCGCAGGTACGTCAGGTTAACCCGCGACAGACCTTTACGAATCGGATACGCGTTGTAAGCCGGGTGCCTATGAATATGCCAGGCCAACCCTAGCGCCATACAGGTCGCGACAATCGCGGTGACCAGGCCGATGCCCATCAAGCCCAGTTTGGGCAGGCCGAACATGCCGGTAATCAGCGCGTAGTTGAGCAAGAAGTTGGCCACGGTGCCGATCAGACTGATCACCATCACCGGCGTCGCCCGCCCCATTGCACTGGTAAAACCACGCAAGGCCATGAACGTCATGTAGCCGGGCAGGGCAAACGGCAACAACAACAAAAACTGCCCCGCAGCCTCGACGTTGGTCGGCGTCTGGCCGAACAGCAGCAACAGCGGCTTGATGTTCCACAACATCAGCGCACCGCCTAACGCCAATGCCCACGCCAGCCACAACCCAGCCTGAGTCAGACGCGTCGCACCCTCAATATCGCCAGCCCCTTGGCGGATCGACACCAAGGTACCCACGGCAGCAATCACACCCAGGCAAAAAATCGACACAAACGAATAACTGGCTGCGCCCAGGCTACCGCCAGCCAACGCCTCGGGGCTCAAACGAGCCATCATCAGCGTATCGGTGAGCACCATCAGCATATGCGCCAACTGCGAGGCAATCAGCGGCCCTGCCAGCCGCAAAATGGCCCAGAGTTCGATACGTGCAGGATGCTGTTTGGTCATCAGTCGGATTTCTTTAGATGCGTTGAAAGACTTGATTCTCGGCGCGTTGAGTGTTTTAAGCAAAGGGATAAAAACGATCCCAGACATAACTAAAACTCATGTATTGGCTGGCATTTACTGTCTTTTCCCGTAGCGATGTCGGAATAAACCTCATGCCTCGTAGCCTCCCTCCGCTTTATGCCTTGCGCGCTTTTGAGGCCGCCGCCCGCCACAGCTCGTTTACCCGAGCAGGCGAAGAGCTGTCGATCACCCAAAGCGCCGTCAGCCGCCATATCAAAACCCTGGAAGCGCACTTCAACTGCCGGTTATTTCAGCGCAACGGCCGCACCCTGCAACTCACCGAAGCCGCACGTCTGCTGCTGCCGGGGGTTCGCGAGGGTTTTAGCGCGCTGGAGCGGGCATGCACCACGTTGCGCGCCGAAGATGACATCTTGCGCATGAAGGCCCCTTCAACCCTGACCATGCGCTGGCTGCTGGCCCGGCTCAGTCGGTTTCGGCACTTGCAGGCTGGCAACGAGGTGCAACTGACCAGCGCCTGGATGGACATCGACCATGTGGACTTCAATCAAGAGCCCTTCGACTGTGCCGTACTGCTGAGCAACGGCCACTTTCCGCCAGACTGGGAAGCGACGTTGCTGTTCCCGGAAATGCTGATTCCGGTGGGCGCCCCCAACCTGCTGGACGAGCAACCCTGGGACGCCAAACGGTTAGCCTCGACCGAGTTACTGCACCCAACGCCAGATCGCCGCGACTGGCGGCGCTGGCTCGATTGCATGGGTCTCAGCGGGCAAGTTTCGCTCAAGGGCGGGCAAGTGTTCGACACTCTGGAACTGGGCATGATCGCCGCCGCCCGAGGCTACGGTATCTCAATGGGCGACTTGTTAATGGTTGCCGAAGACGTGGCCCAAGACCGCTTAAGCCTGCCGTTCCCGGCAGCGGTGGCCAGCGGCGAAAACTATTATCTGGTCTGGCCCAAGACCCGCCCCGGCGGCGAACGTTTGCGCCGCCTGAGCGATTTTTTGCAGCAAGAAGTCGCCGCGATGGAATTGCCAGAGGTACAGCGGTTGGGCTAGACCTTCGCATATACAGCCATTTATCCAGGCAATTTCGGAATCCACCTACAAAGCTGCCCCGGCAACCCGCCATAGACTGCTTGCTTCCACTCAAGGCGAGCAGCACATGGCGAATAACAGTTACATGACCATTACCGGGACCACCAGCGGTCTGATGTCGGCCGGTTGCTCTACACCCGCCTCCATGGGCAACAAATGCCAGGCCACCCATGCCGACGAAATCATGGTGCTGTCCGTCGACCACAGCCTGTTCAGCGGCCACAACGTCAGCCAGTTCGGCAGCAACGCCAAACACCAGCCGGTCATCATCAGCAAATACATCGACAAATCATCGCCCTTGCTGGCCAAAGCCCTGGACGACGGCGAAAGCCTCAAATGCGTCATCCACCTCTACCGCTCCTCACCCACCGCCACGGGCGAAGAAAAATACTTCCGAATCGAACTGCGCGAAGCCCGCATCGCCTACATCAACCTCAGCGTGCCCACCGCAACCTCAAAGGGCGACTCACAACCCATCGAAAACGTGGGCATACGCTACCAGGACATCATCCTCGAACACATTGCCGCCCGCACCAGCGCTGGCATGTCCTGGCTGACCAAAAATGAATGACCTGCGCTGCACCCAGGCAGACGTCGACCAGGCCGCCGAAGAGCTCATCGCCCTCGGCCGCAAAGCCTGCGCCCTGCACATCAATGACGGCGTTGCGCGGCTCAGTTTCATGAGGCAAGTGGACGCGTTTGTCGACGAGATTGTTCAAGGTGTTGTGGACGGCGCTATCAGCGCGCAAGAAGGGCTGGAGACGTTATGGGAGGAGCATGAGGCGCTGAGGAGGAAGGTGGGGTTTTATATGCAGAATGGAATTACTGTGGCAGGTGGGGCTGCGCAGGTTGGCACGGGGGTTGGCATAAGCTGGGGATCCTCTGGAGTTGCAGCACCTCTGGGCGGCCTCTACGTCAGCCACGGCTTGAACAATATATACGAGGGAGCTAGCAACATTCATAACGGGCCGAGCATGAGTAGTACCACAGGACCTTTGAGAAAAATCTACCAAGACACAATGGGCGGGGTCCACGAAGGAAACATTTTATATGGTATTAATGACTTAGGTTTGTCAGTGGGTGGACTGGCGAGGCTTGTACGTAAACCAAACTCGTTCCAATTATTCAGACAAGACCCCATAAATTACACGCGCGCGTTCAAACAAATGAGCAAAACAGCCTTATCCTTTGAAATTATCGTTAATCTCTACACGATACAATAAATGAAACAAGAAGCTCCCCCCGAATAAAGCGCTTGGGCCACTACCAAAACTTACGTAATCGTGGAGCATAAAAAAGCACAGCCAACGTTGCTACCATCAAATAAATAACTCCAAGTAAAATACGTCTAGGACCTACACCTATGGGAATTAATTGTGTAAGGCACCACACAATAATCACCGAAAAGGTCATAGAGCCAGCCAAAACAGCCAAATACATACCTGCTACGGACAGCTTGCTTTTTAAGTCCATACACATCCCCTCCAAAAACCCTGTGTAAATTTACGACCCTGTCCAAAGATCCTGCGCAGCAAGTATTTATGGCGCTTGCCTTACTCACAGCCACCAAACTGCCCAACCCTATCAACCACCGTGCATCAACAACGTTTTTCCTGCGCATAATCAGGTTCAAAAATTAATCTCTCCTGAAATATCACTCCAATCAAGCAACTGACCACTCCTTGAAAAGAGTTATCAAAAGAAAACTCACCAAAATAAATAGATACAGAAAATTAAACGTCTTCCTCACCCACAGCCGCCATCCTGCCAATGATTTTTTCTCACGTTGCGGCAATAGCTTGCGCATCACCGGCATAAAACAGTAATAAATCACGAGCGCAAGCACAACAAATGCAATCGCTCTAACAGCAAAAGCTGCACCCCCACCCACCGGCATAAAACTGTCAATCCAAAACACAATAGGTGCTGTATAAAACACGCTGGTCGCCAGCACTATTAAATACACCCCCAGATCGGATACTAAGCCTAATAAAAACATGACTGACCACACCCCAATAAATTCACCACACTATACCTGCCCTCTGTTATGCCTTCCCACCTCCGAAACTTTCATTTACCACAATTACTACGGGTACTACTTATATAAAAGAAACACCTCATTACACCAAAAGACATTTCCTACAAATAACAGACATATCCCACATTAATAACCCAATCACCCAATCACCCAATCACCCAATCACCCAATCACCGGCCGATACTGCAACGCTTCCGCCAAGTGTTTGCGCTCAATGCACTCCACTTGCTCCAAGTCCGCCAATGTGCGCGCCACTTTCAGCAACCGATGCGCCGCCCGAAGTGACAAGGTCATGCGCTCGCAAGCGGTCTCCAGCCAGGTGTTGTCCACGTCGCTCAAACCACATTGGGTTCGCACACCCGGCAGGTCGAGGAAAGCATTGGCGCACCCTTGGCGTTGCAACTGCCGTTCACGTGCCTTTGCCACTAACGCGGCGGCGTTGGCGGTGGTGTCGCCAGAAGCAAGCGGGGGGTTGAGTGCGGTGGTTTCGCGGGCCACGGTGAGGTGCAGGTCTATACGGTCGAGCAAGGGGCCGGAGAGTTTGTTGCGGTAGCGCTGGATTTGCTCCGGGGTGCAACGGCAACGCCCGGTGGGTTCGCCCAAGTAGCCGCAAGGGCAGGGGTTCATCGCGGCGACCAGTTGGAAACGCGCCGGGAAGCGCATTCGGTCCCGTGCTCGGGCGATCACGATAAAACCCGATTCCATAGGTTCTCTCAAGACTTCCAGTACTTTGCGGTCGAACTCGGGCAGTTCGTCAAGAAACAGCACGCCGTGATGCGCCAGGGTAATTTCACCGGGCTGCGGTTTAGAGCCTCCACCCACCAGTGCCGGACCAGAAGCCGAGTGGTGCGGCTGGCGAAACGGTCGTTGGGGCCAGCAGCTCAACGGCACGTGGCTGGCCACTGACTGAATGGCCGCAACTTCCAGCGCCTCTTGTTCATTAAGCGGCGGCAATAAGCCGGGCAGGCGGCTGGCCAACAGGGTTTTGCCGGTACCGGGAGGCCCGGTGAACAGCAGGTTATGGCTGCCCGCAGCGGCGATCAACAACGCTCGTTTGGCAGAGAGTTGTCCCTGCACGTCGCTCAAGTCGGGGTAAGGTTTGCTCACATGCAGCAAGCCGCTGGCGACATAGGGCTCGATCACCTTGCGGCCCGCGAAATGAGCCACCACTTGCAGCAAGTGCTCGACCGCGATCACTGTCAGCCCGGAGGCCAAGCAGGCCTCTTCAGCATTAGCCAACGGCACCACCAAGGCCCGACCTGCCGCTCGCGCCGCCAACGCGGCTGGCAATACACCTTGCACAGGGCGAATCGCACCCGACAACGCCAACTCGCCCAAGCATTCCACCTGTTCCAGAGCCGGCGCGGGTAATTGCCCGCTGGCCGCCAAAATGCCCAAGGCAATCGCCACATCAAAACGCCCGCCGTCCTTGGGCAGGTCGGCAGGCGCAAGATTGAGGGTGATGCGACGGGCAGGGAATTCAAGCGCGGAGTTGATAATCGCGCTGCGTACTCGGTCTTTGCTTTCCTTGACCGCCGTTTCGGGCAGACCGACCAACGTAAACGCCGGCAACCCATTGGCCAAATGCGCCTCGACCGTAACGGCAGGCGCTTCGACACCCACTTGAGCGCGGCTGTAAACAATCGCCAGAGACATAACCCTTCCTTGAGTTCGCAAAAACATATCCTGCGCGAATCAGGGGCTCAAAGGAGAAGTTGAATGGATACGGGATGTGAATGGATAAGCTGGCACGTCGATGCAGGCAACGCGAGCTCCCACAGGGAGAGCGGCCCCCTTACACAATCGAAACAAAGCACGGTTACATAAATCCTATACAGCTCTACACTCACAACTTAACGTCTAACGTTAAGCATTAACTATGATAATCAGCTTTATTTGAGGTCAGAATGGTCCTGAATCAGTAGAAATCGTCGATTACCACTGAGGTCATCATGATCAAAAACGGCATGCGCCCGGTTCATCCGGGTGAAATTCTCAAAGAGGAATATCTGGAGCCGCTGAACCTCTCAGCGGCCGCGCTGGCCAGAGCGCTTCATGTGTCTACGCCTACGGTCAACGATATCGTGCTTCAGCGCCGTGGCGTCAGCGCTGATATGGCTCTGCGGTTGGCGGTTTGCCTGGAGACTACCCCAGAGTTCTGGTTGAACCTGCAAACCACCTACGATCTGCGCAAAACCGAAATTGAGCGCGGTGCCGCGATTCGAGACCAGATTGAACCCATTCGGCATTGCGCCTGACGCACCACATCCACGCATTACTCGGTCGGTGGCAACATCCGGGCTTCGAGTTCTGCCACTTTGGCTTCCAGGCTTTCGAGACGGGCACGAGTGCGGGCCAGGACGACCATTTGGCTGTCGAATTCTTCGCGGCTCACCAGGTCCAGTTTGCTGAAACCACTTTGCAGCAAGGCTTTGAACTGGCTTTCGATTTCGTTGCGCGGTAGCGCGGTTTCGCCACTGAACAGGCGGGAGGCGTGGCCACTCAGGGCGTCGAGAAGGTCTTTGGGCGCAAGCATGGGTAAGGTCCTGAAAACTGATGGTGGCGAGTGTATCACGCAGGGTCGACGCTCTTTCTTTATGGGGCCCCGCACGTTTTTTGGGCGTACCGAACGCCCTCAGCGCACCATTTTCGCGCACAAACAGCCTGCCGAATCAGGCAAAACGCCATCTCTACCTGATAACACTTTGTAATTGCTGACTTTTCCAGACATGGCAAGGTTTCTGCTTAGTGACCTATGACTCATGCACGGATGCAGTAGCGGTGACGAAGGCAGTGCGGCACGTAGTTCAAAGAGTGTTTTCGTCATCAGCGATTTATGCACGTTGTACAGCCTGAAGAAGGCTGACGATGCGTTACAAAGCCAGACACTGCGCTTAGACTTGAGCCGGGTTTGTTTTCCTGGGGCAAGTCCACTCATTCGGGAGAAGTTTCATGAAGCTAGTCACCGCCATTATTAAGCCGTTCAAGTTAGACGACGTGCGCGAGTCGCTGTCCGAAATCGGCGTGCAGGGTATTACTGTTACTGAGGTTAAAGGCTTCGGCCGGCAGAAAGGTCACACCGAGCTGTATCGCGGCGCGGAATACGTGGTCGATTTTCTGCCAAAGGTGAAGATTGATGTCGCCATTGACGACAAGGATCTTGATCGGGTTATCGAGGCGATAACCAAGGCCGCCAACACCGGCAAGATCGGTGACGGCAAGATCTTCGTGGTCAATCTGGAACAGGCTATTCGCATCCGTACCGGCGAAACCGATACCGACGCAATCTAAGCCGCCAAACCCCAACGCCCCAGGAGAAAACACTATGACTCTGCGTAAATTCGCAGGGCTCGGAGCCCTGCTGTCTGTCGTAATGCCTGGCCTGGCCATGGCCGCAGACGAAGTGGCAGCTCCAGTCCTCAACTCCGGCGACACCGCCTGGATGCTGACAGCCACCGCGCTGGTGCTGTTTATGACCATTCCCGGCCTGGCCCTGTTCTACGGCGGCATGGTTCGCTCCAAAAACATTCTTTCTGTGATGATGCAGTGCTTCGCCATTACCGGTCTGATCAGCATTCTGTGGGTCATTTATGGCTACAGCATCACGTTCGACACCACGGGCATGGAGGAGGGCGTCACCAACTTCAACTCGTTCATTGGCGGTCTCTCCAAAGCCTTCCTGGCAGGTGTGACGCCTGAAAGCCTGACCTCACCAACGGCATTGTTCCCGGAAGCGGTGTTCATCACCTTCCAAATGACCTTCGCCATTATCACCCCAGCCCTGATCGTTGGCGCATTTGCTGAGCGCATGAAGTTCTCGGCCATGCTGATTTTCATGGGCATCTGGTTCACGCTGGTTTATGCACCAATTGCCCACATGGTCTGGAGCGGCGGCGGTGGTCTGATGTGGGACTGGGGCGTACTCGACTTCGCAGGCGGCACCGTGGTGCACATTAACGCCGGTATTGCAGGTCTGGTGGCGTGCATCGTGCTCGGCAAGCGTAAAGGCTACCCAACCACACCGATGGCCCCGCACAACTTGGGTTACACCCTGGTCGGCGCCGCCATGCTGTGGATCGGCTGGTTCGGCTTTAACGCCGGTTCAGCCGCAGCGGCCAACGGCACTGCGGGCATGGCAATGCTGGTCACTCAAATTGCCACCGCAGCAGCCGCACTGGGCTGGATGTTTGCCGAGTGGATCACCCACGGCAAGCCAAGCGCACTGGGCATCGCCTCAGGTGTGGTGGCGGGGCTGGTTGCCATCACCCCGGCGGCCGGCACTGTGGGCCCTATGGGCTCGATCGTGATCGGTCTGTCGTCCGGTGTGATTTGCTTCTTCTGCGCAACCAGCCTCAAGCGCAAGCTGGGCTATGACGACTCGCTGGACGCCTTCGGTGTACACGGTGTGGGCGGTATCGTCGGCGCAATCCTCACCGGTGTGTTCGCCGCCCCGGTATTGGGTGGCTTCGGCACCGTGACAGACATCGCGGCCCAAGTCTGGATCCAGTGCAAAGGCGTTGGCTTCACCGTGATCTACACCGCGATTGTGACCTACGTCATTCTCAAAGTGCTGGATGCCGTGATGGGCCTGCGTGTGGCTGAGGAGGAAGAGGCTGTCGGCCTCGACCTGGCGCAACACAACGAGCGCGGCTACAACCTGTAATCTGCCTGCAGAAAAAATACCCGGCTTGCCGGGTATTTTTTTGGCTGAAATATGGCCCTATTCGACACAATGAAATGATTTTTCCTACTACTTCAAGGGTTTATCCGTTCTACGCTGATTTGTACGGTGAACACTTACACAGCAACTCGACTATTTAGCGGCTTTGCTTTTTTCTTCAGCACGCTAGAATGCGCGCCGAAGGGCACACAACAGTGCCTGAGCAAGACGAAGGCGAGGATAACCTCCCGACGCTTTCAAGGCCCGCAGACCGGGCGGCCAGAACAACTGGCTTCGGGCTGCGGGCATCGTGTTTATTTGGGCGAGCACCGTGATGTCGGGGTGCTCGTAAAGTCCTCTGCGGCTTAAATGGCGAAGAGGCGTGAGCCGCGGTTTAACCCTGGCTACTTTTTCACCAGCGGCGGTCGACAGTTGGCGCAGCTGGTCTATAACTAATCTGCTTTACGTAAGTCATGGGGTAGAACATGAGCGACGATGATCTGGAAAATGATGACCTCGAAGTAGGTGACGAAGACGAGACTGAAGAAGGTCTTGAGGCCGCTGCCGATGACGTGTCTGACGACGACAGTGGTGACGATGCACCGGTCCCTGCTGCCAAAGGCAAGTCCAAGGCTGCCGTGTCGGTTGACGACCTGCCAAGTGTAGAAGCCAAAAACAAAGAGCGTGATGCTCTGGCCCGCGCCATGGAAGAGTTTCTGTCCAAAGGCGGCAAGGTGCAGGAAGTTGAGGCCAATGTGGTGGCAGACCCACCCAAGAAGCCTGACAACAAGTACGGCAGCCGCCCTATCTAAGGGTTGTCTGTCCGCTTGAAGAAAAAGCCCGCCGTCGCTGCGGGCTTTTTTGTGGGCGCTGTAATCCCGTGGGAGAGCCCTCGTCGCGCAGCAAACTGGGAC
The DNA here is from genome assembly GCA_040385125.1 of Pseudomonadota bacterium. Taxonomy (GTDB): domain Bacteria; phylum Pseudomonadota; class Gammaproteobacteria; order Pseudomonadales; family Pseudomonadaceae; genus Aquipseudomonas. Next base: position 25,472 of record JAZKIA010000093.1, on the reverse strand, counting down.
TGTGTGGGAGCCTGGCTTGCCAGCGATGGCATCACCGCGATTTAAGCTGACACCCCGAGTCGCCCGCATCGCTGGCAAGCCAGACTCCCACAGGCTTTTGAGTGGCCCACCAGAGAGGTGCTCGCCTTGCCAAAGTTGGCCAAGACTGAATAGTTTTTACAGGTGCTTGATCACCGCTGGCAGCTCACTCAGGCAGCCAATCTCGGCATCCGGGGCTTTTTCACCGTCCCAGTGTTTGCCGCCAGGGTTGAACCAGACCGCACGCAAACCCGCCTGCTGGGCGCCGGCAATGTCATCACCTGGGTGATCACCAACGTGTACCGCCGCACTCGCCGCGACCTCGCCGCGCAACAGGGCCTCGTGGAACAACCGCGCATCCGGCTTGGCAATGCCAATGTCTTCGGCACACAGCACAAATTTAAAGTGATGCCCCATCCCGATCCGTCGCACGTCGGCGTTGCCATTGGTCACCACACCCAGCGCGTAATCACGGGCCAGCGCGACCAACGTCGGCTCGGCCTCGGGGAATACCTGCAGCGCGTGCCGGGCCTCGATAAACACCTCAAACGCGTCGTCGGCCAGAGTGGCCGCATTCGCGTAACCCGCGCCGTGCAGCGCCAGGAACAGCACTCGGCGGCGCAATGCACTGATTCGGTGCTTGAGTTGTGGCTCTTCGCGCAAAACCTGCTCGCGAATCGTCTGAAAATGGCCCGGCTCAATAACGCCCAATTTTGGTGCGCTGAGGGTTAGCCACTCGCTCAAGGCCGCTTCAGCGCTGACAATCACCGGCGCGGTGTCCCACAAAGTGTCATCGAGGTCGAAGGTAATCAGCTCAATCGTCATTCACTGCCCTTACTGCGTTTGGCCCGTGGGTGGGCGTTATCGTAGACCGCTGCCAGATGCTGGAAATCCAGATGGGTATAGATTTGCGTGGTTTTAATGTCTGCATGCCCGAGCAACTCTTGCACCGCGCGCAGATCCTGGGAGGACTCTAGCAAATGGCTGGCAAATGAATGGCGCAGCATGTGCGGGTGCAGGTTTTGCCCCAGCTCGCGCTCGCCTGCAGCCTTGACCCGCAGTTGAATCGCCCGCGGCCCAAGGCGTCTGCCACGCTGGCTAACAAACACTGCATCGTCCTCGGGGTTGGCCAATGCCCGCAGCGGCAACCACGCCTGCAATGCCTCGCGGGCCTTTTTGCCCACCGGCAGCACGCGGGTTTTGCTGCCCTTGCCGAGAACCTGAACCAACCCGTCAGCCAAATCCAACTGATCCAGATTGAGCCCGGTCAGCTCCGACAGGCGCAGCCCCGACGAATAGAACAACTCCAGAATGGCTTGGTCACGCTGGGCCAGAAAATCGTCTTCAACGGCCCCCTCCAGCAATTGCAGCGCACGGTCGGTGTCGAGGGTTTTGGGCAGACGGCGCTCGCCCTTGGGCGGGGCCAGGCCGTTGGCCGGGTCGTGGTCGCACAGACCTTCGCGATTGAGATAGTGATAAAGCCCGCGCACCGCTGACAACAAACGCGCAATGCTGCGCGAAGATTGGCCTTGCTGATGCAAACGGGAAACCAACTGACGCAAACGCTGAATATCCAACGCCGTCCAACTGGCAATTGCTTCCTTGGCACAAAACGCCACGACCTTGTTCAGATCGCGGCGATAGGCTTGTAGGGTATGCGGTGACACCTGGCGCTCACTGCGCAGGTGGGTGCAGTAAGCGTCCAGTTGCCCTTGCATGGCTAACGTACCGAACGCAGGGCGTTGGTAAAGCGCGGCAGCACACGACCCAGCACTTCGGCGATATAACCCAGAAACAGCGTACCTACCGAACTCTTGTAGTGCTGCGGGTCACGACTGGCCACCGCCAAGACCCCGTGCAGCCCCAGATGATTGAGCGCCACCACGGCAGTCGAACCAATCTGTTTGCGCTGCTCTTCACCGAACAGAAAGTCCAGTTCATGCTCGCGCAAGCTGCCGCTAACGGTCTTGCCTTCGGCCAACAAACCACCGAGGGCACGCTGTGCATCAGCGCTGCTGACCCAACGCCCAACCGGCATCGGGTTATCGCCAAACAGCACCAGGCTGACGAACGGCACCTGAAAGTCCTGACGCAGGCTGTCTTCGACCGCAATCACCAGCTCTTCAAGGCCGGTGGCATCCATCAAGGCGAGGTTCAGTCGACGGGTTTTTTCGAACAGGCGATCGTTGTCACGCGCCACGTCCATCAGTTGCGACAAACGATGGCGCATCTCGATATTACGACCGCGCAACAACTCAAGCTGGCGCTCTACCAGCGACACCGTGTCGCCACGCTGGTGCGGAACACGCTGCGATAGCAGCAGCTCGTCGCGCTGGCTGAAGAAGTCCGGATGCGCCTGTAGATACGCCACAACGGCCGCAGCCTCAGGGCTTTCAACAGGGGTTTCGAGATCTGAAGGCTGTGGCAGGTCGGTCATCGGTTGCACTCGCTCATAAACGGACTTGTCCTTCGTAAACACGCATCGCCGGGCCGGTCATGATCACGGCATGGCCAGGGCCTTCCCACTCGATGGACAAACGACCACCGGGTAAATCAAGAATCAGCGGTGAGTCCATCCAGCCTTGGCTGATGGCCGCCACGGCTGCGGCACAGGCGCCGGTGCCGCAGGCTTGGGTTTCCCCAGCCCCGCGTTCCCAAACGCGCAGTTGCCCGCGCTGGCGATCGATTACGTGCAAAAAGCCGACATTAACCCGCGCCGGAAAGCGCGGGTGATGTTCAATTTTTGGACCCAGTTCATGCACCGGCGCGGCATTGATATCGTCCACGCGCAGCACCGCATGCGGGTTACCCATCGACACGGCGGCCAGCTCGACACGCTGCCCGTCGACGTCCAGGTCATAGCTCAAGGCCTGAGCGTCGGCCACAAACGGGATCTCGGCCGGAATCAGGCGCGGCGGCCCCATGTCGACGCTGATTTGCCCATCGCTGCGCACGTTCAGCTCGATGATGCCGCTTTTGGTCTCAACCTTGATCTGGCGTTTGGTGGTCAAACGCTTGTCGAGCACAAAGCGCGCAAAACAACGCGCGCCGTTGCCACATTGCTCAACTTCCGAACCATCGGAGTTGAAGATCCGGTAACGGAAATCCACCTCCGGGTTGCTCGGTGCCTCAACCAGCAATAACTGATCAAAACCAACGCCCGTGTGCCGATCACCCCATTGTTTGGCGTGCTTGGGCAGAATGTGCGCGTGCTGGCTGACCAGATCGAGCACCATAAAATCATTGCCCAGGCCGTGCATTTTAGTAAAACGCAGCAACATGGGCTTACTCCGCCAGCAGGCTTTCGCCAGCAAACAACTCGGCGACGGTCTCGCGACGACGCACTTCAAACGCTTGATCGCCATCCACCAGAATCTCGGCGGCGCGACCACGAGTGTTGTAGTTAGAACTCATGACAAAACCGTAGGCACCGGCAGAATGCACCGCCAGCAGGTCGCCTTCAGCCAGCGCCAACTGGCGGTCTTTAGCCAGGAAGTCGCCGGTTTCGCAAATCGGGCCGACGATGTCGTAGGCACGGGCTTCGGTGTCACGCGGGCGGACGGCGGTCACGTCCATCCAGGCCTGATACAACGCCGGGCGGATCAGGTCATTCATCGCCGCGTCGACGATGGCGAAATCTTTGTGTTCGGTGTGCTTGAGGTACTCGACCTGGGTCAGCAGCACGCCCGCGTTGGCCACGATAAAGCGACCCGGCTCAAACACCAGCGCCAGCTCACGGCCTTCGATGCGCTCGCGCACGGCCTTGATGTAATCCGCAGCCAATGGCGGCTCTTCATCGCGATAACGCACGCCCAAGCCACCGCCGAGATCGACATGACGCAGGTAAATGCCGCAATCACCCAGACGATCAATCAGCGCCAGCAGGCGGTCGAGGGCATCGATGAACGGTTCGAGGGTGGTCAGTTGCGAGCCGATATGGCAATCGACACCGACCACGTCCAGGTTCGGCAACTGCGCGGCGCGGATGTACACATCCTCGGCATCAGCAATGGCGATGCCAAACTTGTTTTCTTTAAGACCGGTGGAAATGTACGGGTGCGTGCCTGCATCGACGTCCGGGTTGACCCGCAGCGAGATCGGCGCGCGAACGCCCATCTCGGCAGCCACCACTTGCAGGCGCTCCAGCTCGTCAGTGGACTCGACGTTGAAGCAGTGAACACCCACTTCCAGGGCGCGGCGCATGTCGTCGCGAGTCTTGCCGACACCGGAGAACACGATTTTATCTGCCGAGCCGCCAGCGGCCAGCACACGTTCCAACTCACCACGGGACACGATGTCAAAACCAGCGCCCAAACGCGCCAGGACATTGAGAACACCCAGGTTGGAGTTGGCCTTGACCGCAAAACACACCAGATGCGGCATGCCGCTCAGGGCATCGGCGTAAGCGTTGTATTGCGCCTCGATGTGCGCTCGGGAATAAACATACGTCGGTGTACCAAAACGTTCGGCAATGGCCGTCAGCGCTACACCTTCGGCGAACAGCTCGCCGTCCCGATAATTAAAAGCGTCCATGGTGTTCCCTTATTGGTGCTTGTGCGATTGCGATTGCGACGACTTCGCTTGGTCTTCAGGGGATTGGCTGTCATCGGGCAGATACAGCGGACCTTTTTGACCACAGGCAGAAACAAGGCAGGCGACCGCGACGAGCGCAGCAATAGAAGAGATCAGGCGCTTCATGGCGAAATCCTTTGAAAAGCATTAATTGCGCCCGAGTATACCGAGCACCTTCCAGCTTGCCTATGCAGCAGAGCCGCCGAGCGAGAGCCCTGTCTGGATAATCAGTGGTGGCGTCTTAGGGTTTGCAATCGGTCTGGAGCGCCCGTATCTTGCGAGCTCCGAGCATGACTAGACATTACGAGGTTCCACCATGATTTTGAATGAAGCCCGTTTTCACGATCTGGTCGATGCAACCCAGGAAAACCTGGAAGACATCTTCGACAGCAGCGACCTGGATGTCGATGTAGAGAACTCGGCCGGTATCCTGACGGTCAAGTTCGAGAATGGCAAAGCGCTGATTTTCAGCCGCCAGGCACCGCAGCTTCAGCTCTGGCTAGCGGCTCCAAACGGTGGTTTCCACTTCGATTACGACGAAAAGCGCAGTGCGTGGAAATGCGATAAAAGCGACGAATTGCTCAGCGAAATGGTTGAACGCCTGACCCTGGAACATGCGGGTGCCGAGCTGGAGTTTGAAGAGATCTGATTTGTGACTGCACCTGTTAAACCCGCAAAACCGCTCTACAGCAACGTCAGCTCGGCAGTGGCATCCCCTTGCATCAGCACCTGCCGGCTGGATGAACACAAAGTCTGCCTGGGCTGTTTTCGCCATGTCGAAGACATCCGTGAATGGCGCTCGGCAGACGACCAGCGGCGCCGGGTAATTTGTGAACAGGCCCGGCTCAGGCAAACCCTGTAGCCGCTGCCGCAGGCTGCGATAAGGTCCGCAGGACCTTCAAAATCCGGGGGCCGCTGCGCAACCCATCGCAGCCTTCGCCAGCAGCTACAGGTTTCAGGGTTCCCACCCACCGGCTTGTGTATTTATTTTGCTGTGGTAGTGTCCGGGTTCGCCTCGCACTAACGAGGTTCGTCAAAACCCCGCCATTACCCGGCGGGGTTTTGCTTTTTCGTGCAGAAAAAAGGAGTCTGCCAGGTCATGAGCACCTTAACCCCACTCATCCTCACCCGCCTGGACGTACAGCGTCTGGAGCAACTCATCGACAGCCTGCCAGAAACGACTCCTGGCATTGAGGCATTGCAAGCCGAACTCGATCGCGCCGAAACCATCGTCGGCCACGAAGAGGTACCTGCTGGTGTTGTGACCATGAACTCGCGTGTGCATTGCCGCGAAGAAAGCAGTGGCAAGGACTACCGTTTGACGTTGGTATACCCCAAAGACGCCAACGCGGACGAAGGCAAGATTTCGGTTCTGGCGCCAGTTGGTAGCGCGCTACTGGGCCTGCAGGTTGGTCAACACATTAACTGGCCAGCACCGGGCGGCAAAACCCTCAAGCTCGAACTGCTTGAAGTTGAATACCAGCCCAAAGCCCCCAGCGACTTTAGCGCTAGCGCTTAAGCCTCACTCGCAACACGTTCAGATCGGCGATGGCCCCTCGGTAGCGCTCGGATTCGCGGCGCTGCCCTTTTAGCCCGTACTGGCCAGCAACCCGAGTGCTTGCTCATCGCGGGCGAACTGACTCAAGAATCGATAGCTGACATTCAGCTCCCGGGCCAATGCCCGGCGCTCATGGCTGGCCAAATCCGCCTTCCACTGCGCACGATTGTCGAGCAACGCCAACTGACGCTGATCCCAACCCCATTCGGTAGTCAGGCGCTGCAACAGCTGGCACTGCCATTGACCGTCACGTTGAACCACGCTCCCGGTCAGCTTGCGGTTGACCTTCAAATACAGGCTGCGGCGCACTAACTCCAGACGCTGAGAATCACCATGGGTCTTGAGATAGCGCTCAATACGCCGGTAAACCACCACGTAGGGGTCCAACTCATCAAGGTCCAGTTGATTGGCGTACACCGCACGCTTAAAACGCAGGCTCAGGCAGTTCACCTGCGGGTGCTCGCTGGCATATATCTCAATCAGTAACAGCTTGAGCAGCGACTTGTAAGGCGACTCAATGCCCTTGAGCATTTGCCATAACCCGGCCCCCACAAACTCACCCGCCGGAATGTGCGCCAGATGCCCGAAATCAATGGTCTCGTCGGCACCCACCAAGCCTTCGGTCAGCAGCGCCTGGGCAAACTCAGCGTAGCGTTCCTCCTCACAAGCCGGCACCCACCACCACAGGGGCGTGCGCCCGGCGAGCCAGATGGCCGTGCGATAAAACTCATCGAGCAACAGGCAATATTGTGTCGTGCTGCCATCGTCCGTGCGCAACTGGGCATGACGCGCGCGCTGCGCATCGATCAAAAAGAAATGCGCTTCGCTGCCCTGGCTCGCCGCCCAGACCTCCAGCCGGCGACACTTTTTGCGTAGCGCCGCCAGTGCCACTTCACCCAACTGCGGCTCGTGACAAATCCACACATCCATATCGCTTTGATCGGTCTGGGCCAATGTGCCCAGACTCCCCATCAAAAAGAGCCCATGGATCGGCTGTCGCGAGCTTGAGCTGAAGGGATTGTAAGAAAAGGTACTCGCCAGGCACTGCGCTGCCGCGAGAGTGGACGCATCAGGTTCATATCCCGAGACCCCAGCGGGGGTGCAGTCCGACACATAGCCGGGCAACAACGGATGGTTCACATGGAACAACAGCGTCAGCAGGCTCAAGAGCGTTTGCTGTCGCGGTGCCAGGCCTTCCATCGCACGGGCCAGACGGCCCTGATTGACCATCAGAAATCGCCCACGCAGCTGATTGAGAATCTGCTGATCGATTCCTTCGCTCAACAGTGAGCGCATTTCCTGGGGGCGCGTCATTTCACACTCACATCAGCTCGCCAAACGAGAAAGAGAAAGGTGGCAACGTGAGAGGGAGTTTACAGACAGCTACGAGAAAGGATTAGGCCGAATGCGCTATTGGCGTCAGATTTTTTACCGACACAGAAAAATGTGCCCGCGGAATCATTGATTGTTTAGATCCCGTGGGCGCGACTTGTCGTGGTGTCAGGCAATTTCTGCCAGTTTTTCGCCCAGCCTGGACGTCGAGTTCAGAATCAGCAGCAATCCCTGAACGTGCTCAGCCGCATCACGGCCCAGGCTCGTCAGATAGCCACCATCGGGTTGATTGATCAGATCTTTTTCATACAAACGCTGGGCTGCCGCAACCAGTTTCGGATCGGCAGTTTGATGGATCTTCAGGCCCTCAAGGGTACTTTCCAGATCAAACAGTGCAAGGACTTCCAGTTCGGCAACCAACTCAGGGGTAAACGACATAAAGACTCCAGACCATGCAGGAAAAGACGACAGTAGCCCTAAGGTGATCGCACTCGCGTCGACTGTCCAGTGACAGTTCACACCTTTATCAAGCCACATGTCGTGTCTGCCCCGCGCTCATGGCAAACGAGGCAATTGGAGTGTAGCCCGAGTCTTCAAATAAGCGCGCACGAGATCAGAAATCCGCAGCACCGCCCGAATAACTTTTCGGTTATATAAACATTCTTAAATAGTATTTTTAAGAATATCTGCGCCTCACTAGTATGGCTCCTACGCCAGCAACCCTGTCGGCCCCCATTTTTCAGGAGCAGCACCATGAGCGCATCTCTGCGTAGCGTTGACGGCCAGGACGAAGCCACCATTCTGCGGGAAATCCAGAGCGCGCTCCGAGACCTGCGCTTTGGTGCCGTAGAAATCACCGTACACAACGCTCAAGTGGTTCAGATCGAACGCAAAGAAAAATTCCGTTTGCAGACCCCCAGCCAAAAAAGCAACTGATTCGCGGCAAGCACACGCCCCCGAGTACGTTCATAAAACTAAAAACACATGTTTTGGAGCCTGACCTATGTCCCTACGCCGTTACGCTCTGGCCGCGCTGGCCAGTGCCATTTTTGCTGGCTCCGCTGTGGCCAAAGATTACGAACTGCTCAACGTTTCCTACGATCCAACCCGCGAGTTGTACCAGGCTTACAACGCAGAATTCACTCATTTCTGGCAGCAAAGCCACCCCGGCGACACCGTCAAAATCCAGCAATCTCATGGGGGTTCGGGCAAACAGGCTCGCGGCGTGATTGACGGGCTGCGTGCCGACGTTGTGACTCTGGCCTTGGCCGGTGATATCGACGAAATCGCCAAGCTGAGTAAAACCCTGCCGGAAAACTGGCAAACCCGTCTGCCGGACGCCAGCACCCCGTACACCTCGACCATCGTGTTCCTGGTGCGCAAGGGCAACCCCAAAGGGATCAAGGACTGGGGCGACCTGACCAAAGACGGCGTCTCAGTGATTACCCCGAACCCTAAAACCAGCGGCGGCGCTCGCTGGAACTTCCTCGCCGCCTACGCCTACGGCCTTAAAGCCAACGGCGGCGACGAAACCAAAGCCAAAGAGTACGTAAAAAACCTGTTCAAGCACGTCCCGGTGCTGGATACCGGAGCACGCGGCTCGACCATCACTTTCGTTAACAACGGTCAGGGTGACGTGTTGCTGGCCTGGGAAAACGAAGCCTTCCTGGCACTGAAAGAAGACGGCGGCGCGGACAAGTTCGATATCGTCGTCCCTTCGCTGTCGATTCTGGCTGAGCCTCCGGTGGCTGTTGTCGACAAAAACGCCGAGAAAAAAGGCAATACCGAGATCGCAACGGCGTACCTCAACCACCTGTACAGCCCGGCCGGTCAGGAAATCGCAGCAAAGAATTTTTACCGTCCACGAGACGAAAAAGTCGCGGCCAAATACGCACAGCAATTTCCGAAGCTGGAGCTTGTAACTATCGACAAAGACTTCGGCGGCTGGAAAACTGCGCAGCCGAAATTTTTCAATGACGGTGGCGTGTTCGACCAGATCTACCAGGCGCAATAACCTGTGGGGCGGGGGCTTTAAGCCTCGCAGAAAGCTAGAACATAAGGCCCGCAACTCGATTGCGGGCTTCGTGCGTTAACCAAGGACTCTTATGTCACGTCGTATTTCCCCCGTCATACCCGGCTTCGGGCTGACGCTGGGCTACACCTTGGTGTACCTCAGCCTGATTGTGCTTATTCCGTTGGCAGCGATGTTCGTGCATGCCGCGCAACTGACCTGGGACCAGTTCTGGGCCATCATCACCGCCCCTCGGGTGCTGGCCGCGCTCAAGCTGAGCTTTGGCACCGCCTTTGTCGCCGCCCTGATCAACGGCGTGATCGGCACCGTGCTGGCCTGGGTACTGGTGCGCTACACCTTCCCGGGGCGCAAGGTCATCGATGCCATGATCGACCTGCCGTTTGCCCTGCCCACCGCTGTGGCCGGCATTGCGCTGACAGCGCTGTACGCACCCAATGGCTGGATCGGCCAGTTCGCTGCCGACCTGGGCTTCAAAATCGCCTACACACCGCTGGGCATCACCTTGGCACTGACCTTCGTCACCCTGCCATTTGTGGTGCGCACGGTGCAGCCGGTATTGGCCGACATCCCGCGTGAGATCGAAGAAGCCGCCGCCTGCCTGGGCGCCAAGCCGCTGCAAGTGTTCCGCTACATTCTGATGCCGGCCTTGCTGCCCGCCTGGCTGACCGGTTTTGCCCTGGCCTTTGCCCGTGGCGTCGGTGAATACGGTTCGGTGATTTTTATCGCCGGCAACATGCCGATGAAAACCGAGATTTTGCCGCTGCTGATCATGGTCAAGCTGGACCAATACGACTACACCGGCGCCACCGCCATTGGCGTGATGATGCTGGTGGTTTCCTTCATTTTGCTGCTGATCATCAACTTGATTCAGCGCCGCATCGAAAAACCGTGAAGGAGGCCTGACCATGTCCAGTTCAACACAAAGCGCCTCATCCGTAGCCAACGCTGCCCGCCGTGGCAGCCCACTGTCGCGACGCCTGCTGATCGGCTTCGGCTGGTTGTTTTTCACCCTGTTTCTGCTGCTGCCACTGCTGATCGTAGTGTCCCAGGGTTTGAAAATGGGGGTCGGCACATTCTTCGAAGCCATCCTCGAACCCGACGCCCTGTCGGCCCTCAAGCTGACCGTTATCGCGGTACTGATTTCGGTGCCGCTGAACGTGGTATTCGGCGTCAGCGCCGCCTGGTGCGTGAGCAAATACAGCTTTCGCGGCAAGAGCATCCTGGTGACGCTGATCGATTTGCCGTTCTCGGTCTCGCCGGTAATCGCGGGCCTGGTCTACGTGCTGATGTTTGGCGCGCAGGGCTTTTTCGGCCCTTGGCTGCAAGACCACGACATCCAGATCGTCTTCGCTCTGCCCGGCATCGTGCTCGCAACGATCTTCGTCACCGTGCCATTTGTAGCCCGTGAACTGATCCCGCTGATGCAAGAGCAGGGCACCCAGGAAGAAGAAGCCGCTCGCCTGTTGGGTGCCAACGGCTGGCAGATGTTCTGGCACGTCACCGTGCCCAACATCAAATGGGGCCTGATCTACGGCGTGGTGCTGTGTACAGCGCGGGCAATGGGCGAATTCGGTGCGGTGTCGGTAGTCTCCGGGCACATTCGCGGGGTCACCAACACCCTGCCGCTGCACGTCGAGATTCTCTACAACGAATACAACCACGTTGCCGCCTTCGCTGTGGCCACTCTGTTGCTGATCCTGGCGCTCTTCATCCTGCTGCTCAAGCAGTGGAGCGAATCCCGTATTAACCGCCTGCGCGCCAGCGCCGCGGAGGAATAAACCATGTCGATCGAAGTCCGTAACGTCAGCAAGAACTTCAACGCCTTCAAGGCGCTCAACAGCATCAACCTGGACATTCACAGCGGCGAACTGGTGGCCCTGCTCGGCCCTTCGGGCTGCGGTAAAACGACCCTGCTGCGCATCATCGCCGGCCTCGAAACCCCGGACCAAGGCAGCATCGTATTCCACGGCGAAGACGTCTCGGGCCACGATGTACGTGATCGCAACGTCGGGTTTGTGTTCCAGCACTACGCCTTGTTCCGTCACATGACGGTGTTCGACAACGTTGCTTTCGGCCTGCGCATGAAGCCGAAAAACCAGCGCCCAACTGAAAGCCGTATCGCCGAGAAAGTCCACGAACTGCTGAACATGGTGCAACTGGACTGGCTCTCGGACCGTTACCCCGAGCAGCTCTCCGGTGGCCAGCGCCAGCGTATTGCCTTGGCTCGCGCCCTGGCGGTCGAACCTAAAGTGCTGCTGCTGGACGAGCCATTCGGTGCTCTCGACGCCAAGGTACGTAAAGAACTGCGCCGCTGGTTGGCGCGCCTGCACGAAGACATCAACCTGACTTCAGTATTCGTGACCCACGACCAGGAAGAAGCGATGGAAGTCGCTGACCGCATCGTGGTCATGAACAAAGGTGTGATTGAACAGATCGGCTCACCGGGCGAAGTGTACGAAAACCCGGCCAGCGATTTCGTGTACCACTTTTTGGGCGACTCCAACCGCCTGCACATCGGCGAAGACCAGCACCTGCTGTTCCGCCCGCACGAAGTGTCGTTGTCACGTCACGAACTCGAAGATCACCACGCCGCCCAGGTACGCGACATCCGCCCGTTGGGCGCTACCACCCGGGTGACGTTGAAGGTTGAAGGGCAAAGCGAGCTGATCGAAGTGGAAGTGGTCAAAGACCACGACAGCCTGACCGATCTGGTGCGTGGCGAGACGTTGTTCTTCAAGCCCAAGGTGTGGCAGAAGGCGTAAGAACGCCCTCACCCCACAAAAACCTGTAGGAGCGAGCTTGCTCGCGATGGTATCGCCGCGGTATCGCAGATGAACCGCGTCGCTTGGATCGCGAGCAAGCTCGCTCCTACAGAGGGCTTTTAAGATTTAAGGCTTTTTCAGCTTCGGATTAGGGAAAAACTGCACCGCCTGTACCTGCGGGTCCGGGGCTTTTTTCAAGGCTGAGGTATTCACCCGCGTGCCCAATTCTTTGGGCACCGACAGGCCTTGCTCATTCAACGTATCCGAATACCCGCAGGCCACGCATTCGCGGTGCGGTACTTCGTCTTCGTTCCACATCATCAGTTTGTCTGGCTCGCTGCACGCCGGGCACACAGCCCCGGCGATAAAGCGTTTTTTGGTCACGTTCACAGGTGCATCACTCATGCTGCCGCGCCCTCGGTCAGGCCGCTGTGACGCAAGAGTGCGTCAATCGAAGGCTCACGGCCACGAAAGTCGACGAACAGTGCCATCGGCGCCAACGAACCACCACGGGCCAGAATCGCCTGGCGGAAAGCCTTGCCGGTTTGTGGGTTGAACACGCCTTCTTCTTCGAAGCGCGAGAACGCATCAGCCGACAGCACTTCAGCCCATTTGTAGCTGTAGTAACCCGCCGCGTAACCGCCCGCAAAGATGTGCGCGAAGCTGTTAGGGAAGCGGTTGTAGGCCGGCGGACGCATAACCGAAACCTCGTCGCGGATGCCGTCCAGCACCTGCGCTACGCTGCGACCATCACCGTGGGTGGCGTGCAGTTCGAAGTCGAACAGTGAGAACTCCAGTTGGCGAACCATCATCAGGCCAGACTGGAAGTTCTTGGCGGCGAGCATCTTGTCCAGCAAGTCTTTGGGCAGGGCTTCGCCACTTTCGTAGTGGCTGGAGATCAGCGCCAGGCCTTCAGGCTCCCAGCACCAGTTTTCCATGAACTGGCTCGGCAACTCGACCGCATCCCAGGCCACGCCGTTAATGCCCGACACGCCCGAGTGTTCGATCTCGGTCAACATGTGGTGCAGGCCGTGGCCGAATTCGTGGAACAGGGTGGTGACTTCATCGTGGGTCAGCAGCGCAGGCTTGCCTGCAACGGCCGGGGTGAAGTTGCACACCAGGTTGGCCACCGGGCTCTGCAACGTACCGGCTGCGGTGCGACGACGGTCGCGAGCGCCGTCCATCCACGCGCCGCCACGCTTGTTGGCACGGGCGTAGAGGTCAAAGAAAAAGCGCCCGATGTGCTGGCCGTTTTCTTTGATTTCGAACAGACGGACATCCGGGTGCCAGGTGTCGAAGCCTTTGATCTCGGCGATGTCGATCCCGTACAGACGCTGCACGATGGCGAACAAACCGCCCAACACTTTGTCGATCGGGAAGTAGGCGCGCAGGGCTTCCTGGGACACGCTGTAACGTTGTTCACGCAGCTTCTCGCCAAAGAATCCGCTGTCCCAGCTTTTCAGCTCCGGGCAGCCTTGTTCCGCGGCGTAGGCTTGCAGTTGCTCCAAATCACGCGCGGCAAACGGTTTGCTGCGCTTGGCCAGGTCGCGCAGGAAGGTCAGTACCTGATCTGGCGTTTCGGCCATTTTGGTCGCCAGGCTCAGCTCGGCAAAGCTGCCGAAACCCAGGAGCTTGGCCAATTCCTGACGCAGGTCGAGGATTTGCTCCATGACCGGGCCGTTGTCGAACTTGCCTGCATTCGGGCCTTGGTCCGACGCACGGGTGCAATACGCGGCGTAGACCTCTTCGCGCAGCGCGCGGTCTTCGGAGTAGGTCATCACCGGGAAGTAGCTTGGGAATTCCAGGCTGATCAGCCAGCCGTCGAGGCCTTTGGCCTGAGCCGCTGCGGCCATTTGCGCCTTGGCCGAATCGGTCAGGCCTGCCAGCGCAGCTTCGTCAGTGATGTGCTTGGTCCAGGCCTGAGTCGCGTCCAGCAGTTGGTTAGAAAACTTGCTGCCCAACTCCGAGAGCTTGCTCTGCACTTCGGCATAACGCTTTTGCTCAGCCGGCGGCAGGTCGATACCCGACAAACGGAAGTCACGCAGCGAGTGCTCAAGAATAGTTTTTTGCGCTTGATCGAAGTCAGCCACTTGCGGGCTGTGGGCGAGCGCTTCGAAAGCCTGGAACAGTTCGCGGTTCTGGCCCATCTCGGTGGAATACGCGCTCAATGCAGGCAAGCACGCCTCGTAGGCTTCGCGCAGTTCGGCGCTGTTGCACACTGCATTAAGATGGCTGACCGGGCTCCAGGCCGCGCCCAGACGGTCGTTCAGCTCATCCATCGCCAATACCAGGCCAGCCCATGTCGGGTTCTGGCTCTGGTCTTTCAGAATTTTTTCGATGCCCGCGCGGTTGTCGGCGAGGATCTGTTCGATAGCCGGCTGTACGTGCTCAGGACGGATCGCCGAGAACGGCGGCAGGTCATACGGCTGCAATAGAGGGTTGTTCTCGCTCACGTTTGGCACCTTGGCTTGAAGAAACATTGGGCCATCTTAATTACAATCGACGCTCTGCGCAGCACTCAGCCCCGCTATCACTGCTAAAGAAGGAAGCTATTTGTGTCCATCCGTCCATTCCAGCAGCACACACCGGCCTTGGGCGAACGCGCCTTTGTCGACCGTTCAGCGGTGGTTATCGGCGACGTCGAGATCGGCACCGACAGCTCGATCTGGCCATTGACCGTCATCCGCGGCGACATGCACCGCATCCGCATCGGCGCGCGCACCAGCGTGCAAGACGGCTGCGTGCTGCACATCACCCACGCTGGGCCGTTCAACCCCGAGGGTTTCCCGCTGTTGATCGGCGATGACGTGACCATCGCCCACAAAGTGATGCTGCATGGCTGTACCGTCGGCAGCCGGATATTGATCGGCATGGGCAGCATCGTGATGGACGGCGCCGTGATTGAAGACGACGTGATCGTCGGCGCAGGCAGCCTGGTGCCGCCGGGCAAACGTCTGGCCAGCGGTTTCCTGTATGTGGGCAGCCCGGTCAAAGCCGTGCGTGAGCTGAGCGAGAAGGAAAAAGCCTTCTTCACCTACAGCGCCGGTAACTACGTGAAACTTAAAGACCAACACTTGGCCGAAGGCTACCACCAGCCGGTTTGACCTTTTTTTGATCGCGGCTTAGGAGCCTTGCATGGATTACCAAAACGTATTGTTCGACCTCGACGGCACCCTGACCGACCCACGCGAAGGCATCACCCGTTCGATCCAGTTCGGCCTCAGCAAAATGGGGATCGACGAACCCGACTTGACCAAGCTTGAACACTTTATCGGCCCGCCCTTGCTGCAAGCCTTTATGGCCACCTACGGCTTTGACGAAGCCAAGGCTTGGGAAGCGATGGGCTATTACCGCGAGCGTTTTGCCGTGACCGGGCTCTACGAGAATGAAGTGTTCGACGGCGTGACGCCGTTGCTTGAAGAACTGGTCGGGCAGGGCCGCCAGCTCTTTATCGCCACCTCCAAGCCGCAGATTTATGCCCGAGAAATTGCCCGGCACTTTGATTTCGCCAAACACTTCAAGGTGATTTACGGCAGCGAACTGGACGGCACCCGCACCAATAAAGTCGAGCTGATTCGTTACTTGATGGCCGAACAAGGCCTGGACCCGGCACACACGCTGATGATCGGCGACCGCAAACACGACCTGATCGGCGCCCGTGACAACGGTATGGATGCTGCTGCGGTAGGTTACGGCTTTGGCAGTTTTGAAGAGCTGAACGCGTTCGCGCCCAAGTATCACTTTGAAACGCTGGCCGAGCTGCATCAGGCGTTCAAGTAAGCACTGGCCCCCTTTTTGCGGACGCTACAAAACCTGTAGGAGCTGGCTTGCCTGCGATGCAGACGGCGCCGTCTGTCAGGCAAACTAAAGCGATGCCATCGCGAGCAAGCCCGCTCCCACACGTCGCGACCTTGTTTTTGGTTATTAATAAATAGCTTCTTATTCCTTAGAGAATCTAAAAACCGTCCTTATACTGAGCCCGTCACGTACACACAGCAGGGGGCGCTCACCCATGGGCAACGAATCGATTCGCTATCTGATAGTGCCGGGCTGGCAAGGTTCGTCCGACGAACATTGGCAAACCCACTGGCAGAACAGCCTGCCGAACAGTGCCCGGGTAGAACAGGCCAACTGGTTGACTCCGCGTCATGAGGACTGGATCGCAGCCTTGGCCGAGGCAATTGCCGTCGACAGCACGCCGGTGATTCTGATCGCGCATAGCCTGGGTTGCATCACCGTCGCGCACTGGGCGCAACGCGCACCAGAAAGCCTGTTACGCCAAGTGCGTGGGGCCTTGCTGGTAGCCCCGGCCGATGTCGAGCGCCCAACCTGTGCGCCCGCCTTGCGCAACTTTGCACCTATCCCGAACCAAACCTTGCCGTTCCCGAGCCAAATTGTCAGCTCCGACAATGACCCCGCCGTGAGCGCACCACGGGCGATGCAATTCGCCCAGCAATGGGGCTCCGAAGTCGGAATTATCAGCGGTGCCGGGCATATCAACGTCAAGTCCGGTCATCACCGCTGGGAGCAAGGCTTCGCCTATTTGTACCGCTTGCAAACCCGCATTGAACACAGCGTCCTGCGCCGCGCCTGAATTTATTTGTAACGCCCGCGCCTACCCTTCGGTGGCGGGCGGGAGCCTGCCATGAGCCTGCATGAAACCTTCGGCCAGCCATTGCTGACCTTTCCCGACGCGGAAAAAAGCCCCCTCAGCATTCGCGCCAAGGCGCTGGTGTTCGTCGACCCGCGTTCGCGGCAATTGCGCAACGACCTTGAGCAATTGGCGCCCCGCGCATTACCGGTGCTGATTCGTGGTGAAACCGGCAGCGGCAAGGAGCTGCTGGCCCGGTACATTCATCGCGCCAGCGACCGCAGCGGCTTGTTTGTGTCAGTGAACTGCGGCGCCATCAGCCCCACTTACGCCGACGCCGAGCTGTTCGGCTACGCCCCCGGTGCCCACAGCAGCTCGCCCAGCAGCCGCGCCGGGTGGTTTGGTTCAGCCAACGGTGGCACCTTGTACCTGGATGAAATTGGCGATTTACCGCTACCGATTCAGATCAAGCTGCTGGCTGCGCTGGAAACCCATGAAGTCACCCGCGTCGGCGCCCACCAACCGAGCCCGGTGGATGTACGGCTGGTGGCGGCCACCAGCATTGATTTGGCGCAAGCGGTCAATGCCGGCAAATTCCACGAACGGTTGTATCACTACCTCAGCGAGGGCCAACTGGACTTGCCCGCCCTGCGCGAGCGGGTGGGGGATATTTTGTCTCTGGCCGAATATTTTTTAGGCATCTACAGCCAACGCCTGAACCTGCCCGTGCCGTTTATCAGTGACAGCGCGCAACGGGTGCTGGAACGCCACACGTGGCCGGGCAACACTCGGGAACTGGAAAACGTGATCCATTTTGCGCTGCTGGTGAGCACCGGCGACGAGATCTTGCCCGAGCACTTGAACCTGCCCGACACCCTGGGCCATATCGAGCAATTTATAAAAGGTGCCACGGAGCAAGAACTGGCGGCACTCAAGCAACTGCTCACCTGATCTGTAGGAGCGAGCTTGCTCGCGATCCCAGCGACTCGGTGTTTCAGGTAGACCGCAGCGATGCCATCGCGAGCAAGCTCGCTCCCACAGTGCAAGTGAACAAAATGGCATAAGAAGCTGAATAAATATTATTGTTCGGGAATAAAGAATCCCGGTATTGTCCTCAGCATCTTCCAATAAAACCGTCATTTGAGCGGTTGATCTATTAAGGGCATGGCATGAAAAAGGTTCTGTTGTTTACCGCATTGGCGGCTGCTTTGACGGCAGGCCTGGCGAACGCTGGTGAGAAACTGGTCGTGGCGGCTACCCCTGTTCCCCATGCTGAAATTCTTGAGCTGATCAAGCCTGCCCTCGCCAAACAAGGCGTGGATCTGGAAATCAAAGTCTTCACCGATTACGTACAGCCAAACGTACAGGTCGATCAGAAGCGTCTGGACGCCAACTACTTCCAGACCCTGCCGTACCTGGAGAGCTTCAACAAAGGTAAAGGCACTGATCTGGTCACCGTCATCGGCGTTCACGTTGAACCGTTCGGTGGCTACTCGAAAAAAATCAAAAACCTGTCCGAGCTTAAAGATGGCGCGACAGTGGCCATCCCTAACGAAGGCAGCAACAGCGGCCGTGCGTTGATCCTGCTGCAGAAGGCCGGCCTGATCGAGTTGAAAGACCCGACAAACGCCCTGGCCACGCCTAAAGACATCGCCAAGAACCCGAAAAACCTGAAATTCAAAGAACTTGAATCGGCGATGCTGGCTCGTGTACTGGATCAGGTCGACCTGGACATGATCAACACCAACTACGCGCTGGAAGCAGGCCTGAACCCGGCTAAAGACGCGCTGATCATCGAAGGCGCTGATTCGCCGTACGTGAACTTCCTGGTAGCCCGCCCAGACAACAAGGACAGCGTGGCGATCCAAAAGCTGGCCAAAGCCCTGACCAGCCCAGAAGTAAAAGCCTTCATTGCCCAGAAATACAGCGGTGCGGTGCTGCCAGCGTTCTGATCACGCATCAGCCCCACTGAAAACGCCGACGGCTTTTAAAGCGTCGGCGTTTTTTGTTATTCCCCACCCGGAAAACTGCAATCTGGTACATAGAGTCCCACAGTCTCTGAACCCTGTTCTACGCTGTCTGTCGTATTGACGCGCTTAATCAGCATCACGCAAAGGAGCTTGCATGGCTGGTCCACGAAACACGGGTATTTTTGGCTTGAGCCTTTTGCTGCTCTTGACCGCTTGCAGCAAGGAAGGCCCCACAGAGCCATTGTCCCCACGGGTCTATGTACAGCAGGTGAACACCCGCGAAATGGCGCAACCGATTCTGCTCAGCGGAGATATTCAGGCACGGGTTGAAACCCAGTTGTCGTTCCGGGTGGGTGGCAAGATTATCGAGCGCAAGGTCGAGGTCGGGGATCATATCCAGGCTAATCAAGTACTGGCGCGACTCGATCCCAAAGACCTCAAAATCCAGGTCGACACCGCGCAGGCCAGCGTCAATGCGCAACAGGCCCAAGTGGTGCAAACCCGCGCCGCCTTTATCCGCCAGCAAAAACTGCTGCCAAAGGGCTACACCAGCCAAAGCGAATACGATGCCGCCAATGCCGCCCAACTCAGCGCGCAAAGTGCGTTGGCAGCAGCCCAGGCACAGCTGGCCAACGCCCGTGAACAGCTCAGTTACAGCAACCTTGTCGCCGAAGCGCCGGGGATCATTACCGCGCGCCAGGCAGAAGTCGGGCAAGTCGTACAGGCCACCATGCCGATTTACACCCTGGCCCGCGATGGCGCCCGTGATGCCGTGTTTAACGTGTATGAGTCGCTGTTTATCGAACCGCCCAAAGACCCCAGCGTCTACGTCACGTTGCTGAGTGACCCGACGATCAAGGTCAAGGGTCAGATCCGCGAGATCACCCCCACGGTGGCCGCGCAAAGCGGCACGCTGCAAATCAAGGTGCAGCTAGAGGCACTGCCCAAAGGCATGGAGCTAGGCTCGGTGGTCAGCGTCAACCTGACCTCGGCCCCAAGCCCCAGCATTGAGCTGCCGTGGGCTGCCCTGACCAAAGATGTCAGCGAGCCTGCCGTGTGGGTGGCCGATGCGCAAAACACCGTGCGCCTGCAACGGGTCAAAGTCGGGCGCTACCTGACCGGTAGCGTGATCATCCGCGAGGGTCTCAAGGATGGTGAAAACGTGGTGGTCGCCGGTGGGCAATTGCTACACCCCGGCATGAAGGTCGAGATCGCCCCTACCCCGGCGACGGGGGTGCAGCTATGAACCGTTTGTGGATGCTGCCCCTGGCGGCCGCGATGTTACTGGGCTGCTCTGAAGAAAAAGCCCCGGAGCCGACTCGCCCGGTGCTGTATGTAGTGGCGCAACCCACGCTTGCGCAGCAACTGGGGCGCTTTGCCGGCACCATCGAAGCCCGCTATGAAAGTACCCTGGGCTTTCGCGTGCCAGGACGCATCGTGCGCCGTTACTACGACGTGGGCGCGGTGGTCAAACAAGGCGATATTCTGGCCAACCTCGATCCGACCGATCAGCAAAACAACCTGCGCGCTGCCCGTAGCGACTTGGCCAAAGTGCAGGCGCAGTTGATCAACGCCAAGGCCAACGCCCGCCGTCAGCAACAGTTATTCGACCGTGGCGTGGGCGCTCAGGCCCAGCTGGACATTGCCCAAACCGACCTCAAAACCACCGAAGCCTCGGTGCAACAAGCCGTCGCGGCGGTCAATCAAGCCCAGGACCAACTCAGCTACTGCACCTTGCGCGCCGACCATGACGCGGTGATCACTCAATGGCAGGCCGAAGCCGGGCAAGTGGTGAGTGTCGGGGAGGCCGTGCTGACGCTGGCCCGTCCTGATATCAAGGAAGCGGTGATCGACCTGCCGGGCGCGCTGGCCGATGCGTTGCCCAAAGACATCGAGTTTCGTGTCGCGGGCCAGCTCGACCCCAACGTCAACACCCGCGCCCACGTGCGCGAAATCGCCCCCCAGGCCGACAGCGCCACCCGTACCCGCCGCACCCGCCTGACTCTGGACCAGACCCCGGCGGCGTTCCGCCTCGGCAGTTCCGTCAGCGTGACCGTCAGCAGCCCGATTGCCGAGCAATTCGAGCTGCCACTCAGTGCTTTGCAAGAAACCGACAAGCACAGCCAGGTTTGGGTCATCGACCCGGCCACGCAAACCGTCAGCCCGCGTGAAGTTCGAGTTGTGAACCGTGAGGGGCACAACGTGTTACTGACTGGCGGCGTCACCAGCGGCGACAAGGTGGTCAGCGCAGGTATCAACAGCCTCACCCCCGGACAGAAAGTCAGACTCGATAAGGAAAGCTCGCAATGAATGGGAAATTCAACCTGTCCGAGTGGGCTCTGAAACACCAGTCGTTCGTCTGGTATTTGATGGTGGTCTCGGTACTCGCCGGGATCTTGTCGTACATGAACCTGGGGCGCGAAGAAGACCCGACCTTCGCGATTAAAACCATGGTTATCCAGACCCAATGGCCCGGCGCCACGGTCGATGAAACCATGCTCCAGATCACCGACCGCATCGAGAAAAAACTCGAAGAGCTCGACTCCCTCGACTACGTGCAAAGCTATACCCGACCCGGTGAATCCACGGTGTTCGTGTTCCTCAAGGACACCACCAACGCCAAGGCCATCCCGGGAATCTGGTACCAGGTGCGCAAGAAAATCGACGACATTCGCGGCGAATTCCCTCAAGGCATTCAAGGCCCCGGGTTCAACGATGAATTCGGTGATGTATTCGGCACCATCTACGCCTTTACCGGCGATGGCTTCACCCTGCGCCAACTGCGCGACTACGTGGAGCAGGTACGTACCGGGATTCGCGACATTCCCAATCGCGGCAAGGTGATGACCATTGGCGAGCAGGACGAAACCTTCTACCTGAACTTTTCGACCCGCAAACTGGCCGCGCTGGGCCTCGACCAACAGCACGTTCTGCAAAGCCTGCAGGCACAAAACGCCGTGACCCCGGCCGGGGTGATTGAAGCCGGGCCTGAACGCATGTCGGTCCGTACCTCGGGGCAGTTCCACGATGTGGCAGATCTGGAAGCGGTGAACCTGCGGGTCAACGACCGCTTCTATCGACTGGCCGACATTGCCGAGATCACCCGTGGCTACGTCGACCCGGCGGCGCCGATGTTCCACTACAACGGCCAGCCGGCCATCGGCCTGGCGATTGCCATGAACGCTGGCGGCAACATCCAGGCATTTGGTAAACAGTTGCACCAACGCATCGAAGACCTCACCGCCGAACTGCCGGTCGGGGTCGGCGTACACTTGGTTTCGGATCAGGCGCAGGTGGTTGAAGTGGCCGTGGGCGGCTTCACCAGCGCACTGTTTGAAGCGGTCATCATCGTGCTGGCGGTAAGTTTTATCAGCCTGGGCCTGCGCGCGGGCCTGGTGGTAGCGATCTCGATCCCGTTGGTACTGGCGCTGGTGTTCGTGTTTATGGAGTTCGCCGGCATCGCCATGCAGCGGGTGTCGCTGGGCGCGCTGATCATCGCCCTCGGCCTGCTGGTAGACGATGCGATGATCACCGTGGAAATGATGATCACGCGGCTCGAACTGGGCGAAACCAAAGAGCAGGCCGCCACCTTTGCCTATCACTCCACGGCCTTTCCGATGCTCACCGGCACCTTGGTGACGGTGGCGGGCTTTGTGCCCATCGGCCTCAACAACAGCTCGGCGGGGGAATATACCTTCACCCTGTTTGCGGTGATTGCCGTGGCGATGCTGGTGTCATGGGTGGTGGCGGTGCTGTTTGCACCGGTGCTCGGGGTGCATATCCTCAGCGCCAAAATCAAGCCCAAGCAAGAGAAACCGGGGCGTCTGGCTCAGGCGTTCGACACCGGCCTACTGTGGTGCATGCGCCATCGCTGGCTGACCATTGGCGGCACGGTGCTGATGTTTGTATTGTCGATTTTCGGCATGGGGCTGGTGCAAAACCAGTTCTTCCCGTCTTCGGATCGACCGGAGGTTTTGGTCGACTTGAACCTGCCGCAAAACGCATCGATTGAAGAAACCCTGAAAGTCACCCAGCGCTTTGAAAAGTCGCTCCAGGGTGACGCGGACATCCTGCGTTGGAGCAGTTACATCGGCGAAGGAGCGATTCGTTTCTACCTGCCGTTGGATCAGCAACTGCAAAACCCGTTCTTCGCCCAACTGGTGATCGTCAGCACCGGCCTTGAGAGCCGCGACGCCTTGATCGAGCGCCTGCAAAAACGTTTGCGGGAGGACTTTGTCGGGGTTGGCAGTTTCATTCACACCCTTGAACTGGGGCCACCGGTGGGGCAGCCGCTGCAATATCGGGTTAGCGGCAAAAGCATCGATCAGGTGCGCAAACACGCGCTCGACCTGGCCACCGTACTCGACGCCAACCCCAACGTTGGCGAAACCATCTTCAACTGGAACGAACCGGGCAAAGTGCTGCGCATCGACATCGCGCAAGACAAAGCCCGCCAGTTTGGACTGTCGTCCGAAGACGTGGCCAACGTGATGAACAGCATCGTCAGCGGCGCGGCCATCAGCCAGGTCAAAGACGACATCTACCTGATCAACATCGTCGGCCGTGCCATTGGCAGCGAGCGGGGCACGCCTGAAACCCTGCTCAACCTGCAAATCACCACCCCGAGCGGTACCTCGATTCCGCTGCTGGCCTTCGCCACTGTGCGCTACGAACTGGAACAGCCGTTGATCTGGAGCCGTGACCGAATCCCGACGGTCACCCTCAAGGCCTCAGTACGTGGCGCCATGCAACCGACCGACCTGGTGGCGCAACTCAAGCCGGACATCGACAAGTTCGCCGCCAGCCTGCCCCAGGGTTACACCCTGCAAACCGGTGGTACGGTGGAACAAAGTGCCAAGGCCCAAGGCCCGATTGCCCAAGTGGTGCCATTGATGCTGTTTTTGATGGCCACCTTCCTGATGATCCAGCTGCAAAGCGTGCAGAAGATGTTCCTGGTGGCGAGTGTCGCGCCGCTGGGCCTGATCGGCGTAGTGCTGGCGTTGGTGCCAACTGGTACGCCGATGGGCTTTGTGGCGATATTGGGGATTCTGGCGCTGGTGGGCATCATCATTCGTAACTCGGTGATTCTGGTGACCCAGATCGACCAGTACGAACGCGACGGTTTCGACCCGTGGCACGCGGTGGTGCAAGCTACCGAACACCGTCGCCGGCCGATCCTGCTCACCGCTGCGGCTGCCAGCCTGGGGATGATCCCGATTGCCCGCGAAGTGTTCTGGGGGCCGATGGCCTACGCCATGATTGGCGGCATCATCTCCGCCACCTTGCTCACGCTGCTGTTCCTGCCGGCGTTGTATGTGGCCTGGTACAAAATCAAAGAGCCCAAGGAGAGCTCAAACACTGGGCACGCCAAGCCGGTGACGGAGTAACAACGAAGAGCTCAGCGCTTTTTAGCGTTGTCGTAGACAGCGCTGCGCTCGCGTTTGCCAACAGCAATCACTGATACCACAACGCGTTCGTCAATGACCTTGTAAACCAGCCGGTAACCCGCAGCCTTGAGCTTGATTTTGTAGCAGTCAGGCATACCGTGCAGAGCATCGGCACTGATTCGCGGCGACTCCAGGCGCTCGGCCAGTTTCCTTTTAAATTGCTGCTGAAGCGTGTGCCCCAGCTTTGCCCACTCTTTCAGGGCAGAAGGCAGGAACTCAAGCTTATAGGTCATCCAGACTTACCGAGACGGGCGTCTCATTGCTGCGTGCCTTCACCAGCTCCGCCAAGTCCATGTCATCCAAGCGCTCCATCATGGCTTCAAACACATCAGCAGGAACCATATAGCCCATGACCCTATTGTGGTTAAGCACCGCAACCGGGCCACCGTGGGCACCATTCATGACCGCAGAGGGATTTTTCTTGAGTTCGGAAACGCTCACAGCTCGATCCGCCAAAATATTTTGCATAATTAAGCCCCTTAAACAGGTCAATATATTGGTCTATTTAAGGGGGATGGAGCAACCCTCGGTTCGGGGCGAGCGCTAAACCTCGCGCAACACCAGCACCCCCAGCACATCGCAGCCTTCCTGCAACAACAACGAAGACGCCTCACACACCGCGCTCAAATCATGCGCATCGCTGCTGTGGGCACTCATCAAAGACAAACAGCGCAACAAATTCTTGGCCGCCTGAATGCGCTGCTCGGCACAGGCCAGCAACGCGGAAACAGAAGCACGGGTATCAATGAATAAAACGTTTGAGCCGACAGGGTTGTCGGTTTGGGGTAGGTAGTGCGACATCGTTCTAACTCCTAAAGAGAAGGAGCCACTTCCATCAGCTTGCACGCAGAAAGAGGGGTGGCAGCTGTGCGCGGGTGTGCAAGACCGGTCCTACCCACCCGGCAGACCCGAAGATCTCCCGCGCACAACCGCCATAACGCCGATTGCAGGCGCAGAGCCTAACAAGCGAAATGGAAAGTTGGTATTGGTAGAAACAGGCTTGCACGCCTGATCGCTGATGATTCAGCGACGGGACGGACTATAGGCAGCCCGCTTGAGGCATCACAATGGGGTTGCATACGAGCAAGCCTGATCCCACACAACTCAGCGAAAGGTCTGAAACCGAGTCGCCTGAATCGCGAGCAAGCTGAAGTGGTCAAGTAATCTTGGACACCGATTAAGGTTTCACG
>JAZKIA010000092.1:0-46173 GCA_040385125.1 Pseudomonadota bacterium | reverse complement strand
CACTGCCGAAAACCAATCCAACTCATTGATACTCAAGGAGTTTTCCGTTTCGACTACGCCGGAAGTGGGCGCATTATAGGCTAATAAAATGCGCCGTCCAGTACTTATTTCAGCCTTATTCAGCTTTTAGCGTAATTCGTGCAAAAGCTTTCTTCCCTGCCTGGCAGACGTGGGTCGAACCCAGTGCATATATATAGGTGCGATCAACCACCTCGCCATCTATACGCACACCGCCAGATCCCAACAGGTCGCGCGCGACCGCAGAGTTCTTGACCAGTCCAGCCTTATTAAGGACTGCTGCAATCGGCATATCCTCGGAAGCAACGAGCTCAACCTCTGGCAGATCATCTGGCAGCTCGCCATCTTTCATCCGATTGCCCGCACCACGGTGAGCGTTAGCAGCCGCTTCCTCACCATGGAATCGAGCCACAATCTCTTCAGCCAGCTTGATCTTGATATCACGCGGGTTAGCCCCAGCCTCGACATCAACCTTGAATGCATTGATTTCATCCATCGAGCGAAAGCTCAGAAGCTCGAAGTAACGCCACATCAAAGCATCAGGAATGGATACCAGTTTGCTGTACATCACCCCTGGCGCTTCCTGAATCCCCACATAGTTACCCAAAGACTTGGACATCTTCTTGACGCCATCCAACCCCTCAAGCAGCGGCATGGTAACGATGCACTGCGCTTCCTGACCGTAGCCGCGCTGCAACTCGCGCCCCATCAACAGGTTGAACTTCTGATCCGTGCCACCCAGCTCAACGTCCGCCCGCAAGGCTACCGAGTCATACCCCTGCACCAGCGGGTAGAGAAACTCATGAATCGCAATGGGCTGGTTCGTGGTGTAGCGCTTATCAAAGTCATCACGCTCAAGCATACGAGCAACCGTGTACTGAGAGGTCAGGCGAATGAAGTCAGCAGGAGCCATTTGATCCATCCAGGTGGAGTTGAATGCCACCTCGGTTTTTGCCGGATCAAGAATTTTGAAGACCTGAGTCTTATACGTCTCGGCATTATCGAGCACTTGCTCGCGCGTCAGCGGCGGACGTGTTGTGCTCTTGCCGCTCGGATCCCCAATCATCCCGGTGAAATCACCTATAAGGAAGATCACCTGATGACCCAGCTCTTGGAACTGGCGCAGCTTATTAATGAGGACGGTGTGACCCAAGTGCAGATCAGGCGCCGTCGGGTCGAATCCGGCCTTGATGCGCAACGGCTGACCGCGCTTGAGTTTCTCGACCAATTCAGACTCGACCAGTACCTCTTCGGCACCACGCTTGATTAGCGCTAGCTGCTCTTCAACCGACTTCATATCAGACCCGTAAGGCTCAAATTCAAAGGGAACCAACCATACAAGATCAGGGACTAATTACAAGTTCTGGGCGGCATACGGCTGATCTATCCGCGCGCGAATAGCTCGCGGACTTGCTTCAAGGGCGATTTGGTTATATTTTATACAGTTATTTCATCTTCACAGTGTCAGTCATCTTTTCCAATTCATCCTTTAATCTCAAAGTCAAAATTATCTATGACCAGTCAACCGCCTAAAGCGCCGCCGCTTTATCCGAAGACCCACCTGCTTGCTGCAAGTGGTATCGCCGCCCTCTTAAGCTTGGCCCTGCTGGTGTTTCCCTCCAGCGAAGTAGAAGCCAAACGAACGACTCTAAATCTGGAGCTGGAAACCCCTGCCGAGCAACTGACACAAGATCAAGACGCTCCAGAACTCGTTCAAGCCACAAATGCAGCGACTCCATCGCCATTTGCACAGATTGAACAACAGGACAGCACTCCAGCAGCTACTGCAAAAATTGAAGAGCCTAAAGCAGCGCCCAGCCACCGTGAGGTGGTAGTTACCAAAGGCGACACGCTCTCCACATTGTTCGAAAAAGTGGGCCTGCCCACTACATCCGTCCGCGAAATCCTGGCCAGCGACAAACAAGCCAAGCAGTTCAGCCAGTTGAAAAACGGGCAGAAGCTCGAGTTTGAAATGGACTCGGAAGGCCAGCTGAAGAACCTGCACAGCAAGATCAGCGACCTTGAAACCATAACCCTGAGCAAAAGCGCCAAGGGTTATACATTTCGGCGCGTCACCACGCTGCCAACCATGCGCTCCGCCTATGTTCACGGCGTGATCAGCAGCTCGCTTTCCGCATCAGGCCAACGCGCCGGCTTGCCGCACAGCCTGACCATGGACATGGCCAAGGTGTTCGGCTATGACATCGACTTTGCTCAAGACATTCGCCCAGGCGACCAGTTCGAAGTGATCTACGAACAAAAAGTAACCAACGGCAAGACCGTAGGCACTGGCAACATCCTCTCGGCCCGCTTCACCAACCGCGGTAAAACCTACACCGCTGTGCGTTACACCAACAAACAAGGCATCAGCAATTACTACACCGCTGACGGCAGCAGCATGCGCAAGGCTTTCATCCGCACCCCTGTAGACTTTGCTCGCATCAGCTCGCGCTTCTCCTCGGGGCGCAAACACCCGATTTTGAACAAAATCCGTGCACACAAAGGGGTTGATTACGCAGCACCGCGCGGCACCCCTATCAAAGCAACCGGCGATGGCAAAGTGCTGCTCGCAGGGCGCCGCGGCGGCTACGGCAATACCGTGATCATTCAACACGGCAATACCTACCGCACGCTTTATGGCCACATGCAGGGCTTCGCCAAAGGCGTCAAAACTGGTGGATCGGTAAAGCAAGGCCAAGTGATTGGCTACATCGGCACAACAGGCCTCTCAACCGGCCCACATTTGCACTATGAGTTCCAGGTCAACGGGGTACACGTCGACCCACTGGGCCGGAAGTTGCCGATGGCTGATCCAATTGCGAAATCAGAGCGCACTCGCTTCCAGCAACAAAGCCAGCCATTAATGGCCCGTATGAACCAGGAAAAGGCCACCCTGCTGGCCTCGAGCAAGCGCTAAGCCATGGCGCTCTATATAGGTGTGATGTCCGGTACCAGCCTTGATGGCATGGACATCGCCCTTATCGAAATGGGGGCAAGCATCACTCTGCGCGCCACTCATTACATACCGATGCCAGAAGCCCTGCGCAGCGAGTTGCTGGGCCTGTGTACCAGCGGCCCCGACGAAGTGGCGCGCTGTGCCATCGCAGAGATTCACTGGGTCGAACTGGCTGCACAAGGCGTGAACACTCTCCTTGCGCAACAGCAACTGTCGCCGCAGGCTATCCGTGCGATAGGCAGTCATGGCCAGACTATCCGCCACGAGCCTGCACGAGGCTTCACCGTACAAATCGGCAATCCAGCACTGCTGGCGGAACTGACCAATATCAGTGTCGTAAGTGATTTTCGGCGGCGTGATGTTGCTGCTGGAGGCCAAGGTGCCCCTCTGGTCCCGGCATTCCATGAAGCCTTGTTCACAGATAACGCGGGCCATCGAGCCGTTCTGAACGTAGGCGGATTCAGCAATTTAAGCCTGATAAACCAGACAGACCCTGTCGCAGGGTTCGACTGCGGCCCAGGCAATGTTCTTCTCGATGCTTGGATACAAGAGCAACGCGGCGAACTGTATGACCGAAGCGGTCAGTGGGCTGCCAGTGGCAAGGTTGAACCTCGCCTGCTCACCACCCTGCTCAGCGATCCCTTCTTCCAGACCCAGGGCCCAAAAAGCACTGGCCGCGAAGTCTTCAACCTCCAATGGCTGAAACAGCACCTGCTCAACCTGCCAGCCTTCCCGGCCGAAAACATTCAGGCAACGCTGCTGGAACTCACCGCCCTGACCATCGTGCAATCACTGCAAACAGCTCAGCCAAAGACCAATGAGCTACTGGTGTGCGGCGGCGGCGCCCACAATACAGCGCTGATGGCCCGCCTTACCCAAATGCTCCCGCAAACACAGGTCAACAGCACCCAAGCCAAAGGGGTCGATCCAGACTGGGTCGAAGCCATGGCCTTTGCATGGCTTGCACACTGCTGCCTGGAAAACATCCCAACCAACCGGCCCAGCGTCACCGGTGCACGCGGCCTACGCGTGTTAGGCGCCATCTACCCCGCCTGAGTTCTCCGCCCAAAATGCAGACAACAAAACGCCGCGAATCGACGCGGCGTTATGTGTGAAGCCTTAACTGCGCTATCAGATCGAGAACGACGATCCGCAACCACATGTTGTGGTGGCATTCGGGTTCTTGATCACAAAACGCGAGCCTTCCAGACCTTCCTGATAATCCACCTCAGCTCCTGCCAAGTACTGGAAGCTCATTGGATCGACCACCAGGCTGACGCCTTCGCGCTCAACAAGGGTGTCGTCATCGGCCACTTCTTCATCGAAGGTAAAACCGTACTGAAAACCGGAACAACCGCCGCCCGTAACGAATACGCGCAACTTCAACCGATCATTACCCTCTTCATCGACCAGGCTCTTCACCTTGTGCGCAGCACCTTCGGTGAATTGCAAAGCCATGGGGGTGAAGGATTCGACGCTCATGCTGACTATCTCCCGGCGCTATGCCGCCATAATGCGTGATGACGCGCATTATCCGCTTCTCCTAGAAAAGCGGTCAACTATTCATAAACAGCAGCGGCAAGCTGGACACCTGCCGCGTGGAACATGCAACTACGTTTAAGGCAGCATTCCAGCATGGGACAGGCCCAGGCGCTCATCCAGCCCAAACAGAATATTCATGTTCTGAACCGCCTGGCCAGAGGCTCCTTTCACCAGATTGTCGATAACCGACAACACCACAACCAAGTCGCCGTCCTGAGGACGGTGCACCGCGATACGGCAGACGTTGGCACCACGTACGCTTCGGGTCTCAGGGTGGCTGCCGGCGGGCATCACATCAACAAAAGGCTCATTGGCGTAACGCTTTTCAAACAGCGCCTGCAGATCAACGGAACGGTCGACTACGGTTGCGTACAGCGTGGAGTGAATGCCGCGAATCATCGGCGTCAAATGCGGGACAAAGGTCAGACCTACATCCTTACCGGCAGCACGACGCAAACCTTGGCGAATTTCAGGCAAGTGACGGTGACCTTTCACGGCGTACGCCTTCATGCTTTCAGACGTCTCGGCATACAGCGAACCCACGCTCGCGCCACGACCAGCACCGCTCACGCCTGACTTGCAGTCAGCAATCAGCAACGAGGTGTCCGCCAGACCCGCTTCCAGCAGAGGCAAAAAGCCCAGCTGAGTCGCAGTGGGGTAGCATCCCGGGACAGCGATCAGGCGCGCGTGCTTGATCTGCTCGCGATTGACTTCCGGCAAGCCGTATACCGCCTCTTCAAGAAGTTCTGGCGCACCGTGAGGCTGGCCGTACCACTTGGCCCATTCATCCGCGTCCTGTAAACGGAAGTCCGCCGAAAGATCGATCACCTTGGTGCCAGCGGCCAGAAGTTCACCTGCCAGAGCATGGGCTACACCGTGCGGCGTAGCGAAGAACACCACATCACAGGCGGCCAGGGTTTTCGTGTCCGGCACACTGAAAGCCAGCCCATCGTAGTGACCGCGCAGGTTGGGGTACATATCGGCAACTGGCAGGCCGGCCTCGGATCGAGAAGTGATGACCACCACCTCAGCCTGTGGATGCTGTGCCAGCAAACGCAGCAATTCGACCCCGGTGTAACCCGTGCCGCCGACAATACCGACCTTGACCATAACCTGCCCTCAACGAAACCACTGGAAAGCCCTCGATAATAGGGACACCGCGCCTCTGCGACAACCGCCAAGGTGACTCACGGACGCTCTACTACTACTATTCGAGCTACCGTGAACCTGGGAATAACTAAAAATGCTTTATCTATGGCTCAAAGCCTTCCACATCATCAGCATCGTCTGCTGGTTTGCAGGCCTGTTTTACTTGCCCCGCCTCTTTGTTTACCACGCACAAAGCGAAGATTCTGTCAGTAAAGAACGATTCAGCCTCATGGAACGCAAGCTGTACCGCGGCATTATGGGCCCGGCAATGATCGCCACTCTCATCTTTGGTGGATGGTTGATCAGTCTCAACCCAAGCGGGTATTTCAGTCAGGGCTGGATGCACGTCAAGCTGACACTGGTGATCCTGCTGATCGGCTATCACCACATGTGTGGCGCCCAGGTTAAGCGCTTTGCCCGTGGTGAAAACAAACGCTCTCACGTGTTCTATCGCTGGTTCAACGAGGTGCCTGTGGTGTTCTTGCTGGCTATCGTAATTCTGGCAGTGGTCAAACCGTTCTAAACTCACTCCTTAGCGCAACAGAGGTTATCCAATGTCACTGCCCGACCTGCTTGAACAACGCTTGCGCCTGCCGGTAGTAGCAGCCCCGATGTTTCTGATTTCCAACCCTCAACTCGTCCTGGCCTGCTGCCGCAATGGTGTGGTGGGCAGTTTTCCCGCGCTTAACCAACGCGACAGCAGTGGTTTCAAGGCATGGCTTGAAGAAATTGAAGCTGGACTCGCGACAATGGATAACCCTGCGCCCTACGCCGTGAACTTGATTGTGCATAACAGCAACCCACGGTTGCAGGCAGACCTGGCGATCTGCATTGAACACAAAGTCCCGATCGTCATCACCAGCCTGGGCGCCGCAAAGGAAGTAGTCGATGCCGTTCACAGCTATGGCGGCCTGGTATTTCACGATGTGACTACCCGACGCCATGCGGAAAAAGCCGCAGAAGCCGGTGTCGACGGCCTGATTGCAGTCGCTGCGGGCGCAGGCGGACATGCGGGCACCTGGAGTCCTTTTGCGCTGGTCGCTGAAATCCGTCAGTTCTTCGACAAAACTGTCTTACTGGCGGGCTGCTTGAACCACGGACACGAAATACTGGCGGCTCAGGTCATTGGCGCAGACCTTGCCTACTTTGGAACACGCTTTATCGGCACCCACGAGAGCCATGCACCTGACGCTTACAAAGATATGCTGCTGGCATCCCGAGCTGCCGACATCATTCACACCCCAGCCGTCTCGGGTGTGCCCGCCAGCTTTATGCGCCAAAGTCTTGAGAACGCAGGTTTCGACCTTGCCACGCTCCAAGGCAAAGGCGAGATAAGCGCTGGCAACAAACTTAAACCGCTGACAGAAGAAGCCAAGGCTTGGAAATCCGTCTGGTCTGCCGGTCAAGGTGTAGGGGAGATCCATGATCTACCGACAACTGACCAATTGATCGCACGTCTGGATGAGGAATATCGCCAAGCTCTAAACCTCACCACCCAACTCTCCAAGCAGTGGCCACAGCACTGACACGCCGGAGCCCGCCCTCTGTGGCGGGCTTTTTTATAGCCCCCCAGACAAGGACGCCTCCATGCCAGAGCTCAGCCTGGATAAAACACCTCAAGAACACTATGCAACGCTCGACCCCATGGGCTTCAGCGGTCGAATCGGACGGTTGCGCCTGCTGGCCTGGAGCATGGTGCTCAGCGCCATCTTCGTGGCCGCGTCACTACTGGCCCTGCTCATAACCAAAATCTCGCCCACACTTGGCATCGCCTGCAGTGCAACACTGGCAACGGCTTATCTCATCATCAGCTTGAGGATAAATGCCCAGCGCTTGCATGACCTCAATTGGTCCGCATGGATGCTGTTGCTGCATCTAGTACCCATGGCCAACCTTGCCCTAACACTCATGATGCTATTAATGCCCGGTACGCCCGGCCCCAATAAATACGGCCCACCACCACCGCCTAACAGCCGCTCGGTTGACGTGCTGGCCAGGATAACCATCTTCTTGATCGGGCTGAGCATCTTCATAACGGTCGCTGTCTTTGCTCTGGGCCTGCTGAATGCGTTGACCAACACAGTCAACAGCAACAGCCTGTAGACTGCGCACCTTAATGAACGCGTTAACGCCAGGGACATCATTGTCACCGGACTGTACCGTTGCGATGGAGAACAGCATGACCCGTTACGCTTTGATCACTGGCGCCTCTAGCGGCATTGGCCTGGCTCTGGCTGAAGCCCTTGCCCGCCGTGGGCGCAGTCTGATCCTGGTGGCCCGTCAACGAGATGCACTGGAAAGCATTGCGCTTGAGCTGACCCAGCGTTTCGGCGTCGAAGTGTTGTTCCGTGCCTGTGACCTGGGTGAGCCCCTGCGCCTGTCTGGCTTTTTACTGGAGCTTGAAGAGGGTGATCGCCAGATCGACCTCTTGGTCAATTGTGCAGGCATCGGCACGTGCGGCCCGTTCCTGGCCCACGACTGGAGTGCGGAGCAAGACCTGATCGAACTCAACGTTCTGGCACTGACTCGTTTGTGCCATGCCATCGGCAACATGATGGCGGTTCAGGGGGGCGGCCAGATTCTCAATGTCTCATCCATCGCCGCCTTCCAGCCCGGGCCGTGGCTCAGCACCTACTTCGCCAGCAAGGCTTACGTGCTGCACTTTTCTGAAGGGCTGCGAGAAGAAGTGAAAAAAACCGGCATCAAGGTCTCGGTACTTTGCCCCGGCGTCACCCAGACTCGGTTTTTTGATGCGGCAAAAATGAACCCCGATGCGCTCAAACAGAACGCCAGCGCCATGAGCCCGGAAGAAGTTGCGCTGTACACCGTGCGCGCGCTCGAAAAAAACAAGGCCATCATTATTCCGGGACGGCGCAATCGCTGGATAACCCGCATCCCACGCGTACTTTCGCGCTGGATGACGCGAAAAATCGCCGCCTCCGTCAACAAATCCTACTGTCCGCGTTAACGAGGCTGGTGTAATCCTCCACCCTAAGTACACTCAGACCGGACCTCATTCAGGGAGACACAGCTTTGGATACTCTGTTCACCAAGATCATCAACCGTGAGATACCCGCCAAGATCATCTATGAAGACGATCAAGTACTGGCATTTCACGACATTGCTCCACAAGCACCGGTGCACTTTCTGGTTATCCCGAAAAAACCGATCCGCACCCTTAATGACCTGACCGAAGAAGACAAACCGCTAGCGGGGCATATTCTGTTCACCGCGCAACGGCTGGCCAAAGAGTTGGGCTGCGAAGACGGTTTCCGCGTGGTGATGAACTGCAATGAGAATGGTGGCCAAACGGTCTACCACATTCACATGCACGTCCTGGGTCAGCGCCAGATGAACTGGCCACCGGGCTGATAGACAAACAGTCAGACTGCCGTGGGAGCCGGTCCGCTCCCACGCTCACCGATGATCCCGCGCCAACCCTCTATGCCCGATTGGGGTAAACTGAGCGTCGTGATTTTTTCCGGAGGTAAGCATGACTACCCAACGTCACTACTCGCCGATTGACCGTCTTCTGTTACAAGCCGATACCGCACTGCGCACCTTGCTGCCATTCAGCGGCCAGCCTCATCGGCCATCGCCAGCCATCGTCAAACCTGAAAACCCATTGGACGACAAGGCTAGCCGCCATGTTGCCGGGTTAATGCGCATCAACCATACCGGCGAAGTCTGCGCCCAGGCCCTGTATCAAGGCCAGGCACTGACAGCCAAGCTACCGCACGTACGCGAAGCCATGGAACATGCCGCAGAAGAAGAAATTGATCACCTGGCCTGGTGCGAACAGCGCATCCGTCAATTGGGCAGCCATCCAAGCGTGCTCAACCCACTGTTCTATGGCATGTCCTTCGGGATCGGTGCTGTCGCCGGCTTGATCAGCGACAAAGTCAGCCTGGGCTTCGTGGCAGCCACTGAAGATCAAGTGTGCAAGCATCTCAACGAACATCTTGAGCAATTGCCGGCAGAGGATGAAAAATCCCGGGCAATTCTTGAACAGATGCGTCTCGATGAAGAGCAACACGCAGAGTCAGCGCTTAATGCTGGGGGTTTTCGCTTCCCTGCCCCGGTTAAATTTGGCATGAGCCTGATGGCAAAAGTCATGACCAAAAGCACCTATCGGATCTAGCCGCTGTCTGTAGGCGCGAGTCATTGCAAAAAACTCGCGCCTACACAGAGCTGAACGGTAGCGTCAGCGACTCAATGCCCACTCAACCCAATTCGATGATTTCGTAATCATGGCTGATGGCAACACCTGCTGCACCCAGCATGATTGATGCCGAGCAATACTTCTCGGCAGACAGCTCGATGGCGCGCTTGACCTGAGTTTCTTTCAAACCACGACCTTTAACGACAAAGTGCAGATGAATCTTGGTGAACACCTTGGGATCTTCGCTCGCACGCTCGGCCTCAAGAAACACTTCACAACTCTCAACTGCCTGACGCGACTTCTTGAGAATGCTGACAACATCGAAGTTGCTGCAACCACCAAGCCCCAGCAGAAGCATTTCCATTGGTCGTACGCCCAGATTGCGGCCACCACTTTCAGGCGGGCCGTCCATGACAACGACATGGCCGCTGCCGGATTCACCCAAAAACATGGCTTCACCAGCCCATTGAATGCGTGCCTTCATCACCCAGACTCCACTGCTTTAAAAGGGGCGCCAGCTTAGCACAGGGTCTGAAACGGATGACTTGCAGTACTGAAGCGTTTCTCTGGCAGGGCGCCAAGCAAATTCTGCAAACCGCACATAACCTGTCTGTTAAGCTGGCGCCAAATCGCTGGCGCTATTCAGCAAGCGCTCAATAACTCTATATAAAAAATAGATCCAACCCATACCGTGCAAGCTTTTCGGGATACAACCATGGTTGCTCTTTCTCCCATATCCAAGATCAAGAACCTCGACAAATTTTTGACTCATTGCCAACGCAAACGTTATTCAACCAAGAGCAACATCATTTGCGCGGGCGAGCTTTCACACACACTGTTCTTCATCATCAAAGGCTCGGTAACGGTTGTAATCGAAGACGATGAAGGTCGCGAAATGATCATCGCCTACCTCAATTCCGGTGACTTTATTGGCGAGTTGGGTCTGTTTGAGCAAGCAGGACAAGAACAGCCACGCAGCGCGTGGGTTCGTGCCAAGACCGAATGTGAAGTTGCAGAGATCAGTTACGCAAAGTTCAGAGAATACTCTCAGCAAGAACCAGAGATCCTTTACGCACTGAGTGGTCAAATCGCACAGCGACTGCGTAACACCACGCGCAAGGTCGGAGATTTGGCGTTCTTTGATGTAACGGGGCGAGTCGCACGCTGCTTGCTCGAGCTGTGCAAGCAACCCGACGCCATGACCCATCCGGACGGGATGCAAATCAAGATTACTCGTCAGGAGATTGGCAGGATTGTTGGTTGTTCGCGGGAGATGGTGGGACGCGTGCTCAAAGACCTGGAAGAACAAAGCCTGGTAAGCGTCAAAGGCAAAACCATGGTGGTATTCGGTACGCGTTAAGGCTTAAGCAGGGGCGCCAGGATCTGTTGATAACTGGCACTCAAGCGTTCGAAGAAATCAGGCGCGCAAAAGACTTCATGCAACGCAATGTGACTGTCAGCACGGCAGCGCTGCTCAAGGTCACACAGTAGATTGAACCGATTAACCGCAGCCACCATCGCCTCACGCTCGTTTTCTATCAATAACGCACCGTGCACCAACCCAACAGGTCGCTGCCCGCCGTTACTCTGGCGCCAGCGCTGAGCGGTACCTACCAGTTTGCGTGCATTCAGGTTGACGTTGAAGCGACCATCACAGAACGCGCCTTCGATCTCGCCCAAGGAGGGCGAACCACCCAACTCCGTCAGCAAATCGCAAACCGGCTCGCATAAACGACGGTAAGCCGTTTCGATCCGCCCATGATCGCCTTCGCTGCGCGAAGGGGCATAAACCAGGGCGATGTTAATCGTCGACGCGGACTGAGGCACCGGCTCGCCGCCGGTTTCGCGTAACAGAATTGGCCAGCCGCTAGCAGCCAACTCGACACTGGCCTGTTCAAAACCCGGCAACCGGCTCAAACGACGCGGCATGACCAACGCCCGATCCGTGGGCTGCCAGAACAACACACCTGCCTCCAACTCCCCCGCACACACTGCAGCGAGCAGATCCTGCTCGGCCTTAAGGCCGGCTTCGACGGTGAGTTGTTTGATTAGAGGCATACGAATCCTTTGTGGGAGCGAGCCTGCTCGCGATGCAGGCGCCGCGGTCTGCGGGAAATGCCATCGCGAGCAGGCTCGCTCCCACAGGTAGTTTGGCGGGTCAGTCCAGTGTCGAACCTGTCACGGGTACCGCACGTTCCGGGAAGAACAAACGCTGCAGTTCATGCCCCGGGTTCTCAGCACGCATAAAGGCTTCGCCTACCAGGAACGAATACACCTCGCTGATTTCCATCAGCTCAACGTCCGCCCGATTGAGAATCCCGCTTTCGGTAATCACCAATCGATCACGCGGAATACGCGGCAACAGATCCAGCGTGGTTTCCAGGCTCACGTCGAAGGTATGCAAGTTGCGGTTGTTGATACCCACCAGTGGCGTATCAAGGGTTTTAAGTGCGCGCTCAAGCTCATCGCCATCATGCACTTCAACCAACACATCAAGCCCCACACTTTTGGCAACGGCAGCCAGCTCAGCCATTTTCACGTCATCCAGCGCGGAAACGATCAACAGCACGCAATCGGCACCCAAGGCACGGGCTTCGACGATCTGATACGGATCGATCATGAAGTCCTTGCGAATGACCGGCAAGGTACATGCCGCACGGGCCTGTTGCAGGTATACATCGGCGCCCTGGAAATAATCGATATCGGTCAGCACCGACAGGCAGGTTGCGCCGCCAGACTGGTAGCTCTTGGCAATCTCGGCAGGCACGAAGTCCTCGCGAATTACACCTTTGCTCGGTGAAGCCTTTTTGATTTCGGCAATCACCGCCGGCTGCTTCAACTTGGCCTGTGCCAGCAAGGCATTGGCAAAACCGCGTACAGGGTCAGCCAGAGCCACCATTCGTTCAAGTTCAGCCAAGCTCACGCGCGCGCTGCGCTCAGCCACTTCCTGAACTTTGCGCGCCAGAATATTTTCCAGAACGGTAGGCACACTCATGCTTCATTCTCCTGCTTGAAAATCGCGGTAAAGGCGCCCAGCTCTTCGAGCTTTTCCCGGGCCAGGCCGGTGTGCAGTGCATCGTGAGCCAACGCTACGCCTTCTTTGAGCGTGTAAGCAACGTCGGCGGCATACAGCGCGGCCCCCGCATTGAGCACGATCATTTCAGCTGCTTTCTGACCCGCTTCAGTTTTGCGACGACCTAACGCATCGCGGATCAGCTCCAGTGATTGCTCCGGGCTGTCCACCACCAGGCCAAACAGGCTCTGGCTCTTGATTCCAAAATCTTCTGGCTGAACCCAATACTCAGTAATGACACCTTTATGCAGCTCTGCCACATAAGTTGGTGCTGCCAGACTGAATTCGTCCAGACCATCTTGCGAATGCACCACCAACACATGCTTGCTGCCCAGGCGCTGCAAAACTTCAGCCAGCGGCCGGCACAACGCCTGGTTGAATACACCGACCACCTGGTGCAATACACCCGCCGGATTCGTAAGCGGGCCGAGCATATTGAACAGAGTGCGCAGGCCAAGGTCGCGACGAGGAATGGCGGCATGTTTCATGGCGCCATGGTGGGACTGCGCAAACATGAAGCCGATGCCCACACTGTCGATGCAACGTGCCACTTGAACCGGAGTCAGGTTCAAATACACACCGGCCGCTTCCAGCAAGTCAGCACTGCCACTTTTACCCGACACTGCACGGTTGCCATGTTTGGCCACGGTGCAGCCGGCAGCGGCAATCACCAATGCCGATGCGGTCGACACGTTGAAAATATTCGCGCCGTCTCCGCCAGTACCTACGATGTCGACCACGCCATCCAGGGTCTTGAGCTCAACCTTGTCTGCCAGCTCGCGCATGACTGTTACGGCACCGACGATCTCGTCGATGCTTTCACTCTTCATGCGCATACCCATCATAAAGGCGCCAATCTGAGCTTCGGTGCATTGACCGGTCATGATCTCGCGCATGACATCACGCATTTCATCAGTGCTCAGGTCGAGATGGCCGACGATACGGCTCAGGGCTGTCTTGATATCCATATAAAGTCCTTAGCGCGTGCCGCCGGTTTGTTTCAGAAAGTTGGCGAACAGCTCGTGGCCCTGCTCGGTCAGGATCGACTCTGGGTGAAATTGCACCCCTTCGATATTCAGCGTTTTGTGGCGCAAGCCCATGATCTCGTCTACCGAGCCATCCGCATGTTGAGTCCAGGCGGTCAGCTCCAGGCAGTCGGGCAAGGTTTCGCGCTTGACCACCAAGGAGTGATAACGGGTCACGGTCAACGGGTTGTTCAAGCCCTGAAACACACCTGTATCGTGGTGATACACCGGGCTGGTTTTGCCGTGCATCACTTGGCGGGCGCGAACCACATCACCGCCAAAAGCCTGGCCGATAGATTGATGGCCCAGGCACACACCCAAAATCGGCAACTTGCCAGCAAAGTGTTTGATGGCTTCAAGGGAAACGCCCGCCTCGTTCGGCGTGCATGGGCCGGGCGAGACCACAATACGCTCAGGCTTGAGCGCTTCGATGTCGGCAACAGTCAGTTCATCGTTGCGCACAACCTTGACCTCGGCACCCAACTCGCCGAGGTACTGCACAACGTTGTAAGTAAAAGAGTCGTAATTGTCGATCATCAGCAGCATGTCGTTAAACCTCTGGAATTCACTGACATTCAAAACTGTTTTCAGAATTCGTTGCCCGCAGTTCCAGTTGCTGGGTTCAACACAGCAACCGACAAGGGCATCTATTCAAGAAAACGCAGGGGGCAGGTCCGGCGTGGCCGGCAGAGAAATATTAGGCGCGCCAACGCCAACGGGCGTGTGCCTTAACGACTCGCATAAAGAGTTTGCTGATGATCAACACAGGAAGGGTCTCATTTCTACGTCCGGGCACAGTAACGTAGCCTCGCGGCAGGTGCAACATGGGGTAGAAAATACGGAAAAAAACATTCTCCAAGTACTTTGTGTCATTACTTTTCAAGACACAATTAATACGTATCGTTTTGATAATGTCCTGATCCCAAATAATAAGAAAAAGGTCATTACATGCCCAGGCTCTCGCTTCTCCCTCCTTTGGCAGGGTGTATTGT
This sequence comes from Pseudomonadota bacterium, assembly GCA_040385125.1. Lineage (GTDB taxonomy): Bacteria > Pseudomonadota > Gammaproteobacteria > Pseudomonadales > Pseudomonadaceae > Aquipseudomonas. Next base: position 31,256 of record JAZKIA010000092.1, on the reverse strand, counting down.
GTCAATCGCTTGCGTACACGCCAGTGCTGCACCAACCCCCTACTCCAACATGTTCGTATTCGGCGACAGTCTGAGCGACTCAGGGCAATACCTGGATTTAGGCGGCATCCGCGGCAACGGCATACGCTTCACCAACCGTACCGGCCCCACCTACAAAGACTACACACAGGAAACCTACGCAGCAGTCGCACCTATGTTGCTGGGCACGAAACTGGGTATCGCACCTGGCGACCTTGCACCCTCCACGTCGATGACCAACGCCAGCAGCGGTTTGCCCGATGGCAACAATTGGGCGGTCGGCGGCTACCGTACAGACCAAATCCTCAAATCCATCACGACCAAGTCAACGGTATCCATACCTCAAGGCATGTTCCTCGCGGGCCTCACACTGCGCAGCCGACGCGGCTATTTGGTTGAGAACGGCTTTCAAGCCGACCCCAAAGCGCTGTATTACCTATCGGGTGGCGGTAACGACTTCCTTCAAGAACGGGTCAAAAGCCCCGGTGACGCGGCTAAAGCAGCACAATCTTTGGCAGACAGCGCTTTCGCCCTGCAACACGCCGGGGCTCGTTACATCATGGTGTGGTTGCTGCCTGATTTGGGCTTGACCCCGGCCCTTTACGGTACGCCTGCCCAAGCTGGCAGCAGCTACCTCAGCGCTATGTTCAATCAGGAGCTAGTGCACCAACTCAGGCAAATAGACGCCGAAGTGATCCCCCTCAATATCCCGCGGTTGCTGCATGAAGCCGTCACAGACCCCGGCCGTTATGGCCTGGCCCTGGGGCAGGACCTTATCGGCACCTGCTTCAACGGCGACGAGTGCTCGGAGAATTCAAAGTTCGGCATCAACAGCTCAACCCCCACACCGGCCAAACTGCTGTTCAACGACTCGGTTCACCCCACCGAAGCAGGGCAAAAATTAATAGCCGACTACGCCTATTCATTACTCGCCGCCCCGTGGGAGCTAAGCTTGTTACCGGTAATGGCGCAAAGTACGTTGAGCGCCCACCAGGACGAACTGTACAACCAGTGGAATAGCAGCGCCGGACACTGGCAAGCCATTGGTCAATGGCAAACGACGGTAACGGGCAGCGGGCAACGCGTGAGTATTGATCAGCAAAACAGCTCTGTGAGCGCTGATGGCAGAGGCCATAACCTCAACATAAGCGCCAGCTATCGGCTGTCACCCAACTGGCGGCTAGGTGTGGCAACCGGCCTCTATCGACAAACCCTGGAAGCAGGGGTCAGCGAATCGAACTACACACTCAATAGCTATCTTGTTACTGCGTTTTCTCAGTATCAGCACAACAACGCGTGGGCCAACGCTGCGCTGACCGCAGGCAAACTGGACTACGACAGCCTAAAGCGAAAATTCGCACTCGGCGTTAGTGAAGGCGCCGAAAAGGGACGTACCGGTGGGGATCTCTGGGCCTTCAGCGCCCGCTTGGGTTATGACCTTGCACACAGCACAGCTTCTTGGCACCTGTCGCCATTCATCAGCGCTGATTATTCACACGTGGGGGTTAATGGCTATGCAGAGAAGGGGCAGCGCTCGACCTCTCTGAATTACAGCGGCCAGGCACTGAATTCCCGGCGTCTGGGCATGGGCTTGCTCGGGACTTATCAAATCTCGCAGCAGACTCAACTCTTTGGCGAGGTGGCACATGAGCATGAGTTTGAACACGACACGCAGCGACTGAACATTGCGCTCAATAGCTTGCCGGATAATCATTTCAAACTTGAAGGCTACACACCGCCGAGCAATCAGCGCCGTGCAAGCCTGGGCCTCAGCCATCAACTGACCACGGACCTGTCTCTGCGGGCTGTTTATAACGTGAGCAAGAGTGAAGGGTTGACCCGCCAAGGGGTCAATATAGGCGTCACGCTCGACTTTTAAGTCAGCGCTATAGCCTCTGGCGCCAAGCGCCAGCGGCTATACAGCCGTACGTCACACCAGAGGCGTCTGCTCGGCCAGCGCTACGGCACGAAACATTGCACGGCGCTTGTTCAGCGTCTCTTCCCACTCCAGGGCCGGTACCGAGTCAGCGACAATGCCGCCGCCGGCTTGCACATGCAATTCACCGTTCTTGATCACCGCCGTACGAATAGCGATGGCCGTGTCCATATTGCCGTTCCAGGCGAAGTAACCGACTGCGCCGCCATACACACCGCGCTTGACCGGCTCCAGTTCGTCGATGATTTCCATCGCGCGGATTTTCGGTGCGCCAGACAAGGTGCCCGCCGGCAAAATAGCCCGCAGGGCGTCCATCGCAGTCAGCCCGCTTTTAAGCTGGCCGGTGACGTTTGACACAATATGCATCACGTTGGAGTAACGCTCGATCACCATCTTCTCGGTGAGCTTGACCGAGCCGATTTCAGAAACACGGCCGGTGTCATTGCGTCCAAGGTCGATCAGCATCAAGTGCTCGGCGATTTCCTTGTCATCACTGAGCAAGTCTTCTTCCAGCGCCAAATCAGCTTCTTCGGTCGCACCCCGTGGGCGCGTGCCGGCAATCGGGCGCACGGTAATCAGGTTGTCTTCAACCCGTACCAGCACTTCTGGCGAACTGCCCACCACGTGGAAGTCGCCAAAGTTGAAAAAGTACATATAAGGCGTCGGGTTGAAACAGCGCAGCGCACGGTACAGATCAATCGGCGCAGCCTTGAAGTCGATGGACATACGCTGCGACGGCACTACTTGCATGCAATCGCCCGCAAGAATGTAGTCCTTGATGGTGTCGACCGCTTTTTCGTAGTCGTCCTGCGTGAAGCTGGATCGGAACACCGGATCAGCGGATTGCTGCGCAGTGAAATCCAGACCACGACGCGGGGCAATCGGCTGGCGCAGTTGCTCAAGCAACGCCTCAAGGCGGGCCTGACCTTCTTCATAAGCGTCTGGCTGCGCGGGATCAACCAGCACAATTGCGTGCATCTTGCCGGCCAGGTTATCGAATACCACCACCGCATCCGAGACCATCAACAGAATGTCCGGCACACCCAGCGGATCAGGATTCGGGCACTTGCCCAAACGCTTCTCTACGTAGCGCACGCAGTCATAACCAAAGTAGCCCACCAGCCCACCGTTGAAGCGCGGCAGCCCAGAAATAGTCGGCACGTTGTAACGGGCCTTGAATTCCTCAACGAAAGTCAGCGGATCTTCGGCTTCGTGGGACTCGATTTCGACGCCATCGTGAGTGACTCTGATCTGTTGCTCATGCACGCGCAGTACGGTGCGGCATGGCAAACCAATGATCGAGTAACGCCCCCACTTCTCGCCGCCCTGCACCGACTCCAACAGATAGGAGTTGGGCTGATCAGCCAGTTTCAGGTAGATCGACAGCGGCGTGTCGAAGTCAGCAAGGGTTTCACGTGCAAGCGGGATACGGTTATAGCCAGCAGCGGCCAAACGCAGGAATTCTTCGCGGATCATGAGGTGCCTCGTGGTCTGAGGGTCAAACAGTCAGGTATGCAAACATGCCGGATCAGCGGCCAGATTCAAGTCAGGCGCGCCAACGCCAACGGGCCAGGGCCTTGATAACTTTCATCCAGAGTTTGCGAGTGACCACCACGATGGAATCTCTTTTAGAGGGGTGAACAGAATTGCCCAACGTTATCTCAGCCGAAGAATCTAAGCAACCGGCTATCAGCTCTTGCAAGTTACCAATCACTATATCCGGTGATTCTTCTTCAATCGGCCGACCGTGGTTGTAGCCATAATTCAACGCAACGCAGCGCACACCGGCGGCCTTCGCAGCCAGCACGTCATTGCGCGAATCACCGACAAACATGGACTGGGCAGGTGTCACACCAGCCATTTTCATAACAAATACCAGTGCGGCCGGGTCCGGTTTTTTCTGTGGCAAGGTGTCACCACCAATGATCCAGCGAAAAAACCGCCCCAACTTCAGCTCATCCAGCAAGGGCGCCACAAAGCGCTCGGGCTTGTTGGTGATCAGGGCCATTTCGACGCCCTGTTTTTGCAACCACTTGAGGCTTTCACGTACGCCGGGATAAACCTTGGTCAGTTCATGGCCGCCATCATAGGCGTCCATGAAAATCTCCAGCGCCTGGGCGGCATCGGCATCATCAACGCCTGAGCCGTCCAGGTTGCCGGCCAACGCACGACGCACCAGCATCGGTGCGCCGTTGCCAATCCACATCTGCACGTTTTCAATGCCTGCAGGCGGGCGACCCAGTTTGAGCAGCATGGTCTCCACGGCGGCTGCCAGATCCGGTACCGAATCAATCAGGGTGCCATCCAGATCGAACATCACCAGCTTTGGCAGTTGCCCTTGGAGTAGCTGCTCAAAGCCACTCATGGGCGTGCCAACGCAAGCTCGGCACGCATTTTCTGAATGACTTCTTCATAGTTCGGCGTATTGAAAATGGCCGAACCTGCAACGAACGTGTCCGCGCCAGCCTCAGCGATTTCACGGATATTGCCAACGTTCACGCCGCCGTCGATTTCAAGGCGAATTTCGCGACCAGACGCATCGATCAGCGCACGCGCTTCACGCAGTTTGTCCAGCGTGCCGGGGATGAACTTCTGCCCACCAAACCCTGGGTTGACGCTCATCAGCAAGATCATGTCGACCTTGTCCATCACGTACTTGAGTACATCCAGTGGAGTCGCCGGGTTAAATACCAGACCAGCCTTGCAACCGCCTTCGCGGATCAATTGCAGGGAACGGTCGATATGCTGCGTCGCTTCCGGGTGAAAGGTGATGTAGGTCGCGCCGGCTTCGATGAAGTCGCCGATAACTCGATCAACCGGGCTGACCATCAAGTGGGCATCAATCGGAGCTGTGATGCCGTACTTGCGCAAGGCCGCACACACCATCGGACCGATGGTCAGGTTCGGCACGTAATGATTGTCCATGACATCGAAATGCACGATGTCAGCGCCTGCGGCGAGCACGTTATCCACTTCCTCGCCAAGACGGGCGAAATCGGCAGAAAGAATCGATGGAGCAATAGCGAAGGGCTGCATGACGCACCTTTAGTGAGCAAAACACGGTGGCGCGCATTGTATACCGCTGACCGTAGATTGGCTGCATCGTTGGGCGCACCACCTGCGTAGCAGTTGCCGAAGGCTACGTCCGAGTGCGAAGCGCTCGTAAATTCTGAATACCGGATTTACGACGGCTTCGCCGCCGGACGCAGCCTTCGGCAGCTGCTACGGAACCTCGCAACATCTGGTCAATGGTTGTTTAGTACCGCTGGCTAACGGTGGGCTAACTTTAAAACAATGCTAATTAAAGAGGGCAATGGATTGCCAACCTCAAAGAATGCTTATCGTCTACATATAGGTCGTTACTCAGAGCCGGGACGCCTTTACCTGCTAACCACCGTAACCCAACAACGTCGCCCCATTTTTAGAGACTTCCGTTTTGGACGCCTTGTTGTCGATCAACTCAGACACGCTCATGAGGACGGTATTGTTTCCTCTAAAGCCTGGGTCGTCATGCCTGACCACATCCACTGGCTAGTAGAGCTAAAAGACAAAACGCTCGGGGAGCTCATGTGTCGCGTTAAGTCTCGCAGCAGCGTAAGCATTAATCGGCTAGCCAAAACCAGCGAGCGGATCTGGCAAAAGGGTTACCACGACCGTGCTTTACGCAATGAGGACGATATGAAAGACATCGCCCGTTACATCATCAAAAACCCAATCCGCGCCCAGTTGGCAGCACGCATCGGGGACTACCCCTTATGGGATGCTTGCTGGATGTAATGCATCAAGCACAGACATTACCCGCCGATAACATTCTGACAAACACACACTAACCCATTAGGCTGCCGGGATTACTTCTGGCCTGGAATAACCGATGTTTTCTTACCGCCTGGTACTGTCAACCTTGTGCCTGTCGTTACTGTTGCCATCAGCCTTGTACGTACAGGCTGCCGATCCAGAACCCGTTATTGAACCGATAACACGCGAGCCACTGCCCGAGCGCAGCCAAGAAGACGCAACGGCCCTTGAGCGAACAATCCCGCGACAAGAACAGCAGCAGTTGCAAGCCAGCGACGGCAGCTTTCTCGCGCTGTGGAAACCGGCCAACAGCAGCGAGCCCAGCGGTGCAGTCATTATCGTTCCTGGCGCCGGGGAAACTGCCGACTGGCCACTGGCTGTAGGGCCTCTGCGCAGCAAGCTGCCAGACGCCAATTGGGCCAGCCTGAGCCTGACCTTGCCCGACTTGCAAATCGAAGCCAGTCAGGCACGCGTAACGGAAGCCCTAAGCCCCCCTGTATTGGAAGAATCAAGCAGTAGCAGCAGTAAAGAGGCCAGCACCACCGCCAAACCCATAGAGCAAGCAGCCAGTACCGGCACCGAAAACACTGGCCCCAGCACAGAGCCGGTGCTTACACCTGAAGAGATTAGTAAAGCCGATGCCGAACGTATCTTCGCCCGCATTGACGCCGCAATTGCCTTTGCTCAGCAACAGAACGTGCGCAGTATTGTTTTGCTGGGGCACGGCACAGGCGCCTACTGGGCGACACGTTATCTGAGTGAAAAGCAGCCCACGCAAGTCACGAAACTGGTGATGGTCGCCGCGCAGACACCCGCTCAGACCCAACCCGACCTAGAGCAACTGACGCCAACGCTCAACGTCGCATTACTGGATGTCTTCTATAAAAATCAGCCCTCAGCCCGAAAAACCGCCTTGCAACGACTGCAAGCCAGCAAACGGGGTAACCGCACGAATTTCCATCAAGTGCCGTTGACCGCCATCCCCGGCAATCGGGATGCGGAGCAGGAACAGCTGTTTCGCAGAGTACGCGGCTGGCTTAGCCCGCAGCCAGTAAGCCTCTCATCGCAGGCTGGAAGCTAACGAAACCCGCGCTGCTCACGAATTAAAGCGTAAGCGTGATGCAGCTCTCGGGTTGTTTCCGTGGCCTCACGGATCTGCGACGGGCTGGCACCCGTGCCCGCAACCTTGTCCGGGTGATAACGGCTGAGCAAGCGCCGATAAGCCCGCTTGATTTGCGCCGGATCACTACTCGCCGTGACGCCCAGCAAGGTCAGCGACGCCTGATAAGTGCCGCCACGGGTGGCCAAGGGCTTTTTAGAGGGCTGGTAATCCGCCCCGAGCGCCTGCACCTGCTGTGGGGTCCAGCCCAGCCAGCGCCCCCAACGCACAATCAATTCGAGCTCTTGGGGGTCAACCCGACCATCGGCCACAATCATGCGCCAACAGGCGCGCAGCACGCCTTCCGCCGCATGGGGCTGAGCCTTCAAACGCTGCAAGTAGCCACGCAACGGATCGCGACCGGATTTACCTTGGTTAAACGCTGCAATTGCACGCTTTTGCGCGGGGGCAGCCATCTCTAACTGGCGCATCTCCTGACGCGCCTGTTCGATATGTTGATCCACCACACGCCCGCCACTCTTGGCCAACCGCCCCAGCAAGACGAACAGGAGCTCATCATTGCGCAGCATCGGGCGCCCGCCCAAGCGCTCACGCACCTGCGCCCAGCTTTGCAATTGCAAGCGCCGATCCAGTGCCTGCCCCAATAAAGCACCGAGTATGGCCCCCGGAATGCTGGCAATGACAAAGCCAGCCCCGGCTCCGATCAGAGTCCCTGGCCACAGCATCGTTAGCAAGCGCCCTTGATCAACGCCTCGACCTCGGCCAGACGCTCATGCGTCCCCACATCCACCCAATGTCCTTGCAAGCGCTCACCTGTTACCTGATTTTCAGCCATGGCTTTGCGTAATAACGGAGCCAGTTTGAAAGCACCCGCAGCGCACCCCCTGAATAACTCAGGGCTAAGCACTGCGATACCGCTATAGGTCAGCGTATCGGCACCAGGCACGGCATCTTGAACCTGCGACGCACTCAGACAGAAATCACCCGTTGTGTGATGCGCCGGGTTATCCACCAGTACCAGATGCGCCAGCCCTTTCATTGGCTGACGCAAGGCAGCAAAGTCGTAATCGGTCCAGATATCGCCATTCACCACCACAAAGGGCTGATCGCCCAGCAACGGCAAGGCCTTGAAAATACCGCCGCCAGTTTCCAGCGGCTCGCCTTCTGCAGAGTACTGAATGCTGACGCCCAAGCGTGAACCATCACCCAAATGGTCTTCGATCTGCTGGCCCAACCAAGCGTGGTTGATCACTATTTCGGTAAAGCCCGCATCGGCCAGCGCTCGCAGGTGATACTCGATCAACGGTACGCCACCGGCACGAATCAGCGGTTTGGGCGTGTGCAGGGTCAGTGGCCGCAAGCGTTCACCCTTACCCGCCGCCAAAATCATTGCTTTCATGCATTGGCCCCGTCTGGCCGAGGCAGGCTAGCGAACAATTCGCCCAACTCTGCCAACTCGGGACGGCGCGCCAGCACTGCTTCTATATAAGAGAAGAACCGCGGCACATCGGCCAAGTAACGTGGTTTGCCATCGCGGTGGCAGATGCGGGCAAAAATACCGATCACTTTCAAATGCCGCTGCACACCCATCAGATCACTTGCACGCAGGAAGTCTTCGAAATTGGGCTGCACCGGGATACCCAGAGGCAACGCCAGCGTCCAGTAGTCTTTCAGCCAGGCATGAACACGCTCTTCAGGCCAACTGAGAAAGGCGTCCTTGAACAGACAGGTAATGTCATACGTTACCGGGCCATACACCGCGTCCTGAAAATCCAAAACTCCCGGATTGGGGATGCTGAGCATCAAGTTGCGCGGCATAAAGTCACGGTGTACCAGCACTTGAGGCTGTGCCAGCGCACTGTCGATCAACAGTGTGCTGACCCGCTGCCAGAGGACCAGTTGCTGCTCATCCAACTCGATGCCCAGGTGAGCGCGCACGTACCACTCGGGGAACAGCTCAAGCTCGCGGCGCAGCAAAGCCACGTCGTAGCTGGGCAAGGGCGCGGTCATCGGCAAGTGCTGGAAAGCCAGCAAGGCTTCGATCGCATCCTTGAACAACTCATCGGCGTTATGGCTGTTAATCACGTCGAGAAAGGTTTTATTGCCCAGGTCGTTGAGCAGTAAAAACCCGCGCTCCAGGTCTTGAGCATAAATTTTCGGCACGTTTATCTGGCTGGTGCGCAGTAATTCAGCAATATCGACGAAGGGTTTACAGTTTTCCTGGGGTGGAGGCGCGTCCATGACGACAAAACTGCGGCCCTCGCCTTCCCAGCGAAAATAGCGTCTAAAACTCGCGTCACTGCTGGCAGCAGTCAACGTGGCCGGGGGCACAGCACCCCAGCCCTGCTTCGCAAACAAGGCTACCAACTGCTCATCGAGCCAAACTTTCAGGTGTTGCAAGCGTACATCTTGGTCAGGCATTACAAGGGTCTCCGACGGCGCTAGCCGTCAAGCGGGTCATGCTTTATTATCACGCATCTTTTTCAGACCATCGAGAGTCGTGCGGCCCACACCGCGGGCAGATGGCACGCAGGAAGCCCGGACTAATAAGATGGCATTGAAATCCCCCGCGTTTCGTAAAAAATTTCCGTTGCTGGTAACTGGCAGTTTGCTGGCCATGCAACCCCTAGCCGCGCCGTTCGCTGTTGCCGAGGAGCAGTATGACTGTTCCGTGTCGGCTACGGGTGGCTGGGATTGCGCGCCAAAAACGAATGTAGCGCAATTGCCGCCGCGTCCGGCGCACAACGCTGCTCCGGTAGATGCCAACGGCGAGACCAGCGAGCAAGTTGCCACAACTGCGCTGGTGACTGAAGCCAAAGGCCGCGGGCTGAAAGCACGCAGTGCCGACTACAGCCACCTCGACTGGGTGCCACGTGACAAGCTGACACCCGCGCAACTGGCCGAAACCGGTCCGTATTGCGCAGGCTCTTACGTTGAGCCTATCCGTCCGGGCATGAATGACCCCACCAGCAAAAGCGATTCTCCGACCTTTATTGGTGCCAAGGCTTCACGCTACCAGCAGGAAGAGCAGGTCGCGACCCTGGCCGGTGAAGTCGTCATGCGTCAGGGCAGCATGCAGATTGAAGCTGACGAAGCCAGCCTGTATCAGGCTGAAAGCCGTGGCGAACTCAATGGCAACGTCCGCCTGCGTGACAACGGTGCGCTGATTGTTGGCGACCACGCCGATGTGCAGCTGGACACCGGTGCCGCTAAGGTCGACAACGCTGAATACGTATTGCACAAGTCGCGCGTACGCGGCAGTGCGCTGTACGCCAAGCGTGCCGAAGACGCGATCATCCGCCTCAAGGATGGTACGTACACCACGTGCGAACCGAACAGCAATGCCTGGCAGCTCAAAGGCAACAACATCACGTTGAACCAAGCCACCGGTTTCGGTACGGCGACCAACGTGACGTTGCGAGTCAAAGACATCCCGATTTTCTACACGCCGTACATCTACTTCCCGATCGACGATCGCCGCCAGTCCGGTTTCCTGCCGCCGTCTTTCAGCAGCACCTCCGACACCGGCTTTATGCTCGTGACGCCGTACTACTTCAACCTGGCACCGAACTACGATGCCACGTTGTACCCGCGCTACATGACCAAGCGCGGTCTGTTGATGGAAGGCGAGGCCCGCTACCTGACCGAGTCCAGCGAAGGGCAGTTCGGCGCAGCCTACCTCAACGACGAAGAAGATGATCGCAAGCTGCAAACTGACTCTGCCGACACGCGCTACATGCTCAACTGGCAGCACAAGGGTGGCCTGGATTCGCGTGTATTGACCGAGGTCGACTACACCAAGATCAGCGACCCGTATTACTTCCAGGATCTGGAAAGCGATCAGATCGGCGTTGAAGGCCGGGACTTCGTTAACCAGCAAGGGGCTGTCAGCTACCGGGGTGACAGCTACACCGCCAAGCTGAATGCACAGGCCTATCAACTGGCTACCGTGACCCAGATCACGCCTTACAACATGATGCCGCAGCTCACCTTCAATGGTGCCTTGCCGTATCACCCAGAAGGATTGAACTTCAGCTACAACACTGAGCTGGTTCGATTTGATCGTGATCTGGAAACCGGCAAGTACTTCGATAAAAACGGCATTGCATCTAATCGCCTTGATACCAACGTCGAAGGCTTGGCACGTGCCAACGGCACACGCCTGAACCTTGCACCTCAGGTCAGCCTGCCGCTGAACTGGAACTACGGCTACCTGACACCATCCCTCAAGTACATGTACACCCAGTACGACCTTGATCTGGATGGCACCGGCAAGTCAGAGATGGCCGCAGCCGGCGAGAGCTTCGACAGCTCGGTTAACCGCAGCGTACCCATCGCCAGCGTCGACAGCGGTCTGTATTTCGACCGCAATACCAACTGGTTCGGCACCGACTACCGCCAAACCCTGGAACCGCGAGCGTTCTACCTGTACGTGCCTGAGCGCGACCAGGACGACATCCCGGTATTCGACACCAGCGAAAGCACCTTCAGCTATTCCTCGCTGTGGCGTGACAACCGCTTCACCGGTTCTGACCGCGTGGGTGACGAGAACAAACTGTCGTTGGGCCTGACCAGTCGCTGGATTGAAGACAACGGCTTTGAGCGTCAACGCGTCAGCGTCGGCCAGGCCTACTACTTCAAGGACCGCAAGGTTCAACTGCCAGGGATTGACGCAGACCGTCAGGATGCCACTGCCGGCGTCTCGCCCTATGCGCTGGAATACGCTTACCGCTTCAACCGCGACTGGCGTGCAACGGCCGACTACAACTGGGACCCGGACAGCCACAGCCCGCGCTCGGGCAGTGCGATGTTCCACTACCAGCCTGAAGACAACCCGAACAAGGTGGTCAACGTCGGCTATCGCTATCGTAACGACCAGGTTCGTTACGACCAGTACACCGGTAAATGGGTTGTGGGCGGCGGTGACTATGGCATCAAAGGAAAACCCGGCTACATCAAGGATTACTACAAGATCCAGCAGCACGACTTCTCGGTTATCTGGCCGATCGTGCCACAGTGGAACGCCATCAGCCGCTGGCAGTACGACTACAACCGCAACCGCACCCTGGAAGCCTTCGGTGGCTTTGAGTACGACAACTGCTGCTGGAAGCTTCGTCTGATCAGTCGTTATTGGGTTTCCAACGACGAGTATTCCCAAGAAGCCCCGGAAAACGAAAAGGGCGATCATGGGGTCTTCCTTCAAATTGTGCTGAAAGGTCTCGGTGGCATTGTTGGCACCAAAGCAGAGAGCTTCCTCGACAAAGGCATCCAAGGTTATCGTGAACGTGAAGATCAAGCTTTCTGAGTGTCTGCGCCCGCTAGTGTTGGGCGCGTTGTTCCTGGGTACTGCAGCTCACGCTGCGGTACAGCCTCTTGACAAGGTAGTGGCCATCGTCGACAACGACGTGATCATGCAGAGCCAACTGGACAATCGCGTCCGAGAAGTTCAGCAAACCATTGCCAAGCGTGGCCAGGGCGTACCACCTGCCAGCATTCTGGATCAGCAGGTGCTTGAGCGTCTTATCGTCGAGAACCTGCAATTGCAGATCGGCGAACGCTCAGGCATTCGCATCACCGATGAAGAGCTGAATCAGGCCATTGGCAGCATTGCCCAGCGCAATAACATGACCACCGAACAGTTCCGCCAGGCCTTGGCCCGTGATGGCCTGTCCTATGAAGATGCCCGCGAGCAGGTTCGTCGCGAGATGATCATCAGCCGCGTGCGTCAACGTCGTGTGGCTGAGCGCATTCAGGTCACAGACCAGGAAGTGAAAAACTTCCTCGCCTCCGACTTGGGCAAAATGCAGATGTCCGAAGAGTTCAACCTGGCCAACATCCTGATTCCAACGCCTGAAAGCGCGAATTCGGAAGCCATCCAGACCGCCTACAAGCAAGCTGAAGAAGTCTACAAACAGCTCAAGCAAGGCGCGGACTTTGGTCAAATGGCTATCGCCCGCTCCGGCAGCGACACAGCACTGGAAGGCGGTGACATGGGCTGGCGCAAAGCGGCTCAATTGCCTCCTCCGTTCGACCGCATGCTGAGTGAAATGCCAGTCGGGGACATTACGCCTCCGATTCGCACACCGGGTGGCTTCATCATCCTCAAGCTCAACGCGAAACGCGGCGGCGAAACAGTTGTGGTTGACGAAGTACATGTTCGCCACATTCTGATCAAGCCAAACGAAATCCGCAGTGAAGCCGCCACCAAGGAGCTGGCAGAGAAACTCTACGAGCGCATCAGCTCTGGCGAAGACTTTGCCACGCTGGCTAAAAACTTTTCGGAAGACCCGGGCTCCGCACTTAACGGTGGCGACCTGAACTGGATCGACCCGAACTCGCTGGTACCGGAGTTCCGTGAAGTGATGGCCGATACCCCGCAAGGCGTACTGTCCAAGCCGTTCCGTAGCCAATATGGCTGGCATGTTCTGGAAGTCCTTGGCCGTCGCGCCACCGACAGCACCACCCAGGCTCGCGAGCAACAGGCGATGAATGCGCTGCGTAACCGCAAGTACGACGAGGAGCTGCAAACCTGGCTGCGTCAGATTCGCGACGAAGCCTACGTAGAGATCAAACTCCCTGCTGCAAGCCCGGCAGAGAGCGCCGACCAGGCTGCGCAGTGAACACACAGCGTTTTGCCCTGACACCCGGCGAACCGGCAGGCATAGGTCCCGACCTGTGCCTGCTGCTCGCTTCGCAACGCCAGCCGCACCCCCTGATTGCCATCACCAGCCGCGACCTGCTCCTTGAGCGGGCCGCGCAGCTCGGTGTGGCGGTCAACCTGCTACCCGTCAGCCCAGGCAACTGGCCTGAACAGCCGGCTCCGGAAGGCAGCCTGTACGTGTGGGATACGCCCCTGAACACCACCGTCACCGCAGGCACACTGGACAAGGCCAACGCAGCGTTTGTACTGCAAACCTTGACCCGCGCCGCGCAAGGCTGCCTGGATGGCGACTTTGCGGGGATGATCACCGCTCCTGTGCACAAGGGCGTGATCAACGAAGCGGGCATCCCGTTTTCCGGCCATACCGAATTCCTCGCCGACCTGACCCATACCGAGCAAGTCGTGATGATGCTTGCCACCCGCGGACTGCGCGTGGCACTGGTCACCACTCACCTGCCTCTGCGTCAGATCGCCGATGCAATAACCCCCGAGCGACTGATGCGGGTTACCCGTATTCTGCACGCCGACCTGCAACAAAAATTCGGCATCGCCCAACCGCGTATCCTGGTGTGCGGGTTAAACCCCCACGCCGGTGAAGGCGGCCATTTGGGCCATGAAGAAATCGACATCATCGAACCAACCCTGGAGCGCCTGCGCAGCGAGGGCATGGACCTGCGTGGCCCGCTGCCTGCCGACACTCTGTTTACCCCCAAATATCTGGAGCACTGCGATGCGGTGCTGGCGATGTACCACGACCAAGGCCTGCCCGTACTGAAATACAAAGGGTTTGGTGCCGCAGTCAACATCACCCTGGGCTTGCCGATTATCCGCACCTCCGTCGACCATGGCACTGCCCTGGATCTGGCCGGTAGCGGCAAGATCGATACCGGCAGCCTGCAAGTCGCCCTGGAAACCGCCTACCAGATGGCCGAGACCCGTATATGAACGAGCAATACCAACACAAGGCGCGCAAGCGCTTTGGCCAAAACTTCCTGCACGATGCGGGCGTTATTGACCGCATCCTGCGTGCCATCAATGCCAAGGCTGACGACCGCCTGCTGGAAATCGGCCCGGGTCAGGGCGCACTGACCGAAGGCATTCTCAACAGCGGCGGCCAACTCGATGTCGTTGAGCTCGACAAAGACCTGATCCCGATTCTGAATCAGCAGTTCGCCGGCATGAGCAACTTCACCCTGCACCAGGGTGACGCATTGAAGTTTGACTTCAAAAGCCTCAACGCCGCACCGCGTACCCTGCGGGTGGTCGGCAACCTGCCGTACAACATCTCCACTCCACTGATTTTTCACCTGCTGAAAAACGCCGACCTGATTCGCGACATGCACTTCATGCTGCAAAAAGAAGTGGTTGAGCGTATGGCCGCCGGCCCGGGCGGCGGCGACTGGGGTCGTCTGTCGATCATGGTTCAGTACCACTGCCGCGTCGAACACCTGTTCAACGTCGGCCCTGGTGCATTCAACCCGCCGCCTAAAGTTGATTCGGCAATTGTCCGTCTGGTGCCACACGCAACACTGCCGCACCCGGCCAAAGACCATCGCCTGCTTGAGCGCGTGGTTCGCGAAGCCTTCAACCAGCGCCGCAAAACTCTGCGCAACACCCTTAAAGCCTTGCTCAGCAACGCTGAAATCGAGGCCGCAGGCGTTGATGGCAGCCTGCGCCCAGAGCAACTCGACCTCGCCGCCTTTGTGCGCCTGGCCGACAAGCTCAGCGAACAACCGGTCGAAGCGCCCGCTGCCGACTGATCAGGAGTACTAGGGGCTGTACGAAATGTTTTCGAGCGAAGGTCAGGCAAGGCGAAAACAGGCGAGGAAGCGGAGTTAACGGGTTGTTAATGAGTATTCCGAGCCTGTTTTCAACGCGGCATCACCGAGCGCAGATACATTTCGTACAGAACCTAGACCAGACACCACGTCTGGCCTAGTACCCTCTACTTGGCCTAGACTCAGGCATCAGTTTTATCCCGAGCTGTGTCTCCGCTTTCAAGTAAGGCCTTTCGCATGTCTGATCCCCGCTATCTGGTCGACGTCAGCGTCGTCACGCGTTACCTCCCAGAACAATCCCAGCCCGAGCTTCAGCGCTTTGCCTTTGCCTACACCATCACGGTGCATAACAAGGGCTTAGTCTGCGCGAAACTGTTGTCCCGGCATTGGGTCATTACCGATGGCGATGGTCATGTTGAAGAAGTCCGCGGCGCAGGCGTCGTCGGTCTGCAACCCGTGATCGAGCCCGATGGCACACACACCTACAGCAGCGGCTCGGTCATCACCACCAAAGTAGGCACCATGCAGGGCAGCTTCCTCATGCACGCTGAAGACGGTCACGAATTCAAAGCCATCATTGCGCCCTTCCGCCTCGCCGTACCCGGGGCCCTGCACTGATGGCGGTGTATGCCGCTGGCGACCTGCAAGGCTGCCTGCAACCGCTTAAATGCCTGCTGGAGCGCGTAGCATTCGACCCCGCCAAAGACAAACTTTGGCTGGTAGGCGACCTCGTCAACCGCGGCCCGGAATCGCTTGAGACTCTGCGCTTTTTGTACCGCATGCGCGAGTCGCTGGTGTGCGTACTGGGCAACCATGACCTGCACCTGCTGGCCGTGGCCCACAACATCGAGCGCCTGAAAAAAGGCGACACGCTGCGTGAAATCCTCGAGGCACCCGATTGCGCTGAACTGCTGATCTGGCTGCGCCGACAACCGTTGCTGCACTATGACCTCGAGCGCAACACCGCGCTGGTTCATGCTGGCATCCCACCGCAATGGACCCTGAAAAAAGCACTCAAATGCGCCAGTGAAGTCGAACATGCCCTGCGTGATGACAACCTGTTCGGGCCATTTCTCGATGGCATGTACGGCAACGACCCGACCAAGTGGGATAACGAACTCACGGGCATCACCCGCTTGCGAGTCATTACCAACTATTTCACCCGGATGCGTTTTTGTACCCGAGAAGGCAAACTCGACCTCAAAAGCAAAGAAGGTGTTGGCAGTGCGCCCCCCGGCTACGCGCCATGGTTCAGTTATAAAGAACGCAAAACCCAAGACCTCAAGATCATCTTCGGGCATTGGGCTGCACTGGAAGGCAACTGCAAAGAGCCCGGCATCTTCGCGCTCGATACCGGCTGTGTCTGGGGCGGGGCCATGACCCTGCTCAATGTCGACACGGGCCAGCGCTTGAGCTGCGACTGCGACGATCTCGGCCTGACAGTGCCCTCCAGCCCCCCACTACCCGAGCAACTTTCCAATCCCGTGGGCGCCCGCTAACCGCGCCCGCCGCCAGGCCACAGGAATCCTCCATGACTGAATTCAAACGCATCCCGCCGGAACAAGCCCAAGCCTTGCGCGAACAAGGCGCTGTGGTAGTCGACATCCGTGACGCGCAGGCTTACGCCGCCCGTCATATCAGCGGTGCCAAGCACTTGGACAACCACTCGCTGCACGACTTCATCACCCATGCCGATCTCGATGCCCCACTGATTGTTGCCTGCTACCACGGCAACTCCAGCCAAAGCGCGGCCGCCTACCTGGTGGGTCAAGGCTTTAGCGATGTCTACAGCCTGGATGGTGGTTTTGAGTTGTGGCGTACGACTTATCCGAACGAAACGTCCGAAGGCACAGCCGAATAATTTTTTATTAGCGCCAACCCCACGTGATCAGAGGGCTGGCGCCCTTCCTGACCAACGGTCAACCGCAACAAATCACGCATCTCGCCTTGACCTCTCCGATTACCAACTATCCTTTAGCTCAGGCCATCCAAATCTGGGGAGAGCCGGTACACCGGCGTGTAGATCATCGGTAGTAACTTCAAGGGGTTAGGTTAACCACCTTGATGGTGTCCTGGGGGGTACACAGCAGCTGCAATGCTGCTGCATGCCAGCACTCGAACTGACTGATCAATCGCCGACTCCACGTATCGAGCGAGGTGACGTCATGAGTATTTTTAGCCACTTCCAACAACGCTTTGAATCCACACTTCAAGAAGAGCTCACGCTCCAGGAATATCTTGAACTGTGCAAACAAGACAAAAGCGCGTATGCCTCAGCCGCTGAAAGGCTGCTGCTGGCCATTGGTGAACCGGAACTGCTGGACACCTCGAACAACTCTCGCTTGTCGCGAATCTTCTCCAACAAAGTGATTCGCCGTTATCCGGCCTTTGAAGACTTCCATGGGATGGAAGAGTGCATCGACCAGATCGTCTCCTACTTCCGTCATGCTGCGCAGGGTCTGGAAGAGAAGAAACAAATCCTCTATCTGCTGGGTCCCGTGGGGGGCGGCAAGTCATCACTCGCCGAAAAACTGAAACATTTGATCGAAAAAGTCCCTTTCTACGCCATCAAGGGCTCACCAGTCTTTGAGTCGCCGCTGGGGCTGTTCAACGCCACCGAAGATGGTGCAATCCTCGAAGAAGACTTCGGCATCCCGAAACGCTACCTGAGCACCATCATGTCGCCGTGGGCCACCAAGCGCCTGGCCGAATTTGGTGGCGACATCAGTCAGTTCCGCGTGGTGAAACTCTATCCTTCGATCCTTAATCAGATCGGCGTGGCCAAAACCGAGCCAGGGGACGAAAACAACCAGGATATCTCGGCGCTGGTGGGCAAGGTCGATATCCGCAAACTCGAAGAATACCCACAGAACGACGCCGACGCTTACAGCTACTCCGGCGCGCTGTGCCGGGCCAACCAAGGCCTGATGGAATTCGTGGAGATGTTCAAGGCGCCAATCAAGGTGCTGCACCCACTGCTCACTGCCACTCAAGAGGGCAACTACAACAGCACCGAAGGTCTTGGCGCGATTCCGTTTACCGGCATCCTGCTGGCTCACTCCAACGAATCGGAGTGGCACACCTTCCGCAACAACAAGAACAACGAAGCATTCATCGACCGGATCTACATCGTCAAAGTGCCGTACTGCCTGCGCGTCAGCGACGAAGTAAAAATCTACGACAAACTGTTGTTCAACAGCTCATTGGCCAAAGCCCATTGCGCACCTGACACCCTGAAGATGCTGGCCCAGTTCACCGTGCTGTCACGCCTTAAAGAGCCGGAAAACTCCAACATTTACTCCAAGATGCGGGTCTATGACGGCGAAAACCTCAAAGACACCGACCCGAAAGCCAAATCAATTCAGGAGTACCGCGACAGCGCTGGCGTCGACGAAGGCATGAACGGCCTGTCTACCCGCTTTGCGTTCAAGATTCTGTCCAAAGTCTTCAACTTTGACCCGCACGAAATTGCCGCCAACCCGGTTCACTTGCTGTATGTACTCGAACAGCAGATCGAACAAGAGCAGTTCCAGGCTGAAACCCGTGAACGCTACCTGCGCTTCCTGAAAGAGTACCTCGCACCGCGCTACATCGAGTTCATCGGCAAAGAGATCCAGACCGCTTACCTGGAGTCCTACAGCGAATACGGACAAAACATCTTCGACCGCTACGTGCTCTACGCAGACTTCTGGATTCAGGATCAAGAGTATCGCGATCCCGAAACCGGCGAAATTCTCAACCGAGTGGCCCTCAACGAGGAGCTGGAAAAAATCGAGAAACCGGCAGGCATCAGCAATCCGAAGGATTTCCGCAACGAAATCGTCAACTTCGTACTGCGCGCCCGCGCCAACAACAACGGCAAAAATCCTACCTGGCTCAGCTACGAGAAGCTGCGCGTTGTGATTGAGAAGAAAATGTTCTCCAACACCGAGGATCTGCTGCCGGTTATCAGCTTCAACGCCAAGGCGAGCAAAGAGGACCAACAAAAACACAACGACTTTGTTACTCGAATGGTCGAACGGGGCTACACCGACAAACAAGTACGACTGCTCTCCGAGTGGTACCTGCGGGTCCGTAAGTCGCAATAAAACAGCGGCTGGCTTCAAGCCTCAAGTTGCAAGAGAACGCTCGTCGAACCGACGATCCACCCTTGCAGCTTGAGGCTTACCACTTGAAGCTCCCCGGAGGGGCCCATGAGCTATGTGATCGACCGACGCCTCAATGGCAAGAACAAGAGCACGGTAAACCGTCAGCGTTTCCTGCGGCGTTACCGTGACCACATCAAAAAGGCCGTAGAAGAGGCCGTAGGCCGCCGCTCCATTACTGACATGGAACATGGCGAGCAAATCAGTATTCCGGGTCGCGATATCGATGAACCCGTGCTCCATCATGGGCGCGGCGGCAAACAAACGGTGGTTCACCCCGGCAACAAGGAATTCATCAGCGGCGAGCACATTCAGCGCCCACAAGGCGGTGCGGGTGGTGGCGGAGGTCCTGGCAAGGCGGGTAACTCCGGCGAAGGCATGGACGAGTTCGTGTTTCAAATCACCCAGGAAGAATTCCTTGAGTTCATGTTCGAAGACCTCGAACTGCCCAACCTGGTGAAACGCAACCTGACCGGCACCGATACCTTCAAAACCGTACGCGCCGGGATCAGCAACGAAGGCAACCCGTCACGCATCAACATCATTCGCACCCTGCGCTCAGCTCACGCGCGGCGTATTGCCCTGTCTGGCAGCAGTCGGGCAAAACTCAAGGAAGCCAAGGCCGAACTAGAGCGCCTGAAACGCGAAGAACCGGACAACTTCGGCGATATTAAACTCATTGAGACCGAAATCGAGAAGCTCAGCGCACGGATTCACCGCGTGCCGTTCCTCGATACCTTTGACCTCAAGTACAACCTGCTGGTCAAGCAACCCAACCCCAGCTCAAAAGCCGTCATGTTCTGCCTGATGGACGTTTCAGGCTCCATGACCCAAGCCACAAAGGACATCGCCAAGCGCTTTTTCATCCTGTTGTACCTGTTCCTGAAACGGAACTACGACAAGATCGACGTCGTATTTATTCGCCATCACACCAGTGCCCGCGAAGTGGATGAGGAGGAGTTTTTCTATTCCAGAGAGACCGGCGGCACTATTGTTTCCAGTGCACTCAAACTGATGCAGGAGATCATGGCCGAGCGCTACCCCACCAACGAGTGGAATATCTACGCGGCCCAGGCCTCGGACGGTGATAACTGGAACGACGACTCACCCATTTGCCGCGATATTCTGATCAACCAGATCATGCCGTTCGTGCAGTACTACACTTATGTAGAGATTACGCCGCGCGAACACCAAGCCCTCTGGTACGAGTACGAGCGCATCAGCGAGGCATTTTCCGACACCTTCGCTCAACAGCAACTGGTCTCGGCCGGCGATATTTATCCGGTCTTCCGTGAACTCTTCCAGCGCAGGTTAGTGACATGACCGCCAAAGAGAATAAACGCCATCCCCTCTCCACCGGTTCTGAGTGGACGTTCGAACTGATCCAGGCGTATGACCGCGAAATCGGGCGCCTGGCCGAGCGCTATGCGCTGGATACCTACCCCAATCAGATCGAGGTGATCACTGCCGAACAAATGATGGATGCCTACGCGTCTGTAGGCATGCCACTGGGCTATCACCACTGGTCCTACGGCAAACATTTCTTAAGCACCGAGAAATCCTACAGCCGTGGTCAGATGGGGCTGGCCTACGAAATTGTTATCAACTCTGACCCATGCATTGCTTATCTGATGGAAGAAAACACCATCTGCATGCAAGCATTGGTGGTGGCCCATGCCTGCTATGGCCACAACAGCTTCTTCAAGGGCAATTACCTGTTTCGCACCTGGACTGACGCCAGCTCGATCATCGACTACCTGGTGTTTGCCAAGCAGTACATCATGCAGTGCGAAGAGCGCCACGGCATCGATGCGGTCGAAGACTTGCTCGACTCCTGCCATGCGCTGATGAACTACGGTGTCGACCGCTACAAACGCCCTTACCCGATTTCGGCCGAAGAAGAACGCCGCCGCCAAAAAGACCGTGAAGAACATCTGCAAAAACAGATCAACGACCTGTGGCGCACTATTCCCAAGGGGGCAGACAAATTCAGCGAAAAGGACAACGCCCGTTTTCCAGAGGAACCACAGGAAAACATCCTGTACTTCATAGAGAAACACGCGCCACTGCTGGAGCCTTGGCAACGTGAAGTCGTGCGTATCGTGCGCAAAATAGCCCAGTACTTTTACCCGCAGCGCCAAACCCAAGTGATGAACGAGGGCTGGGCGACGTTCTGGCACTACACCCTGATGAACGACCTCTACGACGAAGGCCTGGTGACCGAGGGCTTCATGATGGAGTTCCTCACCTCACATACCAGCGTGGTGTTCCAGCCCGGCTTTGACAGCCCCTACTACAGCGGCATCAACCCCTACGCATTGGGTTTTGCGATGTATCGCGATATCCGCCGTATTTGCGAAGACCCGACCGAAGAAGACCGTCACTGGTTCC
Organism: Pseudomonadota bacterium; assembly: GCA_040385125.1. Classification (GTDB taxonomy): domain Bacteria; phylum Pseudomonadota; class Gammaproteobacteria; order Pseudomonadales; family Pseudomonadaceae; genus Aquipseudomonas. The sequence goes on along the minus strand of JAZKIA010000092.1, from coordinate 9,412 downwards.
CGGACATGGCCGGTAGCGATTGGTTATCGAGCATCAAGTTCGCCATGAGCAGCTTCAAGGATGAAAGTTTCATCCTGCAATACCTGTCGCCTAAAGTGATCCGTGACCTGAAGCTGTTCAGCATCATGGACGACGATCAAAAAGACGACTTGCTGGTGCCCGCCATACATGACGAAAAAGGCTACCGCATCATCCGTGAAACCCTGGCCGCTCAATACAACCTGGGCAATCGCGAACCCAACGTACAAATCTGGAGCATTGACCGCCGCGGCGACCGCTCGCTGACCCTGCGCCACCAGCAACATGACCGCAAACCACTGGGCGACTCAACTGACGAAGTACTCAAGCATCTGCACCGCCTTTGGGGTTTCGACATTCATCTGGAAACCCTTCAAGGCGACCAGATAATGAAAGTTCACCATGTGCCGCCTAAAGGCGAGCACGGCGATGCTGAATACGGGCGACTGGACATGAACGCCATTCACCTGTGATACACGGGAGCCTCCGTTAAAGCGGCACAAGGGTTATCCTGTCGCGCTAACGGAGGTTTTTTATGCAGATCTATAAAGTTGGCGGCGCTGTACGCGATCGTCTGCTGGGCAAACCCGTCACCGACATCGATTGGGTCGTGGTCGGCGCAAGCGCCGAGCAAATGCTCGCCAAGGGATTCCGCCCTGTGGGTTCGGACTTCCCGGTGTTCCTTCACCCAAAAACCGGCGAAGAATATGCACTGGCGCGTACCGAGCGCAAAAGTGGCAAGGGTTATGGCGGCTTTGTCTTCCATGCCAGCCCCGACGTTACCCTTGAAGAAGATCTGATTCGCCGCGACCTGACCATCAATGCGATGGCTGAAGACAAAGCCGGCAACCTGACTGATCCGTATCACGGCCAACGCGATCTTGAATCCCGAATATTACGCCACGTTTCCCCCGCGTTCGCCGAAGATCCCTTGCGAGTTCTGCGCGTAGCCCGCTTCGCCGCCCGCTATGCGGGGCTCGGTTTCAGCATCGCACCCGAGACGCTGGAGCTAATGCGCCAGCTGTCCAGATCCGGTGAACTGCAAGCCCTGACCCCGGAACGCTGCTGGAAGGAAATCTCCCGCGCACTGATGGAAAGCCACCCACAGGTCTTTATCGAAGTGCTGCGCAGCTGTGATGCGCTTGAAGTGCTGCTGCCTGAAGTCAATGCACTGTTCGGTGTGCCGCAACCCCCTGCACACCACCCGGAAATAGACAGCGGTATCCACACCCTGAGCGTGCTTGAGCAGTCAGCCCTGCACAAACAACCGCTGACTGTACGCTGGGCCTGCCTGCTGCACGACCTGGGCAAAGGCCTGACACCCGAAAGCGAATGGCCAAGACACATTGCCCACGAGCACAAGGGACTTCACCTGATCAAAGCCGTCAATGAACGCTACAAAGTGCCGAGGGACTGTCAGGAACTCGCGCTGCTGGTGGGCGAATACCACACCCACGGTCATCGCGCCCTTGAGCTTAAGGCTTCGACGCTACTGGAGCTGCTGCAACGCTTTGACGTGTACCGTCGGCCGCAGCGTTTTGAGGAGTTTATCGTTGCTTGCGAGATGGACGCCAAAGGCCGCCTGGGACTAGAGAGCCGCCCATACCCACAAGCCGGCTACTTGCGCGGCGCGGCCCAGGCCGCCCAGGCGGTAGCGGTTCAACCACTGTTGGAGCAAGGGTTCAAAGGCCCCGAGCTTGGCGAAGCCCTGAAGCACGAACGGCTCAAGGCACTGCAAACCTACAGGAACGCCGCCAAATAACTTCTGTAGCCGGTCCTTCCGGGACCGCTACGCAGTCCATCGCAGCCTGCGGCAGCGGCTACAGAGTCTGCGCAGGCGTCAGCTGCACGCCGCGCCATTCAAACGCAGCAGGCGCAAGTACCTGGTCAATCTGGGCATCAGCCCACATCTGCCCAAGGGTTTTACCGGTGCCCGGATGCACCTTGTCAGGCGCCATCAACGACAACGGCCACAGTACAAAAGCGTTCCTCAGAATTTCAGCACGGGGCAAGGTCAGCCCATCAAAGTTACCCACCAGATCGCCGTAAAACAACACGTCAATATCCAGAGGCAAACCCTTGCGATCGTGAGCGTAACGTCCGTTATCCGCTTCGATCAGCTTCAAACGCCGACCTAGCTCAACCAGCGGCAAATCAGTTTTTGCTGACACCACCAAGTTGAAAAAAGGTCCGCTTTTGATCCCCACCGGCTGGCTTTCAAACACTGGCGAACACTGTAACTCCCGCAAAAAGCCAGTCAGCGCTTCGAGCCCGGCGCGCAAATGCTTTTCGCGCTCGACATTGCTACCCAGCCCGAGATAAACCTGAGTTAGCGACATCCGCGCTCAATCTCCACGCCCACCCCTGTGGCCGCCGCAACGGCGCCGGGCTTGGTCAGCTTGAGATGCAGCCAGGGAATATTGAATTCACTCATCAACACCGCTGCCAGACGCTCAGCAAAGGTTTCAACCAGCTGAAACTGGGCCTCTTCGGCAAATGCCTGAATGCGCGATGAAACGCTCGCGTAATCCAGCGCCAGCGCCAGATCATCGCCAGCCGCAGCCGGACGGTTGTCCCACGCAAAGCTCAGATCAAGGCGCAGACACTGACGGATGCCACGCTCCCAGTCATAAGCACCGATTACGGTGTCAACTTCCAGGCCTTCGATAAACACTCTGTCCAAGCACTCTTCTCCGCAGCACGACAAGGGCGCAATGCGCCGTTAGAATCAGGGCGTCCTCGCCCGGAATAGTTAGCATGTTTTGGTTACTGGCGATCCTCGCCTACCTGCTTGGCTCTCTGTCCTTCGCCATTTTGCTCAGCCGCCTGACGGGAAATCCCGACCCGCGAATGAGTGGCTCAGGCAATGCTGGCGCGACTAACATGTTGCGCCTTGCGGGCAAAAAGCTCGCCATCCTGACCTTGCTCGGCGATCTGTGCAAAGGCTTGCTGCCAGTACTACTGGCCAATCAACTCGACCTGCCGCTCCAGCAACAAGCCTGGATTGGTCTCTGCGCCGTCGTCGGCCACATGTACCCGCTGTACTTCCGCTTCAAGGGCGGCAAAGGTGTTGCCACTGCCGCCGGCATGCTGCTGGGGCTCTACCCGCCGGCCGCATTGCTGGCCATTGCTGCCTGGCTGCTGACCTTCCAGCTGAGCCGTACCAGCTCAATGGCCGCGCTGATTGCCACACCCCTGACCCTGCCATTACTGGCCTGGCAAGAGCCCGCCGCATTGCTGCCCATGAGCGCCTTGACCGCACTGATCGTATGGCGCCATCGCAGTAATTTACGCGACCTGATGGCCGGGCGCGAACGGCATTTTTGAGCTGCCCGGATGAAAAATCTTCACGCCCAGCCACCACTCGCACCCGCTAAAGCCCTTACAACGGCTTCAACTGCTCCATCGGCCAGCGTGCCTGCACGCTGATTGCCAAGCTCTCGTGCTGCCCAGCCTGCAAGCGCTGGCAACCCGCGAACGCGATCATTGCACCATTGTCGGTGCAGAACTCCGGACGAGCGTAATAAACATTACCCTTCATATCGCCCAGCATCTTCTCGAGCGAGATGCGCAACGCCTTGTTGGCACTCACGCCACCGGCAATCACCAGGCGCTTCATGCCCGCATGCTTCAGCGCCCGCTTGCACTTGATGGTCAATGTCTCGACCACCGCCTGCTGGAACGCCAGAGAGATGTCGCAACGGGTCTGCTCAGTGTCATCCCCGGCTGCCACGCACCGTTGCCATGTATTCAGGGCAGAGGTTTTAAGGCCGCTGAAGCTGAACTCCAGCCCCGGACGATCGGTCATGGGCCGCGGGAACACAAAACGCCCCGCAACGCCTTGAGCGGCCAATCGCGCGATCTCAGGGCCGCCCGGATAGTTGAGCCCCATCATCTTGGCAGTCTTGTCGAACGCTTCACCCGCAGCATCATCCAGAGTCTCGCCCAGTAACTCGTATTGGCCGATGCCATCCACGCGAACCAACTGCGTATGACCTCCCGACACCAACAAAGCGACGAACGGGAACTCTGGCGGCTGCTCCTCCAGCATCGGGGCCAACAAATGGCCTTCCATGTGATGCACGCCGAGGGCCGGAATACCCCAGGCAAATGCCAGCGCCTGAGCGCAAGAAGCCCCAACCAGCAGGGCTCCGACCAATCCAGGGCCAGCTGTGTAGGCGATTGCATCAATTTCTGTGGGCACGCAGTCAGCCTCAGCCAACACCTGTCGAATTAACGGCAGCATACGTTTGACGTGATCGCGCGAAGCCAGCTCCGGAACCACGCCACCATAGGCGCGATGCAGGTCGATCTGACTAAACAATGCATCAGCCAAAAGCCCGCGTTCACTGTCGTATAGCGCGACACCGGTTTCGTCGCAGGAGGTTTCTAATCCCAGTACTAGCATGGGTTTACGCCTTGTAGAGGCCAAATTCGAAGGCGCGCATAATAGTCGTCACTCCCGCCCCCGGCCAGCGGTTTTCGATCAGAGGCTTTGCATTCCGGGCGATGAGGGGTTAACATCCGCAACCCTTAAAAACCGACGTCTTTCAACGCGATTTTGCCTTGAGACGTTGACCCCGGTAATGAATGAAGGTAGCTCTGGATGCCAGCCGTCAAAGTAAAAGAGAACGAACCCTTCGACGTAGCTCTGCGTCGTTTCAAGCGCTCCTGCGAAAAAGCCGGTGTTCTGGCTGAAGTTCGCAGCCGCGAATTTTACGAGAAGCCGACTTCTGAGCGTAAGCGCAAGGCAGCAGCTGCTGTTAAGCGTCACGCGAAGAAAGTTCAGCGCGAGCAGCGCCGCGCCGTTCGTCTGTACTAATACACAGACGTTCGTAGCACGCTTCTGCCAAGCCCGGCCTAAAGCCGGGCCGTAGGCAGTTGTTGAAGGTTACATGCTTTATCGTCAAGGCCGCAGATGCGACCGCGACAAGCGTTACATCACGTCAGACCTGGCCTAATAGCCAGCGGTGCACGTCTTTACTGACGAGCCTTCCAAGGCTACCGACGAGCACACCTCTCTGATTTTCCCTAAAGACGATCAGCCCAAGGCACCTCTCCAGTGCCTGCTTATGAGCTATCCGAGACCAGCCTTTGGTCAATGCCGGACTCAGAGCGCGACACCTATCGAACCCATCTACCCTGATTAAAAATGAATCAGCGGAGTTTCGACAGTTACACTTCCCCCGAAATGATTGAGCTGACGTCCCACGATCGAGCAGAGCACTCGCCTGCACGCCCTAACGACCGACCGCCTTTTATGCGGGTTAATTTCTGCGCAGTGATGACGAGAACGCCATGGCCGGGTTAATCCCCCAGAGCTTTATTGACGACCTTCTGAACCGTACCGATATCGTCGATGTCGTTAGCTCGCGCGTGCAAATGAAGAAAGCCGGCAAGAACTACACCGCCTGCTGCCCCTTCCACAAAGAAAAAACTCCGTCTTTCAGCGTCAGCCCCGACAAACAGTTCTATTACTGCTTTGGCTGCGGCGCTGGCGGCAACGCCCTCGGCTTTATCATGGACCACGACAACCTGGACTTCCCCCAGGCAGTCGAGGAACTGGCCAAAGCCGCCGGCATGGAAATACCTCGAGAAGAAAGCGGTCGCCCACACAAACCACGGCAACCGACTGACTCTCCGCTCTACCCGCTTCTGACTGCTGCTGCCGATTTTTATCGCCAAGCACTCAAAAGCCATCCGGCACGCAAAGCCGCCGTGGACTACCTGAAAGGCCGAGGCCTGACTGGCGAAATTGCCCGCGACTTCGGTCTCGGTTTCGCCCCACCCGGCTGGGACAATCTGTACAAGCATCTAAGCAACGACACCTTGCAGCAAAAGACCATGATCGACGCCGGCCTGCTGGTCGAAAACGCCGAAACCGGCAAACGCTACGACCGCTTCCGCGATCGCGTCATGTTTCCGATCCGCGACAGCCGCGGCCGCATCATTGCGTTTGGCGGCAGAGTGCTGGGCGACGACAAACCCAAGTACCTGAACTCCCCGGAAACACCGGTCTTTCACAAAGGCCAGGAACTGTACGGGCTGTTCGAAGCACGCAAATTCAATCGCAGCCTCGATGAAATCATCGTCGTTGAAGGCTACATGGACGTCATCGCCCTGGCCCAGCAAGGCTTGCGCAACGCCGTCGCCACACTGGGCACCGCAACCAGCGAAGAGCACATGAAGCGCCTGTTTCGCGTAGTGCCCAGCGTATTGTTCTGCTTTGACGGCGATCAGGCAGGCCGCAATGCCGCCTGGCGCGCACTTGAAGCGACCCTGCCCTGCCTGCAGGACGGCCGCCGTGCGCGCTTTTTGTTCCTGCCTGAAGGTGAGGACCCGGACACCCTGGTACGCTCCGAAGGTACCGATGCCTTCAAGGCGCGCATCAACCAGCACGCACAACCGCTGGCCGATTACTTCTTCCAGCAACTGACCGAAGAAGCCGACCCGCGCTCACTCGAAGGCAAGGCCCACATGGCCACGCTGGCAGCACCGCTGATCGATAAAGTCCCGGGCGCCAACCTGCGGACTCTGATGCGCAAGCGCCTCAGCGAAATAACCGGTCTCAACAGCGAAGAAGTCAGCCAGCTGGCTCAGCATGCGCCTGCAAAAATTCAGACCCAGCCCACGTACGATCCCGGCATTGATTACGATGCCATGCCTGACTACAGCGACTTTCAGCAACCGGATACCTACCTGCCCCAACAGGAATGGACACCGAAAAAACCTGGCGCTGGCGGCAAAAAGTGGGAAAACAAACCTTGGGACAAAAAAGGCAAGCGCGGCGGCGAACGTGAGCAGGCATGGATCCCTGTAGGGGTTGAACCGCCAACGCTGACAGCCCTGCGCACCTTGCTCCACCATCCGCAGCTGGCTGAAAAAGTTGAAGATGCCGGGCACTTTGCGGCGGAAGACCAGACTAATAATCAGCTTTTGATTGCACTGGTCGAAGCCGTACAGAAAAATCCTAAGCTAAGCTCTATACAGTTACTGTCTCGCTGGCACGGCACTGAACAGGGCCGTTTGCTGCAAAGGCTGCTGGAAAAGGAGTGGCTAATTGATGCCGACAACCTTGAACAACAGTTTTTCGACACCATAACTAGCTTGTCAGCTCGCCAACGCGAGCGAAATCTAGAACAACTTCTTCGAAAAGCACGTCAAGGCGAGCTCAGTACCGAGGAGAAAAGTCAGTTACTCGACCTGTTAGGTCGCAATAAACCTGCATCAAGCCCGACCTCAACTGGCGCGTGAGGTCATAGCTAAGGTATAATCCTCGGCTTGTTTTTTGCCCGCCAAGACCTTCAGTGGATAGGGTGTTATGTCCGGAAAAGCGCAACAGCAGTCTCGTATCAAAGAGTTGATCACCCTTGGTCGTGAGCAGAAGTATCTGACTTACGCAGAGGTCAACGATCACCTGCCTGAGGATATTTCAGATCCAGAGCAGGTGGAAGACATCATCCGCATGATTAATGACATGGGGATCCCCGTACACGAGAGTGCTCCGGATGCGGACGCCCTTATGTTGGCCGATGCCGACACCGACGAAGCAGCTGCTGAAGAAGCGGCTGCAGCGTTGGCGGCAGTAGAGACCGACATTGGTCGTACTACCGACCCTGTACGCATGTATATGCGTGAAATGGGCACGGTAGAACTGCTGACACGTGAAGGCGAAATCGAAATCGCCAAGCGTATCGAAGAAGGCATCCGTGAAGTGATGGGCGCAATTGCGCACTTCCCTGGCACGGTTGACCATATTCTCTCCGAGTACACTCGCGTCACCACCGAAGGTGGTCGCCTGTCCGACGTTCTGAGTGGTTATATCGACCCAGACGACGGTATTGCACCGCCCGCTGCCGAGGTTCCGCCTCCTGTCGACCCTAAAACGGCCAAAGCCGCTGAAGGTGACGACGAAGAGGAAGAGAAGGACGAAGCTACCGATGAAGAGGAAGAGGTCGAAAGCGGCCCTGACCCGATCGTCGCGGCTCAGCGCTTTGGCGCCGTCTCCGATCAGATGGAAGTCGCTCGCAAGGCACTGAAAAAGCACGGTCGCGGCAGCAAGCAGGCAATTGCCGAGCTGGTTGCACTGGCTGAGCTGTTCATGCCGATCAAACTGGTCCCGAAGCAATTCGAAGGCCTGGTTGAACGTGTTCGTAGCGCTCTGGAGCGTCTGCGTGCACAAGAGCGCGCCATCATGCAGCTGTGTGTACGTGATGCACGCATGCCGCGCACCGATTTCCTGCGCCTGTTCCCGGGCAACGAAGTCGACGAAAGCTGGAGCGACGCGCTGGCCAAAGGCAAAAGCAAATACGCTGAAGCCATTGGTCGCCTGCAACCGGACATCATCCGTTGCCAGCAGAAGCTGTCGGCTCTGGAAGCTGAAACCGGCTTGAAGATTGCCGAGATCAAGGACATCAACCGTCGTATGTCGATCGGTGAGGCCAAGGCCCGCCGCGCGAAGAAAGAGATGGTTGAAGCCAACTTGCGTCTGGTGATCTCCATCGCCAAGAAGTACACCAACCGTGGCTTGCAGTTCCTCGACTTGATCCAGGAAGGCAACATCGGCTTGATGAAAGCGGTAGACAAGTTTGAATACCGCCGCGGCTACAAATTCTCGACTTATGCCACCTGGTGGATCCGTCAGGCGATCACTCGCTCGATCGCCGACCAGGCCCGCACCATCCGTATTCCGGTGCACATGATCGAGACGATCAACAAGCTCAACCGTATTTCCCGGCAGATGTTGCAGGAAATGGGTCGCGAACCGACCCCGGAAGAGCTGGGCGAACGCATGGAAATGCCTGAGGATAAAATCCGCAAGGTATTGAAGATCGCTAAAGAGCCGATCTCCATGGAAACCCCGATCGGTGATGACGAAGACTCCCATCTGGGTGACTTCATCGAAGACTCGACCATGCAGTCGCCAATCGATGTTGCCACTGTTGAGAGCCTTAAAGAAGCGACACGCGACGTACTGGGCGGCCTCACGGCACGTGAAGCCAAGGTACTGCGCATGCGTTTCGGTATCGACATGAATACCGACCACACCCTTGAGGAGGTTGGTAAGCAGTTCGACGTTACCCGTGAACGGATTCGTCAGATCGAAGCCAAAGCGTTGCGCAAGCTGCGCCACCCGACGAGAAGCGAGCATTTGCGCTCCTTCCTCGACGAGTGATCCCAAAACCCCCGGCCCTGCCGGGGGTTTTGCTTTGCGAAGGCAAAACCTTTACCCCCTTCGCTCGCCTTCATCCGCCGTAGAATTCGCCGCAACCTTTCTTCGCATACCAATTTCAGACTTTTCGGATAGCACTACCGAGAAACCATCGTTATAATCCGCGACCTACTGAGGGCCTATAGCTCAGTTGGTTAGAGCAGGGGACTCATAATCCCTTGG
>JAZKIA010000091.1:0-41180 GCA_040385125.1 Pseudomonadota bacterium | reverse complement strand
CCCCCACGCTGGCGGCCCGGGTAGACCTTGCGCGGTACCAGATCAGCCTGAAGACGTGCCTGAACTTCCTGGTTATGTCGCATGGCGGTGTGCGCAACCGCCCAGGCACAACCTTTGTCGATTCAACCCTTGGCGACCAGCAGGCCCGGCTGATCCGCTTCAAGTTCAACACGAACGATGCGTGCGTGCTGGTGTTCACCAACCTGAAAATGCGCGTGGTGCGTGATGGCCAGTATGTTTTGAACGTGGGCGGCACGGCCCCTTTCGAGATCGATACGCCTTACACGCTGGCCGACCTGGCAGAGATCAATTACACGCAGTCGGCCGACATCATGACGATTGTGCACACCCTGCACCGGCCGCAGGAGCTGAAGCGCTTCGCCAACAACAACTGGACGCTGACCGAAGCCACCTATCTGCCATCGATTGCGGCACCCGCCACGGTAACGGCCACGGCCAGCACTGGCACCGGCGCCCAGCAGATCTGGAAGTATCAGGTTACGGCCATCTACGACGACGCAAACACCCTTGAAGAGTCCCTTCCGACCACATCCAACGCCATCACGGTGTGGAACAGCGACATTGTGGGCAACGTGACGTGGGATGCGGTGCCCACGGCCACCTACTACAACATCTACAAGGACAACACTGGGTCGGGCGTGTACGGCTTCGCAGGGCGCTCTGTGGGCACGTCGTTTACAGACCGCAACATCGCAGCGACCAAGACTGACACGCCGCCCACAGGCCTTGATCCGTTCGTTGGTGCGGGCAATTACCCGGGTGCCGTCGGCTACTACCAGCAGCGCAAGGTTTACGGCGGCACACTGAACCGCCCACAAACCAGCTACTTCAGCCGAACCGGCGTGTTCAACAACTTCGGGTTCTCCACCCCAAGCAAGGACGATGACGCCATCACCTGGACTATGGCCAGCACTGAAGTAAACCGAATCATGAATTACCTGCCGCTTCGCCAGTTGCTTGCGCTGACATCGGGGGCCGAATGGGTGCTGCAAGGCGCAACGGCAGGACTGACTGGCAAATCGTTGAGCGGTAACCCGCAGAGTTACAACGGGTCCGGGTTCGTTCCCCCGCTTGTGCTGAACGACACGGCTCTGTACCTGCAAGCCCGTGGGCAGGCGGTGTCGTCTCTGAACTACTCGCTTGAGGCTGACGGCCTGGCCAGTGATGACCTGACGCTTTGGGCAAGCCACCTGTTCCGCGATACAGGGATCATCGGCTGGGCCTACCAGAAGTTGCCAGACTCGATTGTGTGGGCAGTCCGTGATGACGGCGTGCTGCTGGGCCTTACCTACTTGCGCCGGCAGGACATGGTGGCCTGGCACCGGCACGAAACGGATGGCTTCATTGAGTCGGTGGCCTGCATCCCTGAAGGCAGCGATGACGTTGTGTACCTGACGGTTCGCCGGGTGATCGGCGGCGTGACCAAGCGGTATATCGAGCGCATGCATACCCGGCAGATCCCGCTGATTGCCGGGACCAAACAGCGCGACGTTTCACAGGCTTACTTTGTGGACTGCGGCCTGAGCTATCAGGGCTGGAACAAGACCGCCAACCGCTACACGCTGAGCAACGGTATTGACTGGATTTACCCTGAAGTCATGACGCTGACCAGTGAAAGCGGTACCGGATTCACCGTAGACAGCGTGGGCGGGCAGATCCACATGCGCGACCCCGTGACGCTGGACCTCTTGCGCCTGGACATCATCATGTACAACGGCCCGGGTGCCGTGTCCGTTGTTCCTGCGAGCATTGTCCCCGAAGGCTTGCGTGATGTTCCGACGACAAACTGGGCGCTTGCCCGCAAGACCTTCGCAGGCCTGGACCATATCGAAGGCAAGGGCGTGGCAATTCTCGCTGACGGCAACGTGGTGGCAGAAACCGGCGCCGATGGCCAGCCTGTAAACCTTGTGGTCACCGGGGGAGCTGTAACCCTCCCAGACTTCGCTGCTGTCGCCCACATCGGCCTACCCTACGCATCAGACCTTGAAACCCTTCGCATCAACGTGCAGGGCCAGGAAACGCTGAGCGACAAGCACAAAACAGTAACGTCCGTGACCCTGACGGTGGATGAGTCGCGGGGGATCTTCGCGTCTGCTGGCGAAGGCAAGGAGCTGTGGGAGCTGAAACAGCGCGAATTTGAGGACTACAACAGCCCTACGGAAATGCTTTCTGACACCGGGCGCATCGATATCCCGAACGATTGGGACGGCCAGGGCCAGGTGTTCATCCGGCAGGTTGACCCGCTTCCGCTGACGGTTCTCGCTATCATTCCAGAACTGACCATTGCGGGGCGTAAATGATGAAATTGAAAACCAAGGTGTTGCCGGTTTCGGTGGATGAAGCGGACGCTATCGCGGCCATTGTCCGCCAGGCCGACATTGACGAGCTGTGCGAAGGCCTGGGCCTGGATCTTCCCTTCGCGCTGCGCCAGTGCTTTGGCGGCAGCCTCAAGGCCAGCAAGATCGTGGTCGGCGGGAAGATCGTCGCCGTGTTCGGTGATGCTGCGCATGACATCCAGGGATCAATTGGGGTGCCCTGGCTCATCAGCACTATCCACGTCGATAAGCGGGCCAAGAGCTTCCTGAAGGTGTGCAAGCCTGAAGTCGCTGAAATGCTCACCCGGCACGACACTTTGATCAATTACGTTGACGCCCGGAACACCCAGGCAATCCGCTGGCTCAAGTGGCTTGGCTTCCAGTTCGGTGATTCCGTTCCGTATGGCCCAAAAGGGCTGCCGTTCTTCCAATTCCAACTTAAACGAGAGGTGTAACCATGTGCTGGATGGCTTTAATTCCGGTCGCACTGGCAGTCGTCGGGGGCATGCAGCAAGGCAATGCCGAAGACGCTGCCGCCCAATCACAAGCCCGAACCACGCGGACCAACGCAGGCTATGCCAATGAGGCGGCAGAGGATGCGCTGTCACGCGGCCGCTACGACGCTGACCTACAGCGCATCCGAACCGGCCAAATGATTGGCACCCAGCGCACCGCTGCCGCCGCAAACGGCGGCATGGTGGATGAAGGCACTAATGCGCAGCTACAACAGGACGTGGCGCAGCTTGGGGAGCTTGACGCGCTGACGATACAGAACAACGCCGCCCGCGAGGCTTACGGTCTCAAGGTCCAGGCTATTCAGGGCTACAGCAACGCGAACGCCACGGAGCTGGCCGGCAAGAACGCCAAGCAAAACAGCCTGATGGGCGGCGTGGTGAAGGGGGCGGGTTCGTTTTTCGGCGGGGGCGGCATGTCGATGTTTGGCGGCGGCGGTGCAGGTGCCGGGACATCGGCGGCATTCACCAGCAACAGCGCCGCATTGAACAACAACCAGGCATACGTTTAAGGAGTCAGCATGGCTATCACAATTCCCACCCAGTCATTGCCCGGTGTGCAGAATCGGCCGCTGCCGGCGCCACAAATCCAGTCAGTAGGTCCAGACACATCTGGCCTCAAGCTTCAGCAGACCGCGCTTGGCGTGGTGGGCGACCTGGCCAACAAGGAAATGGAGCGCGCTGACACGGCGGCAATGCTCGATGCTGAGTCGAAGCTGTCGCAGGCCAAGCTTGATCTGATGTTCAACAAAGAAAGCGGCGTGTATGCAAAGACGGGAAAGGACGCGCTAGACATCACCAACAGCACGCTTCCAGCCTTCGACAAGCAAGCGGAAATGATCGGGCAAGGCCTGACCAACCCGCGCCAAAAAGAGCAGTTTGCGCGGATCGTGAACAACAACCGGCAGAGTCTGAACGGTGAGCTGAACCGGTACGAGTTCACGCAGCGAAACGCCTATTACGACACCGTGGACAAAACCAACATTGCTACGTCCCTGGATGGCGCTGTGAAGTATGCCAACGACCCGGCGCAGGTCGCGTATTACCAGAACAAAGGCAGTTTCATCATTGGCGAGAGCGGTATCCGCAAAGGGTTGCCGCCTGAAACCATCGCGGCGCAGCAGCAGGAGTTCAATAGCACGGTTGCCAGCAACGTTATTCAGCGCATGGTGACGCTCGACCCGATGCAGGCCCAGCAGTATTACGCCAAGGAAGCCAGCACCATGACGGCCGCTGACCAGCTGAAGGCGCAAAAACTGCTGGGCACTTCCGTGCGCCAGCAGATGGCCGGGCAAATGGCTGCGAACATCTGGGACAAGGGCAGCGTCGGCGGCGCCGGGCTTCCTGCTTTGATCATGCAGGCCGAGAGCGGCGGCAATCAGGCGGCGGTATCCCCAAAGGGCGCCATAGGCGCAATGCAGCTCATGCCAGAGACGGCAAAGGAGACCTCTGAAGAGCTGGGCATCCCGTTTAGCCCTGCGCGTCTGGCCACGGACGCCAACTACAACGTCGCGCTGGGCACGGCATACCTGAACAAGATGCTTGGCCGCTTCGGCGGCAACGAGACGCTGGCCGTGGCTGCCTACAACGCCGGGCCTGGCATGGTCGATGATTGGGTGAACGGCACCAACAAGACCGGCAAGAACCCTTCCAAGCTGCAACTGCCAGATCCTCGCACTGGCGAAGCCGCTGCCCAAGAGTTCATCCAGAAAATCCCGTTCCAAGAAACCCGCAACTACACGGCCGGGATCATGCAGCAGGCGGCCGCGACGGTTCCGGCATCACAGAAGTACGCCGACGGTTTAGCCGCGGCAAACGCCATCACTGATCCGCAACTGAAAAAGTTCGTGATGGATGACCTGGACGACCGCAAGAAGGCCGCGACTGCCCAGGGCAATGCGCTGTATGACCAGGCGGCAAAGATCGTGCTGGATGAAGGGTTTTCAAAGATCCCGGCGCAATTGATGAACAACATCCCGGCCGACGAACTGGTCAAGCTGCAGCGTATGGACGACTACCGCCGCAAGGGCACTGAGCCGACCACCGACTACGGCAAGTTCCAGGACATGCTGAAAATGCCAGTCGAGCAATTGGCGGCGCTCAATCTTGAAAAGGACGTTCGCCCGTACACGTCAAATGCTGACTTCAATACCGTTCGCTCTGCCTGGCAGAAAGCACAGAACGGTGATGCGACGGTGCAGAAGGTAGCGGCCGGCAAAGAAAACGCCATTGAAACGACGATGGCCCGCGCCGGGATCTTGATTGGCAAGAACGCTGCCGCGCTCAAGCCGGACAACCTGAAGAAGCAGCAGCAGTTCAGAAGCGCCATGCAGGAGCGGCAAGACTCTTTCCGGGTAAAGCATGATCGCGAACCGAACATTGCGGAAACCGAAGACCTGGCCAACCAGTTGCTGCTGGATGTGAAGCTGACCGGGGGCGGGTTCCTGTTCGGAGACAGTTCGCAAAAGCTGTGGGAAGTCACGCCGGAGAACCTGGCCAACGTGTACATCAGCCAGGGCACGATGAAAATCGAGGACGTGCCACCTACAGACCGTCGCGAGATCATCAACGTGCTGCGCGCAAGCGGGCAACAGGCCAGCGAAGCGAATATCATCGCTGCATATCAAAACCGCATTTCTGGCCTCGGGGTGAAAATTAAATAATGCCAACTATTCCTAGCACGCTGGCGCCTACAGACGCCTACAGCACGCCACCTGGCGAACCTACCAAGATTGCAGACGCCATCCAGCAGACGAAGGATCGACAGCGGCAGGACTTTGTTTCAACTCTTGAGACGGTGGGATCGATCAACCCGGACGAGTACGCGAAGGCTACTCAGGTTTCAAAACTGTCTGGCATTCCGGCCGATGTCCTGCATCAGCACCGCGAGAAAATGGACAAGCTGCTGAAGGGCAACAAGTACGCGGGCACCTATGACAGCTTTCCGAAAACGGCCAAAGGTCTGGCGCAGGGGCAGACGGCTGTTCTCGCCCAGGACGACATCGACAACCTGACCCGCATTGAAATGGCGAACCAGCAAACCCGTTTCGATAATCAGAGCACCGGGGAAAAGCTTTTTGGTGCCGTGGATCAGGCAGTCAAGCAGGGGCAGCAGGGTGCGCGCCTGAGCTACACGGACAAGCTGCAGCGCCTAAGTGACAGCTTCGATAATATCGACCAGGAGATCACCCGTGCAGCGCTCGTAGGTGAAAACCCATACCCGAACGGCGACAACCCAACGGGGTTTGGCTTCGACTACCTGAGCCAGACGCCGGAAGGTCGCGTGGAAATGCGCAATCGACTGATCGGGCGCCAAGAGGAAACGGTAAAGGATCTGGTCGACACTCAGGGCAAGCTGGATGCAATGCCGGTCGAGCCTGGCGCCTTGCGTTACCAGCAGCTTGGCGGTGACTTCTCGGCAATGGCCCAAGCCATCGGGGAAAACCCGGGGTATGCAGCGCGTGCGGCCGTGGGTTCTGCGGCATCATCGGCTGAAATTCTGGTGGCTGGTGCGCTTGGCGGGCCGCTTGCTGCCGGCGTGGTCGAGTTCGGTATCGAGGGCAACGCCAAGTTGTTCGAGGTTCTGCGTGAAGCCAAGATCGACATGAACAACCCAAAGGCCGTGCTTGCTGCTTTGCAAGATGACGACCTGATGAATGACGCGCGCAAGCGTGCTGCCCGCAAGGCTGCCGGTACAACTGCCGTCGATGTTCTGGGCATGGGGCTTGCTGGCCATCTGCTGGTGCCCAAGTCAATCGGCGGTAAGGCGCTTTCAAATACCCAGCGCGAACTGGTCAACCTTGGTGTGCAGTTCCCGGTGCAGGGGATTACTGGCGCCGCATCTGAAGCGGCCGGGCAGTACGCGGCAGACCAGAAAATAAGCGGTGGTGACGTGCTGATGGAAGCCGTGGCGGGCGCCGGCATGTCTTCGCTTGAGGTGGCAACGTTCGGCGGCGGCCGAATCATGGACAACATCAAGGAAGGGCTGGCCAAGTCGCGCCAGGCCAAGCAGGGACGTGCGGCTCTGGATGAAATGACGGATGCCGCACTGAACAGCAAGTTGCGCGGGCGTGATGCTGATGCGTTCAATGCCCTGGTGACCGAACAACTCAAAGATTCGGCAATGGAGACGATCAGTATTCCCGCCGAGTCTCTGGCCAAGTTGAACCAGGACGGCTCTGCGCCAGTTTTGGACGATCTTCTTGCCCGGGTGCCAGGCCTTACCGAGCAGTTCGCTGAAGCCCAGGCCCGCGGTGGATCGGTGCAAATCAAGACGGCCGATTACCTGACGGCTTTTGCTGAGCACCATGAAGCGCTGTCCGGTTCTATCCGCACCCAGATAGACGGCATGAGCACTGAAGAAACGGTGCTGTGGAACAAGGCTCAAGAAGAACAGATCCAAGCGCTGGCCGACAGCATCAGAAACCCGCCAAGCGCCCGGGATGATGCGTTCATCGGTCTGATGGCTGAGCTGCAACAGGCCGGGTACCGCCGGCAGGACGCCGAGCAATACGCGGCCGTGCATTTGTCGGCACTTTCAACGCTGGCCACGCGCTCCGGGGTGGATCTTGAAACCCTGATGGCCCGCTTCCCTCTGGACATCCGCAACAAGGCGCCGGAAAGCGTGACGCGCATTCCCGTGGATGACATGCGGATCGCTATTAACCGCCTGCGTACTGGTGACATCCCGCAGTCACGCGATATGTTCGGCAAGTCCCTGGTCGAGTATCTGCGTGACGCTGGCGGCCTGGACGACACGGGCGGCGAGCTGGCGGCTCTAGACGTCAACATAGGCAAGGTTGGCCGCAACCGCCTGGTTCGCCCAGAAGGCGGCCTGAGCCTTGACGATGCCGCTATGCGTGCATGGGAGAACGGATATTTCCCAGGCGTGCCGCGTGAAGAAGTCGGCCCCCAGATGATCGTGGATGCAGTGCGCCGCGACATGAACGACGAACCTACCTTCAGCGTCGAGAACGAAAACGCCACGCTGCGGGACCAGGCCACCAACTTGCAGCAGCTCCAGGACTATCTGGATCAGCTTGGGGTTAACGTCAACGAACTGACCGATGACCAAGTGCTTGCCATCCTGCGCGACCCTGAGTCGATTCAGGGCGTGAAGCTGGATGACATTGAGGCAACCCCGCTCCCTGAGCGAGAAGATGGCACCAGCGGCCGCGTGAGCAGCGATGGTCTGGTCATTGTGCACGGGTCAAACAGCGACGCCATGACGCCCGAGTCTATCCAGATCGTGCGTACCAATGGGCAGAAGCAGGGCAAGAAGGGGCGCGTGTACGGCGGCTTCTACGGCACCAGCGAAATGGATGCCGCGCAGGCCGAAGGCTATGCCGGAATGGGTGAGGGTACGCCTACGATCTATGACGTGCGGATCAAGCCAGGCACCGGTGTGCTGAACAAGACCGGTGACGTCACGCGGCTGTCAGAGTCGTACATCAATGAGCTGGTAGGCCAAGGCTACGGCCTGGTGGTGGGCACAGATCCGCGTGGCCGCACGGAATACGTGGTGATCGACAAGAACGCCATCGAAAGCATGGGCAAGCGCGGCGAGCAGACCCAGTTAAATCAGGCTGCGCTTCCTAAAGGCTGGTCGGTCGAATCAGAAAATACGCCTGGTTCAGACAATCACGTCGTATCGCTCAAGGACGAAAACGGGAAAGTCCAATACCGGGCCACGGTTTTCAGCGATACAGAAACACCTGGCTGGCTTGGCTTCCAGTATGTAGCCAACGAAACCCGCGAGCGCAAAGGCCTGGGGTCTGCGTTCTACAGGTCGCTGGCCGACTACGCCAAAGCCAATGGCATGCGCCTGCTGGCCGGCGTCGAATCGACCCCATCCGCCCAAAAGGTACAGGACGAACTAATTGCCTCTGGCGGGGCAAGGATTGTTTCCGCTGAAGAAGTTTTCGGCCCTGATGCTGCGCCTGGTGTGACTGAGGCTATGACGGCAAACCCATACGAGGATGGCCGGGCAAGGCAGCTTGTTGAAATTCTTCCGAATGAAACCCGACTTGAGCAACAAGGGGTAACCCGCGAACAGGTAAGGGATCAACTGATAGAAAAATATCCTGGCCTAAAGCTTGATCTGATGGGCAACGGCAATGTGGTGACTCTTTCAAGAATTGTTATTCCTGAAGATGGCCGGCAGTCAGGTCGCGGCACTGAGGTTATGCAGGCCCTTATCCAGTGGGCTGATGCGTCCGGGAAGAAGCTCGCTCTAACTCCGTCTGCTGACTTTGGTGGAAACAAAAAACGCCTGGTTGATTTCTACAAGCGTTTTGGTTTTGTCGAAAACAAGGGGAGAAACAAGGATTACGAGGTAAGCGAATCGATGGTGCGCGAGCCGCAACTAAATCAGACCGGCTCTGAAAGCTCGCCACGCGGATACATCACTTTCAACGATGCCAAGCCAGGCACGCAGCGCAAATTCCAGATCACGGTTACTGCCCGTCGCGACCTTTCGACCTTGCTGCATGAGTTCGGGCATTACTACCTGGAAGTGGTCAACGAGCTGGCATCCGACGGCACTGCATCCCAGCAGATGATCGATGACGTTGCCGCGATTCGCCAATGGACTGGTGCTGCGCCAACTGGGCCGTTTGCCGTCGAGCAGCACGAACAGTTTGCCCGCGGCTTTGAAGCGTACCTGGCAGAAGGCAAGGCGCCCAACCCTGAGATCCAGGGCGCGTTCAGCCGGTTCAAGCGCTGGATCATCGCCATCTACAAAGACCTGGTGCGGCTGAATGTTGAGCTCACGCCGGAAATTCGCGGCGTAATGGATCGGATCGTTGCAACCGACGAGCAGATCACTGCCGCCGAGCAAGTCGCGCAAGCCATTCCAATGTTCGACACTGCCGCGAAGGCCGGCATGACGGAAGAAGAGTTCCTGCAGTACCGCAACCAGGTAGAGCTGGCGCACGCTGAAGCCGCCGAGACGATGGAGCAGCAGATAATCCGCGAAGAAGAGCGCCGCAATAGCAAGTGGTGGGGCGAAGAAACTGCCCGGGTGGCGAATGAAGTTTCTGAAGAGCTGGACACCATGCCGGAATATCAGGCGATCCGGGCGCTTCGTACAGGCGCTATGCCGGATGGCACCACGCAGAAAATCAAGCTGCAAGGCTCTGAAATCAAGGAGATTTACGGCACGGCTGTGCTGCGCAAGCTGGCATTCATGCATGGCAAAGATGGCGTGCCGATGGACATTGCCGCCCAGATCCTGGGCTTTGAGTCTGGTGACCAGATGATCAAGTCGATCCTTGGTGCGCCGCCACGGGCTGAAGCGATCAAGGCCGAGACTGCCGCCCGTATGCTTGAGCGCCACGGAGCAAAGGCCGACGGCGCATCGACTGAAAAGGCAATGGCTGCTGTCCACAACGAGAAGCACGGCGCGGTGCTGCTGCGTGAGCTGAATGCACTGGGCAAACAGGGCAACCGCAAGAACATCACCAGCCAGCAAGTGTTGAAAATGGCCGCAGCCAGGATCATGCAAGAGCGCAAGGTCCGCGACATCCAGCCGTTTGAATACCAGCGCGCTGAAGGCATGGCCGGGCGCCGGGCGTTTGAGGCGGCGGCCAAGGGTGATCTGGCGGCGGCATACGAGGCCAAGCAGCAGCAGTTGCTGAACTTCCACCTGTGGCGCGAAGCCAAGAAGGCCCGAGACCAGATAGACAAGATCGTCGACCGCATGGCTGGCTTCAACAAATCAAGCCGTCGGGAGAAGCTGGGCAAGGCTGGGCACTCGTACTTGGACCAGATCGATGCGGTAATGGAGCAATACGAATTCCGCACCGTAAGCCTGCGCGACCTGGACAAGCGAGTTTCATTCGCCAAGTGGTACGCGGATCAGCTGGCCCTGGGGAATGAACCAGACGTTCCTGAGTTCATCATCAACACGACGGCGAAGGTCAACTACAAGGATCTTTCCTTGTCGCAGCTTGAAGAGCTGGACGACTTTGCGCAGAACGTGAATCACCTGGCTGGACTGAAAAACAAACTGCTGGCCAACAAACGGCTGAAGGATTTCGAAGTAGCCAAAAACGAGCTGGTCCGGGCTGCGCGTGAAAACCTGGCCAAGAAGAAACCTCGCCCAATCGACAAGGGCACCATGTCCGCTCTCGAAAATATGAGCGACTGGGCGGGCAACATGTCCTCGGCACTCCTGAAGATGGAGCAAATCATTCAGTGGCTGGATGACGGCGACATCGAGGGCCCTTGGCACACGACATTCTGGCAGCCGTTCGTTGAGGCTCAGGTAGCAAAGGACGATTTGAACCGTGAATTCACTGCTGAGCTGATGGGCAACGTAGACCGCTACATTGCTGCACGCGGCCAGCGGGCTATGCGCGAGCAGATCCATATCCCAGCTATTGGCCAGTCCCTCACGCGCAACGCGATCATCAGCGCGGCACTGAACACCGGCAACGCTGGGAACAGGTCGAAGCTGCTGAACGGTTACGGCTGGAGTGAGCAGCAACTGGCTGCAATCCTGGCCAACATGAACAAGGACGATTGGACATTCGCCCAGGCCCAGTGGGATCTGGTCGAGAAACTTTGGCCGCAGATCGAGCAACTGGAAAAGGATCTGCATGGTGTGGCCCCTGACAAGATCGTCGCCACCCCGGTGACAACTGAGTTTGGCGTTTATAGCGGCGGGTATTGGCCGTTGGTGTACGACACAAGCTCGCCGGAATACGCCCAGGTCGCCAACAACCTGACCGACAACACCGGCCTGTTTGAGCAGGGTTATGCCCGGGCAACCACGCCTAAAGGGCACACAAAGGCGCGGGTCGACAGCTTTGCCGCACCAATCATGCTCGATACTTCGATTGTGGCCAGCCACTTGGGCCAGGTTATCCACGACTTGACACACCGCAAGGCAATCATCGATGCCGCCAAAATCATCAGTAACAAGGAGATCAAGCAGGCGCTGAATGAAACCCTCGGGGAGAACATAGCCAACCAGTTCAACCCATGGCTTCAGGGTGTGGCCAACGATATGGTCATGGATAGCCAAAAAGGGATTGATGCCTGGACCAACCTTTCTTCAACGCTGCGGGCGAACCTGTCCGTTGCCTGGATGGGGTTCAGCGCCACCACGGGCATGCAGCAGATCCTGGGCTTTTCGCAGACTTGGGAGCACCTGGCCCAGCTTGGCGCCCGCAAGCATCTGCCCCAGGCAATGCTTGAGTACGTCCGGGCCCCATTCAAAACAATGGCGTTCGTAAAATCGCTTTCTGGAGAAATGCGCAACCGTGACGCCAACCTTGACAACAACATGCGCGAAGTCTTGAAACGGATTTCTGGCAAGGCCGGGCCAAAGGCCGTGATTCAGCGCCTGGCGTTCAAGCACATTGCCGTGATCCAGTCGATGGTGGATTACCCGACCTGGCTTTCTGCGTACCACAAGGGGATGGCCGACGGCGAAACACTTGACACGTCAGTTGCCATGGGTGATAGGGCTGTGCGCCTCTCGCAGATGTCTGGCGGCCCGAAAGACCTTGCAGCAGTGCAACGCAAGGACGGACTGATGAAAGCCCTGACAATCGTTTACAGCTACTTCAACCTGCTCTACAACCGCCAGGCTGACCTGGTGCACACGATGAAAACGGCTGAAGGCGTGAAGGACTATCTGCAAGCCTTTGAGCGGACGATATTCCTGATTGCCCTGCCTGCACTGCTTGCGCCGCTGATGACTGGGCACGGGCCAGAAGATGACGAGTCGTGGGGCAAGTGGGCGGCACTGAAGATCGCCACCTATCCAATGATGTCGGTACCGCTTTTGCGCGACGTGGGCAGCAGCCTGGAAAGCGGGTGGGCCTACAGCGGAGCAACCCCGATTGGCGACGTTTTCAAGTCCACCACAAAGCTGGCCGCAGCCGTCACGCAAGACGATCTTGACGCCGAGAAGATCACGATGTCTACGATGGATGTAGTGGGCATGGGGTTCGGCCTTCCGACCGCCCAGCCGAAGCGCACGGCCAAATACCTGTTCAGCCTGGAGCGTGGCGAAAACCAGGACGACAACATGGCACAATTCATTCGCGGGCTGATGTTTGGCCCTCCAAAAGAACCGAAGTAGGAGCACTTAAAAGTGACCGTAACGACAACGCTGGACCGGCAATACTTTGATGGTGACGGGAGCAATAAAGTGTTCCCGTTCAACTTTCGGTTTTTCACCAATGACCAGATCTATGTGAGCCTGATTGCGCCAGACGGAACGATCACGCCGCAGAGCTTGACAACTAATTACACGCTGGCCGGTGCGCTTCAGGCTGGAGGCGGAACTGTGACGATGATTGTCGCGCCTCCGTTTACGATGCCTGCAACTCGCGTTTTTATTCAGCGAATTCTGCCGCAGGTGCAACCGACATCGATCCGCAACCAGGGCAAGTTTTATCCTGAGATCCATGAAGACGCTTTCGACCGGCTGACTATGCTAATCCAGCAGGCTCTGGCCGGGGTTGGAAATTCGTTGCAGCTCACGTTCGGTAAGACGGGGTGGAATTTTCTAGGTTACAAGGGGATCAATGTCGGGGCGCCTACACAGCCAAATGATGCCGCTACAAAAGAGTATGTGGATTCTTCTTCGCAGGGAAATAACTCATATACGGATAGTCAGATTTTGAGGACTGTTCGTGGCGGTGCTGGAGAGGTACTGACTCAGCTCCCGGCATCGGCATCAAGAGCAAATAAGGTCATGGGGTTTGATGCCTCTGGGAACCCGTTGGCAATTCTCCCAGCGAGCGGAAGCGGTACAGAGGTGGCAATTGATCTGGCGAACGATGCCGACCCGAACAAGGGCTTAGGCATGGTTGGTAGAAAGCGATGGAACGACCTGTGGTCCTCTATCGGTGTTGGAAAAATTACAGGACAGTCCATCCTCGATTCAATGCCCGTAAATTTGTGGGAGTTCGCCTACCTCGTAACTGTCAAGCCTGACGCGTCGAACCCGTCCACGTGGGACTGGACGCCGGCCGCTCAGGAAGGGATCTACAAATCCAACCTGCTTAGGAAGCGTTTGTATTGCCCGCCCGGGGACTACCTCATAACTTCTACACTTTTGGTGCCGGTAACTGCTGTCACCAATATTTACAGTGATAACAACTATTTCAACGCGGACGTGATTGCGGCCACTTATCGGGCTCCTATGCGTTTCGTGTGCGACATTCCGAGTGGCCCGCTGTTCAAAACGACCGATGGGACTAGGGGGCGCCTCAACCTGCAAGGTATTTGCGCGGCGAACATTAGCACCGTCAACCCAGACTGCCGTGTTTTGGATTTCGAGCTGTATGGCTCGCTCGTCACGGAGAACTTCTTTCACAGCTTCCATGGCATCACAAAAGGAGGCATTGGATTCATTACGCAAATAAAAAACAACGTCGGTATGAACATCCGTAAAACGATGTTCGAAGGCTCCTTCGTAGACTCGTTCATCGACACGAACTATCTGAGCATGTCGGTTGAGACAGTTGGCGTTGAGACGGCTATCTTCCGGGGCTCAGTCGGCCTGAGTAACTTCACTAATAACTTCTGCGAGTTCGCCGTAAAAGGGCTCGTATCCTCGGCGCTTACGAACGCCGAGATATACGGTAACACCTTTGACTACATGGCAGCCCCAATTGATATCGCAGGGGTTTCGGGCAGTATTGTCTCGTTAAACAAATTTACACACTGCACTAAATACTACGCTAACAGGCTCGCCCTTGCCGCTGATGACCCTTTGCGAGCAAACAACTGGATCAGTATCAAGGTAGGGAACACCGCAAAAGGCCTGACCATGGTTGGTAACGTAGGGTCGCGAATCGATATCCTTGGCAGCTTCCGATCGGGTGGATACTCCGACTTTGTAACAATGGGCAACGTCGTCGAGCCGGTGGCAGATCGTGGCGCAAACATTCTGTGGGACGTCGCTACCGCAGACATTGATAAAATCCACCTTACTGAAAACGACGACAGGGTTTACGCGGTCGCGCCAAGCCTTACCGGAATTAGCGAAAATCAGCACTACGGTGTCGGCAACCTGAAGTTTATGAAGCTGGGTGGCTCAGCAAAGCTTGTTACCTGTTCGGCGTCAAAAGTGCTGGCGACCGTTACGGCTTCCGAAATAATTGACATGTCCGCCCTGCCTTTGCGCATGCCACTTCGCTTGCATGTCGTGGTTGGCTCTGGGTTCTCGACCTATTCATACAAGATATACGACATCTATCGCGACTCCGTGGTACGCGTGTTTCAGGTTTCTGCGAACGAGGAAAACTCATCAGCGGCAAGCTCAACAGTAACCGTTGTCGGTAGCTCTATATCAATCAATGCTGTGGGGTCTTCGGCCTCTAAAACAATGGCTTATAACTTTTTGATCTTGTGAGGTTAGCAATGGCATTTTCGAAGGATTTAGAATTCAAAAGCCTTCCAGTGAGGGCGGCATACATCTCGATATACGAGGGTAATTTTCAGCTAAGCAAGGAATCCATTATTTTCTCAGTGGCATTCAGGGCGGTAGAGGGCTCCGAGCCGTTTAATTACTCAAGCTATGAGTGCCGGTATGACATTAACGGCGCGAACCCATTTGAGCAGGCCTATTTGTATTTGAAAGGTCTTCCTGAATTTGAAGGGTCGATAGATTGTTAATTAGAAATGAGGCTAAGAAGATGAAATTGATTCCTCAATGGAAGCTGTTCTGGAAGCGCTGGAGCACCTATCTGATCCTGGCAATCCCAGTGCTGGATGCGGCCCGGGACTTCTTGCCCCAGGTGCAGGAAGTGATCAACCCTGACCTGTACAAGCGGGTTTCGGCTGGTCTGGCCATCGCGGCTTTCGTCGCGATTCAAATCAAACAAAACTCAGTATCTGGAGCATTGACCGATGGACAAGAAAAGGCTGAATAAGCAGATTGAGATCGATGAGGGTCGCAGCAAAAAGATCTACGTCGATACGGTTGGCAAGGTGACGGGCGGGGTCGGGCGAAATCTGACCGATCGGGGATTCAGCGACGATGAGATTGATCTGATGTTGGCCAACGACATCAAGCTGGCCGAGAAGGATGCCAGATCACTTGTGCCGGGATTTGATCGGCTGGACGATGTGCGGCAAGAGGTGCTGGTAAACATGAGTTTCAACCTAGGATACAGCCGTCTGTCCGGGTTCAAGAAGTTCCTGTCGGCAGTCAACGCAAGCCGGTTCGCTGAAGCCGCTGCGGAAATGGAGGACTCCAAGTGGTTCAAGCAGGTTGGCCAGCGCGGTGTCCGTCTGCGTGACGCCATGCGTATGGGGGCTTTCAAATGAGCCTGACAGCCATAGCTGGAATTGTTTTTGGAATAATTTGCGCGGTTTTTGGTGCCTTGTTCGGCAACAAGCTGGGCAAGTCAACGGGGCGCAAGGAGGGCGCCGCGCAGGCAGTGCAAGAGCAGCAGGTTATCCAGGCACAAGAGGCGGCGAAGGCCGTCAAGGAGCGCCAGAATGTGGAAGTTGAAGTGGCTGCTGATACTGATGTTGAGCTTGATGCTCGGCTGTCAAAGCACGATCGTGCCGATTGACACGGCCTGCATGTGGGTCAAGCCAATCACTACGAGCAAGGGTGACCGGGAGGTGATGAGCCGGCCACTCAAGGAGCAAGTGGCGGCGCATAACGATCTTTGGGACAAGAAGTGCGGCGGGATGGAATGAGGAAGGGCGCCAAATAGGCGCCCTTTTTTTGTGCGTGTTAATTTTTTAGCCTGCTGATGTAGGAGTGGCCGGCTCTTTATTTTCTGCGTCGATGTCCTCCATTTCAAAATCTAGGGCATCGCCTTCGATTACAAGGTCTTCCATATTTGGATGGAATTTCGCGGCACAAAGCGTTGTCCCACCATCGCGCAACCGCAAGTACCAGGCCGCGTACTGCTCGCTTACCAGTGCCCGGCTTTCCGCCAGCTTCACGCGGTCATGCAGCTCTTGGACAAAGTGCTGGCAACGATCCAGTTCCTGCAATACGGCTTCGTCGATGGTCTTGGCTGCGTCGACGAGCGCCTGGCCTGGCTCAGCTGCCTTGCCATCCAGAACACTGGTGAGCCATGCGCACAAGCCCATGACCATGCTCACGGATGCCGCGTCGTGAACGCCGGCCTTGATCATCATCTGCGACAGTTCGTCAATTGCCCGCACGGATACCATGGCCACGGCTTGGGTCGGGTTCTCGGCCAGTTGCGCGTCAAGTTCTGCTTTGTCGATCTTCATTGTGTTAATACCTTTTCGGCGTACGTCTTGCGCATCGCCTCGTAGTTGTTGAAAACGTAGCCTGGCAGCGCTTTGCAAGTGAACTGCTGAAGGCCAATGTCTGGGTAAGGCTGGGACCAGGTGACAACGAGCGTGATGCCAAACTCTTTGTTCTGGTAGGTCGCCTTGCGGGCGCCGGTGCTTGGGCTTTCTGCTGCGCTGGTCAGTTCAGCCTCAAGCTTTTCCGGCATGGGTTTTTGGGTGGTCACTTCTTTGGTTTCCCATAGTCGCGGTGGATAAGCAGGGCAAATTCAAAACCGTGGGGCATGTGCATAACGCACCATGTTTTCGAGGTGAGCCGATTCATAAGCAGATCAAAGGTGTATAGCCGTGGCGTTCTCATAACTTCAAAACCCCCGTAGCAATCAGTTGGTCAGTTGTCCGCATGACACCCTCGGCATGATAGAGCCTGATTTCGTCGTGCGGCATATCGATCTTGGCGCGGCCATCAATCCGATCATGGCACCAGACGCAGCACCATGCGCCCTGCAGGTTGTTCGGCTTGGCGCCCATGCCACACGTACCGGCCATGCGGTAATGCGCCAGCACCGTCGTTTCAGTGTTGTTCGGGCAGCCCGGCAGACGTACCTGGCAATCCTGGCCCCGTGCCGCTTTGGTGTACTTGTCTTGCTTCGCCATGATTAACACTCCGGACCACTTCGATTACTTTCAACACGCCTTTTTTGTAGTCTTCTGGCTTCTCGACCAGGCCGCGTTCCAGCACCTGGATCAGCGCGACATTCCCCTTGGTCAGCTCCTTGCCGAACTCAAAACAGATTTCACGGGCCCAGGTGATGCCTTGGTTTTCTTCGATGCGGCTCATGATTCGGGTTCCTCGCAAAGTTGGCCAAGGCGCTGGTCCGCTTGCTGGATCAATGCTTGGTAATCGTCCTGGTTCAAGACGGGCATCGGCACAAACAAGATGCCCGCTTTGGTGTAAAGGTTCGCGGCTTCGATCTGCTTGCGCAGGTCTGCGGGGCTGGCTCGGTTCATTGCTTCACCTCATCGCGGCCAGCAACTGCCAAAGCGAATTCTTCTTCAGTGAGCGATACGGCGTTGTCTGGCATGCCCGGCAGAAAGCCAGACGGGATGTCGCCAGCCGACCACAGGTTATTGGTGGTCCAAAGTTTGCCGGTGGTGATCTGGTACAG
Organism: Pseudomonadota bacterium; assembly: GCA_040385125.1. Lineage (GTDB taxonomy): Bacteria > Pseudomonadota > Gammaproteobacteria > Pseudomonadales > Pseudomonadaceae > Aquipseudomonas. Next base: position 22,919 of record JAZKIA010000091.1, on the reverse strand, counting down.
GTGCCAGCGCGACCCGCCGAAGCCGAGGAAGCTGCCGCTTTCATTTGGCTTGTTGCCACCGTCTCCATAAACCCAACCACGCATAACCAGCATCGAGCCGCGGCGATTCTGCGCGTTGTAGGTCGTTCGCTTTTCTGCCCAGAAGTCGCAGCCGAAACAAAGGCCGCCAGCTATCAGGCGTGTCTTCGTCGGCTCCTGGTAATTGGCCAGCTCAGGCATGCCGCAGCACGCGCAAAAGTGGACACGGTGACCTTCAGATATTTCTTCAAGCATGCCATTCAGATTCAGCAGGTAATTTGACATGCGGTTGAGCGCGGTGATGCGTTCAGACTTGCTTTCCAGCACCACAATTTTATGGAACTGTTCGCCAGCCCAGCGTGCGGCCTTGCTGCTTTTGGCCCGCAGCTCGCAAGCCACTTCGTATTCAGGCGTTCCGTATTCGGGTTTGTTCTTGGTCATGGTCTATCTCCACTTGGTAATGGGCGCCGGTAGCGCCCGGTCGGTTATGCGAAGGTGTTCATGTTGTCAGCCGCGCCCATTGCTTCGGCTTCGCTGGCGAAGTGCGACGAAAGCACAAGGCGCCAGCAGGCGTTGAAAACGTCTTTGTAAAGTGCCGCGAATTGCAGGTCGTCCATCTTCCCCCAGCTGATTGACTTGGCGGTTTTCTTCACGCCTTCCGGAGTCATGACCAGATCGAAGTGGCCGGCATCGATTGTGATGAACTCCCGGAACGCCTCGCGGCTTTTGTCCACTGCCGGGAATCGCTCGGCACGCTCGGCGGTCAGCTTGTTGACATAGGCCAGTACGGCATCCGTGAGTTGGCCGGGCCGGTCGTTCAGTTCCTCAAAATACTTGGCCAGCCCTTCAATGCCGCGCAGCTCCTGCCGTGGCACAAGGCCGCCCGAGGGCTCCCAGTAGCTCCACGCCAGATCCAGCATCGCGAAAAACTTCCCGTGCAGCTTCGCGTTGCGCATCTTTTTGAAGTCGCCGTGGATGGTCGCGCCGTGCTTGATCTTGCCGATCAACTCGCGGTCGGCCTCAGTGGCGCCGACAAGGCCGTTTGCAGTTCTTACCAGCGCCAGGTCCATGGGATCAGCTCGTCAGGTCAATGATTTGTTGGGTGCGTTCTTCCATCAGTTCGTAGAAGGCTGTAACGCGCTCGGTCAGCTTGCGGATCATCGCTTCGTCACGGTTGGCGCGCTTGTGGAAAAGCGGCATGCCCGGGTAGAACGAGGCGAATTCGATGTAATCCCGTTCGCTGACCCACAAACCAACCTGGCACTGAACAACGTGTTCGGCCGGGATCTCTTCGCCCAGGATCACTTCGACTTGCAACTTGGGCAGCTTGGTCTTGATTTCGATCAGGCCCTTGGCGCCCAGCAGGCCGTCAGGGCTGTATCCGCACCCGTGGTTAAGGATGATGCCGCAGCTTTCGATTGTGACGCCCAGGCGCTTGCTGACGAACTCGCGGGCCACTGGCTCCAGCTCATGACCGCGCTCGGTGTGGAAGTTGCCGCCGAACTTGTCAGCGGATTCGCCGGTGAAGCGCTCGCCAATGAGTTGGTTCATCAGCGTGAAAGCGCCAGCGCCAAACCCGCGTTCACCCTTGCCGTTAACCAGCAGGCAGTGCATGACCGAGGCAGTGAGGATGCCGGCGCGTGCTGCGTGCCATTCGTCCGTGCCTTGTTCGCAATTCAGATAGATAGGGCCGCTCATTTTGCATCTTCCTGTGTTTGGTTTTTCTGGGCTGAAACGGTGAGTTGATTCAGAACGGTGTCGAACTGCGCGCGCTCGATCAACTCAATGTCCGGGTACAGGCGCCGGAACGCATCCTGAGCGCGCTGGCTGCATTTTGGGATCAAGGCTTCAATCTGCTTTGCCTGAAGCGTTGTAACGGTTGGTGCAGCTTCCTGCGACTTGTCGCGGTACCCGTCGTTGTCGTTGTCGTCGCCGCTGGTGATGTTCAGCAGGGCGCACATGACGTAGCGCTTGCCGTAGGTGGTTGTAGATCCGACGGCCTGGACAATGCTTCGGCCGGCGCCATCGTCACGCGGCAGGTCCATCGATGTCTCTTCGCGGTGGCCATTCCTGTGCATGAGAATGCCGGTGACGGTTACAAACTTTTCGTGGGTCTGGATCTTGAAGGAAACGCCAAACCCATGCTTGGCCATGACCGGGCGAACCTTGTCGTTAATATCGTCGAGGTCGGCATATTTCTTTTTGGTGTGCGTGTTCTCCGTGCGCTTCTCAACGGACGGCATTTCGCATTGCATTTGTGCGAACGAGGCGTTGAATGCTTCCAGCGCCAGCTTGGCTTCCATGCGTTCTTGCAGGGCAATCAAGCGTTCCAGCTTGTCCATGTCGCAGCTTGGGGACAGTGCCAGGCGGCTGATTGTTTCCAGCATGCTGACGCCTTGCCCTGGCTGGGTTGCAACGGACTGCTGGCGCTCAGATGGAACGATGATGGCTGTGGACATTTTGAAAACCTCAGAATTTTATGGAGACGTTTGGAACCAGGCCGGCGCGGATGCGGTTGACGATCTCGCGGGCCTGCTCTTCGGTAACGCCGGAAAGCAAAATGGCTTTCTTGGCGGCGCCCAGCACTTCGGTTTTGTGTGCCATGTCGGCTTCACGCGCCTGGGCCTGGAGGGTTTCTTCGGCCTTCTCATTGGCAATGCGCTGTATTTCCGCTTTGGTTGCGTTGTCTGCTGCAACACGCTGGCGCTCGATCGATGCAAGTCGCTCGGTTTCTACGTTCTGTTCTGCCTGCTCGCGGGCTTGCTTATCCCTGGCGGCCTGATCCTTCAGATCCTGCTCACGCTTGCTGGCTGCTTGCAGTTTTTCTTCGGCTTCTTTGTTCGCCTTTTCAGTGGCTTCCTTGCGGATCTGCTCTTCGCGATCCTTCTTTTCGCGCTCTTCCTTTTCCTTGCGCAACTGGGCCAGTTCAGCCTGTTCCTTTTCAAAGGCTTCGCGTGTGGTGAATGCAGCACGCAGCGATTCTAGGGTTGATGCTTTGACGCGGTGCGCTTCGGCTTCAAACTCCTGCCACTTCTCGCCAACCACAATTGCTTCGACCTGCGCAATCGTGGCGGTCAGTTCGGCACAATTGAGGTCAGCGTTTTCCTGGGCGCGCAAATTGAACCAATCAATGCCGCGCTGCAACTTGGCCACGCGCTCGGCCTCGGCGGCTTCCCACTCGTTCAGCGGCTGGCGGGTGTCGTCGCGCAGCTTGTCCATGTTGGTGACCCACTCGCGCAGCTCAGCTTCAATGGACTTCGGCAGTTCCTTGATGCGCTTCAGGTAAGCGCGGCCCGGCTTCTCAACGGCTGTCTTGGAGCTGCTGACTTTGGCGGCAAGGGAAGCAATGCGGGCCCGTCCCTTGGCGGTGGTAACGTCCGGCACTTCGGTGGAGACTTCGGCCTTCACCTGGTCGAAGAACGCGGTCAGGCCACCGGTGACATAAACGCTTGCCGCGTTGTCTTCGGTGATGTCTTCAACCTTGCAGATTTGTTTGGTGGTCATGGGTTTTATCCTTGGTCACTTGCTAGCGAGAGTTGATTTAACGGTTTCAAGACTGTAGCGCTTTGATACGCCAAGTTTGATGTGGGGGATAACGCCGTCACGCGTCCAGCGCCGTACTGTTTCGACGTTAACGCTGAGCGCTTCGGCCAGTTCTTTTGCTTTCAGCATCTTTTCCATTTCGTGAGCCTTTCCGACTTGGCCAGTTCGATATAAGCATGGCCACACACGCAATGTAGTGTTTTGTTGCGTTTACGTCAAGCATAAAAAAGCCCCAGTTTTAGGCCGGGGCTTTTGTGTTTCTGGTGCTGTTAGATCACAAGGTCTTCCAGCTTGGCGATCACTTTGTATTCGTGCGCATCTGCGTCGAGGTCTTCAGGCTGGATGGCTTCGATCACGCCGTCATCCATCAGGCGCAGGGCCAGGTGCGAGCCCTGTTCCTCGTCAATCTTGAAGCGTTCCGACAGCCACTCAAGCGGGAACTTGTCAGCGCGCAGCACGATGGTTTGTTGCACTTCGCTGTAGGACAGTTCGCCGTATTTGTCTGGGTTGCCGCTGGCCCCGTTGGCCGTACCAGTGTTGACGGATTCCGTCTTCGGCTCGCGCACCAGCTCGTACTGGCCTGTTTCATCGGTGCCGACAAACTTCACCAGGCCTTCGCCTTCGTACAGTTTCAGCAGCGCTTCAGCCTTGGCAAAACCGATTTTCAAATGGTTCTGCAAACCGGCAATGCTTGCGTTCTGCTGGATGGTCACAAAGTCGCGGCCATCGGTTACCAGTTTTGGCGTTAGCTCAATTTTGGTTTCGGTTGCGGCCTTGCCTTTACCCTTGGCCGCGGCTGGTTTCTTGCCGGCCGGCGCCTTATCGTCCAGTGGCAGCGAACGCTGATCTTTTTCAGACTGGATGGCGTCCATTGCGTCGGCATACTGGCGCTCGAAAAGCACGACCATTACTTCAGACTTGTCCTGAACTTTGCTGATCAGATCGTTGAAGTGCTTGTCGGAACCGTCAACGATGCCTGTCACTGTGCCGTTGCTGATCTTCATGTCTTTGAGGGTCATGCTGATTGCCGGGGTTCCACCGCTGGCAATGGTGCGGGCGATGATCAGGGCCAGTTCTTTGAACGCTGCTTCCAGGTCGCCGAGCACTGCGTCCTGCTGCTTCTCGGTCATTTTGTTATAGCCGACTTCGTACTTGCACATTGCCTTGCGGGTGGCGTTAACCATGTCGTGCACAACCAGGCGGGCGTCCTTCTCGCAAGGGCTCAGGCCTTCTTTTTCTGCTGCTTCGATGATGATTCTGTGTTCGGCTTTCATGGTCTATTTCCTTCGTGGGTTGAATTACAGGCAATAAAAAAACCGCTCTGCACATCCTGGTGAGACAGAACCTTGATCTGACGAATGCCCGGATAAGCAAAGATCAAAGGTTCAACAGGATGTGCACAACGGTTTCAGCATCCGGGTTTTCGTCAGTGGGTTTGCTTCGGCGTCTCACGGCCATCAGCGGGATTGATACTGCCCTATTCGGTTTCAGGCGGCAAGGCCTTGGGCGGCAATTCTACAAAACTTACCTTGGTGCAAAACCGCCTGGTGGGTTTGAAAAGGATGTTTATGGATTGCTTCTCGCGGCTGAGCAATGCGCGGATGGCGTCGGGGTCGCAATAGCCCAGATGCTTTCCGCCAAACTCGACTTCTTCACGGTGGCGCACAGATTCCAGGTAGCCCAGAAGTTCGCCCAGATCCCGGGTGGGGATCGTGACATCTTCGTCTTTGGCCATCTGCGCCCGGTGGAAAACAGGCATCAGCCAGCGGGCCGTTTCTTCGGCGGATTTCTTTCGGGTTTCAAAGCACTTTGCATGTTTGGTCATGATCTTACTCGGCGTGTGTAAGCGGTCAGATGCCGCGTGTGATTGAAAGGGACCGGTAGCGCTTCAAAAAATAGCCCGCATGTACAGGTCGCCGATGGCCAGTTGCTGTGCTTGAATCTTGCTGCCCTGGCTGCAGATAGTTCGGTGTGCTTCAGAAAGCTGGTCCGCAAGCGCATCGGCCTGCGCCACTGCACGCACCGTGTCTTCGCGGTCAGTGCGGGCAGCCTGCTGAAACGCCCGCAGTTCGTCGCCGGCAATGGCGAGCAACGCGGCCGAGTCTTTGCGCAGATCCTCCAGGTATTCTTCCAGGCGCTCTTCCAGTTCAGCGATTGTTACGGCGGTGACTGATTTCGGTTTGACCTGGCGCTTCAGGCGCTCCAGGCAGGTGAACAGAGCGTGCTTGGTTATTTCGGTCTTGTTGGTCATGGTCTTTCTCCGGTGTTGGTCGTGTGCTTTGGTTTTGGCGTTGTGCCCATTCCAGGTATTTCTGTGCAAGCTCCCCTGCAGTTTTCATTTTCACCTCAGTCCAGCAGCGAATCACTGGCGGTTCTTTCGGGTTTGCGTCTTTCCTGCGGCTCATGCTCGGCTGACAGATCCGTGAATGAGCTGTACTTGCCCTGGTACCGAGTACGCACGGTGCAGGGCTCGATGTCCCGCGCCACGCCGATGATGATCTCTGCGATGCCGCGGTCATCGGTGTGCGGATCGTAAACCTCGTCGCGGTACACGAAAATGATCATGTCCGCGTCTTGCTCGATTGATCCAGAATCGCGAAGGTCAGACGGGATCGGGCGTTTGTTCGGGCGCTTCTCCAGTTCTCGGTTGAGCTGCGACATGGCGATCACGGGGATTTCAAGTTCGCACGCCAGCAGTTTCAGTTCCCGCGTAATTTCCGTGATGCGCTGCGTCATGCCGGCCCGGGCATCTTCCACGCCCACCAGGCCAATGTGGTCGACAATCAGCAGGTCGAGCCCGTACCGCATCTTGTGCCGCCTGGCCATAGATCGAATGCGGTTGATGGTTGCGCCCTTGCGGTCGTATAGGCACAGCCCCGACTGGTCGATAAGCGCAGTTGTCTCCAGGAACGTGGTCGAGTGCGTGCGCAGCGCTGAACCATCTTTTAACGAGCCAAGCGGAATCCCGCCGAGCGATGCAAGCGACTTGTCCATCAGTTGAGAGTGGGTCATCTCCAAACTTGCCACCAGAACCTGCTTGTGAGCGTGCACAGCGTTGTGATCGCCAATGTTCATGGCAAGGGTAGTCTTGCCCATCTTCGGCCTTCCTGCGATGACGTAGAAGCCTGACTTCTTTAGCCCCATGATCTTCTTGTCGAGCGAATCAATGCCCGTGCTTAGGCCGTCGATGGCGCCTCCCAGCTCCTGGCGACGCTCCAGTTCGGCAACGTGCTTGCGCACAGCCTCCCCGGCCGTGATCGTCTCGTCTTCCCCGCTGCCAGAGTTGATGCCCATGATCTGGGCCTGGGCCTGAGAAATCTTGTCCTGCGTGCTGCAATCGCTTTCGGCAATCTCCTGGATCACATACGCCGAACTTGCCAGGGCCCGGTCAATACTTCGATCCAGCACATGCCCGGCGTAAGTCTTGGCGTTGGCCACGCTCGGCGTGTTCTTGTACAGCTCCCCCGTGTAGCCCAGGGCATGGTCACCGTTCGCCAGGAATCCAACCTCCTGCGCAACGGTCAGGATGTCCACGCCAACGCCACGGGCCTTCAGATCCAGAATCGCGCTGAAAACAGAGCGGTTATCAACAAAGTAAAAATCTGACTCTTTGAGTTCGGCCGTCAGAATGTCGATCAGCTCGGGCTTGATCAGCATTGCACCAAGTACGGCCTGCTCGGCTTCCTGGCTGTATGGGTCGCGGCTCATTGGGCATAGTTCCCTTCGGCAACCTTTTTGAAGTTCGCAGGCTTCATCAGCCAATCAAACGCAAGGGTCTTGCTCTCGCGTAGGAAATTGCTCTCCCGCACGACTTTGAAATATTTCTCCCAGAATTCGACACTCTGAAATTTCTTGTCCTTACTCCAAAGCGAGCGGACAGCTTTGCGGCGGGCATCATCCCGTATTTTCACCTTTGGCTTGTTCGGCAAGATTCGTTCGTAGGTGTTGAAAATTTCTTCGTACGGAACGTGGTCAGCTTGCTGATCACAAGTGTCTTTATCTTGATTATTGGTACCTTGATTACTGGTATCTTGATTTGTCGGAAAATTATCCGACCCTTGCACGGATTTTTTTCCGACCTTGCTCGGATAATTTTCCGAGGTATTCCAAGTTCTTCCTTTCTCGGTCAGCCGAACCAAAGTTATCTTTGGGGTGCTCGACAATTCGATCACATCTACCAGTTCCAGCGCCTTCAAAATACGGTATGCCGTATCAGGCTTATCTGTAAGCAGCGGGATCTCTGCTGCGATCTTCGCCTTGCTGAGCGCGTAGTAGGTCTTCCCATCAACAACAACGGGTCTACACCATGAAGGCGCCGTGTAGACGAATGAAAAAAGCAGCGCCTGCTGAGCGTTAAGGCCCCATTCCAGCGCCTTAACTTGGTTGACTGTAAGGATGAATTGCATGGTTCATTCCTCCCCGAGCGCCACAAACTCGCTGACCTTCATGCCGAAGGCGCTTGAGATTTTCTGAAGAGTTGCGCCAGTGCACGAAGTTTGTGCGGCGAGCTGACTCATGCTTGTTTCGCGCATTCCAAGCTTTTCAGCCAACGCTTTCTGCGTCATATCGCGCTGGGCAAGTGCCAGCTTTAGGCTTCGACGAAAATTCATATTGGGATATTCCTGGGCGGTGGTTGTTCGATGGGTTCAATCTATATGGTACCGACTGATATTGCAATGGTACCGATAGAAAATATCATTTACCCGTTGACGGAAGTGGTGGGAGGTTCTACAGTTCGTCCCAAGCAGCAGCACACCAACGAACAACGGAGCAAGGCAAGCATGAAAGTTAAGGAGTTGATCAAAAAGCTGAAAAAGCAGAACCCTGAAGCACTCGTTATTTGGCAAGACCACGACCAAACCGAAGACGAGGTTGCGGGTGATGTAGTCGAAGTCGAAGCGTCTGATAGTGAAATTCTCCTAGAGCGCTTTGGCTGTCCGATAGTCACCCTTAGATAACTCAAGCCCCTTAACTGGGGCTTTGCCAGTACCAAAATAGGAGATTCACCATGCGGATCACCACACCAGCAGCATCGTTCATCGGCGCCCTGATCTTTGGGTTTGGCGTTACGGCGGCGGTTGTCGCGGTTCATTTCTTCGGTTGAGGGCTTGGCTGTGAACGAACAAACCCGGTTGTATTTCACGAACACGCTGCAGGAAGCCGAACAGGCCGAAACCGAGGCCCAGGCTGATGTGTTCTTCGGCGTTGCGCAGGGCATGCTTTCCTTTGGCCTGATTGAAAACGTCCTGAGCCCGGTGCAGCACTCTGCGTACTGGACGCTGATCAAGCTGTCCCGTGAGCGCCGCATCATCGCAAGGGAGTCGAAGCAATGATCCAGGCAAGCCGCTACACCCCGCAGGAACTGGCTGATCTGAAGTATTGGGAAGGCCAGGGCTACACGTTCAAGCGCGGAGAGAAGGCGCCGGCCAGTCGGTTGACGCCGCCGTCGTGGGCTACTCGGCACCCGAAGGTGGATGCGGCGTTGAGCTTTTTGGTTGTGGTGGCTGGCGCTGTCGTGATGGCTTGTTTTGTCATCGCCGTGGGCGCCGGTCTGATTCGCTGAAGTCGTTTGAGGCTTGTGCTTTCCGTGAGAGCGCAGGCGCCTGAAACCATTGACCAGCACAAGTGAGAGGCAACAAAAAATGGCACACGACCGAAATATGATCACTCCTGGCGACATCGCTCGTCTCTGCATCTGGCTGACCGCAAACGGCATTGACTGGCGCGGCCCGAAAGGCGATTACCAGCTGCTCCAAATCAAGGTCAAGGATGGCTATGGCGCCATCTGCACCAACTCGAAAGGCGTCGTTTCCAGCCCGCCATCGGTGCGCGAGCTGCTGCGGGACTTCTCGATGGGCAAGCCTTGCACGGCGCAATCAAGCAAAGATTCAGCCATTGGTGGGCGCCAGGCCGCTATTGCCAACGATGAGTTTTTGTCGGACCTGCGGGACGACTTTGCAATGCGAGCCGCGCAAGGGATGCTGGCCAACTCGGGCGGTCCAATCCAGTCCAGTGACCGTTGCGGATGGGAGTTGGTTAACTGCAACTTTGCAGACGTTGCGCAGCAAGCCTATGCATTTGCAGACGCCATGCTTGAGGCGCGGAAGGTTCGGACGTGACTCGGCAATTTGGCGAGCCGGAAGACGAGGATCTGCAATGCCCGTTTTGCAAAGCGTATTTCTGCAACGAATTCGCGCTGAGCAACCACAACCGGCAGTGCCAGGCCCGCGTCAGTAAAGAACCGATTGAAGAACCCGATGATTCGTTAGAGGAATGACCAATGTCCGTTAAATGCACGTTTTGCAATGACACCAAGCAAGAGCCGGGAATCCCTGGGCCTTGCGTGTGGTGTGAAGAAGTTGAGCCGGTAACGCTCGGCACTGTTACGCGCTATGCGGAAAGCTGCGGCGAAGGTGGCGGGGTTGTTGAGCACGCAAGCGGCAAGTTTGTCGAATTCAAAGATTATGACGCCGCTCTGGCCCGTGAGGCTGCGTTGCTGGAAGAGCTTGATGCAATTAAGCGCGTAGGCCCTCCACACTTTTGCGGCCTACCAATGTCGCTAAATCCCCATGCAGAAGCTGGTAAGCCAGGAAGGCTTCTTGAGGTTGGCGCGCATCGTGAGTGCATTCCTTGCCTAGTCTCAAGTCGGCATGGCTGGGCAAAGACAGCGGGCGAACAGCAACAGCGCCTGACCGTCGCAGAGCAGCGGGCGGGTGAGCTGGAGGCTTTGCTGCTGGAGTCGAATGAATTGCTTTATGTGATCCAAGATGGATTGGGCGGTAATTTGTGGTCAGCCGTTGATGTGCTGCGCGGCAAGGTATTCACCGCACTTAAGCCAGCCGCAGAGGGGGGATGTTCGTGAGCATCGTCCGCGAAAACCTCATGAACGAACCCGGCTACACGCCGTACTGCGGCAACGGTCATTGCTCCGCGATGATGCCGCGCACCGTTTGGACGGGAAAGCAGTTCAAGTGCTACAGCTGCCATTGGCAGTCCAAATTTCCTGATGACTTCATTGCTGAATACAAAGCCAAGTGGGGCAAGCCATGAGCAATAAACCGATGTTGAGCGTTGAGCTGCGTACAGGACTTGAGCGACTTCTTGAAAATGGCTACGCGCAGTACCTGACCAAGATCGATGCCGTGGAGCTGCGCGCTCTTCTCGATAAGCCAGAGCCAAAGCGAAAGCCGTTTGCGTGGTATCGCGTGCCGAAAGACTTCCCGCTACAAGGGGCGTACTTCCCATATATCGAAGGCCAGTCAGAGCGCGACATTCAGAACTCGCTTGAGGCTGAATTCGGTTTCAATGTGAAGCGACTCTACGATGAGCCAGCCGCCCAGCACCAGGGCTACCCCGTTAATCGCCTAACGTACTCGAAAGGTGATCGTCGGTACGTCAATGGCTGGAATGATGCGTGCAGTCACTGGGAAGAGAAGACCGCGCCGGTAGCGCCATTCAATCCTGACACCGTGGTATGCCGACGCTACACGCTGGAGCAATCGCCGGGGCAGAACTTCTACCACTACGATCTTGATCCTGTATATGGGTCGGCTCCTGTGACGATATCCGAGCTGATAACGCTGGCCGAGTCTGCGCCAGTAGCGGTGGTGATGCCTGAGCGGCGAGAGCCTTCTCCATCAAATCCGCATCTTAGTGACGCAGACCATGAGTACAACAGCGCGCTTGATGATGTAGCCAGACTGAACGGGGTGACGCCATGAGCCGCGAACAGTTCGAAAAGGAATACGCCGAAGATCACGACATGCCCATCGAGACGTTCTCGCAGTACCGCATGGGCGACTCTTACCGGCTGCCGATGATCGCCAAGTGCTGGAGGTTTTATCAGAAGGGGGAAGCCCAGGCGGGTCGAGAGGCTGTGGTTATCGATTACGAGAAAGCTGCGCGCCGACTGGCCTATTGCATGGAATACCCGTGGCATCACATGCCGGAGAAGGGCAAGAATTCGATGCGCGAGCACGCTAAAGCAGTTGTTGAATCTGCGCTTACAGCCACTAGCCTTGAGGTGAAATCATGAGTGATCACAGCGAACTGAAGCGGCTCCTTGAATATGCTTTGGCGTGGCAAAGGAAAACCGAAACTCCTGCGGATATTGAAAAGTTCCGCCGATTGACAGAGCTAACAACGCCTGCTGCCCTGATGGCGCTTGTTACCGAGATCGAGGTGCTTACGGCTACCGGCAAGATGTTGGGCGCCGCCGTCGATGTACTCGGCCCTCGATGCGACCAGCTCAAGGAAGAGGTCGAAGCTCTAATTAAGCGGTGTGATCGATATGCGCAAGACCCATCTGGGTCGAAGATAGCCGCGATTTATGCGGCGGCGCATGGCCATCTTTTGGATATTCACATTATCGACAAATCTGGGAAGTCCCAAGCGCTTGATGCTGTATTTGCGCTGCGCAAGGATGCAGAGCGGTATTGGTGGTTGCGCGACAAAAGCGAGGCCCTGCATAGTTTCTATCTGAGCGTGCCGATATGGATGACCGGCGTAAAATTCAACCAAGAAACTGTGGATAACACCATTGACACCATGCGCTCTGGTGCCGAGCAATGAGCGCTCGTATCGAGTGGAACAACGAAATGCCCACCACCTACCCAATGACACGCGGGCGGCTGCCGAAGAAGCCGGTTGTCTGGATAGGTGAGGTGTGGCTGACTCTTCCAGGTGGCGAAAAGGACATCCGCGCCTGGCGGGCAAACCAGCCGCTGAACACGGAACAGGCCCGGACGGTGCTTGGCCAGCTCCTTAAATCGCTGATCAACGAACACGGAAAAGATTCGGCAGTCAGCAGCGGATTCTGGTGTAAATCGCGATGAAGTCAGTCCTGATCGTTATCGAGGGGTTGCCCGTGGCCAAGGGCCGCCCCAAGTTCGCCCGGCGCGGAAACTTCGTCACGACGTACACGCCGGAAAAAACGCGGGAGTATGAAAACCGCGTGGCCATCGAGGCGCGTACGGCAATGCGCGGCATGGAGCTCATGACCCGGCCGGTAAAGATCGACATCCAGATCTTCTTGCCGATACCGGCCAGTTACAACAAAGCAAAGGCCCAGTCCTGCCGTGAGGGCAAGACCGTGCCAACCAAAAAGCCCGACTGGGAGAACGTGGCCAAGAGCGTGTGCGATGCCTTCAACGGTGTGGTGTGGCTCGATGACTCCCAGGTGACTGACGCGCACGTCTCGAAACGTTTTTCAGATTCGCCGTGCGTGGTTGCATCCGTGACCGAGCTTGATTTGCAGTCGAGCTGACCGTAACATCGGCAATGCAGGTTTGCCGTTGGTCGCGGCGCCGGAGTTTTTCGCGGGTTTTTCTCCGGCCTCCACACCTGCCGCCCCAGCGATGGGGCACCTATCAACCAACGCCAAGTGGCCGCACATGCGGCAATCATCTTTATCGGAAACAGCCCCTCGTGATAGCAGGCTGGCCAGCAGGCAACCGCACCCGCAGGGGTTGGATAGGACCTCACTGGGGCTGTTTACCGATGCAGATGCGGCGTGGAACGACACGCACGGGAGTGGATTAAATGGGAAGGCTATGCACCATCATAGGCCCCCGGCCGTAAGGCTCCATCGAAATAGGATTGCTGACCTACTGTGGGATGCCATCTGCATCAAGCGCCGACAGCTAAGAGTTCGGACTAAGCCCCAGCCTAAAGCACTGGGGCTTTTTTATGCCTGTGGTATTCTTGAGCCTCATTCAAAGCACGACCAACCACACAGGAATGAAGCCAATGAAACACGCCGCAGCCATCCAGATTCTGACCCAGGCCGCCGAGGTCTGCGAAAACAACGCGCCGATCAACGATCAAGAAGGCGACACGAACCAGGCAGCACTTGAGCGCGAAAACGCCGCGGCATTCCGCAAGGCAATCACCCTGCTGAGCGAGCATCCCGAAGGCGTATAACCCAAACAAAGCCCGGCCAAGCGCTGGGCTTTTTTGTACCCGCAGCGCATGATTCGCGCACCCACATAGGAGTTCGATCATGTCCACGCAAAGCACTCAAGACCTAAACCAATTCTGCGTAACTCGCGGCCTGGTGTACCGTTCAGAGATCGGTACCACAATTGCCCTGGCAGCGACTGGCGTTTACTACGTCGGCCTGGTCACCGGTGCCGCGCCAATCGCAATCCTTTCCCGCGCCTACAGCAGCAGCGAAAGCCCGCTGTCGGTAGATCTGTTTGAGGCGACCTTTACGGATGGCACACCAGTTCGTACCTTTAACCGAAAACTGTCCGGCCCGCCTACGCCGCCCGCCCAATTCATCGGCGGCGTCACCCAGGGCACGCTTGGCGCTGTGATCACCGGCGTCACGCTTCGCGCACCGGCTGCCAATGGCACGGCACAAGTTTCAATCCAGGCCGACGACAACATGCTGATCCTCAAGCCATCCACCAGCTACGTTATCCGCTTCACCAATGGCGGCGGCGTCAATGCCGTGATTGGTGCATCGATCGACATGCGCCTGGTCCTGCCAAGCGAGCTGTAACGCTGCAGATCCTGTAAACTGATCACACAACGAACAGCGAGCAGACCAAATGAGAACCGTTGCCCAACTCGCAATACTCGCCACAGCCGTAGCAGCCATCACTTATTGGCCGAATGGCTTAACCGTCTTCACCCTGCTGGCGTCCTCTGTTCCAATCGCAGCACTTGGCCAAGGGTAACGGCCGCACATTTGGCGCACGCTCGCCTATGCTTGTTCTGTAAGGGGGCGTTAGGTATCGTTTAGCCACCAGTCAGCTGCCAGCAGCAACAGGAAACCAGAGCCCGGCACTACGCCGGGCTTTTTGCTATCTGGGCAAAGGCCTAACAAGAAGGGGATAACGATGTCAGATGAGAACGAGCCAGCAGAAGGCCAAAGGAGGCTTTTTCAGATGAGCGCTGAACACATCAACTATCGACTTACAAAGCTTGAAGACGAGGCGTTGCCCAAACGGATGCAGGCAGCAGAGATAATCATTGGTCAGTTGCAAGGGGAGGTGACAGCAATCAAGGAGATTGCCAGGGGCATTGGGGTTAAGCTGGATTCAGGCGTGGAGAAGATCGGCACCGAATCAAACTCACGCATGGACAAGATCGAGCTGGGCCGCGCACAGGACAAATCGTTTGTGAAAGGCGTCCTGTGGATTGGCGGCATCATCGGCTCACTATTTGCCCTGGGGCCAATACTCACTGAAATATTCAAGCGCATGCTTGGACTGCCGTAGGAGGAAACATGGAAGAGAAGAAAAAACCCGGGCGCCCGCCAAAGTACAAGGCCGCCAACGTCGAGATCGCACGAAAGCTGTGTGAAGCTGGCGCAATTGACGTCGAGATCGCACGACATTTTCAAGTTTCAGTCTCAACCCTGAGCACCTGGAAGCTGAAGTATCCGGAATTCCTGGCCGCCATAAGGGTTTCAAAGGAAGTGGCCAACACGAACGTGGAAGACTCCCTGTATCGAATGGCCATGGGCTACACGCGCACAGAGGTGGAACACAAGGTGGTAGGCGGCAAGCTGGTGACCATCGAGGTGGAGCGCTATTACCCGCCAAACCCAACGTCGCAGATCTTCTTCCTGAAGAACCGCAAATCAGGTTCCTGGAGCGACAAGCAGGAAGTCCAACACACCGGCACGGTTGAACTGACCGACCGCATTCATAGAGCACGCGCCAATGCAGCCCCAAAAGAGGATTGACCCCGACGAGCTGCTTGCCGATGACATGGGCGCGTTCTTCTATGATCCGCTGGGTTGGGTCATGTACGCCTTTGAGTGGGGCGTGGGCGACCTGAAGGGCTACGACGGGCCAGATGAATGGCAACGGCTGGAGCTGGAGCAGTGGGGCGCAGCAATCCGCGCTAACAACTTCGACGGCATCACACCAGTCAGCGCGTACCGATCGGCCACCAGCTCGGGCCACGGTATCGGTAAGAGCGCATTCAGTGCCTGGGTGACGCTCTACATCATGTCCACCCGTCCGCACAGCAAGGGCGTGGTCACGTCCAACACCAGCGACCAACTGCGCACAAAGACCTGGGGCGAGCTGGGCAAGTGGAAGAAGCGCTGCATCACCGGGCACTGGTTTGAGTACAACAACGGCAAGGGCAACATGAATATGTTCCACAAGGAGCATAAAGAGACCTGGCGCGTGGATGGCCAGACCTGCCGGGAAGAGAACAGCGAATCCTTTGCCGGCCTGCACGCTGCCAACTCGTCGCCCTGGTACTTGTTCGATGAAGCCTCAGCAGTGCCAAACAAGATCTGGGAGGTGGCAGAAGGCGGCCTGACCGATGGTGAGCCGTTTTGGTTTGCGTTCGGCAACCCCACGCGTAACACCGGCCGGTTCAATGAGTGCTTCACCCGCTACAAGCACCGCTGGAATCACAAGACCGTCGACAGCCGCAAGGCCAAGATGACCAACAAGGTGCTGATCGGCCAGTGGGCGAAGGACTACGGGGAAGACTCCGACTTTTTCCGCGTCCGTGTGAAAGGCATGTTCCCCCGTGCGTCTGACCTGCAGCTGATCCCAACTGACTGGGTGGCCGAGGCAATGCGCCGCGAGCCGTTCTATGGCATTGACGATGCCCTGGTCTGCGGTATCGACATTGCCCGGGGCGGTGCTGACAACAACGTGGTTCGCTTCCGTCGTGGCCTGGATGCCCGCAGCTTCCCCGTTGTGCGTGTGCCAGGCAGTGAAACCCGTGACACCACGCTATTCATCGCCAAGGCCGTGACGCTGATTCAGGACATGCAGCCCGATGCAGTGTTTGTCGACTCAACTGGCGTAGGCGGGCCAATTGCTGACCAACTGCGCCGCTTGCTGCCCAACAGCACGATCATCGACGTGGGCTTTGCCAACACGGCACCAGACCGGCACTACGCCAACATGCGGACCTATATCTGGTGGCGCCTACGCGAAATGATCAAGGCGGGCCTGGCCATCGAAGACAGCTCCGAACTTGAGCGCGAGCTGACAAGCCCTGAATACGGCCACAACGCCAAGGACCAGATCGCGCTGGAGAAGAAAGACGAAATCAAGAAGCGACTGGGCATATCGCCAGATGACGGTGACGCGCTGGCGCTGACCTGCACCATGCCAGTACAGAAGGCCCGGCACATCCCCGGCGCCAGCAAAGGAGGCCTTGTCCATGAATATGACCCGTTCAGCGCCTGAGATAGCCTCGTACTCCCGTGGCGACCTGGCATCTATCAACTGCACAGAGCCCGACCCGTTCCCCGACTGGGCGCAGCACGCCGAAGCCGAGGCGCACGATCTGCGCACCATCAAGCTGGACGGCGTGATCATCGCGGCCATGGGCTATGTGCCCACCAGCAGGCTTGAGGCCCAGGCCTTTGCCGTTGTAGACCGCGAGGCATGCAAGGGCGTAGGCAAGCAGGTTGCTGCGCTCATACGCTCCCAGCAGATCCAATGGATGGAACACACCGGCATTCCGCAGGCACACGCCTCATGCCCTGCCAATGACCGCGCCGCACGCGTATTCTTGCAGGTGATCGGCTACAAGCCAGCCGGACACACCGCCACAACGGCAAACTTCATCATGACCTGGAGCAAAGAACATGAGTAAAGGCATTGGGCGCAAGATCTTCGACCCGCTGGGCCTGCCTGACCCGCTCGACCTGTGGGGCGAGAAGGCAGCAAAGGCGCAGGAAGACGCCAAGGAGCAGGCAGCACTGGACCGAGCAGCCGTATCCACCTCGGCAACTACCACCCCAACCCTGGCCGGTGACGACGTAGCAGCAGCACGCGAAGCCGAACGCCTACGCAAGCAAGCACTGGCCGGGCAAAACTCAACCATCCTGACTGGTGCGGGCGGCCTTGGCGGCACGTCTGGCGGCGGCAAGACTCTGCTGGGGCAATAACCAATGGACAAGAGCACCCTTCGGGAACGGCTGGAAAACAAGCTCAGCGAATTGCGCCTTGAGCGTGAAAAGTCATGGGATTCGCAGTGGAAGGTACTGCGGGACAACATCGACCCGGACACTGGCCGGTTCCCAGGGGAAGAGGTGAACAGTGGGGCGCGCAGGGATCAGCGCATCATCAACAACACGGCCTCTATCTCGGCCGGTGTGCTGGCTGCTGGTATGCAGTCAGGCATGACAAGCCCGGCCCGCCCGTGGTTTGAGTTGGCTGCCCCAGATCCTCAGTTGACTGAGTACGCTCCCGTGAAGAACTGGCTGTGGTATTGCCAGAACGCCATGCGCGAAGTGTTCATCCGCTCCAACCTGTACAACGTCCTGCCCTCCTGCTACGGGGAGCAGGGCGTTTTCGGTACCGGCGTGATCGCTGCAATCCCTGATGACAAGACCGTGGTTCGTTTCTACAACTTCACTATCGGCAGTTACTTCCTGGCCACGTCCAACCGGGCGCTGGTCGACACTCTTTACCGCGAATTCAGCATGACGGCGCGGCAGATGGCACAGCAGTTCGGCAAGGAGAACCTGTCAGCAACTGTCAAGAACATGCTGGATCGCAACAGTGAGGCCTGGGTACAGATCTGCCACGCCATCGAGCCCAACGATGCACGCGAGCCTGGACGCATGGACAACAAGAACATGCCATATCGTTCTGTCTACTGGGAGCTGGCCAGCCCGCGCAATGAGATCCTGAAGTCGAGCGGCTTCAAGAAGTTCCCCATCATGGCGCCGCGCTGGAAGGTGACCGGTGAGAACGTGTATGGCAAAGGTCCTGGCTCGTTCGCCATCGGTGAGGTGCTTGCGCTTCAGATGATGGAGCGCGACAAGCTGGAACTGCTGAAGAAGGGCGTCAAGCCGCCAATGGGCGCCCCGGCATCAATGCGCAACGACCGCGTGTCTATCGTGCCCGGCGACGTGACGTGGGTTCCTGACTCGCAGGTGGGGGCCAAGTTCGCCCCGCTGTACGAGATAAACCCAATGTGGCTTGGCCAGATCCGTGGCGAGATCCAGGCCAGTGAACAGCGCATCAAGACGACCTTTTACGAAGATCTGTTCTTGATGATCAGCAACATGGACTCGGTGCGCACGGCCACAGAGATCGCCACGCGCAAAGAAGAGAAGATGCTGATGCTTGGCCCAGTGCTTGAGCGCCAGAACGATGAGTTGCTTGACCCGCTGATCGACATCACGTTTCAGTTCATGCTTGAGCAGTCCATCCCACGCTGGCAAGGCCTGCTACCAGGCAAGCCAATCCTGCCGCCGCCGCCCAAGGAGCTGGAAGGCATGGATCTGGCGGTTGAGTACATCAGCATTCTCGCCCAGGCCCAGAAAGCCCTGGGCGTTACTGCTATCGAGCGTGCGCTAGCGTTCACCGGCAACCTGGCCCAGTCGTTCCCGCAGGCAGCGGACAAGCTGAACATCGACCAGACCGTCAATGAATACTTCGCAGCAGTGGGCGTGCCACCAACAATGCTCAACTCTGACGAACAGGTTGCCGCCATCCGCCAGCAGCGCGCAGACGCAGCAGCACAGGCCCAGCAGCAAGCCCAGATCCAACAAGTGGTAGAAGGCGCTAAACTGCTTTCTGAAACCGACACAGGCGGCCAGAACGCCCTCACGCAGCTTGCGAGCCAAATGCAATGAATGAGTACGAGCAGCCAACCAAAGAGGAACAGGACGCCGCTCAAGAGCGCCTGATGCGCGAACATCAGCTAGCAGACGATTTTCGCGGCATAATGGCTACGGATGGCGGAAGACGGTTCGTTTGGTTCATGCTTCAGGAGTTCGGCGCGTTCAAGGCTATGCCGGTCGAGAGCCACGCGCAGATGGCGTACATGGAAGGTCGGCGTAATGTCGGCCTGATGCTCATCAGCAAGATCCAAACGGACTGTCCGCACCAGTACCAGGTGATGACGAACGAAAACACAATCAAATCCGACAAAGGCGAATGACTATGAACATGTTTGTGCACAAGGCCTTGCGCCACTTCGTAATGGCTGAAGAGGGTGGCGGCGACACGATGCTTGGCGGTGGTGGCGGTGACACTTCGGCGCCGGCAACGACCCCGGCAGCCGATGACGTGCTGTCTCAGGTCAACTCCACCAAGACCGTGGGCGAGCTGGTCGACGAGCAAGCGGCCAAGGACCTGGCTGATGCTGCTGAAACCCCTGAAGCCAAGCTGGAGCGCGAAGCCGCCGAGGCCAAGGCCAACGAAGTCCCTGAAACCTATGCTGACTTCACCATGCCCGAAGGCGTTGAAGTCGATCCGGCCATGCTTGGCGAGTTCAATGCCGTGGCCAAAGAGCTGGGCTTGACCCAAGCGCAGGCCCAGAAGCTGGTCGACCTGCAGACCAAGGCAGCCGCTGCTGGTGAGACTGGCCGTGGCGAGCAACTGCAGAAGATGATCGAGGCCCAGCAAAACGCATGGGCCAACGAAGTCAAGAATGACCCAGAGCTTGGCGGTGCTAAGTTCGATCAAACCATCAGCACGGCCGTTAAGGCCGTTTCTACGTTCTTCGGTGATGATTTCCGTACACTGCTCAACGAGTCAGGTATCGGCAACCATCCGGCCCTGGTGCGCGGCATGCACAAGATCGGTCTGGCCCTCTCCGAAGACAAGCTGGTGATCCCAGGCTCTGACTCATCCGTGACAGAGAACAAAAGCGCAGCCGAAGTCATGTTCGGCGGCGTATTCAACAAATAACTTAGGGGCATAAACCAATGGCAGTTCTCGCAACCACTAACTTGACGCTCGCTGACCTGGCCAAGCGCCGCGACTGCGACGGCAAGATCGCCAAGATCATCGAGATCTTGAACCTCACCAACGAAATCATCGACGACATGCCGTGGATTGAAGCCAACGACGGCACCGGTCACAAGACCACCATCCGTTCCGGCCTGCCTGTGGGCACCTGGCGCCTGCTGAACTACGGCGTGCAGCCTGAGAAGTCGACCACCGTGCAAGTGCGTGACGGCACCGGCATGCTTGAGTCGTACAGCGAGATTGATGCAACCCTCGTTGACCTATCCACCGAAAAACCTGCGTTCCTGCTGTCTGAGTCCAAGCCGTTCCTGGAAGGCATGACGCAGAACATGGCCAGCACCGTTATCTACGGTGATTCGCAGGTGTTCCCTGAGCGCTTCACCGGCCTGGCGCCACGCTTCAACAGCAAGGCGGCTGAGAACGGCCAGAACATCCTGGACGCCGGTGGTACCGGCAGCAACAACACCTCGATCTGGCTTATCTGCTGGGACGAATCGATTGCACACGGTATCTATCCGAAAGGCACGATGGGCGGCCTGAAGATGGGCGAAACCAAGAAGGACACCCTGTTTGACGCAGCCGGTGGCCGTTATGAGGGCTACCGCACCCACTTCAAGTGGGACTGCGGCCTGACCGTGCGTGACTGGCGCTACATCGTCCGCGTGGCGAACATCGACGTACCAGCGCTGACCAAAAACGCTGCAACCGGCGCTGACCTGATCGATCTGATGGTTCAGGCCATTGAACTGCTGCCAAACACCCGCATGGGTCGCGCAGTGTTCTACGTCAACCGCAACATCCGTTCGTTCCTGCGCCGCCAGATCGCCAACAAGTCGAACGTCTGGTTGAACATGGAAGAAGTGGCCGGCAACAAGGTTCTGACCTTCGACGGCATCCCGGTGAAACGTGTAGACGCCATCCTCAACACTGAAGCTCGCGTGGTCTAACCACGCGACACCCCTTCAATTCTTCAGAGGAAGAACGCAATGACCATTCTCGACAAGTTTTTGCAGTATTCGGACAAGCAGGCGGTTACCACCACTGCGGTGAGCACCAACGTAATCGATGCGGGCGCCACCAAGAACCCGGCCATTGGTCGTGATCTGGGCGCAGGCACTCCGCTGTACCTGTTCGTGAACGTGAGCCAGACCTTTACTGCTTCTGGCGCGGGCACCCTGACGGCCACCCTGCAAGACTCGGCTGATAACTCCAGCTTTGCAGACGTGGCCAGCCTGGGTCCGTTCTCGCTGGCTCAATTGACCGCAGGCCGTGGCTTCTACGTCGGCCTGCCAATCCCTACACGCCGTTACACTCGCGTGAACTATACCGTGGGCACCGGCCCAATGACCGCTGGCATCCTCTCAGCTCACATTGTCGATGGTGCTAACTACAACATCGCCTACCCAGACGCTTTGTAAGGAGCGCTATGAAAACCGTTACCGCTAACAAAGCAGGGTTCCACGGCCAGCTCCGCATGCCTGGTGAGACGTTCAGCATCCCGGCAGATGAAGAGCCTGGCCTTTGGATGTCAGTAGTTGGCGGTAACGCCAGCGCCAAGTCCAAGCCTGAGCAGGTGGCTGATGAGCCCGAGGCGCCAACCAAGCCGCGTGAGACTGAGCGTGGTTCAGTCCCAGCATCTGCACCGTTCACCCCAGCGCCTGGCCTGTTCACCGTCAAGCATGTGCCTGTCGGGAACTTTGAAGTGCTGGACTCTGCGGGTAACCGTGTTGGTGAGTTGTTCAAGGTAGTTGCAGGCCAGAACGGCCAGGCCAAGATCAACGCCCAGGAAGAGGCCGACCGCCTGAACAAGCTGGCCGCTGAAGGTCCAAAGGAAGAAGGCAGCCAAGAAGGCGGCCAGACAGCAGCCACGGATCTGCCGGACGCCTAACGACAAGGAAAGCGTTTAATCTAAAGGGAGCCCAAGTGGCTCCTTTTTTTATTGGAGAAGACCAATGACTTCGCAGGTAGACATTTACAACATGGCCCTGTCCCACATCGGGATTTCAGAGACGGTGCAAAGCCTTGAAGAGCGCAGCAAGTCCCGCGTGACGTGCTCGCGGTTCTGGGACATCGCCCGGGACACGCTGCTGTGTGAATTCCCGTGGTCGTTTGCCACCAAGTTCCAAACCCTGGCGCTGATTGGTACGCCGCCGAGCAACTGGCAGTTTCAGTACCAGTACCCCACTGACTGCCTGAAGGCCATGTACCTGGTGCCCGACGGCCCGACATTCCAGCCGATGACGATCCGCAAGCGCGGCAAGTACATCACTGGGTTTGGAGAGGGGGGCCAGATCATCCTGAGCAACGTGCCCAATGCGCAGCTGGCTTATGTGGTGCGCGTGCTGGATGAAGGACGGTTCCCGCCGCTTGTGGTGTCCGCCCTGGCCTGGAAGTTGGCTTCCCTTATCGCCATGCCAATGACGGCGCAAAAGTCGCTGGCCGAGTCAGCAGGCGCTGCATACACGCAGGCTTGGCAGATCGCCGGGGCCGCTGACCAGAACGAGGCGCAGGAAGACATCCTGGACGCCAACATCGATTACATTTCAGGGCGGAACTGATCATGGGTGTGTCCATCATTCAACCTAGCTTCAGCGGCGGAGAGATTGCCCCCACGCTGGCGGCCCGGGTAGACCTTGCGCGGTACCAGATCAGCCTGAAGAC
>JAZKIA010000090.1:0-39208 GCA_040385125.1 Pseudomonadota bacterium | reverse complement strand
TTATTTGTATATACATATACAGACGTTTGCCTGCTCGGTAAACTCCGGCAAGCTACGTCCCCTAACTCATGAACAAGGATTGCCTGTGTCGACTCCGCCTGTCGTGTCCCCGCTGGCCGCCCACATGGGCGACAGTCCGGCCCCGCTCTACGCCCGCGTAAAGCAAATGATCACTCAGCAAATTCAGAGTGGTAACTGGCCGCCACATTACCGCGTGCCTTCCGAAAGCGAGCTTGTCAGCCAGTTGGGCTTCAGCCGCATGACCATCAACCGTGCGCTGCGTGAAATGACCGCCGACGGTTTATTGGTGCGCATGCAAGGTGTCGGCACCTTCGTGGCCGAGCCCAAAACCCAATCCGCGTTGTTTGAAGTCAATAACATCGCCGATGAAATCGCAGCTCGCGGCCATAAGCACACCTGCAAGGTGATTACTCTTGGCGAAGAAACCGCCGGCTCTGAACGCGCCGCCGTGCTCGACATGCGCGAAGGGCAGAAGGTCTTTCACTCGTTGATCGTGCATTACGAAAACGGCATTGCCGTGCAAATTGAGGACCGTTTCGTGAACGCCCAAGTGGCACCGGATTACCTCAAGCAAGACTTCACCTTGCAAACGCCTTACGCCTATTTGTCCCAGGTCGCACCCTTGACCGAGGGCGAGCACGTGGTCGAAGCCATTTTGGCCGACCCGCAAGAGTGCGAGCTGCTGCAAATCGAACCCAGCGAGCCCTGCCTGCTGATTCGCCGCCGCACCTGGTCTGGCCGACAGCCTGTTACCGCCGCCCGTTTAATCCACCCCGGTTCCCGTCATCGCCTCGAAGGACGTTTCAGTAAATGAACGAGCTGACTGTTTTACGTGCCGCCGATTACCCACGCATGCCCTGGAAAAACGGCGGCGGCAGCACTGAAGAAATTACCCGTGACGCAGGCGAAGGCCTTGAAGGCTTTGGCTGGCGGTTGTCGATTGCAGATATTGGTGAGTCGGGCGGTTTCTCGCGCTTTGAAGGCTACCAACGGATCATCAGCGTGCTGCAAGGCGCGGGTATGAATTTGCAGGTCGATGGGGCGAGCACGCGCGGATTGTTACCGTTCGATGCTTTCGCGTTTAAAGGCGAAAGTGTCGTCAGTTGCACCTTGATTGACGGCCCGATTCGCGACTTCAACCTGATCTACGCCCCGGATCGCTACACCGCCCGACTGCAATGGCTGGACGCAGTAACCCCGCAGCGACTGTTCAGCTCGGCACACACCCTATTGATTTTCAGCGCCGACGAGCAAGTGCATGTAGGTCTGGGTAACACCCGGCATGAACACCTGGGTCGTTACGATTGCCTGCAACTGAATGGCAACCACGAACTGCTGGAAATCGCAGTCACTGGTCGTTGCTGTGTGATTGAACTGAGTGCGGCCTAAAAATCTGCACTGAAACTGTAGGAGCGAGCTTGCTCGCGATGGCATCGCTGCGGTCTATCCGAAACACCGCGTCGCCGGGATCGCGAGCAAGCTCGCTCCTACAGGGTTCCTCCCCCCCCCAGCTTGTTACCGAACGCCCCAAAAAGATGCATCCAGTAACAACCCTCCGCTTCATTCTCTTCTTCGCGAGAAACTTCCTACTCTTCTTGGGGCCTTTAATTACGGGCATTTCAAGATTTTGATTGGCGGAGTTGTCAGGTTGGCCGCTTACTTGCATATGCTTGTATGTACAAGTACATAAGTGTGCGTCGATCCTCTTCTATCCGACGCATCTGCCCATCGCTGAGGAGTTACCCGTGACTTCAACTACCCCAAAATCGCCTGCTGCGTTCACCCGTCACCGTGATGGTGAAATCCGCGCCGCCCGTGGTACCCAGCTCACTGCAAAAAGCTGGATGACCGAAGCCCCGCTGCGGATGCTGATGAACAACCTCGACCCACAAGTGGCCGAGAACCCGACCGAGCTGGTGGTGTATGGCGGTATTGGTCGTGCGGCGCGTAACTGGGAATGCTACGACAAGATTGTCGAGAGCCTGACCAACCTCAACGACGACGAAACCCTGCTGGTGCAGTCGGGCAAGCCGGTTGGCGTGTTCAAAACCCACAGCAATGCACCACGGGTACTGATCGCCAACTCCAACCTGGTACCGCACTGGGCCACGTGGGAGCACTTCAACGAACTCGACGCCAAAGGCTTGGCCATGTATGGCCAGATGACTGCCGGCAGTTGGATCTACATCGGCAGCCAGGGCATCGTCCAGGGCACGTACGAAACCTTCGTCGAAGCCGGTCGCCAGCATTACAACGGCAGTCTGGTCGGCAAATGGGTACTCACCGCCGGTCTGGGTGGCATGGGTGGCGCACAGCCTCTGGCCGCTACCTTGGCGGGTGCCTGCTCGCTGAACATCGAATGCCAGCAGAGCCGCATCGATTTCCGCCTGGCCACTCGTTATGTCGACGAGCAAGCCGTGGATCTGGATGACGCGCTGGTGCGTATCGCGAAATACACCGCAGAAGGCAAAGCCATTTCCATCGCCCTGTGCGGCAATGCCGCCGAGCTGCTGCCAGAAATGGTCCGCCGTGGCGTGCGTCCGGACATGGTCACCGACCAGACCAGCGCCCACGACCCGCTTAACGGCTACCTGCCTAAAGGCTGGACTTGGGAGCAGTACCGCGACCGCGCTGTGACCGATCCGGCTGCTGTGGTCAAAGCCGCCAAAGCCTCGATGGGTGAACACGTTGAAGCGATGCTGGCGTTCCAGAAAGCCGGTGTTCCGACCTTCGACTACGGCAACAACATTCGTCAGATGGCCAAAGAAGTTGGCGTTGAAAACGCCTTCGATTTCCCGGGTTTCGTACCGGCTTATATCCGTCCATTGTTCTGCCGTGGTGTAGGCCCATTCCGCTGGGTCGCGCTGTCGGGTGATCCAGAAGATATCTACAAAACCGACGCCAAGGTCAAAGAACTGATCGCGGATGATGACCACCTGCACAACTGGCTGGACATGGCCCGCGAGCGCATCAGCTTCCAGGGTTTGCCGGCACGTATCTGCTGGGTTGGTCTGGGCCAGCGCGCGAAGCTGGGCCTGGCATTCAACGAAATGGTGCGCAGCGGCGAGCTGAAAGCGCCGATCGTGATTGGCCGCGACCACCTGGACTCCGGTTCGGTGTCCAGCCCGAACCGCGAAACCGAATCGATGAAAGACGGCTCGGATGCGGTCTCCGATTGGCCGCTGCTCAACGCCTTGCTCAACACCGCGAGCGGCGCGACCTGGGTTTCTCTGCACCACGGCGGCGGCGTTGGCATGGGCTTCTCGCAGCACTCCGGGATGGTGATTGTGTGTGACGGTACCGACGAAGCGGCTGAGCGTATCGCCCGCGTGTTGCACAACGACCCGGCCACCGGCGTGATGCGTCATGCCGATGCCGGTTACGACATCGCCATTGACTGTGCCAACGAACAGGGCCTGAACCTGCCGATGATTAACGGCTAATCCCAGACCTTTGTAGCCGCTGCCGAAGGCTGCGATCGAGCCCGAAGGGGTCGCGGTCTCTCAAAAGCGAAGGCCCTGCGGGCCTTATCGCAGCCTTCGGCAGCGGCTACACATACGGTTTTTAAAATTTTCGCAACACGCGTAGGAGTATTAACGTGCTTGAGCTAAACCTTATTCCCGGCCAATTGAGCCTCGCCCAACTGCGTGACATTTATCAGCAGCCAGTGACCCTCAGCCTGGACGACAGCGCTTCGGCGCAGATCGATGCCAGCGTGGCGTGTGTTGAGCAGATCCTTGCCGAAAACCGCACCACCTACGGCATCAACACCGGTTTTGGCCTGCTGGCTTCGACCAAAATTGCCAGCGAAGACCTGGAAAACCTCCAGCGCTCCTTGGTGCTGTCCCACGCGGCCGGTATTGGCGAGCCGATCAGCGATGATTTGGTGCGTTTGATCATGGTGCTTAAGGTCAACAGCCTGAGCCGTGGTTTCTCCGGGATTCGCCGGGTGGTGATCGACGCCTTGATCGCCTTGATCAACGCCGAGGTTTATCCGCATATCCCGCTTAAAGGCTCGGTCGGTGCTTCGGGCGATTTGGCGCCGTTGGCGCATATGTCGCTGGTGCTGCTGGGCGAGGGCAAAGCGCGTTACAAAGGCGAATGGCTGGACGCGGTCACCGCGTTGAAACAAGCCGGTCTTGAGCCTCTGACGTTGGCGGCCAAGGAAGGTCTGGCGTTGCTCAACGGCACTCAGGTGTCGACCGCCTACGCCCTGCGCGGCCTGTTTGAAGGCGAAGACCTGTTTGCCGCCGCGATGGCCTGCGGTGGCCTGACCGTTGAAGCGGTACTGGGTTCGCGCTCGCCGTTTGATCCACGTATTCATGCGGCACGCGGTCAACGCGGGCAGATCGACGCGGCCGCAATTTATCGTGACCTGCTGGGCGCGAGCAGCGAAGTCTCCGAGTCGCACAAAAACTGCGACAAGGTGCAAGACCCGTACTCCCTGCGCTGCCAGCCACAAGTGATGGGCGCCTGCCTGACTCAGTTCCGCCAGGCCGCCGAAGTGCTGGGCATTGAAGCCAACGCTGTGTCGGATAACCCGCTGGTGTTTGCTGAGCAGGGCGACGTGATCTCTGGCGGCAACTTCCACGCCGAACCAGTGGCAATGGCTGCAGACAATATGGCCTTGGCAATTGCCGAAATCGGCTCGCTGAGCGAGCGCCGTATCTCGTTGATGATGGACAAGCACATGTCGCAATTGCCGCCGTTCCTGGTGGCCAATGGCGGCGTCAACTCCGGCTTTATGATCGCTCAGGTCACGGCTGCGGCCCTGGCCAGCGAGAACAAAGCGTTGTCCCACCCGCATAGCGTGGACAGCATTCCGACCTCGGCCAACCAGGAAGACCACGTATCGATGGCGCCTTCTGCGGGCAAGCGCTTGTGGGAAATGGCTGAAAACGTACGCGGCGTATTGGCGATCGAGTGGCTGGCCGCGTGCCAGGGTCTGGATCTGCGTGATGGCCTGAAAACCTCCGCCAAGCTCGAAATCGCCCGTACCACCCTGCGCAGCAAGGTTGCGCACTATGAAAAAGACCGCTTCTTTGCTCCAGACATCGAAATCGCCATGCAACTGCTGGCTACTCGCTGTCTGAACGAGCTGGTACCTGCCCACGTTCTACCAAGCCTGTAACGACCCCGCGCGCAGAGCCTTTTTGGCTCTGCGCGTATCTGTGTTCGCCGACAAAAATAATTAAGGACGCGAAATGCAAAGCCAAACTCAAGGTTTGAAACGCGGGCTCTCCGCTCGCCACATCCGTTTTATGGCGCTGGGCTCAGCGATCGGGACGGGTCTTTTTTACGGTTCAGCCGCTGCCATCCAAATGGCTGGACCCGCTGTGCTGCTGGCCTACCTGATTGGTGGAGCCGCGGTATTCATGGTGATGCGCGCATTGGGCGAAATGGCCGTGCGCGATCCGGTGTCGGGGTCTTTTGGTCAGTACGCCACTACTTATTTGGGGCCGATGTCGGGTTTCGTCCTCGGGTGGACCTATGCCTTTGAAATGATCATCGTGTGTCTGGCCGATATCACCGCCTTCGGGATTTACATGGGCTTCTGGTTCCCGGATGTCGCGCGCTGGATCTGGGTGCTGGGCATCGTGTTGCTGATCGGCGGCTTGAACCTGTGCAGCGTCAAAGTTTTCGGTGAAATGGAGTTCTGGCTGTCCCTGCTGAAAGTCGCCGCCATCGTGGCGATGATCCTGGCCGGCTTCGGCATCATGCTGTTTGGCATCGGCACTTCTGGCAGCCCTGACGCGGTGGCTACCGGCATTAGCAACCTGTGGTCATTCGGCGGCTTTATGCCTAATGGCGTGGGTGGCTTGATTGCCTCGTTTGCGGTGGTGATGTTTGCTTTTGGCGGCATTGAAATCATTGGTATCACTGCCGGTGAAGCCAAAGACCCACAACGCGTGATCCCGAAAGCGATCAATGCGGTGCCGCTGCGCATTCTGTTGTTCTATGTGCTGACCCTGTTTGTGTTGATGGCTATTTACCCGTGGACTCAGATCGGCAGCCAGGGCAGCCCCTTTGTGCAGATTTTTGACAGCCTGGGCATCAGCTCGGCGGCCACTATCCTCAACATCGTGGTGATTTCGGCGGCGGTGTCGGCGATCAACAGCGACATCTTCGGCGCAGGCCGCATGATGTTTGGTCTGGCCCAGCAAGGACAGGCACCTAAAAGCTTTGCCAAAATCTCCAAGCATGGCGTGCCGTGGATGACGGTACTGGTCATGGGCGCTACGTTGTTGGGCGGTGTGGTGCTGAACTACCTGATCCCCAAAGACATCTTCCTGGTCATTGCCTCGATTGCGACCTTCGCCACCGTGTGGGTGTGGTTGATGATCCTGGTGACTCAAGTGGCCATGCGCCGTTCCATGACCCGTGAAGAAGTGGCCCAGCTCAAGTTCCCGGTGCCGTTCTGGCCGTATGCGCCGATGGCTGCTATTGCGTTCATGGTGTTTATCTTCGGTGTGCTGGGTTACTTCCCAGAGACCCAAGCTGCACTGATGGTCGGTGTGGTCTGGATTGTCCTGCTGGTTGTGGCTTATGTGTTGTGGGTAAAGCCGGCGGCTGGACGGGTAGTTGCAGTGGCTCCCGAGCTTTCCTGAGTGTTTGATCCTGTACGGAGTGAGTGAATGAAAACCCTTTGGCAACACTGCAATGTCGCAACCATGGCCAATGGCACGTACTCGATTATCGAGGATGCCGCCATTGTCACCCGTGACGGCTACATTGAGTGGATTGGTCCGCGTCAGCAGTTGCCGGCGGGTGAGTTTGGTCAAACCCACGGCCTGGAAGGCGCGTGGGTGACGCCAGGGTTGATCGATTGCCACACGCACACGGTGTTTGGCGGTAATCGCAGCGGCGAATTCGAGCAGCGCCTGCAAGGCGTGAGTTATGCCGAAATAGCCGCTGCCGGTGGAGGCATTGCCAGCACTGTGCGTGCGACCCGTGCGGCCAGCGAAGAGGAGCTGTTCGCCAGTGCGCGTCAGCGTTTGACCTGTTTGCTGCGCGACGGTGTGACCAGCGTCGAGATCAAGTCCGGTTACGGCTTGTGCCTTGAGAGCGAGCGCAAAATCTTGCGGGTGATTCGTCGTCTTGGTCAGGAGCTGCCAGTGACCGTGCGCAGCACGTGTCTGGCCGCTCATGCCTTGCCGCCAGAGTACAAGGACCGTGCAGACGATTACATCGAGCATATTTGCAACGACATGCTCCCTGCGCTGGCGGCAGAAGGGCTGGTGGATGCGGTCGATGCGTTCTGCGAATACCTGGCCTTTTCACCGGCTCAGGTCGAGCGGGTGTTTGGGGTGGCGCAGCAACTGGGCTTGCCGGTCAAGCTGCATGCCGAGCAATTGTCATCGCTGCACGGATCGAGCTTGGCCGCGCGTTATCAGGCGCTGTCGGCGGATCATCTGGAGTTCATGACCGAAGAAGACGCCATTGCGATGGCCGCGTCGGGTACTGTGGCGGTGCTGTTGCCTGGCGCGTTTTACTTCTTGCGTGAAACCCAATTGCCGCCGATGGAGGCCTTGCGCAAGCACGGGGTGAAAATCGCCATCGCCAGCGACCTCAATCCGGGGACTTCGCCGGGGTTGTCGTTGCGCCTGATGCTGAACATGGCGTGTACCTTGTTCCGCATGACCCCCGAAGAAGCCTTGGCTGGCGTGACGCAACACGCCGCCACCGCGTTGGGCATGGGCGAGACCCACGGCTCGCTGGAACCCGGAAAAGTGGCCGACTTTGTGGCCTGGAATATTGATCGTCCGGCAGACCTGGCCTATTGGCTGGGGGGTGACCTGGACAAACGCGTCGTGCGCAATGGCATTGACGTAGTGCTTTAGGAGAGAAGGTTGTGGATAAGGTACTGACATTCAAACAAGGCCGCGTGCCATTGCTGATCAGCATGCCCCACGCGGGCTTGCGCCTGACGCCTGTGGTCGAAGCCGGGTTGATCCCCGAGGCTAAAAGCCTGCCGGACACCGACTGGCATATCCCAAGGCTTTATGAGTTTGCGGCTGAGTTGGGTGCCAGCACCCTGGCGGCCGAGTATTCGCGTTTCGTCATCGACCTTAATCGGCCCGAAGACGATGCGCCGATGTACGTGGGGGCGACCACGGGGTTGTTCCCGGCCACGCTGTTTGACGGCGTGCCCCTGTTTCGCGAAGGCCAGGTGCCGACAGCGGCAGAGCGGGCGACTTACCTGGAGAAAATCTGGAAGCCTTATCACCAGACCCTGCAGCAAGAGCTGGCGCGGCTCAAGGCCGAGTTTGGCTATGCGCTGCTGTTCGATGCGCACTCGATCCGCTCTCAAGTCCCGCACCTGTTTGACGGGCGTCTGCCGGACTTCAACCTGGGCACCTTCAATGGCGCCAGCTGCGATCCGATACTGGCCAGTGATCTGGAGGCGATCTGCGCGCAGCATCCGGCCTACAGCCACGTCTTGAACGGCCGCTTCAAGGGCGGGCACATCACCCGCGATTACGGCAGCCCGGCGGACAACATTCACGCGGTGCAACTGGAGCTGGCGCAGTGCACCTACATGGAAGAGTTCGAGCCGTTCAACTACCGCGAAGACCTGGCGGCACCGACCCAAGTGGTGCTCAAGCAACTGCTGGCGCGAATTGTTGAATGGGGTGCCAAGCACTACGCTTGATGGCTCTTTAATCTTGAAGCAGACCCTGTTCTTGTGGGAGCGGGCTTGCTCGCGATGCAGGCTACTCGGTCTTTCAGTAAGACCGCATCGATCCCATCGCGAGCAAGCTCGCTCCTACAGGATTTATGCGCTGCCAGATATTCAACCACAGTCTTTTTAAGGACATGCTCATTGGGGGCAATCGGGTTTATGATGCCAGACGGCAACATTTTCCAGCCCCCTCGGAGTGCGTAATGCAGACCTTGTTCCCGCAGATCAAACCTTACGCCCGGCATGAGTTGGCTGTTGAGGCGCCGCATGTGCTTTACGTGGACGAAAGCGGCTCGCCCGATGGTTTGCCGGTGGTGTTTGTTCACGGTGGCCCGGGTTCAGGCTGCGATGCCAATAGCCGCTGTTATTTTGATCCGAGTCTGTACCGCATCATCACCTTTGATCAGCGTGGTTGCGGGCGCTCGACGCCGCACGCCAGCCTTGAGAGCAACACCACCTGGGATCTGGTCGCCGACATGGAGCGAATTCGCTCGTTCCTGGGCATCGACAAATGGGTGCTGTTTGGTGGCTCGTGGGGCTCGACCCTGTCATTGGCCTATGCACAAAGCCATCCCTCGCGTGTGCATGGCCTGATTTTGCGCGGGATTTTTCTGGCCCGGCCACAAGAAATTGAATGGTTCTACCAGGCCGGTGCCAGCCGCCTGTTCCCGGACTACTGGCAAGATTACCTGGCGCCCATTCCTCAAGAAGAGCGTCATGACCTGCTCAGCGCCTACCACAAGCGCCTGATCGGCAATGACCAGATTGCCCAGATGCACGCGGCCAAGGCCTGGTCGACCTGGGAAGGGCGCACGGCAACGCTGCGTCCGAACCCGCAAGTGGTCGATCGTTTTTGCGACCCGCATCGGGCGTTGTCGATTGCCCGCATCGAGTGTCACTACTTTGCCAACAGCGCGTTCCTTGAGCCCAATCAACTGATCCGCGACATGCACAAGATTGCCCACTTGCCGGGTGTGATCGTGCACGGCCGTTACGACGTGATTTGCCCGCTGGACAACGCATGGGCGCTGCACCAGGCCTGGCCTGACAGCGAGCTGCAGGTGATCCGCGACGCCGGGCATTCGGCGTCTGAACCCGGGATTACCGACGCGCTGGTACGTGCCGCCGAGCAAATGGCCCATCGTCTGCTCAACCTGCAGCCCGACGAAGCATAAAGGGCTGTTTCAGGGGGGGAGGCGGGGCGTTTTGGCGCGGATATTCAGGTGTGTGGGGTCAGTGCTGGCCCCGTGACATTTCTGTTACAAATATAAAACCTCGAAATACAGTGTTTTCGTCTGAAAACAGGGGTTTTACACATGAAATACTTGCCGACAGTGGATGCGTTGTAACGCGGCCTACTAGATAATCCCGCGCTACACAGAGGCTAATCCGGCACGTCTAGGGAATCATTCCTATACTCGACGGTCGGAAGAGTGCTCGCCAACCCGGCATATAAATCGCTGGCCGTTGGTTTCATCATCTGTTTTCGGCGAGGTTTGCTCGTGATTGTTAGTCCATCAAATGCTCCAAAAATGTCTGCCAAGCGGTTGCGCAACGCACTGGTGACGGGCTCTGCGCTCTTTTGCTTGTTCGGTGCGGGTCAACTGTGGGCATTCAGTCTGGATGACGTGGCGGCTGAGGCTAAAACCCTCGCCGAACAGAAGTACCAAGCGCCGCGCAGCAATTTGCCTAAAGAGTTCCGCGACATGAAGTTCGCGGACTACCAAACGATTCGTTTCAAAAATGAGAAAGCCCAGTGGGCTGATCAAAAGACCCCTTTCAAGTTGTCCTTCTATCACCAGGGCATGCACTTCGACACGCCGGTGAAAATCAACGAAGTGACCGCCACCAAGGTCGAAGAGATCAAGTACGACCCGAGCCGGTTTGATTTCGGCGGCGTGCAGTTCGACCCCAAAGCCACCGAGAACCTGGGCTGGGCCGGTTTCCGCGTGCTGTATCCGATCAACAAGGCGGATAAGCAAGACGAAATCATGACCATGCTCGGCGCGAGCTACTTCCGCGTGATCGGCAAGGATCAAATCTACGGCCTGTCGGCTCGCGGTATGGCGATTGATACAGCGCTGCCGTCGGGTGAAGAGTTCCCGCGTTTCACCGAATTCTGGATCGAACGTCCGAAAGCGGGCGACAAGCATCTGGTGATCTTCGCCTTGCTGGATTCGCCACGTGCCACCGGCGCCTACCGCTTCACCCTGCGGCCGGGCGTAGACACCATCGTGGATGTCAAATCGCAAATGTTCCTGCGTGACAAAGTGACCAAGCTGGGCATCGCGCCGCTGACGAGCATGTTCCTGTTCGGCGCCAACCAGCCGTCCAAAGTCCTCAACTACCGCCGCGAACTGCACGATTCGTCGGGCCTGGCGATTCATGCCGGCAACGGCGAGTGGATCTGGCGCCCGCTGAACAACCCGAAACATTTGTCGGTGAGCAATTTCTCGGTTGAGAACCCGCGTGGTTTTGGTCTGCTGCAACGCGGCCGTGACTTCAGCCACTACGAAGACCTCGACGACCGCTACGAAAAGCGTCCAAGTGCCTGGATCGAACCAAAAGGCGATTGGGGCAAGGGCTCTGTTGATCTGGTAGAAATTCCGACCGCTGACGAAACCAACGACAACATCGTTGCGTTCTGGAGCCCGGCTACTCTGCCAGAGCCTGGCAAGCCGTTTGAGTACGCCTACCGCCTGCACTGGACTCTGGACGAAGCCGCACTGCATCCGAAGGACAGCGCCTGGGTTAAACAAACCCTGCGTTCGACCGGTGACGTCAAACAATCCAACCTGATCCGCCAGCCAGACGGCAGCGTGGCGTATCTGGTCGACTTCGAAGGCCCGTCGCTCAAAGCCTTGCCAGAAAATGCAGCCGTACGTAGCCAGGTCAGCATCGGTGATAACGCCGAGCTGGTTGAGAACAACGTGCGCTACAACCCTGAAACCAAGGGCTGGCGTTTGACCCTGCGGATGAAAATCAAGGACCCGAGCAAGGCCACCGAAATGCGTGCCGCTCTGGTTCAAGACATTGAGACGCCCGCAGCCAAGCCGGCAACCCTGACCAAGGCTGAAAAAGCTGCGGCCAAGGCCCTGGAAAAGAAAGCGCAAACAGCCAAAGACGCTACCCAGCCGGCGACCGACGCGACCCCAGCCACACCAGAACCGGTGAAGACTGAGAAAGTGTTGACCGAGACCTGGAGCTACCAGTTGCCCGCCGATGAGTAACCCTAAAGCCCAGCCAGCCTCGCTTGACGAGTACCTGGCGCACTTGCCACTGAGCAATGAGCAGCGCGCCGAGCTGGCGAGCTGCACCTCGTTTGCCGAGTTGCATGCGCGGTTGTCAGCGCAGGCCGACACTGATGCCAACGAGGCCGCTCAGGCCTCGGTGGGCACACGTCTGAACCTCAGTTCGGCCGCTGATCTGGAGGAAGCAGAAATGCTTGCTCTCGACGCCAGCGGCCGGGTGATGCTCAAGGCCACGCCGCCGATTCGGCGCACCAAAGTGGTGCCTGAGCCGTGGCGAACCAATATTCTGGTTCGCGGCTGGCGGCGCCTGACCGGGCGCAGCAACCCTCCAGCTCCGAAGCCGGACGAGCGGGTGCTGCCCCATGCACGCTGGCGGACGGTGGGTTCGATCCGCCGTTACATCCTGCTGGTGTTGATGCTTGGCCAGACCATCGTTGCGGGCTGGTACATGAAAGGCATCATGCCGTACCAAGGCTGGTCGTTCGTTGACCTTGATGAAGTCCTGCACCAGCCGTTGATGCAAACGGCGCAGCAAGTGCTGCCATATGCCTTGCAAACCAGCATTCTGATCCTGTTCGGGATTCTGTTTTGCTGGGTGTCGGCGGGTTTCTGGACGGCCTTGATGGGCTTTCTGGAACTGCTGACCGGGCACGATAAATATCGTATTTCCGGCGCCAGCGCCGGTGATGAGCCAATCCCTGAACAGGCGCGTACTGCGCTGGTCATGCCGATCTGTAACGAAGACGTCACCCGTGTATTTGCGGGTCTGCGGGCAACGTACGAATCGGTTGCGGCCACGGGTGATCTGGATCGCTTCGACTTCTTCGTCCTCAGCGACAGTAACGACCCTGACATTTGTGTCGCCGAGCAACAGGCCTGGCTGGATGTGTGCCGCGAAACAGAAGGCTTCGGGCGGATTTTCTATCGCCGTCGCCGTCGCCGTGTGAAACGTAAAAGCGGCAACCTTGACGACTTTTGCCGTCGCTGGGGTGGTGATTACAAATACATGGTGGTGCTCGACGCTGACAGCGTCATGAGCGGCGACTGCCTGACCAGCCTGGTGCGCTTGATGGAAGCCACGCCAGACGCCGGCATCATCCAGACCGCGCCGCGTGCGTCGGGCATGGACACCTTGTATGCCCGCATGCAGCAATTTGCGACGCGGGTCTACGGGCCACTGTTTACTGCCGGTTTGCACTTCTGGCAGCTGGGCGAATCCCACTATTGGGGCCACAACGCGATCATCCGCATGAAACCGTTTATCGAGCACTGCGCCTTGGCGCCGTTGCCGGGTAAAGGGGCTTTTGCCGGTGCAATTTTGTCGCACGACTTCGTTGAAGCTGCGTTGATGCGCCGTGCCGGTTGGGGCGTGTGGATTGCCTACGACTTGCCGGGCAGCTATGAAGAACTGCCGCCCAACCTGCTGGACGAACTCAAGCGTGACCGTCGCTGGTGCCACGGCAACCTGATGAACTTCCGCCTGTTCCTGGTTAAAGGCATGCACCCGGTACACCGCGCGGTGTTCCTCACGGGCGTGATGTCGTACCTGTCGGCGCCGCTGTGGTTCTTCTTCCTGCTGCTGTCGACGGCCTTGCTGGCGGTCAACACGCTGATGGAACCGCAGTACTTTATGGAGCCGCGTCAGCTCTATCCGCTGTGGCCACAATGGCACCCGGAAAAAGCTGTTGCCTTGTTCTCGACCACCATCGTGCTGTTGTTCCTGCCTAAATTGCTCAGCATCATCCTGATCTGGGCCAAGGGCGCGAAAGAGTTCGGTGGCAAGTTCAAGGTCACGCTGTCGATGTTGCTGGAGATGCTGTTCTCGATGCTGCTGGCACCGGTGCGCATGATCTTCCACACCCGTTTTGTACTGGCCGCGTTCCTCGGCTGGGCCGCGACCTGGAACTCGCCACAACGTGACGATGACTCCACGCCGTGGAGCGAAGCGGTGCGCCGTCATGGCCCGCAAACCCTGTTGGGTGCGGCCTGGGCTGCCTTGGTGTTGTGGTTGAACCCGAGCTTCCTGTGGTGGCTGGTGCCGATTGTGGGTTCTTTGATGCTGTCGATCCCCGTGTCGGTGATCTCCAGCCGGGTCAAGCTGGGCCTCAAGTCCCGCGACGAAAGCCTGTTCCTGATTCCTGAGGAATACGCGCCGCCGCGTGAATTGTCAGCCACTGCTGAATACACCTACGAGAACCGTTATCGTGCGCTCAACGACGGCTTTGTACGGGCCGTGGTTGATCCACAGCAGAACGCATTGGCCTGCGCTTTGGCGACTTCGCGTCACCAGCAAGCCGAGCCGATTGAATGGCTGCGCACCGAGCGTGTGCGTCATGCCCTTAAAGTCGGCCCGACGGCGTTGGACAACAACGAGCGCATGGCGCTGCTGAGCGACCCGGTTGCTCTGGCACGCCTGCATGCGCTGGTGTGGAACGAAGGCCATGAAGATTGGCTGAACGCCTGGCGTGAGTCGGTTGCGGCCGACCCGCACGCGCCACTGTTGCCGTTGCAACCCGCTGCCTGACCCTTATCGCGAGCAAGCTTGCTCCTACAGGTTATGTAGGAGCGAGCTTGCTCGCGATGAAGGTACTGTTACCTCCCCGCTGATCAAGCTTTTCCACCGCAAAACTCGTCTCATAACCCTCCTGTGAGTTAGCATCCGTCTCCGAATGGGTGAATGCCCGGCTTTATTGGCTTTTTGCATTGAGCCCGCCGCAGGCCAACACCTTAATTGAGTAGGTTGAGGGGAGTTGATGATGAAGAAGTTTCTATCGAAACTGCTGTTCGGTGTCACTGCACTAATGGCGGTCAGCGCAGCCCATGCAGGCGCCATTGATGATGCGGTCAAGCGCGGCACGTTGAAAGTGGGCATGGACCCCACTTACATGCCCTTCGAAATGACCAACAAGCGTGGCCAGATCATTGGCTTCGAAGTCGACCTGCTCAAAGCCATGGCCAAGTCCATGGGCGTCAAGCTCGAGCTGGTGTCCACCGGCTATGACGGCATTATTCCTGCTTTGATGACCAACAAATTCGACATGATCGGCAGCGGCATGACTCTGACTCAGGAGCGTAACCTGCGCCTGAACTTCAGCGAACCCTTCATCGTTGTGGGTCAAACTCTGCTGATTCGCAAAGAGCTTGAAGGCAAGATCAAGTCCTACAAAGACCTCAACGACCCGCAATACCGCCTGACGTCCAAGATCGGCACCACCGGCGAAATGGTCTCTCGCAAACTGATGGCCAAAGCTCAGTACCACGGCTACGACAACGAGCCTGAAGGCGTGCTGGACGTGGTGAACGGCAAGGCAGAT
Organism: Pseudomonadota bacterium; assembly: GCA_040385125.1. GTDB lineage: Bacteria > Pseudomonadota > Gammaproteobacteria > Pseudomonadales > Pseudomonadaceae > Aquipseudomonas. The sequence continues at coordinate 23,939 of JAZKIA010000090.1, read as the reverse complement.
GCCTTTGTTTACGACGCGCCGTACAACGTTGTAGCGGTGAACAAGTTCGGTAACGGCAAGCTGGTCTACCTTGATAAGCCGTTCACCTACGAGCCGCTGGCTTTCGGCCTGAAGAAGGGCGACTACGACAGCATCAACTTCATCAATAACTTCCTGCACCAGATCCGTGAAGACGGCACCTACGATCGCATCCATGACAAGTGGTTCAAAGACACCGCTTGGCTCAAAGACATGGAATAAGGCTGTTCGCGCGTGCTCGCTCCTGTAGGAGCGAGCTTGCTCGCGATGACGGCCTCCCTAGCGACACAAAACGTGGAACCTGAAAGTGATCAAACAAAAAAAAGCCCAGTGGCCCTGGCACGTATTGACCGTGCTGGTGCTTATCGGCCTGGCGGGTGCGCTGTATTACGCCACTTCGCTAATGTCTTACGAATGGCGCTGGAACCGAGTGCCGCAGTACTTTGTCTATCAGGCGGAAGAAGCCCAGCGGGCTGCTGAAACCTCGACCGTTATCGAACTGGTGCGCAAAGGCGACGCCGCCGAAGTGGTACTGCGTGGCGAAGACGGTAAAGAACAACGTATCACTGTTGCCGACAACAGCCTGCAACTGGTTGAGGGCGACGAAGTAGCCGAAGGCGATGTGATCGGCGTTAATCGGCATTGGGCCGCAGGGCCGCTGCTGCTGGGCTTGTGGACAACCGTTTGGCTGTCGTTGGTGTCCGGTGTATTGGGACTGATTATCGGGCTGGCCACGGGCCTGTGCCGGCTATCGAACAACCCGACCCTGCGCGACCTGTCGACGCTGTACGTTGAGCTGGTGCGCGGCACGCCGCTGCTGGTACAGATTTTCATCTTCTACTTTTTTATTGGCACCGTACTCAATCTGTCCCGCGAATTTGCCGGCATTGCCGCGCTGTCGCTGTTCACTGGTGCGTACGTGGCTGAAATCGTGCGTTCGGGTGTTCAGTCCATCGCTCGCGGGCAAAACGAAGCCGCCCGCTCGCTGGGCCTGAATGCCAGCCAGTCGATGCGCTACGTGGTACTGCCGCAAGCCTTCAAACGCGTGCTGCCGCCGCTGGCCGGGCAATTTATCAGCCTGGTAAAAGACACCTCGCTGGTGTCAGTGATCGCAATCACCGAGTTGCTCAAAAGTGGCCGCGAAGTCATTACCACCTCGTTTTCGCCGTTCGAGATTCTGTTCTGCGTAGCGGGCCTGTACTTGTTGATCAACCTGCCGCTGTCGCACATGGCCAGCCGGCTTGAGCGGAGGCTTGCACAAAGTGATTGAAGTTCGCGAACTGGTAAAAGTCTTCGACACCCGCGGGCACATTGTCCGTGCCGTGGACAACGTCACCACCAAGGTCGCCAAGGGCGAAGTGCTGGTGGTCATTGGTCCGTCGGGCTCGGGTAAATCGACCTTTCTGCGCTGCCTCAATGGCCTGGAAGATTTCGACTCCGGCTCGGTCAGCATCGACGGCCTCGACCTGGCCAATCCTAAAACTGACGTTAACGCTTATCGGCGCGAAGTCGGCATGGTGTTTCAGCATTTCAACCTGTTCCCGCATATGACCGTGCTGGAGAACCTGTGTCTGGCACAGAAAGTGGTGCGCAAGCGTGGCAAGGCTGAGCGCGAAGCCAAGGCCCGTGCGTTGCTGGAGAAGGTCGGTATTGGGCAGAAGGCCAATGAGTTCCCGTCGCGCCTCTCAGGCGGTCAGCAGCAGCGTGTGGCGATTGCCCGTGCGCTGGCGATGGAACCCAAGGTGATGCTGTTTGACGAGCCGACCTCGGCGCTTGACCCGGAGATGGTTGGCGAAGTGCTGGACGTGATGAAGACCCTGGCCCGCGAAGGCATGACCATGGTTTGTGTAACCCACGAAATGGGCTTTGCCCGCGAAGTGGCGAACCGCGTACTGTTCTTCGATCATGGCAAGTTGCTGGAAGATTCCGCCCCGGAAGACTTCTTCAACTCACCGAAAGACCTGCGTGCCCAGGCGTTTTTGCGCCAGGTGTTGTAACCCCCCTGAACCAACTGTGGGAGCGAGCCTGCTCGCTCCCACATGGCCTTAGCGGGCTGGCAGATTATTCAGCGATTGGTCGACCAGCTCTCTGGCCATGTCCACCAGATGCAGTACCGCAAACACCAGATCACGTTGCGCGTCGCTACAGCCCCTGCTTGCCTCAAGGGCTGTGGCGTTTGCGCTACGCAGAACGCTCGAGGCGTGTACCAATGCATCTTCGAGGTTCAGCTTGGCGGATGCAGGGCGCGGGCCCAAATAGTGATTGAGCACGCGCGTACGAGTGGCATGGTCTTGAAGCAGGTCGTCGTTGAACGCTTCGGCCGAGAGATGGGGTGGGTCTGGGGTGATCTTGAGCATGGGAAAGACTCCTGATTAAAGTTAGGAGCTATCACCCTCGCTGCTAAACGATAGGGTGGCAGCCGAACGCAGGTTAGCAGACCGGTCAATCAGGAAACCCGGCGCACCCGAAGGTGCCCTGCGCACGGCCACCATTGAGCAGAGGCCAAAAAAAAGCGCCTTGCAGTAGTGGGCGCTTTGCGCCTGATTATGATCCGAGCTGCTAAACCCGACTGCTGATTTGGCAGCAGTGGGCAGAGACTAGGCCCGCGATTTGATAGGCGCAAGAGCAGCAGGATTCTCTAGGAAGAGTCGCGCAAGGGAAAGGGAATTGTCGTTCAATTTGCCGCAATTGTGGGTTTTGCAGCGGCCTGAAGGTCTCACCCAACGCGGGGCGGTACGATGTAGCCGCTGACGAGGTACGAGGCTGCGATCGGCGGCGAAGCCGTCGTAAATTCAGGCCCTTCGATGTGCCAGATGGATTGCGGCCTCAGGTTTTACGGCCGCTGCGCATCCGATCGCAGCCATCGTACCTCGTCAGCGGCTACAGTCGTTGATACCTGTCTAAACCTTAAATCGCCCCACCAATGTCTGTAGATGCGTACCCAGCCGCGCCAGTTCAATGCTGGACGCTGCGGTCTCTTCGCTGGCGGCTGCTGTTTGCTCCGAGACGTCCCGTACGTTCAGTACGCTGCGGTTAATCTCTTCAGCCACCGCGCTTTGTTGCTCGGCCGCTGCGGCGATTTGCTGGTTCATGCCCTGAATCGTCGACACGGTGCGAGTGATGTTGCCCAGCGACTCACCTGCGCGACGGGTCAGCTCGACACTGTTGTCAGTCAGCAGGCGACTGCTGTCCATGCTGCTGGACACTTGCTGAGTGCCGCTTTGCAAGCCAGCAATCAGCTCTTCAATTTCTTCGGTGGATTTCTGAGTGCGCTGAGCCAGACTGCGCACCTCATCGGCCACCACTGCAAAACCACGTCCGGCTTCACCGGCGCGTGCCGCTTCGATGGCGGCGTTGAGGGCCAGCAGGTTGGTTTGCTGGGCTACCGATTTGATCACGTCGAGCACGCTGCCAATCTTGTCGCTTTCGCGCTTGAGGTGGCCCATGGCTTCGGTGGAATGCCCCACCTCAAGCGCCAGTTTTTCGATCTGCGCGATGGCTTCACCGACCACTTTGTCGCCTTCGCGAGCTTGCTGGTCGGCGGCAACCGCGGCCTCAGAAGCTTCTTCAGCGTTGCGCGCCACTTCTTGAACGGTCGCGGCCATTTCATGCATGGCGGTGGCGACCTGATCGGTTTCGACCTTCTGGCTGTTAACCCCGGCACTGGTCTGTTCGGTCACGGCTGAGAGTTCTTCAGCTGCGCTGGCAATTTGGGTTACGCCATCACTGATCCCGCCGATCAACTCGCGCAGGTTTACAGTCATCCGTTGAATGGCCACTTGTAGCTGGCCCAGTTCGTCGCGACGGTCAGTTTGAGTGTTGTGGGTCAGATCGCCGGCGGCGATGTACTCAACGGTTTTGAGCGTGCGTTGCAGCGGGATAACAATCTGGCGAGTAATCGCCAAGGCGCCAATGATCCCCAGTACCAACGCCAGCAGCGCGCAACCGATCAGCATCGTTTTGGCCCGCTGACTGTCCTGGTCGCGTTTGACGATTTGAATGGCGGAGAGTTTTTGGCTCAGGTCGATCAGGTTATTGCCTTGTACGTGCATGCGCTCCAGTGCTTGTGCGCTGGCGACTTGTGCATCGCGAAAGCCGGTAACAGCGACGCGGTAGCTTTTAAGGGCATCAGCGGCCAGTTTCAGGTTGGTGAGGTGTTCACCGGGGAGTTTGGCCGGCAGGCTGGCGATTTCGTTCAGCGTGGCATCGATCGCGTCCAATGCTGGCTGTTCGGCCTGGGCTTTGCCGCTGAAGGTGTAGCCGCGCACTTGGAAGCGGGCTTGCTGCAACAATTTGCTGAGCTCAATCACGCTGTTGAATTGCGCCAGGCTCTCGCCTTGCAACAGCGCTTTTTCAATTTCGCCAACCCGTGCAACGGCGTTATCAGCGGTGCTGACAAGTTGTTCACGGTTGATTTCGCGGGCTTGAGTGGCTTTGACGATATCGGCAAAGGCACGCTTGTATTCGGCCACGGCGCTGAGTTGTTTTTCAATCAACACCAGGTCTTCGGGGGAAATCAGTTTTTTGCGCGCTATTTCCAGCGCTTTATCCAGCTCGTTCAGTTGCTGGTTAACTTCGCCATTGCCTTGTTCGCCTTTGTCCAGTTGATAGTCAAGGCGGGCAATGCGCAGGTCTTTGGTCAAGATGATGATGTTTGAAATGTTGGCCAGCTTTTCGCCTCGATCGATCACAGACGTCAGGCCGCTCCAGCCGGTCGCGGTAATCAATAGGGTTAATACCAACACCAGACCGAAGCCCAGGCTGAGTTTGCGATTGACGCTGATATTGCCGAGCAGTTGGGCCAGCCCACGGTACATGGTGATACTCCCTTATTGACCTGATCACGTTGGCGACACGAAGTGTTTTGTCGTGCGGTCTTTATATTCGTTATCAGGCCATCGGCGCGGGCGGCAGGAACTGTAGGGCAGTGATTGATTGTGTGACGCAGGTCTAAAACTTGCACAGTATTGGTGCGAATTCGATTTGCAGGAGCTGCCTGACGGGTGCTGTTTGTGGGCGCTCCTGCAATCGGGGTGCGGGATTAAACCTTGAAGCGTCCCACCAGCGTCTGCAAGTGCGTGCCCAGGCGCGCCAGTTCAGTGCTGGAGGCTGCGGTTTCGTCGCTGGCGGCGGCGGTTTGTTCTGAGACGTCGCGTACGTTCAGTACGCTGCGATTGATCTCTTCGGCCACCGCGCTTTGTTGCTCGGCAGCGGCTGCAATCTGTTGGTTCATGCCCTGAATCGTCGACACGGTGCGGGTGATGCTGCCCAGCGACTCGCCGGCGCGGCGGGTCAGTTCAACGCTGCTGTCGGTCAGCAGTCGGCTGTTGTCCATGCTGTTGGAGACCTGCAGGGTGCCGCTTTGCAGACCTGAAATCAGTTCTTCAATTTCCTCTGTGGAGGTCTGAGTGCGCTGAGCCAGACTGCGCACCTCATCGGCCACCACTGCAAAACCACGCCCGGCTTCACCGGCCCGTGCTGCTTCGATGGCGGCGTTGAGGGCCAGCAGGTTGGTTTGCTGAGCCACCGACTTGATCACGTCGAGCACGCTGCCAATCTTGTCGCTTTCACGCTTGAGATGGTTCATGGCTTCGGTGGAGTGGCCAACTTCAATCGCCAGTTCTTCAATCTGGGCGATGGCTTCACCGACCACTTTGTCGCCTTCACGGGCCTGCTGGTCGGCGGCGATTGCCGCTTCCGAGGCTTCTTCAGCATTGCGCGCCACTTCCTGAACGGTTGCGGCCATTTCATGCATGGCAGTGGCGACCTGATCGGTTTCGACCTTTTGGCTGTTAACTCCGGTACTGGTTTGTTCAGTCACGGCTGACAACTCTTCGGCTGCGCTGGCGATTTGGGTCACTCCGTCGCTGATACCAGCGATCAGCCCGCGTAGGTTTTCGGTCATGCGCTGAATGGCCTGTTGTAGCTGGCCAAGTTCGTCACGGCGCTGGCTTGCGTGGTCTTGGCTCAGATCGCCCGTTGCCACTGCTTCAAGGATGCGCAGCGTGCGCTGTAGTGGGGTGACAATCTGGCGGGTGATGAGCCAGGCCGCCATGACACCCAGCAGCAATGCCAGTGCGGCAAAGAGAATGAGTTCAGTCTTGGCGGTCTGGGTGTCGATATCGCGTTGGCGTAATTGCGAGTTCGAGAGTGTGTGGCTCAAATCAATCAAGGTCGTGCCCAGCGCTTGCAGGTGTTCCTGCTTTTGGTCGCTGAGTAGCTGGGACTGGTGAAATTGGCTGAAGGCTTCGCGGTAGCTGTTGAGCGCCGTACTGGTTTGCTGGAGCGATGCGGTGTATTCGCCGGGCAGCTTATCGGTCAGACCGGAGAGCTGGCTTAATGCCTGGTCGATGGCGTCGAAGGCTGGTTGCGCGTGCTCGGGGTCACCGCTGTAGGTATACCCCCGGACTTGAAACCGCGCTTGCTGTAACCGACGGCTGAGTTGCTCGATGTTGTTCAGCTGCGCCAGGTCGTTGCCTTGCAAGAAGTCTTTTTCGATGGTGTTGATATGGGCGACGGCAGTGTCGGCGCTGGTTCCGAGCCGATCGCGGCTTGCTTCGCGGGCCTGGTAGGCTTCAGCGACCTGGGCGAACAGGGTTTTGTACTCGCCAAGGGCTTTGAGTTCTGCACCGACGGTGGCCTGATCCTGGGGTGTGACCAGTTGCTCGTTGGTTTTTTGCAGGCTGTTGTCGATCTCGCTCAACAGCGCGTTGACTTCGCCCGGGCCATTTTTGCCGTTGTCCCGGTCGTAGGTGACCTGGGCGATGCTCAGGTTTTTGATCTGTTCTACGGCAGTGGAAATCGTGGTGAGTCTATTGCCCTGATCAATGACCGAAACCAGTGCGCTCCAGCCTGCGGCGGTGATCAGTAAGGTCAAGACCAGCACCAAACCGAAGCCGAGACCGAGTTTACGATTGACGCTGATATTGCCTAACGAGGTGTTTAACCAATGGATCATGGGACGCTCCTTATCTGATCGATTCGCATCGATAAAAGCCGTCCCTGGCCACTGAGTATGTTTCGTGGTGATTGTTTATCGGCCCTGACGGGCAAAGCTGAAGGGTGAATTGTACAAGGTGTATTTAACCGACAAGCCCGCGTAGATACCGTGAGGGGTTAGAACAGGCGAGCGAGGAGGGCGGTGACCGCGGTTTCGACCCGTAAAATACGAGCGCCCAGTTGTACTGGCTGCAGGCCGGCTTTGGCCAACAGGTCGATTTCGTAGGGGATCCAGCCACCTTCCGGGCCGATGGCCAGCGTCACGGCTTCGTCCAGACCGCGTGGGCAGGCAGGGTAGTCGCCGGGGTGACCGACCAGGCCCAGCGTGCCTTCAACCAACGCCGGCAAGCGGTCTTCAACAAACGGCTTAAAGCGTTTTTCGATGACGATTTCCGGCAACACACTGTCTCGCGCTTGCTCAAGCCCCAGAATCAGCTGTTCACGAACCGCGTCGGGCTCCAGAAATGGTGTTTGCCAAAAGCTCTTTTCGACCCGGTAGCTGTTCACCAGCACCACTTTTGGTACGCCCATGGACGCCACGGTTTGCAGCACCCGGCGTAGCATTTTCGGGCGCGGCAGCGCCAGCAGCAGGGTCAGCGGCAGTTTTGCTGGCGGCGGCTGATCGAGGCTGTGGATAACCAGCTCGGCTTCCTTGGCTTCAAGGCGTACCAGTTCGGCGTTGCCCATCAACCCGCCAATGCGACCCACACGCAGGCTGTCGCCAACTGTGGCGCGGTGAACTTCCTGCATATGAGTCAAGCGGCGGTCGCGCAGGATCACACGGTCGGCGGCAATGAAATCAGCCTCTTCGAGGAGCAGCAGGTTCATGCCTGGGGTGCTGGCGGTTGGGTATTGTTGTCGCTGTCAGCCGGTTGGTCGTCAGGGTGTTCGCCACGCTTGCTGATCAGGCTGCCAAACAGAATGCCGATTTCAAACAGCATCCACATCGGGATCGCCAGCAGGGTCTGGGAGAAGATGTCCGGCGGGGTCAGGATCATGCCGACCACGAAGCAGCCAATGATCACGTACGGGCGGATCTTGCGCAGGTATTTGACGTCGACGATGCCGATCCATACCAGTAACACCACGGCCACCGGAATCTCGAAGGCCACGCCAAAGGCGAAGAACAGGGTCATGACGAAATCAAGGTAGCTGCTGATGTCCGTCATCATGGACACGCCTTCGGGGGTCGCCGCCGCAAAGAACTTGAACACCAGCGGGAACACCAGGAAGTAGGCAAAGGCCATTCCGGCGTAGAACAGGAAGATGCTGGAGACCAGCAGCGGCACGGCAATGCGCTTTTCGTGCTTGTACAGGCCCGGCGCGATAAAGCCCCAGATCTGATGCAGGATCACCGGGATCGCAATAAACAGCGAGACCATCATGGTCAGCTTCAGCGGGGTGAGGAACGGCGAGGCCACGTCGGTGGCGATCATCGTGGCGCCCACCGGCAGGTATTCACGCAACGGGGTCGAGACCAGGGTGTAGATCTGCTGCGTGAAAGAGAACAACCCGACGAAGATCAGAAAAATTGCCGCGATGCAGCGCAACAAACGGGTGCGCAGCTCGGTCAGGTGCGAAACCAGCGGCATTGGCTGGTCGTTTTCGGGAACGTTGCTCATGCGCTTAAGGGGCTCGCGGTGGCAGGGTTGAGTCGTGTGGCGCTGCCGGTTGAGGCGCAGGGTCAGATGGGGTCTTGCTCAGGCTGACAGGTGCCGGGGGTGTCGGCGTTACAGGTTTTATGGCGTCCTGCAGCGGAGCCAAAATCTTCTTGGCTTGCTCTTCCATCGACAAGATGTGTTCGTTGTGCAGCTGCCGACGAATCTCATCGGCGCCGATTTCACGTTCAACTTCCTGTTTGATCGCATTGAAACTGCGTTTCAAGCGCCCGATCCACAGGCCCGCGGTGCGCGCGGCACCCGGCAGGCGCTCGGGGCCGAGCACCAGCAGGGCCACGAGGCCGACGAGCAGCAGTTCACTGAAGCTGATACCGAACATTAGTTTTGGCTCACACGTCTTTGCGGGTCGGCTCTTCGACTTTTTGTGCCTGCACGTCGATGGTGTGCGGCTCGTTCAAGGTCGAAGTGGTGTGTGGCTGTGGCGCAGCAGTTGGCTGCGCAGGCGGAACCACGGGTTCAGCCGGCTTTTCGTCGTCGTTCATGGCCTTGCGAAAGCCCTTGATCGATTCGCCGACGTCGGTACCGAGGTTTTTCAGTTTTTTGGTGCCGAAGACCAGGACCACGACTACCAGAATGACGATCCAGTGTTTCCAGTCAAAAATGCCCATCATGTGTTCCTTCGCAAAGTGGTTTAAGCGGACGGCCGTGAGGCTTTTTCTACGTGGCCGGAGGTGCCGATACGGCGTTCCAGTTCATCCAGTACAGCCTGCGGATGCTGCCCCAGTTGGGCGAGCATGATCATGCTGTGAAACCACAGGTCGGCGGTTTCGTAGATCACATCGCTGCAATCACCGCTGATGGCGGCGTCTTTGGCGGCAATGATGGTTTCGATCGACTCTTCGCCGACCTTCTCCAGAATTTTGTTCAAGCCCTTGTGATACAGGCTGGCGACGTAAGAGCTGCCCGGTTCGGCATTCTTGCGCTCTTCGATCACTTGGGCAACGCGGCTCAAGGTGTCAGTCATGGGAGTGCCCTGCGTGGTAAATGGCGTGGGGGTCTTTGAGTACCGGATCGACGGTCTTCCACTCGGCGTTTTCGTACACGCGGTAGAAGCAGCTCTGACGACCGGTATGGCAGGCGATGTCACCGATTTGCTCAACCATCAGGATGATGACGTCGGCGTCGCAGTCCAGGCGCATCTCATGCAGCTTCTGCACGTGGCCCGATTCTTCACCCTTGCGCCACAGTTTGCCACGCGAACGTGACCAGTAGATGGCACGGTTCTCGGCAGCGGTCAGGCTCAGCGCTTCGCGGTTCATCCAGGCCATCATCAAGACGCGCCCGGTTTTGTGGTCTTGGGCAATCGCCGGCACCAGGCCGTCGCTGTCCCATTTGATCTCGTTCAGCCAGTCTTTCATGTTTGATTCCGCCCTAGCGTTTTCACAGTTTGCCAGCCTCTCTGAGGGCTGGCTATCGGCGCACGATCAGATACAAGCCCACGGCCAGCATGATGCCCGCGGGCCAATAGCCTGCGGTGTACAACGGGCCGACACTGGCCAGCAACGCACCTGCAGCCAAATGCCCCGCGCCGATCAGGCGCAAGAACCAGCTGTCTCTGGGTTCGCTGACCACCAGACGCTGGTTTTTAGTGTGCGGTTGCGACATGCGCTCCAGCAGGTCACGGGTCATGCCGGCCAGATGCGGGATCTGCTCGACCTGGCTGTGCAGGTTGCGCAGCAGGGTTTTGGGGCTGACACGCTCACGCATCCAGCGCTCAAGGAACGGCTGTGCAGTGCTCCACAGATCAAGGTCGGGGTACAACTGACGACCCAGGCCTTCAATGTTGAGCAAGGTTTTTTGCAGCAGGACCAACTGTGGCTGAACTTCCATGTTGAAGCGCCGAGCGGTCTGGAACAGGCGCATCAGCACCTGACCAAAAGAAATCTCTTTCAGCGGTTTCTCGAAAATCGGCTCGCACACAGTACGAATAGCGGCTTCAAATTCGTTGAGTTTGGTGTGCGCCGGCACCCAGCCCGAATCAATGTGCAATTGCGCCACACGCCGGTAATCGCGCTTGAAGAAGGCGAACAAATTGCGCGCCAGGTAGTCCTGGTCCTCAGGAGTCAGGCTGCCCACGATGCCGCAGTCGATGGCGATGTATTGCGGGTTCCACGGGCTGACGGTGCTAACGAAGATGTTGCCCGGATGCATGTCGGCGTGAAAGAAGCTGTCGCGGAACACCTGGGTGAAGAAAATCTCGACCCCGCGTTCAGCCAGCAGTTTCATGTCGGTGCGCTGATCGGCGAGGGTGGCCAGATCGGTGACCTGAACCCCGTAGATGCGCTCCATGACCAACACTTTGGGGCGGCACCAGTCCCAGTAAATCTGCGGTACATACAGCAGCGGCGAACCTTCGAAGTTGCGCTTGAGTTGGCTGGCGTTGGCCGCCTCGCGCAACAGGTCGAGTTCGTCGTAAATGGTTTTTTCGTAGTCGCTGACCACGTCCACCGGGTGCAACAGGCGGGCATCAGCGCTAAAGCGCTCAGCGGCCTTGGCCAGAATGAACAGCCAGGCCAAATCCGAGCCGATGATCGGCTTGAGACCTGGGCGTACGACCTTGACCACTACGTCTTCACCGGTCTTGAGTTTGGCCGAGTGCACCTGGGCCACCGAGGCCGAAGCCAGCGGCTCGATGTCAAAGCGGCTGAACACATCACTGATGGTGGCGCCCAGCTGTTCTTCGATCAGCTTGACCGCGACCTGTGGATCGAACGGTGGCACGCGGTCTTGCAGCAGCATCAGTTCATCGGCGATGTCGGCGGGCAGCAAGTCGCGGCGGGTGGACAGAATTTGTCCGAACTTGATGAAAATCGGTCCCAGGTCCTGCAGCGCCAGACGCAGGGCTGCGCCCCGGCTCAGTTCCAGTTTTTTGCGCGGGAACCAGCGCCACGGCAGTGCGTAGCGCAATGACAGCATCCACCACGGCAGTGGCAGGGCAAACAGCAGGTCATCCAGGCGGTAGCGAATGACGACGCGCTGGATACGAAACAAACGGCGTATGGCAAGCAGCTTCATGCGTGATCGCTGGAATTAAGGGAGCGGGAAAGGCGCTCAAAGCGCGCCTCAAGGCGATCCAGGTCGAGTTTGAGTTGGTCGAGTTCGTCAAAGCGCGCTTGCGCTTCACGTTCGCCGACCAGTGTGCGGGCTTCTTCGCTCAGGTATTGGGCCAGGTTCTGATTGAGGCTGGCGAACCCTTGCTGGTACCAGTTGGCACGACTGCGCAGGTGGCCGCCGATCAATGCCGTGGCCACCGGCCCGATCCAGCGTGAGAGTTCGTACTCCCAGTCCAGCTCCAGGTCTTGCAGCACCGCGGCCAGTTCCATCAGCACCGCGCTGTCGCCTTCAAGGTCGACCTCGGGGCTGTGCAAGATGGCGCTTTTGTCTTTGCTCAGGGCCAGGCGCAACAGGCTGGAAGCTGGCGCACGCAGCGTGCAATCAGCCTCGGCCGCCCATTGGGCGGCCAGCAACAGGCCTTCATCGCTGGGCAGAATAAACAGATGCAGCGCCGGGTTTGCGCATTCAACGGCAATCACTTTGCCGGTCATGGGCTGCAAACGCGCCAAGGCTGTGCTGTCCAGCCGCAAGACACGGTTGATACCGCTCTCGACGCTGGCGAGAAGGCCGCTGAGCACCATCAGGGCTTGATGCCGCGATGCAGCGCGACGATGCCTGAGGTCATGTTGTGGTAGGTCACACGGTCAAAGCCGGCTTCGACCATCATCGACTTCAGCGTTTCCTGATTCGGGTGCATGCGGATCGACTCTGCCAGATAGCGATAGCTCTCCGGGTCGTTGAGGATCAGCTTGCCCACCATCGGCATAAAGGCGAACGAATAGGCGTCGTAGACTTTGGACATCAGCGCGTTGGTCGGTTTGGAGAACTCCAGTACCAACAACCGGCCGCCCGGCTTGAGTACGCGCAGCATGGAGCGCAGGGCGTCTTCTTTGTGGGTCACGTTGCGCAGGCCGAAAGCGATGGTCACGCAATCGAAATAGTTGTCCGGGAACGGCAGCTTTTCAGCGTCGGCCTGAACGAACTCAATGTTGCCTGCCACGCCCTTGTCCAGCAGGCGGTCACGGCCAACCTTGAGCATGGAAGCGTTAATGTCGGCCAGCACCACTTGGCCGGTAGGGCCAACCAGGTGAGAAAACTTGCGAGCCAGGTCACCCGTACCGCCGGCGATGTCCAGCACCTTGTTGCCCGGGCGTACGCCGGACAGTTCGATGGTGAAACGCTTCCACAGACGGTGCATGCCGCCCGACAGAACGTCGTTCATCAGGTCATATTTGCCGGCTACAGAGTGGAACACCTCGGCGACTTTTTCCGCCTTCTGGCTTTCCGGTACGTTTTTGAAGCCGAAGTGAGTGGTGGGTTCGGCATCGCTGCCTTTGCGCTGATCAGTCATATCGCTGTCACCAAAAGAGAATGCGGCCATTCTAATCCCGGTGGCCGGCTTTGTCTTGGCGAGGGTGAAGGTAAGTATAGTGACGGCCTAATCTATCTGGAGTGAACCCATGGCACGTATCTGTGTTGAACGTCCCCACAGTCTGGGCCTTGAAGCCGCCCGTGAAAAAGCCCAGCCGTTGGTAGAAAAGCTGTCCGGGAAATATGGCCTGACCCCGAGCTGGTCGGGTGACACGGTGAAACTGAAGCGTTCCGGCGTGAATGGCACCCTCACCATTGGTGAAAAAACCATCAAGGTTGATGTGGAGCTGGGACTGCTGATGTCCGCTATGAGCGGCATGATTCAATCTGAAATTGAGCGTTCGCTGGACAAGGCGCTGGCTTGAGACCCAAGGCTGCGATCTTTTGACGCTGAGGCAGATCAAAAAGATCGCAGCCTTCGTACCTCGGCAGCTCCTGCAGAGGGTGTGGAGTGGTGCCTTACAACATCAATTTGACGATGGATTCTGACGGGTCGCGGGACTTGCCGGCCTTTTTCAGTTCGGCCAGGTAATCCGCCCACAGATCTTCCTGACGCTGACCAAGCTGGTACAGGTAGTCCCAGGTAAACAGGCCGCTGTCGTGGCCGTCGTCAAAGGTCAGTTTGAGGGCGTACTGGCCCGCCGGTTCGACCTTGGTCAAGCCGACATTGATTTTGCCGAATTGTAGAATCGGCTTGCCGTGGCCTTGAACCTCGGCAGACGGGGAGTGCACGCGCAGGAACTCGGCAGGCAGATGGTATTGCTCGCCTGACGGGTATTTGAGAGTGAGGGTTTTCGAGGCTTTGTGCAGGTTGATGGCGCTGGGGATCATGGTCATAACCTTGGGTCATCGCACAAACACTGTGGCCGCTGACGCAGGAGTCTGCGCCAGCGGCCACACGGTGTGCACGCGGGTTTACAAGATGTAGCGCGAGAGGTCTTCGTTCTCGGCCAGTTCGCCCAGGTGGCTGTTCACGTACTCGGCGTCGATACGAATAGGCTCGTCTTTTTGCGCGCTGGCGATATCACCGGCACTGAAAGACACCTCTTCTAGCAAGCGCTCCAGCAGCGTGTGCAGACGACGAGCGCCGATGTTCTCGGTTTTCTCGTTCACCTGCCAAGCGATTTCAGCCAAGCGCTTGATGCCTTCGGGCAGGAACTCGATGTTCAGGCCTTCGGTTTTCAACAGCTCTCGGTACTGCTCGGTCAGCGAAGCGTGCGGCTCGCTGAGGATGCGCTCGAAGTCACCTGGAGTCAGTGCCTTGAGTTCCACGCGAATTGGCAGACGGCCTTGCAGCTCAGGCACCAGATCGCTTGGTTTGCTCAGGTGGAATGCACCGGAAGCGATAAACAGGATGTGGTCAGTCTTGACCATGCCCAGTTTGGTGTTGACGGTGCAGCCTTCGATCAATGGCAGCAGATCGCGCTGTACACCTTCACGGGACACGTCAGCGCCGCCGACGTTGCCGCGCTTGGCCACCTTGTCGATTTCGTCGATAAACACGATGCCGTGCTGTTCGACCGCTTCCAGCGCCTTGGCCTTGAGCTCTTCGTCATTGACCAGACGGCCGGCTTCTTCGTCACGCACCATTTTCAGGGCTTCTTTGACTTTCAGCTTGCGGCTCTTGCGCTTGCCTTTGCCCATGTTGGCAAACAGGCTTTGCAGCTGGTTGGTCATTTCTTCCATGCCGGGAGGCGCGGAAATATCGACGCCAGCCACATCGGCGACTTCGATTTCGATCTCTTTGTCATCCAGCTGACCTTCACGCAGACGCTTGCGGAACAGCTGGCGGGTGTTGGAGTCTTGCGGTGCGGCGGCTTCTTCGCCGAACGTGCGCGCAGGCGGCAGCAAGGCATCGAGGATGCGCTCTTCGGCGGCATCTTCAGCGCGGTGGCGCACCTTGACGATTTCCTGTTCGCGCAGCAGCTTGATCGCAGCGTCTGCCAGATCACGAATGATCGACTCGACATCACGGCCGACATAACCGACTTCGGTGAACTTGGTCGCTTCAACCTTGATGAACGGTGCGTTGGCCAGCTTGGCCAGACGACGCGCGATCTCGGTTTTACCGACACCGGTCGGGCCGATCATCAGAATGTTTTTTGGCGTGACTTCAACGCGCAGCTCTTCTGGCAGTTGCATCCGACGCCAGCGGTTACGCAAGGCGATGGCAACGGCGCGCTTGGCGTCGTCCTGGCCGATGATATGGCGATTGAGTTCGTGAACAATTTCGCGGGGAGTCATGGACATAATAATTGGCGTTCCTCTAGCAGAATCAAAGTACACAAACGGGCCGGTGGATTGGCCCGACAGGTGGCTTATTCGGCGAGGTCCTGCTCCTCAATAGTGATGTTGTGGTTGGTGAATACGCAGATGTCGCCAGCAATGCCGAGAGCGGTTTCAGCGATTTCGCGAGCCGAAAGATCGGTCTTCATCAGCAGGGCGCGGGCTGCGGCCTGAGCGAATGCACCGCCCGAACCCATTGCGATCAAGCCGTCTTCGGGCTCAACCACGTCACCGTTACCGGTGATGATCAACGAAGCGTCTTTGTTGGCAACCGCCAACATGGCTTCCAGTCGGCTCAGCGAGCGGTCGGTACGCCATTCTTTGGCCAACTCGACAGCGGCGCGAACCAGATGGCCCTGATGTTTCTCAAGCTGGCCTTCAAAACGTTCGAACAGAGTGAATGCATCAGCGGTGGCACCGGCAAAACCGGCGATAACCTGGCCGTGATAGAGGCGGCGGACTTTTTTCGCGTTGCCTTTCATCACGGTGTTGCCAAGGGAAACCTGGCCGTCGCCAGCCATGACGACTTTGCCGTGACGGCGTACTGAAACGATGGTGGTCAAGGGAGAGTCTCCACGCAGCGGGGCGAAAATGCCTGATGGAAATACATATGGGGGTTGTCGCGGATATTTCAACAGCAAGGAGGGAATGGGGATGAACGGAGGAAAGCCATCGCGAGCAAGCTCGCTCCTACAGAGTTAGTGCAATATCTGTAGGAGCGAGCTTGCTCGCGATTGTCAGCGGCGCTGCTGTAACAACAAATTGTTGAACCCGCCGCCCGCCAATTGCTTTTGGGCTACGGTCAGTTGTTCGCGATTGCTGAATGGGCCGACCAGTACCCGGTACCAGGTTTCGTCTTTCACTGTGCCCGACTCAACCGAGGCGGTTTGGCCGAGCAGGATGATTTGTGCCCGTACCTTGTCGGCATCGGCCTGTTTGCGGAACGAGCCCGCCTGCAGGAAGAACTTGGTCACCGGGGCCGCTTTAACCACGGGTGGCGCAGGTGGCGGTGTCAAACCATTCAAGGCTGCCTGAGCGCGCACTGTGTCGATTTTTGCTGCTTCGGCCGGGGTCACCGGTTTCAGCGGCGCAGTTTGCGGCGTTGGCGGGGTTTTCTCTGGCACGGCTTCTGGCGGCACGATCACTTCAGACTCGGGCAGCAATGTGTAAAAGTCGTACTTGGGCTTGGCCGGTTGGGTTGGACTAGGCGCAGTTTTGTTGGCCTCAGCAACTTGAGAGGCCTTTTGCTGCTCTTGCTTGACCCGTTTGACGTCGTCGCCCTTGCCGGGTTCGAGTTTCATCAGAAACACGATAAAGGCACCCACACTCAGGCCGATGGCCATCCACAGCCAGCCCGGAATCGGCTTTTTGGCCGGTGCCTGATAACGACTGGCGCCGCGCTTGGGTGCGGGTTTCTTCTTGGCTGCCAACTTACATGCGCTCCAGAGTTTCCAGACCCAGCAATTCCAGGCCTTGCTTGAGGGTACGGCCCGCCAAGGCTGCCAGGCGCAGACGGCTTTGCTTTTGTGCTTCGTCTTCTGCGCTCAGGATCGGGCAGTTCTCGTAGAAGCTGGAGAACAGGCCGGCGACTTCGTACAGGTACGTGCAGAGTGTGTGCGGCGTGCCTTTTTCGGCAACGTTATTCAGTACTTCACCGAACTGCGCCAACTTGGCGGCCAGATCGTGCTCTTGCGGTGCTTCAAGGATGATCTGCCCTTGCACTTCGTCGAAGCTTTTGCCCAGTTTGCGGAACACGCCCGCAACACGGGTATAGGCATACAGCAGGTACGGTGCGGTATTGCCTTCGAAGTTCAGCATCAGGTCAAAGTTGAAGCTGTAATCGCTGGTGCGGTGCTTGGACAAGTCCGCGTATTTCACTGCGCCAATCCCGACAACCTTGGCGATAGCGCGCAGCTCTTCTTCCGCCAGTTCAGGGTTTTTCTCTTTAACCAGCGCGTAGGCGCGCTCTTTGGCTTCGTTGAGCAGGTCGATCAGTTTGACCGTGCCACCGTCGCGGGTCTTGAAGGGACGGCCATCAGCACCGTTCATGGTGCCGAAGCCCATGTGCTCCATTTCCATCGGGTGGGTGATGAAACCGGCCTTGCGGGCCACCGCGAACACTTGCTGGAAGTGCAGCGCCTGACGTTGGTCAACGAAGTACAGCACGCGATCGGCTTTCAATACGCCGTTACGGTAGCGGATGGCTGCCAGGTCGGTGGTGGCATATAGATAGCCGCCGTCGGCCTTGACGATGATCACTGGCAGCGGTTCGCCTTCAGCGTTTTTGAACTCGTCGAGGAACACGCACTGGGCGCCGTTGCTCTCGACCAGCATGCCTTTGGCCTTGAGGTCGTTGACCACGTTGATCAGGTCGTCGTTGTAGGCGCTTTCGCCCATTACGTCGGCCATGGTCAGTTTGACGTTCAACTGCTCGTAAATTTTCTGGCAGTGCGACAGCGAGATGTCTTTGAACTTGGTCCACAGGGCCAGGCAGTCCGGGTCGCCGGCTTGCAGCTTGACCACCAGGCCACGGGCGCGATCCGCGAATTCTGGGGACTCGTCGAAGCGTTGCTTGGCGGCGCGGTAGAAGTTTTCGAGGTCAGACAGCTCGTCGCTGGTGATCGGGTTTTCTTCCAGATAGGCCATCAGCATGCCGAACTGGGTGCCCCAGTCGCCTACGTGGTTTTGGCGAATCACGTCGTCACCGAGGAACTCCAGCACACGGGCCACGCCGTCGCCAATGATGGTCGAACGCAAGTGGCCGACGTGCATCTCTTTGGCCAGGTTTGGCGCGGACATGTCAACGACGGTGCGCATGGCTGGGGTAGCCTTGCGCACGCCGATTTTTTCGTCGGCCAGCGCCGCGTCCAGACGCGAGGCCAGGGCCTGGGTGTTCTGGAAGAAGTTCAGGAAGCCTGGGCCGGCGATTTCGGTCTTGCTGATTTGCTCATCAGCCGGCAGTGCCGCGATGATTTTTTCAGCCAGGTCGCGTGGCTTCATGCCGGCCGGCTTGGCCAGCATCATGGCGATGTTGCTGGCGAAGTCGCCGTGGGTTTTGTCACGGGCGTTTTCCACCTGAATCGCTGGCGTCAGGCCTTCAGGCAACACACCTTCTGTGACGAGTTGAGCTAGGGCTTGTTGAATCAGCTGGCGAATGGTGTCTTTCATGGTCTTCTCTGTCGACCGCAAGCGCGGTAGCGCTTCAGTGCGCAGGTGGAAAAACAGGGGATTATCGGCCTTCTGTGCGGCAAGCTTCAAGTTTTTAGCCACAAACTTGCCGCGTGAAGCTTATAGCCTGGCGCTACTGCCCGCTCAATAAAGGTCAATCGGGTCTACGTCCAGCGACCAGCGTACTTGTCGCCCGCTGGGCATTTGCTCCAGCGCCAATAGCCATTGGCTGAGCAGTCGGTGCAGAGGGGCGCGGGCATTGGCTTGTAATAGTAATTGAGCACGATAGCGTCCGGCGCGGCGCTCCATGGGCGCGGGCACGGGCCCCAGCAGTTCGATACCACCCAGATTCAGCTCGCCCAGCAGGCGCTCTGCTTCGCTACAGGCCTCATCCAGAAAACCTTCAGCTTGCCCTGGTTTGTGAGCCTCGGCGCGTAACAGTGCCAAATGTGCAAATGGCGGCAAGCCCGCAGCCCGGCGTTCGCTCAAGGCCTGTTCGGCAAAGGCGAAGTAACCTTGTTCGGTCAATTGAATCAGCAGCGGGTGGTCGGCCAGGTGGGTCTGGATAATCACCTTGCCCGGCTCTTCGGCGCGACCCGCACGGCCTGCGACCTGAACGATAAGCTGGGCCATGCGCTCGCTGGCGCGGAAGTCGCCGGAGAACAGCCCGCCATCGGCGTCCAGGATCGATACCAGTGTCACCCGTGGGAAGTGATGACCCTTGGCGAGCATTTGCGTGCCGATCAAAATGCAGGGCTGGCCCTTTTGAATCGTGGCAAACAGCTGATTCATCGCATCTTTGCGCGAGGTACTGTCGCGATCGACCCGCAGTACCGGGTAATCCGGGAACAGAATCCCGAGTCGCTCTTCCGCGCGCTCAGTGCCCGCGCCGACCGGGCGTAAATCGACCTTGCTGCATGACGGGCAATTGCGTGGCACGCGTTCGACATAGCCGCAGTGGTGGCAGCGCAATTCGCCAGAACGCTGATGGACGGTCATGCGCGCATCGCAACGCTGGCATTCCGACATCCAGCCACAGTCGTGGCACAACAGGGTGGGTGCAAAGCCGCGACGATTGAGGAACACCAGCACCTGTTGGCCTGCGGCTAGGGTCTGGCCGATGGCTTGCTGCATGGGGCCGGAAATCCCGCTGTCCAGTGGGCGGCTTTTTACATCCAGACGCAGGAAGCGCGGCTGTTTGGCACCACCGGCGCGTTCATTCAGGCGCAGCAGACCGTAGCGGCCGGTGTAGGCGTTATGCAAGCTTTCGAGGGAGGGCGTGGCAGAGCCGAGCACAATCGGGATGTTTTCTTGGCGTGCCCGTACCAATGCCAGGTCGCGGGCGTGATAGCGCAAACCTTCCTGCTGTTTATAAGAGCCGTCGTGCTCTTCGTCGATGATGATCAGCCCCGGGTTTTTCATTGGGGTGAACAGCGCCGAACGGGTGCCGATAATAATGTCCGCTTCACCGTCGCGGGCGGCCAGCCAGCTTTCGAGGCGCTCGCGGTCGTTGACCGCTGAATGCACCAGCGCGATGCGGGCATTGAAGCGCTGTTCGAAGCGGGCCAGGGTTTGCGGCCCAAGGTTGATCTCGGGGATCAGCACCAGCGCCTGCTTGCCGGCCTGCAGGGTTTCGCGGATCAACTGCAAATACACTTCGGTCTTGCCGCTGCCCGTGACCCCGGCCAGCAAAAAGGCATGGAAGCTGTCGAATCCGGCGCGGATAGCTTCGTAAGCAGCGCGTTGTTCACTGTTGAGTGGTAATTCGGGTTGGGCCAGCCAGTGTTCGTGGCGTTCGCTCGGCGCGTGACGGCGAATCTCGACCTGTACCAGCTCTTTGGCCAGCAGCAGGTCGAGGCTGTCTTTGCTCAGCATCAGCTTGCTCAGTAACTGATGCGCCACGCCATGCGGATGCTGGGCGAGGGTGGCCAGCGCTTCACGCTGGCGCGGTGCGCGGGCGATGCGTGGGTCGTCGAGCCTGGCACCGGGGGCCATTTGCCAGAACCGTTCCTGGCGGGTTTCGGCCAACTCGCCCTGGCGCAGCAGCACCGGCAACGCCCAGCTCAGGGTGTCGCCCAGGCTGTGCTGGTAATACTGCGAGGTCCACAAGCACAGCTTGAATAATGAAGCGGGCAGCGGTGGCGTCGCGTCGAGCAGCGCAATCGCCGGTTTGAGCTTGTCGGCCGGGACTTCGCTGTGATCGACCACCTCGACCAGAATGCCGATCATCTCGCGTCGCCCGAACGGCACCCGCAAGCGCATGCCTGGCTGTAATTGACTGCGCAGCACGCCAGCAGGCGCCCGGTAATCAAACAGGCGGCGCAAGGGGGAAGGCAGGGCAAGGCGCAAAATGGCGTCGGGCACGCGGGGCTCTCAAGTGATGAACGGCAAAGATGGCCCGGAGCCTAGCAGACAACGCGGTCGGGGACTAAAAGGCAGCCCTTTATAAGGCGAAAGATTTTAGGTGGAGCATGATTGCTCACTTGCGTCAATGCAAAGGTCTGGTATTATCGGCGCCCTAAATTTACGTGCGGTATTCAACAATGGTGTTGAGTGGCGGCACGCTAGCCCGAGGAATACCCCATGAAAGCCGATATCCATCCAGCGTACGAAACAATCCTGGTAACTTGCAGCTGCGGCAACAAGTTCGAAACTCGTTCGAACCTGTGCAAGCCACTGGGTACTGACGTATGCAACGAGTGCCACCCGTTCTACACCGGTAAGCAGAAGACTCTGGACATTGGCGGTCGTGTTGATCGCTTCAAGACTCGTTTTGGTGCTTTCGGCGCTAAAGCAGCTCCAGCAGCAGAACCAGCAGCCGAGTAAGGCTGATGACCTTGGGCAGCCTTTTTGGTCTGACCGGGTTATTGAAAAAGGCGTCCCTTGCGGGCGCCTTTTTTGTGCCCGCGATTTGGTTGGCGAGCGTTCAGGCCGAGGTGTTGTGCCCGGCACCGGGCGCGTTGTCTTACGCTCAGGTAGAGCGCGTGGTCGATGGCGACACCCTGCGCCTCAAGGATGGCCGCAGTGTGCGCATGATTGGCCTCAACGCACCCGAGACTGGCAAAAAAGGCCAGTCCGCCGAGCCTTTTGCTGACGCCGCGCGCAAGCGCCTGCAAAGCCTGGTGATGCAGAGTGATGGCCGTGTCGGGTTGTTGGCGGGCAAGCAGGCCCAGGACCGTTACGGCCGTACCTTGGCTCATGTCTTTGGTGCCGACGGCAGTAACCTTGAAGCTCAATTGCTGGCGGACGGTTTGGGGTATCAGGTCGCAATAGCGCCGAATGTCGAATTGCTCGACTGCCAGCAAGCGGCTGAGCGCAGCGCCCGAGCCGCTGGGCAAGGGCTTTGGCGTCAATCGCCAGTGCTGGCGCCGCAGCAAGTGACTCGTTCGGGTTTCGCGCTGATCGGTGGCACGGTCAGCAAGGTTCAGCGCAATCGTGGCGGGCTTTGGATTGATTTGCAGGGTGGTTTGGTTTTGCACATTGCACCCAATCAACTGGCCAGTTTTGACCAGAAATCGCTCGTCAATCTGCAGGATGCGAAAGTGGAGGCGCGCGGCTGGGTACTGGACCGCTCGCGTCGCGGTGGGTTGAAGCAAGGGCAGGCACGCTGGATGTTACCGTTGACCCATCCCGGGATGTTAAAAGTCTTCATGCATTGAAAATTGTAGACAATTTTAAATATAAATTGTGAACACTATAACCCTTGCCGGGCGCGGCTCTTGGCCCAAAGTCGTAAGGTAAAGCCCTTGACACTGCTGACTGGTCAGTCTTGTCGGGACTTTGCGACACGCGTATGCTCGGCGATTCGTCTGTCCAACAGCAAAAAAGCGGAATGCCCACATGTCTGATTTGAAAACCGCCGCTCTCGAATATCATGCCCAGCCCCGTCCAGGGAAACTGAGTGTCGAGCTCACCAAACCTACCGCTACTGCCCGCGATCTAGCGCTGGCTTACAGCCCAGGTGTAGCCGAACCAGTGCGCGAAATCGCCCGCGACCCTGAACTTGCCTACAAGTACACCGGCAAGGGCAACCTGGTAGCCGTGATTTCCGATGGCACCGCGATTCTGGGCCTGGGTGACCTCGGCCCATTGGCCTCCAAGCCTGTTATGGAAGGCAAAGGCGTGCTGTTCAAGCGCTTCGCCGGTATCGATGTATTCGACATCGAAGTCGACTCCGAAAGCCCGCAAGCCTTCATCGACACTGTTAAACGTATCTCCATCACCTTCGGCGGTATCAACCTCGAAGACATCAAGGCACCAGAGTGCTTTGAGATCGAGCGCGCACTGATCGAACAGTGCGACATTCCAGTGTTCCATGATGATCAGCACGGCACCGCGATCGTGACCGCAGCCGGCATGATCAACGCACTGGAAATCGCTGGCAAAACCTTGGCTGACGCCAAGATCGTTTGCCTGGGTGCCGGTGCTGCAGCCATCTCCTGCATGAAACTGCTGGTGAGCATGGGTGCAACCCTGGAAAACATTTACATGATCGACCGTACCGGCGTGATCCACTCCGGCCGTGACGACCTGAATCAGTACAAGGCTGTCTTCGCTCACGCGACTGAAAAACGCACCCTGGCTGACGCTATGGAAGGCGCAGATGTGTTCGTTGGCCTGTCGGGTCCGAACCTGCTGAGCGCGGAAAACCTGCTGCGTATGGCGCCTAACCCAATCGTATTCGCGTGCTCGAACCCGGATCCGGAAATCTCCCCGGAGCTGGCGCACGCTACCCGTAACGACGTGATCATGGCCACTGGCCGTTCGGACTACCCGAACCAGGTCAACAACGTGCTGGGTTTCCCGTTCATCTTCCGTGGTGCTTTGGACGTTCGCGCCAAGCGCATCAACGAAGAAATGAAAATCGCCGCGGCCAACGCATTGCGTGAACTGGCCAAACTGCCAGTGCCACAAGAAGTGTGCGACGCCTACGGCGGTATCAAACTGGAATTCGGTCGTGAGTACATCATCCCGAAACCAATGGATGCGCGCCTGATCACCCTGATCTCTGATGCAGTGGCCAAAGCCGCCATCGAGACTGGCGTGGCCACTCTGCCGTACCCTAAGAACTACCCGCTGAAAAGCGTGGATGACGTGTTTAACGGCTAAGTCCGCAGAGCGTCAAACTAAAAACCCCGGCACGTAAGTGCCGGGGTTTTTTTTGAGGTGCGATTTGAACCTGTGGGAGCGAGCCATGCTGTTCACTTAAGCAAGCGGTGCTGAAGTGGGAGCGAGCCTGCTCGCTCCCACAGGTTGTATTGATTTATCTGCTTCTTATCGTAAATCGGGAAGCCTCCTACATCCGCTGTTGAGCCTATCCGTTAGCGTCATTCCTTTGTTGTGGGCGCCTTGCGTGCCCTCTAC
>JAZKIA010000089.1:17694-32709 GCA_040385125.1 Pseudomonadota bacterium | reverse complement strand
CCCATTCGGCGTAGATATCAGCCGGGATTTCAAACGGACCGTGGTTCCAGTTCAGCGCGGTGCGGGTCAGCGCGATTTCTTCCAGGCCCAGAGGAGCACCGTGGCAGTCTTCTTTACCCTGCTTGTTCGGCGAACCGAAACCGATCGTGGTTTTGCAGCAGATCAGCGTTGGTTGGTCGCTTTTGCGTGCAGTTTCGATCGCGGTTTTGATTTCTTCCGGGTCGTGACCGTCAACATTGCGGATCACTTGCCAGTTGTAGGCCTCGAAACGCTTTGGCGTGTCGTCAGTGAACCAGCCTTCTACTTCGCCATCGATGGAGATGCCATTGTCGTCGTAGAACGCAATCAGCTTGCTCAGACCCAGAGTGCCGGCCAGCGAGCCAACTTCGTGGGAAATGCCTTCCATCATGCAGCCATCGCCCAGGAACACATAAGTGTGGTGGTCGACAACGTTATGCCCTGGACGGTTGAACTGCGCGCCCATGACTTTTTCTGCCAAGGCAAAGCCCACGGCATTGGCCAAGCCCTGACCCAACGGACCTGTGGTGGTTTCAACGCCTGGCGTGTAGCCCAGCTCCGGGTGACCCGGGGTGCGACTGTGCAGTTGACGGAAGCTTTTCAGGTCGTCGATCGACAGATCGTAACCGGTCAGATGCAGCAACGAGTAGATCAGCATCGAGCCGTGGCCGTTGGACAGCACGAAGCGGTCACGATCAGCGAACGAAGGGTTGCTTGGGTTGTGCTTCAGATAATCGCGCCACAGTACTTCGGCGATATCCGCCATACCCATAGGGGCACCGGGATGGCCGCTGTTGGCTTTTTGCACGGCATCCATGCTGAGTGCACGAATGGCGTTGGCACGCTCACGACGGCTGGGCATCGCTGTTCTCCTGGAGTTGATAAGAATGGAACGGAAAAAAGGCGAGCATTTTCCCTCACGCAACGCCCTCGGGGCAATGACAGATAATCGCTTGGCGCGTTTTTCCTCTGCTTAACCGTTCCACCTGTTAAGGAATGGGCCTCACATTTCGTTATTCCAGACACTTCATCCGACAAACGCACCACTTATCGACCAATATCAAAAAGTTTTGATATTGAACTTGCTAGGTAGGAACCGGGTAACTAGACTGCGGCCCCATGAACTTACGCGTGCCTTCAATCCGCCATGACGATTGCGACGAGCTCTCCTCCCTGTGCAAGGCTGGAGGCGATCCGCTGCGACTTAACGTGTTGCGCGCGTTAGCCAATGATTCGTTTGGTGTGCTGGAACTGGCGCAAATCTTCGCGACTGGCCAATCGGGCATGAGTCATCACCTCAAGGTGCTGTCCCAGGCACGACTGGTAGCGACACGACGTGAAGGCAATGCGATTTTTTATCGCCGCGCCCTGCCCCATACCGAACAGGTGGGCGGCAAATTGCACGCAGCGTTGCTGGAAGAGGTCGATAACCTGACCTTGCCCACCGAGGTACAAGCGCGCATTAGCGCGGTACACGGGCAACGTGCAGCCGCCAGTCAGGACTTTTTCTCGCGCATAGCCGAGAAGTTTCGCGCTCAACAGGATTTGATCGCCGGCTTGGCGCAATACCGGGACAGCGTTTTGGCGCTGCTCGACAAACTGAGCTTCAGCCCAGTGGCCACGGCCCTGGAAGTCGGTCCTGGCGACGGCAGCTTTTTGCCCGACCTGGCCCGCCGCTTTCAGCAGGTCACGGCACTGGACAACAGCCCGGTAATGCTTGAGCTGGCCCGCCAGCTGTGTGAGCGCGAATCACTGAACAACGTCAGCCTGACCCTGGCCGACGCTTTACACGATGTACAGATCCAAGCCGACTGCGTGGTGTTGAACATGGTCTTGCACCATTTCGCCGCACCGGCCGAAGCATTCAGGCAACTGGCCACCTTGCTGCAACCTGGCGGTAGCCTGCTGATAACAGAGTTATGTAGCCATAACCAGGCGTGGGCCCGCGAGGCTTGCGGTGACCTGTGGCTTGGTTTTGAACAAGATGATCTGGCCCGTTGGGCCACCGCTGCGGGACTCGTTCCCGGGGAAAGCCTTTATATAGGCTTACGTAATGGTTTCCAGATTCAGGTCCGCCACTTTCAGCGGCCGGCTGGCGACACTCACCATCGGTAATTATTAGGAAACCGTCGAGATGAGCGAATACTCCCTTTTCACCTCCGAGTCCGTGTCTGAAGGGCATCCGGACAAAATCGCCGACCAGATTTCTGACGCGGTGCTGGACGCCATCATTGCTGAAGACAAGTTCGCCCGTGTGGCGTGCGAAACTCTGGTGAAAACCGGCGTAGCGATCATTGCTGGCGAAGTGACCACTTCGGCCTGGGTTGATCTGGAGCAGATCGTTCGTGACGTGATCACTGACATCGGCTACACCAGCTCCAACGTCGGCTTCGACGGCGCTACCTGCGGCGTGATGAACATCATCGGCAAGCAATCCCCCGACATCAACCAGGGTGTTGACCGTGCCAAACCTGAAGATCAGGGTGCCGGCGACCAGGGCCTGATGTTCGGCTACGCCAGCAACGAAACCGACGTGCTGATGCCAGCGCCGATTACCTACTCTCACCAGTTGGTACAGCGCCAGGCCGAAGCCCGTAAATCCGGTCTGCTGCCTTGGCTGCGCCCAGATGCCAAGTCTCAGGTGACCTGCCGCTACGAAGGCGGCAAGGTTGTCGCTATCGACGCTATCGTGCTGTCGACCCAGCACAACCCTGAAGTCTCCTACAAAGACTTGCGCGAAGGCGTGATGGAACTGATCGTCAAGCACGTGCTGCCAGCAGAGCTGCTGCACAAAGACACCCAGTTCCACATCAACCCGACTGGCCAGTTCATCATCGGTGGCCCGGTTGGCGACTGCGGCCTGACCGGTCGCAAGATCATCGTTGACACCTACGGTGGCATGGCCCGTCACGGCGGCGGCGCGTTCTCGGGTAAAGATCCATCCAAGGTTGACCGTTCGGCGGCATACGCCGGCCGTTATGTAGCCAAAAACATCGTGGCTGCCGGCTTGGCTGAGCGTTGCGAGATCCAGGTTTCCTACGCAATCGGCGTCGCTCAACCGACTTCGATTTCGTTGAACACCTTCGGTACTGGCAAAATCTCCGACGACAAAATCGTCAAGCTGGTGCGTGACGTATTCGACCTGCGTCCATACGCAATCACCACCATGCTTGACCTGCTGCACCCGATGTACCAGGAAACTGCAGCCTACGGTCACTTCGGCCGCACGCCGCAGACCAAAACGGTTGGCAACGATACCTTCACCACGTTCACGTGGGAGCGTACCGACCGCGCTGAAGAACTGCGCGCTGCCGCTGGCTTGTAAGCAAGACAGCTACACCCTGTAGGAGCTGCCGAGGAACGACGGCTGCGATCTTTTGACGTTGGTTTCTTTCCTGGCGATGCGTTGCCTGCACGAAAGATCAACAGATCGCAGCTTTCGTGCCTCAGCAGCTCCTACGCCCAGTCCCCAGTTTGCTGCGCGACAGCGCGGCGTCTGGACGACAATGGCCCTCCTACAGTCGTTTTATGTGAACCGAAATACCCGGTAAATCTCTTCGAGTGCGCATGGAGAATCCTCCACTAGCCTTAAGCACTCACTCCGGGCAAGGACGCTCACAATGCTGGTCTCTCTCCGTATTTTCAGCGGGCTACTACTTGCCCTTCTGACCTTCACCACACTGGCCGACACCTGCCCCGACAAGTCTGAATATCAGGCCCTGCAACAGCAGCTGAAAACCTGGGACGACAGCTACCATCGCTTGGGCATTTCACAAGTCAGCGACGCGGTGTACGACCAGTCACGCCTGCGCCTCGAACACTGGCAACACTGCTTTGCCAACCCACCTGTGGATAACCCACTGCAAACAGCAAGCGGCCCCTTGCCTCATCCCGTGGCACACACCGGTCTGGCCAAATTGCGCGACGAAAAAGCCGTCAAAGCGTGGATCAAAGGCCGTCAAGAACTGTGGATTCAGCCCAAGGTCGATGGCGTGGCGGTCACGCTGATCTATCAACAGGGCCGATTGCAGCAAGTGATCAGCCGTGGTGACGGCATCAAAGGTCAGGACTGGACCCGCTCTGCGCACGCCATCAGCGCCATCGTGCAACAACTGCCGCAGCCTGTGGATATCGTGTTGCAAGGTGAACTGTATTGGCGTTTGCCCGGACACATACAAGCCAACGCCGGTAGCGTGAATGCCCGCAGTACCGTGGCCGGGCTAATGGCCCGCAATCAGCTGAATACCGAACATGGTCAGAGCATCGGCCTGTTTGTCTGGGACTGGCCCGCAGGCCCCGGCACTCAGGCCGAGCGTCTGCAACAGTTGAGCGCACTGGGCTTCGTCGACAGCCAGACCTACAGCCAGCCTATTGAGCATTTCGGGCACGCCCGACACTGGCGCGAACACTGGTACAACAGCGCCCTGCCCTTTGCCAGTGACGGCGTGGTGCTGCGCCAAAGCCAGCGCCCTGATTCCGCACGCTGGCAAGCAAAACCCCCGAACTGGGCCGTTGCATGGAAGTACCCCCATGCCCACGCAACCAGCGAAGTGCGCAAAGTAAGCTTCAACATCGGACGCACAGGACGCATCACACCCATGCTGGAACTGACCCCGGTGCGTCTCGACGACCGCCAGATCAAGCGCATCAGTGCAGGCTCCCTGAAACGCTGGCAAACCCTGGACATCCGCCCCGGTGATCACGTCGCCATCAGCCTGGCGGGCATGACCATCCCACGGCTGGACAGTGTGGTATCGCGCGCCAGCCAACGGATTGAAGTGAGCACGCCCAACCCCAATAACTTTCACACGTTGAGCTGCTGGCAAGCGACGCCGGGATGTGAGAGTCAGTTTTCTGCGCGCCTGAATTGGCTCAGCGGCAAAAAGGGGCTGGCCCTGCCATTTGTCGGGCCTGGCACCTGGAGCACGCTGATCCAGAATGGACGAATTAACAACCTGCTCGATTGGTTAACCCTGGATGCCGCTCAGCTTGCTAACATTGACGGCCTCGGCGAGCGCAGCAGCCAGCGCTTGCTCACCAGTTTGCACAATGCGCGGCAACAACCGTTTGAACGCTGGGTCAAAGCGCTGGGCCTGCCACCCACGGGCGATGTGCCTTTGGGGCAATCCTGGCAAGCGCTGGTCACACGGGACAGCGACGCTTGGCTGGCGCAGCCGGGGATTGGTCCAAAGCGTGCCGCGCAATTGAGTGCGTTCTTGCGTGACCCGAACGTGCAAGCGTTAAGTGAAGAATTACGCGCTGCCGGGATTGCCGGTTTCGATTAGAAACCCCAGGCCCGCAGCTTTACCCGAGACGCGAGTTGCGTATCGGTTTTTAAAATCGTGTTTATTGTCATCTTTTGTCATGGAGCTCTTTATGAAACTTCTTTCACCGCTCGCCCTACTCACTGTTTGCGGTCTGTTGGCTGCCCCGCTGATGGCCGCCGAGCCTGCACCTGAATTGACTGGTTGCGCGGCCAAAAAACACGAAATCAGCCAACAACTGGTACAAGCGCGCGCCCACGGCAACAGCAACCAGGTGGCCGGCCTGGAAAAAGCCTTGAGCGAAGTGACTGAACACTGCACCGACTCGAGCTTGAAGAAAGAGCGCGAAAACAAAGTGCTGGAAGCCAAGCACGAAGTCAGCAAGCGCCAGGCTGATCTGGACAAAGCCATGAAAAGAGGCGACCCGGAGAGAATCGACAAACGCAAAAACAAACTGGCCGAATCGCGCAAAGAACTGCAAGAAGCGCTGGATCAGCTGGATAAATAACCGCCCAAAACCCCTCACCCCAACCCTCTCCCAAAGGGAGAGGGAGCTCGATCTGTGGCATAGCCAAAATCTGCTTTTGCCTTTAGTCCCCTCTCCCTCCGGGAGAGGGCTAGGGTGAGGGGCTTTTGATCCAGACATCACTCAATGATTGCGAAATTCCTTGTGGCACGCGCTGCAGCTGTCTTCGACTTTTTTCACGGCAGGCGTCAGGTTGCTGGCTTTGTAGGGCTGGACCTGGCTGGCGATCACCAGCTCACCAGTCGCCGCCTCAAGTTGGCGAGCCAAATCTTGAAAGCGTGCCTGTTTTTGCCAGACGTCATCGGTAGCGTTGGTTTGATCAGATTCTTTAACCTGTGGAAAATGCTTCCAAGGTTCATGGGACAACGCATCCAGCTTGACCGCACCCTCGGTAAAACGTGGTCCGTCGAATGGAATCCGGCCACGCAGCATGCCTCCGAGGTCTTCGCTGGTTTTTAGCATTTGCTTGAAAAGCGCTTTACGCTGGCCCAGCGGTGAATCGGGATCAACCCCACCACACGCCGACAGCGTCAGGCAGGCCAGCATTACAACAGTCAGTCGTTTAACAATCATGGTGGCTTCACGTCGCAGAAATCGGTCGCCAGTATCCCCGCGTCATCCGCAAAGACCAATACCCCTATTGAATATATGGATTGCCTTGACGGTCATCAGACCTCGGCAACCCTTGAAGGAACATCGCAGATGAGTACATTTTTCAAGCCGCTGGTCTGGGCTCTGCCCGTCGTCATGCTATTGACCGGCTGTAACGGCACCGACACGGAGGCTGACAAGAACGCCACCTTGCCCGAGCCGCACACTACCTACAGCAAAGCCGACTGGAGCGCGTTGCCAGAAGTGACCGGTAACGATCTGCAAGGCGGCTTTGCCTCATGGCGCAGCGCCTGTACACGACTCAAGACTGACCCTAACTGGGGTAGCGTATGCAGCGATGCCGCCAGTTTGCCCACCACCCCGAGCGTTGCTGAAATCAGCAGCTTCCTGCAAACCCATCTTGATGTGTACAGCCTGCGCTCAGCCCAAGGCAGCAACGACGGTCTGATCACAGGCTATTACGAGCCGGTTTACCCAGGCAGCCTGACCCCCACCAAAATCGCTAACGTACCGATCTACGGCATACCGGCCGATTTGATCGTGGTGAATCTGGACAGCATTTACCCCGAGCTCAAAGGCAAGCGCCTGCGCGGACGCCTTGAGGGCCGCGTGATCAAGCCATACGACACCGCCGAAACGATCAACAGCAAAGGTTTGAATGCTCCAGTGCTGGCGTGGCTGACCGATCCGATGGACCTGCAATTTCTGCAAATCCAAGGCTCTGGCCGGGTACAGCTCGATAATGGCCGCCAACTGCGCATCGGCTACGCCGACCAAAACGGCCATCCGTACAAGCCCATTGGTCGCTGGCTGGTGGAGCAAGGTGAATTGAAGAAAGAAGACGTGACCATGGGCACCATTCACGCTTGGGCCATGGCGCATCCGGAGCGGGTACACGAAATGCTGGCGAGCAACCCCAGCTACGTGTTCTTCACCCAAAACCCCGATAGCAACGAAGGCCCACGCGGCTCTCTGAACGTGCCGCTAACACCCGGCTACAGCGTGGCAGTAGACCGCAAGGTGATCCCGCTGGGCAGCCTGTTGTGGCTATCGACCACCCAACCGAACGGCCAACCTATCGTGCGTCCGGTTGCAGCCCAGGACACCGGCGGCGCCATTGCGGGCGAAGTACGCGCCGACTTCTTCGTCGGCACCGGCCCACAAGCCGGTCAGTTGGCTGGCGACATGAAGCAGAAAGGCAACATCTGGCTGTTGTGGCCAAAAGGCGCGGCGTTGCCTCAGTAAGGCGACTATATGCAATGAAACCTTTGTGGGAGCGGGCTTGCTCGCGATGGTATCACCGCGGTGCATCAGGTAAACCGCATCGCTTGCATCGCGAGCAAGCCCGCTCCCACAGTGTGTTGGCTGCTTTACATCGAGACAAAAAAGAAGCTGACAACCAGCCCCATTCCGACCAGCCAGACAATGGAACGCAGCAGCGCCCAGTCGGCCAGGTAGCAAATGATGTACAGCATGCGGCTGGTGATAAACAGCACTGCCAGCACATCGATGGTCACTGGATCTGCATTGCCTACGATGTCGGCAATAATCACCGCTGCCGCAAAGGCAGGGGTCACTTCAAAGCTGTTGAGCTGGGCGCTGTGAGCACGCTTGGCGAAACCCTGGAGACTGTCGAGAAACGTGCGGGGATCATGGTTTTGCTTGGGCCCGAACTTGCCGTCGCTGAACTTGGCAAAGGCCGTGCACACATAGGTCAGGCAGAAGGCAATCAGTACACACCAGAAGGCAACGGTCATTGGAATTTCCTTTTTAGAGTTTCATCACGAGCATGCCGATCAGCACCAGCCCACAGGCTAAGAGCCTCGGACCACCAAAAGGTTCTTTGAGGTAACGCATACCAAGCAGTACGACCAAAATCACACTGACCTCACGCAAGGCCGCCGCCTCGGCAATCGAGCCCAATTGCATGGCCCACAGCACCAACGCATAACTGGCCAGCACGCACACACCCACCGCCAACCCCAAACGCCACTGCGTACGCCAAAACAGGGTAAACGCGGCACGCTTGCGGGTCATCGCCAGCAGCGGAAACGGCCAGGCACTGATCAGCGTCAGCCACACCAGATAATCCAACGGATGCGACCAGCGCCGTATCGCCTGGCCATCGAGGAAGGTATAGCAGCCGATGCACAGACCAATCATCGCCACCACCGGCAGCATTCTCCACGGCAGGCGATCACCGCCGCCGCCCTGCCACAGCAGGCAGGCCATGCCACACGGGATCAGTAGAATGCCGATGATTTGCTGCCCACTGAGTTCTTCTCCGGAAAACGTCAGGGTTAGCGCCAGCACCACCAACGGCGACAATCCGCGCATCAGCGGATATACCAGGCCCAAATCACCCACTCGATAAGCCCGAATCAGCAGCACCCGATACAGCAACTCGAACAACGCCGACGCCAAAATCCACGGCCAGATGTCCAGTGGCGGAAATGACACAAACCCTACCAGCACAGCCACCACCAGCAGCGCCACCGTGTCCATGCACGCAATGACCAGCAACCGCTCGCCGCTGAACTTGATCAGGGTATTCCAAATCGCGTGCAACACTGCCGCGACCAACACCAACGCTGTTGCCAGCACCGCACACTCCTTATTGTTATAGGGCCATCGCGCCCAGCCGACCATGCAACCTCAGCCCATCTCTGCGGTCAATGGTTGTCAGCTTTGCGCCCATTTGCCACACCCTTGGGATGTGTCCCTGACGCTTGCACTTACATCCAACTTACAGCCGACCTTATCGGACTTCCCTTCACTCACGCCACCACAGGATCCCGGATGCTTGAGCTTGTAGCCGCGTTTATTTGCCTCACCTCTCTACTGACTTACGTGAACTTCCGCTTTATCGGCCTGCCGCCGACGATTGGCGTGATGGTCACTGCCCTTATGTTTTCCCTGCTGTTACAGGGTTTGAGCTTTCTCGGTTATCCGGGCCTCGAAGACCGTGTGCAGCAACTGATCGGCCAGATCGACTTCGGTGATCTGCTGATGAACTGGATGCTCTCATTCCTGCTGTTTGCCGGCGCATTGCACGTGAACTTCAACGACGTGCGCAGCTACCGCTGGCCGATTGGCCTGCTGGCCACCGTCGGCGTGTTGATCGCCACCACCGTGATCGGCAGCCTGGCTTACTGGATTTTCGGCCTGTTCGGCTGGCACATCAGCTTCTTGTACTGCCTGCTGTTTGGTGCACTGATTTCGCCCACCGACCCGATTGCCGTACTCGGTGTGCTGCGCACGGCCAACGCCTCGAAACCGCTGAAAACCACCATTGTCGGCGAGAGCTTGTTCAATGACGGCACAGCCGTTGTGGTGTTCACCGTATTGCTGGGCATCGTGCAACTGGGCGAAACCCCAAGCCTCAGCGCCACCGCCATGCTGTTTGCCCACGAAGCCATTGGCGGCGTGGTGTTCGGCGGCCTGATTGGTTATTTGGTTTACCGAATGATCAAAAGCATCGAGCAGTACCAGATCGAAGTCATGCTGACCCTGGCGCTGGTGATTGGTGGTTCGGCCATGGCCAGTGAACTGCATGTATCCGCGCCGATTGCGATGGTGGTTGCCGGTCTGATCATCGGTAACCTGGGCCGCAACAAAGCCATGAACGAGATGACCCGTCGCTACATGGACGGCTTTTGGGAGTTGCTCGATGACATGCTCAACG
The DNA here is from genome assembly GCA_040385125.1 of Pseudomonadota bacterium. GTDB lineage: Bacteria > Pseudomonadota > Gammaproteobacteria > Pseudomonadales > Pseudomonadaceae > Aquipseudomonas. The sequence continues at coordinate 22,604 of JAZKIA010000089.1, read as the reverse complement.
CGCTGCTGTTTGCGCTGATCGGTATGGAGTTGTTGCTGTTGCCATTCTCGTGGCTGCACTTGCTGGCCGCCGGCGTACTGGCAGTGGCTATTTTGCTCTCGCGCCTGCTGACCGTGGCCCCGGCCATTGTGCTGTTGCGTCGCTGGCGCAGTGTGCCACGCGGCACCATCCGTATCCTGACCTGGGGCGGTCTGCGCGGCGGGGTTTCGGTAGCACTGGCTCTGGCCTTGCCACTGGGCCCGGAGCGCGACCTGATCCTGAGCATCACCTACATCGTGGTGCTGTCCTCGATCCTGTTCCAGGGCCTGACCATCGGCAAACTGGTCAGGCACGTGACCAAGGATTCGCCGGTTGAGGACGAAGCCAAACAAGCGCACTGATCATCCGACTTATTGTGGCCGGACATCGTCATGGCACCCGTGGGAGCGAGCAGGCTCGCTCCCGCATTTCGACAATTTGTGATTAGTCCGCCAACCGCTGCAACTGCTCGCTGGCCCGCTCGGCGAACAGTTGCAGCAACCCTTCCAGCATATGCGCAGGGGCTTCGTCGGCCCGCGTCAGCGCATAGAGCGTAATCGGCAGCGCCGGACTCAATGGCCGAATCACAGTGCTTTCGCGCGAAGCACCCAAGGCGGTAAACGGATCAATCACCGCCAACCCAGCACCCGCCTCCACCATCGCCCGCGCCAGCGAATAGGTCTGTACCGCTATGCTGATACGTGGTGGCGGCTCTACCGCTTGCAGGTAGCTGTCCAACCGGGCAAACAGCGGGTCAACACTGCTCAGCCCAATTAAAGGCGCATCCGCCAGCTCATCCAGCGTCAGCGCAATGCCTTCGCTTTCATCCGCCCAGTAACCCCGCGGGGCCAGCGCAACCAGCACACCGTGAGCCAACGCCTGGGCCTTGAGCCCCGGATGGTCGGGCAACTTGAAGGTCAGGGCCACATCCAGTTCACGCATTAACAGGTTCTGAATCAGCTCACGAGTGTGAGCACTGACCAGTTCACAGTTGATGTCCGGATAACGGCGCTTCCACTCGCTGATCACTGGCGGCAATAACGACAACGCCAACGCCGGGGTGCTGCCAATACGCAAACGATGCCCCGGCGCGCGGCGCAAACTTTCAGCCAACCGCTGCACGCCTTGCAGGCTTTCGGTCACCTTATCGACTTCGCGCTCCAGCAACAGCGCTTCGGGAGTGGGCTGCAACTTGCCGCGAACTCGCAAAAACAACGGAAACCCCAGCCGCTGCTCAGCGTGTTGCAACACCTTGCTCACCGCAGGCTGCGAAACATGCAGCAGTTGCGCCGCAGCACTGACAGAACCGGTTTGGCGAATAGCCTGGAACACTTCGATATGACGCAAACGCATGGTCGCAGTCCATAACCTTTGTTTATGGGATGACCATCTTTATTCATTGTTCGCTGCCTGTCACCTGCCCCTAACCTGAAGCCTGTTCAACAGCGGGCCAAGGACTGACATGACACAGCGAGTTTGCATTATCGGCGGAGGCGTTATCGGGCTGGCAACGGCATATGCCTTGGTGCGCGATGGCTTTGAAGTCAGCGTGATTGAGGCTCAGCCAAGCTTGGGCAGCCAGACCAGCTTCGCCAATGGCGGCCAGCTTTCCTACCGTTATGTCGCGCCACTGGCCGATGCCGGAGTGCCTTGGCAAGCCATGGGTTGGATGTTGCGCGGTGACTCGCCACTCAAGCTGCGCCCACGCATGGACCCGGCCCAATGGCGCTGGCTGGCTTCGTTTATAGCCGCGTGCCGTGGCTCGGTGAATCAGCGTAATGGTGCGCACTTGCTGCGTCTGGCGTTGCTCAGCCAGAGCACTTTGCAGCAATGGCGCGAAGAGGATCAACTGGACGGTTTCGCCTGGCAGCGTAACGGCAAACTGGTAGCGTTCCGCGAACACGCCAACTTCGACAAGGCGCGCAAAAAAATCATCCACAGCTCATTTCAGCAGGCACTGACCGCCAGCGAATGCGCCAGCCTGGAGCCCGGCCTGCAAGGCACCGCCTTTGTCGGCGGCATCTACACCCCCAGCGAAGAAGTCGGTGACTGCCACGCTTTTTGCCAACAACTGGTCGCCCGCTTGCAGGCCAGTGGCCGTTGCACTTTTATGCTGGGCAAAACCGTCACCCGCCTTCGTCACGCCAACGGTGCAATACAGGCTGTCGAAATGGGCGACGAAGTACTGGCCGTCGATCAGCTTGTGCTCGCAGCCGGGCACAACAGCCCGGCCCTGGGCCTGCCGGGGCTGAATCTGCCGCTGTACCCGCTCAAGGGTTACAGCCTCACGCTGGCACTGAACGACCCGCAAAAAGCACCACACGTGAGCATCACCGACTACGACCGCAAGATTGTTTACGCCCGTATCGGCGAACAACTGCGCATTGCCGCGATGGTCGACATCGTTGGTTTCGACCCCACCCCGGACCCCAAACGTCTGGCACAAATGCGCCAGCTGGCCAGCAGCACCTTCCCGGATGCAGGCAACTATGCCGACGCTATCGAGTGGGCCGGCATGCGCCCTGCAACCCCCAGCGGCGTGCCCATTCTTGGCGCCAGCGGCTATCGCAACCTGTGGCTCAACCTGGGCCACGGCGCACTGGGCTTCACCCTGGCCTGCGGCAGCGGGCGTTTGCTCAGCGATCTGATTGCACAACGCAAACCCTCCATTGATATGCAAGGCTTGGCCGCTTGAGTGCGCCCACCCAACCAAAAGGAAAGCCCGATGACGATTCACCGCATCCACAGCAATGACCGTTTGAGCGCCGCCGCGACTTTCGAGGCGCTGGTCTTTCTGTCCGGACAGGTTCCCACTCAAAGCGAAGACATTACCGCGCAGACTCAAGAAGTCTTGAACAAGATCGACGCGCTGCTGGCCGAGACCGGTAGCGACAAGGACCACATTGTTAACGCCACGATTTATCTGCAAAACATTCAGCGCGACTTTGCGGCCATGAACGCCGTGTGGTCAGCTTGGCTGTCAGCAGGTAAAGCGCCCACCCGCACCACCTTGCAAGCCGAACTCGCGCGGCCTCAGGTGCTAGTGGAAATAAGCGTGATCGCTGTTCGCCATTAATCTGTTTTAAGGGAAAACAATAAAATGAAAAAACTTACCTTGATCAGTTGCACCCTGGGCCTGTTGATCAGCCACGCCGCGCAAGCCAATGAAGCCCCGTTACAGGGCACACTGAAAAAAGTCGCCGACTCGGGGAGTATTACCTTGGGTTATCGCGATGCCTCGGTACCGTTTTCTTACATCGGCGATAACAGCGGCCAACCAATGGGCTATTCGGTGGAGCTGGCCAAAAAAATCGTCGAGCGTATTCAGCAGCAAGTGGGCGGCAAGCCGCTAAACGTCAAATTCAACCTGGTGACCTCGCAAACCCGCATCCCGCTGGTGCAAAACGGCACCGTCGACCTGGAATGCGGCTCGACCGGAGTGACGGCCGAACGGCAAAAGCAGGTCGCGTTTTCGTATGGGTTCATTTACGTCAAAGGCCAGCTACTGACCGCCAAAGACAGCGGCATCAAAAGCTTCGATGATTTACGCGACAAAAACGTAGTGACCACCGCTGGCACCACCAACGAACGCTTTATCAAAAGCTACAGCGCCGATCACAAAATGGGCATGAACGTGATCAGCGCCAAAGATCATGGCGAAGCGTTCAAAATGCTCGAAACCGGCCGCGCAGTGGCCTTCTATATGGACGATGCACTGCTCTACGGCGAGCGGGCCAAAGCCCGTGACCCGCATAACTGGGTGGTGGTGGGTGACGAACAATCTCGGGAAATCTACAGCTGCATGATACGCAAGGACGACCCGCAGCTCCTTGCCGTGGTGAACCAGACGCTGGCTGACCTGTATCAGTCCGGGGAAATCACCAGCATCTACCAGCGCTGGTTCGAACAACCGATCCCGCCCAAAGGCCTGAACCTGGAATTCCCGATGACCGCCGAACTGAAGAAGATCATCGCATCGCCGGTGAGTGACCCGGTGGAATAAGGGAACCTGTATCAGAAAACTTAAACCCAGTCTTCGATGCGTAAGCCAGGCAGCCTGGTTTGGGAAGCATCGCCGCACTTTCGGATGAACGTTGCGGCGATGCTTTCGCGGCGGGTTTAGAAATCGCCCCACAACTGCTGGGCCACGGCCAGGGCTACAACCGGGGCTGTTTCAGTGCGCAGCACCCGTGGACCGAGGCGTGCAGGCTGGTAGCCAGCGGCCTGGGCTTGATCGACTTCGTTATCGGTCAGACCGCCTTCGGGGCCGATCAGGAACGCCAGACGCGCAGGTTTGGCATGACTGGCCAACGGTTCAGACACCGGATGCAGAACCAGTTTGAGGTCGGCTTCGGTGGTTTTGATCCAGTCGCTGAGCAACACCGGCGGATGAATCACCGGCACTCGCGAGCGCCCGCACTGTTCGCAAGCGCTGATCGCCACTTGCCTCCAGTGCGCCAGGCGTTTGTCGGCACGCTCATCCTTGAGCCGCACTTCGCAGCGCTCGCTCATGATCGGGGTGATTTCGTTGACCCCAAGTTCAGTAGCCTTTTGAATCGCCCAGTCCATGCGTTCGCCACGCGATAAACCCTGGCCAAGGTGAATGGCCAACGGGGATTCGATCTGCCCGGCGAAGGTTTCGTCCAGCACCACGCGTACGCGTTTCTTGCCGACCTCCAGCAAGCGCCCCAAGAACTCGTGCCCGGAGCCGTCGAACACTTGCAGGGCATCGCCCTCGGCCATGCGCAATACGCGGCCAATGTAATGCGCCTGAGCTTCAGGCAGTTCATGTTCACCGAGGCTCAATGGCGCATCGATAAAGAAGCGGGACAATCTCATGTAAATTCTCTGGAGTTCGAATGCTGATCACACATCCCTGTGGGAGCGAGCCT
>JAZKIA010000089.1:0-17684 GCA_040385125.1 Pseudomonadota bacterium | reverse complement strand
CGCGATGGCATCACCACGGTTCATCTGAAAACCGCGTCGTCTGCATCGCGAGCAGGCTCGCTCCCACAGGAGATTCTGGGTGCGCCCCGGATTAACCCGGATCGCGGAAGTCAGGGTGGAAGTTCGACGGCACCGCCACGCTGATATTGGTGCGGGTGGCGATGTCGATACCTTCACTGGCCACTTCGGCCAAAAAGTCGATCTGCTCCGGGGTGATCACGTAAGGCGGCAAGAAATACACCACGCTACCCAGCGGACGCAACAATGCTCCACGCTCCAGGGCATGCTGGAATACTTTCAAGCCACGGCGTTCCTGCCACGGATAAGCGGTTTTACTCGCTTTGTCCTGGACCATTTCAATCGCTAGCACCATCCCGGTCTGACGCACTTCAGAGACATGAGGATGGTCAGCCAGGTGCGCGGTCGAACTGGCCATGCGTTGCGCCAGTGCCTTGTTGTTCTCGATCACGTTGTCTTCTTCGAAGATATCCAGCGTGGCCAAGGCCGCTGCACAAGCCAGCGGATTCCCCGTGTAGCTGTGGGAATGCAAGAAGGCACGCAGGGTCGGATAGTCGTCGTAGAACGCGCTGTACACCTCGTCGGTGGTCACACAGGCCGCCAACGGCAAGTAACCGCCGGTCAGCGCCTTGGACAGGCACAGGAAGTCCGGGGTGATACCCGCCTGCTCGCACGCAAACATAGTACCGGTGCGACCAAAACCCACAGCAATTTCGTCGAGAATCAGGTGCACGCCATAACGGTCGCACGCTTCACGCAACAATGTGAGGTACACCGGGTGGTACATGCGCATGCCGCCCGCGCCCTGAATCAACGGTTCGACGATCACCGCAGCGACACTGTCGTGGTGCTCGGCCAGGGTTTGCTCCATGGCCAAAAACATCGTTCGCGAATGTTGCTCCCAGCTCACGCCTTCAGGACGCAGGTAGCAATCAGGGCTCGGCACTTTGATCGTATCGAGTAGCAGCGCCTTGTAGGTTTCAGTAAACAACGGCACGTCGCCCACCGACATCGCCGCCATGGTTTCACCGTGGTAGCTGTTAGTCAGGGTCACAAAGCGCTTTTTGTTCGGCTGCTCGCGGTTGAGCCAGTAGTGAAAACTCATCTTCAGCGCGACTTCGATACAGGACGAACCGTTATCTGCGTAGAAGCAGCGGGTCAGGCCTTCGGGCGTCATCTTGACCAGACGCTCGGACAGCTCAATCACCGGCTGATGGCTGAAGCCGGCGAGAATCACGTGCTCCAGTTGATCGACCTGATCCTTGATCCGCTGGTTGATACGCGGGTTGCAGTGGCCAAACACGTTGACCCACCACGAACTCACGGCATCCAAGTAGCGCTTGCCTTCGAAGTCTTCCAACCACACGCCTTCACCACGTTTGATCGGGATCAACGGCAGTTGCTCATGATCTTTCATTTGGGTGCAGGGGTGCCATAACACGGCAAGATCGCGCTGCATCCATTGATTATTCAGGCCCATATCCACTCTCCTGGCGCTGGCTCCCGGCGTGTGCGGGCAAACAATCGCGCAAGCCTATGCAATGCGCGAGCGTGTCACAACCCATTGCGCTCGGCTGTTGTCGTTAAAGACGCTGGCAGGCGTACATAAGCGACATTAAACCTGGTTAATGTTTGCTTAATGCCTGCCACACAGTCTACAGATCGTATTTATCGATAACTTGCAGCGAAAAAATGCGCTTTCATTCGATAGGTAAACCATTAGTCTTAGGCCCAAGTTCTTACAGGATGTTGGCGATGCAGATACGTAACTCTTCTTCTCGGTATGGTGCGGTCAGCATACTCATGCACTGGTCTGTTGCGCTGGCGGTGTTCGCCTTGTTCGCACTGGGCTTGTGGATGGTCGGTCTCGACTATTACAGCCCTTGGCGCAAAGAAGCACCCGACCTGCACAAGAGCATTGGTCTGACGCTGCTCGCGGTCATGTTGCTGCGCGTTGTATGGCGCTGGATCAGCCCGACCCCGCCAGCATTAGCCAGCTACAGCCGAGCAACGCGAATTGGCGCCAAGCTGGGGCACGGTTTTTTGTATCTGAGTTTGTTCGCGGTGATGATCGCCGGCTACCTGATTTCCACCGCAGACGGCGTGGGCATCCCGGTTTTCGGGCTGTTTGAAGTACCTGCACTGATTTCCAACCTGCCCGAGCAAGCCGATGTGGCCGGTGTCGTGCATCTGTACTTGGCTTGGGCCGTAGTGATTTTTTCCGGTTTGCATGGTCTAGTCGCTCTGAAGCACCACTTTATTGATCGTGATGCGACCCTGACTCGTATGCTGGGCCGCGAAGCTTGATGTTCAACCTCAACTCAAAAGGAATAGAACGCATGTTGAAAAAAACCCTCGCCGCTTTGGCTCTCGGTACTGCACTGCTGTCTGCTGGTCAGGTCATGGCTGCTGACTACACCATCGACAAAGAAGGCCAGCACGCCTTTGTTGACTGGAAAATCAGCCACCTGGGTTACAGCTTCATTCACGGTACGTTCAAGGACTGGAATGGCACGTTCTCTTGGGATGCCGCCAAGCCTGCTGACAGCAAAATTGACGTCACCCTGAAAACCGCCAGCCTGTGGAGTAACCACGCAGAGCGTGACAAGCACATCGCCAGCAAAGACTTTCTGGACGTGAGCAAGTACCCGGAAGCGACCTTCAAGTCGACCAAGGTTGTTCCAACCGGCGAAAAAACAGCTGACGTAACAGGCGATCTGACCCTGCACGGCGTGACCAAACCTGTGACGTTCAAGGCGACCTTCAACGGTGAAGGCAAGGACCCGTGGGGCGGCGAACGCGCTGGCTTCAACGCAACCACGACCCTGAACCTGAGCGACTTCGGCATCAAAGGTCCGGGCCCAACCTCGCAGACACTGGACTTGGACATCACGCTCGAAGGCGTGAAGGTCAAGTAATAGCGCTTTTATACGGCTAAAAAAAACGCCCCGGCTTGCGAAAGCCGGGGCGTTTTTTTGCGCATGGATCAAGAGCCCCTCACCCTAGCCCTCTCCCGGAGGGAGAGGGGACTGACCGCACGCAGGCTCAAGATCACCACCCATCAGCTCCCTCTCCCTCCGGGAGAGGGTTGGGGTGAGGGGCTTGTGGCTAAAACTCAGCGGTTGCGGGTCAGCAGCGCTGGTTTTTCACCGCGAGGGCGGTTCGGCAGTTGATCAAGTTGCTCAGGTGTCAGGAAGCGGTCGCTTTTAGACTCCTTGTGCATGATCTTCGGCTGGTTCTCACGTGGGCCTTTAACCGCTGGCTCTTGACGGGCATCGTCACGAGCCGGGCGGTTGTCGCGACGGGCCTGGCCGTCACGTGGGGCGCCGCTGCGTGGGCCGCTGCGTTTGGCTGGTGGAGTACCGGTGCTGGTGCCACTGCCTGTACGCGGGGCGTTCTGACGACCACCGGTACGAGCGGCTGGCGCTGTGCCGGTGCCAGTAGCAGCGCCCTGAGCAGGAGCGCCCGGACGGCGGCCACGGCTCTGGTTGTTCTTGTTCTGGTACGGGCTGACGTAATCAGCGCGGTTACCAAAGTTATCCACATCGTCATCACGGAACTCGTCCGGGGCACGATTGGCATCCGAACGAGGCGTTGGCTGACGCTGTTCACGAGCAGGTTGAGCTTCGCGAGGTTTTTGCTCACGAGCAGGACGCTCGCCGCGAGCAGCCGCTGGCTTCTCTTTGCTCTTTTCCTTGCCTTTGTCTTTACGACCACCGCCACCGCCCGGATTACCCGGACCGTCACCGCGTGGGCCACGTGGCGGGTTGCGCGGGTTACGCACATCCGGACGCTCGCGCACTTCAGGCTTTTCAGCTTCTACGGTGCTGGAGTCAAAACCCATCAGGTCGCCATCAGCGATTTTCTGCTTGGTCATGCGCTCGATGCTTTTCAGCAGTTTTTCTTCGTCCGGAGCCACCAGCGAGATCGCCTCGCCCGAACGACCGGCACGGCCAGTACGGCCGATACGGTGAACGTAATCTTCATCGACGTTTGGCAGCTCGAAGTTGACCACGTGTGGCAGTTGATCGATATCCAGACCGCGAGCGGCGATATCGGTCGCTACCAGAATGCGTACAGCACCGGCCTTGAAGTCGGCCAGGGCTTTGGTCCGGGCGTTTTGGCTCTTGTTACCGTGGATGGCCACAGCGCTGAGGCCGTGTTTGTCCAGGTATTCAGCCAAACGGTTGGCACCGTGCTTGGTACGTGTGAAAACCAGTACCTGTTCCCAGGCGCCTGCTGTAATCAAGTGAGCCAACAGAGCGCGCTTGTGAGTAGCAGGCAGGCGGAACACACGCTGTTCAATACGCTCAACCGTGGTGTTCGGCGGCGTGACTTCGATACGTTCCGGGTTGCGCAGCAGCTTGCCGGCCAGATCGGTGATGTCCTTGGAGAACGTCGCCGAAAACAGCAGGTTTTGACGCTTGGACGGCAGACGGGCGAGGACTTTTTTCACGTCATGGACGAAGCCCATGTCGAGCATCCGGTCGGCTTCATCGAGCACCAGGATTTCAACGTGGGACAGGTCAACGCTGCCTTGGCCGGCCAGATCGAGCAAACGACCAGGGCAAGCAACCAGTACGTCAACACCGCGAGCCAGTGCTTGAACCTGAGGGTTGGTACCCACACCGCCGAAGACGCAGGCACTGACGAACTTCAAGTCGCGGGCATAGAGCTTGAAGCTCTCGTGCACCTGAGCGGCGAGTTCGCGAGTAGGGGTCAGGACCAGCACGCGTGGTTGGCGTGGGCCGTGGCGCTGGGATTTGTCCGGGTGGCCATTGGGAAACAGCTTTTCCAGAATCGGAAGAGCGAAGCCGCCGGTTTTACCAGTACCTGTCTGAGCCGCAACCATCAAGTCGCGACCTTGCAACACGGCGGGAATGGCCCGCTGTTGCACCGGAGTAGGCTGGGTGTAGCCCGCTGCTTCAATGGCGCGGACTAAAGCCTCGGAGAGACCGAGGGAAGCAAAGGACATGAGTAATCCTGTTCTAGTTAGGGCTTGGCCCAAAGGGATAGTCTTGCCTGGCGTGAATGGCGTTTAAGGTGACGCAATCCCGTCCGGTCCTGCTCCGGTCCTGAAGGTTCACTCTCACCGCTCGCGCGGGCTGTAAAGCTGCGCAGTAACGGGGGTTGAATGCCTTGTACAAGGACGAGCGGCCGGGCGTAAGCCTGGCGGAAAACCCGGAGTATAACAGAGCAATCACGGCGCGCCGATTTCATGCTGCTGAACGGCTTTGCAACGCTGAACATTACACCCGTAGCAGCTGCCGCAGGCTGCGTCCGATTGCGAAGCGATCGCAAAACCGAAACACGCGGTTTAACTGAAAAACCGTATGTTCCGGTTTTGCGACGACTGCGTCGCCGGACGCAGCCTTCGGCAGCTGCTACGAGAAATACGCAGCTTTCGTTTAACGCGGCAACTTGAGGTTGTTCCAGATCGCCAGGCTCGGCTCGGCCTGGTTCAGGGTGTAGAAGTGCAACCCCGGTGCGCCGCCATCCAGCAAGCGATCACACATTTCGCTGATCACTTGTTCGCCAAACGCCTGGATGCTTTGCACATCATCGCCGTAGGCTTCCAGTTGCTTGCGAATCCAGCGTGGGATCTCAGCGCCACAGGCGTCAGAAAAACGCGCCAGTTTGCTGTAGTTGGTGATTGGCATGATGCCCGGCACGATTGGGATCGTGACGCCCGCTTGCTCTACGCGCTCGACAAACCGGAAGTAGCTGTCAGCGTTGAAGAAATACTGGGTGATCGCACTGTCAGCACCGGCATGGGCCTTGCGCACGAAGTTGTTGATATCGTCTTCGAAATTGCGCGCTTGCGGGTGCATTTCAGGGTAAGCGGCCACTTCGACATGGAAGTGATCACCGGTCTCTTCACGAATGAAGCTCACCAGGTCATTGGCGTAGCGCAGTTCGCCACTGGCCATGCCCATGCCCGAAGGCAGGTCGCCACGCAGCGCCACGATGCGCTTGATGCCAGCCGCCTGATACTGGGCCAGCAGGCCACGCAAATCAGCCTTGCTGTCACCTACGCACGACAAATGCGGGGCCGCAGGTACTTTTACTTCGCTCTCCAGTTGCAGCACGGTGTTGATCGTGCGGTCGCGGGTCGAGCCACCGGCACCATAGGTGCAGGAGAAAAAATCCGGGTTGTAGGTCGCCAGTTGGCGAGCCGTGTTCATCAGCTTTTCATGTCCAGCATCGGTCTTGGTCGGGAAGAACTCGAAGCTGAAACGACGATCTTGAGACATGGGAATACCCTTGGCGATACGAAAGCCGGACGCGATCCGTGTAGGAGCTGGCTTGCCTGCGATAGCGTCAACACGGTCTGGCTGGCAGACCAAGGCGTCTGAATCGCGGGCAAGCCCGCTCCCACAAGGGAGCGGACAGTCTGATTAATCAGTAACGGTAAGCGTCTGGCTTGAACGGGCCTTCGACGGTAACGCCGATGTAGTCAGCCTGAGTCTTGGTCAGTTGCGTTACCACGCCACCGAAGCCGCGAACCATTTCCAGGGCCACTTCTTCGTCGAGTTTCTTCGGCAGCACTTCTACGGTCAGACGCTCGGCTTGTTGCTCAGCCGACAGGTCAGCGTACTTCTGCGCGAACAGGAAGATCTGCGCCAGAACCTGGTTGGCAAACGAGCCGTCCATGATGCGGCTTGGGTGACCTGTGGCGTTGCCCAGGTTAACCAGACGGCCTTCGGCCAGCAGGATCAGGTAGTCATCGTTCTGTGGGTCGAATTCGCCCAGGCCAGTACGGTGAACTTTGTGAACCTGTGGCTTCACTTCTTCCCATGCCCAGTTTTTGCGCATGAAAGCGGTGTCGATTTCGTTGTCGAAGTGACCGATGTTGCACACGACAGCGCGTTTTTTCAGCGCAGCCAGCATGTTTTTGTCGCACACGTTGACGTTACCGGTGGTGGTCACGATCAGGTCGATTTTGCCCAACAGTGCAGCGTCGATGCTGGCGGCAGTGCCGTCGTTCTGGCCGTTGATGAACGGCGAAACCACTTCATAGCCGTCCATGCACGCTTGCATCGCGCAGATCGGGTCAATTTCAGACACTTTAACGATCATGCCTTCCTGACGCAGAGACTGAGCCGAACCCTTGCCCACGTCGCCGTAGCCGATCACCAGCGCTTGCTTGCCGGACAGCAGGTGGTCAGTACCACGCTTGATCGCATCGTTCAGGCTGTGACGGCAGCCGTACTTGTTGTCGTTTTTGCTTTTGGTGACCGAGTCGTTCACGTTGATCGCCGGGATCATCAGCTCGCCCTTGGCCAGCATGTCCAGCAGACGGTGTACGCCGGTGGTGGTTTCTTCAGTCACGCCGTGGATCTTTTTCAGCATGGCCGGGTATTTCTTGTGCAGCAGCTCGGTCAGGTCGCCGCCGTCGTCGAGGATCATGTTGGCGTCCCAAGGCGCGCCATCTTTAAGGATGGTTTGCTCAAGGCACCACTCGTACTCTTCTTCGGTCTCGCCTTTCCAGGCAAAAACCGGGATACCAGCAGCAGCGATAGCGGCAGCAGCCTGGTCCTGAGTCGAGAAAATGTTGCACGACGACCAACGTACTTCGGCACCCAGGGCAACCAGAGTTTCGATCAGTACGGCAGTCTGGATAGTCATGTGGATGCAGCCCAGAATCTTCGCGCCCTTGAGCGGTTGTTCTGCAGCATAGCGGCGGCGCAGACCCATCAGGGCTGGCATTTCGGACTCAGCGATGAAGGTTTCGCGACGGCCCCATTGGGCGAGGGACATGTCAGCGACTTTATAGTCGGTAAAACCTGCAGGCGTGTTTACAGCGCTCATCAAGAGCCTCCATTCGTTTAAATCGCGAATGGGCGCCGTTGTGCGTTTAGTGCCTGCTCAGGGAGCCCTGAACAAACAACGCCCCATCCGAGCCTGACAGGTTGAACCTGCTGCAGCGCCCCTCGGACAGGTGGCGGGAACGGTACTGGGTAAAAATGACCGTTTTGAAGCGAGGGGCATTATAGCCATCCGCGCCTTTCTTCCCAAGGTTTTATCCAAGGCTTTTTCATTTGCTTAATCGAGACCATAGTCGAAGCTTAATAGAGCTGAGTGCCATGGTCTGACATCATGGCCAGCATCTTAGGCAAGACGGTCAGGAGCGAATATGAATTTTCACACCCGCAAATGGGTTAAACCCGAAGACCTCAACCCCAACGGCACATTGTTCGGTGGCAGCCTGCTGCGCTGGATCGACGAAGAAGCCGCCATCTACGCCATCGTCCAACTGGGCAACCAGCGCGTAGTCACCAAATACATCTCCGAAATCAACTTCGTCAGCGCCTCGCGCCAGGGCGACATCATCGAACTGGGCATCACCGCCACCGAGTTCGGTCGCACCTCGATTACCCTGACCTGCGAAGTGCGCAACAAGATCACCCGCAAAAGCATCCTGACCGTCGACAAAATGGTCTTCGTCAACCTCGGCGAAGACGGCCTGCCCGCTGCGCACGGGCGCACAGAGATCAGATACGTCAAAGACCAGTTTCAGGAATAAGGCTTTCAGCGAATTATTACTGGCTGATACTCGCTTTCACGACACGTGCTGTACGACACGCGCCCCTTCTTTCAAACAGACCTCGATATGTTGCCCGAAAGGCTCTTTGCAGAGCCTTTCGGGTATTTTTTTGGGCTTTTGAAATCGCGTCCTACAGCGGTCTGAAATGTTTTTCAGCATGGTTCGTCCCACAGACAGGGCCCCGGGCTTTCCCTAGCCTCTCTTTCTCCCGGGAATCCACCTGGCATAGATAGAGAGCGAACCATGAAAATATTCGGCCCCCCTCTTTTGGCCTCACTTCAAACCTTGCCCTCTTCCAACTCACGCGCACAGGAAGTGTCTGCTGGTGCTGGCACGCGACTGGTTGACGGCGCCGGTGAGCGCAAATTAACCCTCAGCCGTTACACCAACGGGGCAGTTGAGGTCGTTGTGTCTCCACCGCCTCCCACACAACTGATTCTCAGTGGCGGTGGCGCCAAAGGTATAGCGTTTCCGGGCGTGGTACAGGCACTGGAGACTGACCATGCATTGAAGGCAATCCAGGTTATCAGCGGCTCATCGGCAGGGGCCATTTCCGCGGCGCTGCTGGCCAGCGGCATGAATGCCGAAGCGTTTGACACGCTTTCTGACAACATCAACCTGCCTGACCTGCTAAATACCACCCATCACTTGGGCAAGGAGCTCCAAAAAGCCAGCACCTTAATTGGCAAAGAGGCTGGCCATATGCCCAAAGTCGGCAAGTATGCTCAACTGCTGTGGACCCTGCTGCCACGCCTCCAATCCAAGGCCGCGCCTCTGGAAGAGCTGCTGCGCAGCGAAGCCCGCAAGTCCATTCTTGCGCATATCGCCCACCTGCCAAGAGATACGCGTACGGCCTCAGTCATGGCTATTGCTGACAAACTTGACGCCGGTGGTGCCACAACATTCAGGGATCTGGATGTGTTGAGCCAGCACATTCCCGAGATCAAACGCCTCAATATCACCGGCACAGGCATGTTCAATGGCCGGCCTCAATTAGTGGTGTTCAACGCCAGCTTGACCCCGGACAAGGACATTGCCCGCGCAGCACATATCTCGGGCTCACTCCCAATCGTGTTTGAGGCTCCAGTTGAAGAAGGCCTGGCGTTCCAGGAAAACGACGAAAAAAGCGTTTTCAAAGATGGTGGCTTGCTGCTCAACACCCCAGTCAGTGACCTGTATGAACGCTCATTTCCAGAAAGCGGACTGGACACGACGGAAAATCTGATCATCAAATTCGAGTCTGGGCAGCCGAAAGCCCCACTGGACCGCGGTGGAAAACTCACAGGCTTCGTCGACCTCGTGACCGGGGTTGCTCATACGGCGGCCCACGAACTGCAAGAGGCCAAAATCAAAGCGTTTTGCGATCAGACCGTCACCCTGCCATTGAACACAGGCAAGGGCGATTTTCGAGGCAAGCTAAACGGAACTATCAACTTCACAATGCCTATGGACGTCAAAAACCACCTGCAAGCCCTTGCTCAAGCCGTCGTGCACAAGCATCTGGAAAACCGTGCAGCCGTGCGCGAGCACCATCAGTTTGCTTCGCTCGACCAAGCCGTACTGGCCATGGATGACGCAATGCTTGCCAGCGCGATGCCAGCACTGAAAAAAGACCCCGCCAGCACACAAGTGCTGCAATTCAGACAACTGGCCAATGGCGCGTTACAGGCCGTAGACACAGCCATCACCGAAGCCAATCAAGCCCCTGCGCTTAAACTGACACCGCAACTGGGCGCAGCGCTGCGCAACCTTGACGCGCTCGCCAGCAGCCCGGAGCAAATCAAGTGGTTGGGCATCAAGCTCAATACTGCCGAAAACCGCAATTACCAACAGTTGCTACAAGCCATGGCCAAAGAATCTGGCCAAGGCGCAAACCTGTCCAAAGTCCTGACCAGCGCCCTGAGCGAAATGAAAAAACGCGACATCGCGGTCATTGCCGACAACATCACCCGCGAAGTGATCTATCCGTCGCTGTACCGCTCAGGGCAACCGGATGCCAACATCGCCCTGTTGCGCCACGTCGAAGAAAGCCTGAGCACAGCCACATCAGCTTGCGAGGTCAACCAGGCGCTGGACACCCTCATCGACAACTACACCGCCCGCAATAAACCCTGGAAGAAACAGCTGAGTTCCACGACCGTAGAAATGGCCAAGGCCTGGCGCATACCTACTTAGTCGCAGACCTATTGAACAGCCCTGAATCCGGCGTGTCGTAGCTACAGGCACATCTCGGATTCAGGGGCACCTCATGACTGCGCAAAAAGATGGCAAGACACCCAACCTGTCCGATGCCGAACAGCAGGATGTCGACAAGAACCAGCCGCCCAGAGCTGCGGTTCTGCATGAAATCATCCGTACCCAAGGCGATCAGGAGCTGGAGCGCAGCGTGGCTGCACTGTGGTGGTCAGCACTTGCTGCCGGCCTGACAATGGGCCTGTCGCTGATGGCGATGGGTTTGCTTAATTCACGTCTGCCAGATGCAGAAGGTTTCAAAGTGATCGCCAGCTTTGGCTATTGCGCGGGCTTTCTGGCGGTCATTCTGGCTCGCCAGCAACTGTTTACTGAAAATACCCTGACGGCCGTGCTGCCGATCATGTGCAAACCTACGCTCAAAAATTTCGCACGCCTGCTGCGATTGTGGGCCGTTGTATTGGTCGGCAATCTGTGCGGCACCCTGCTAGTGGCGTACGTGATGCTGCACCTGCCAATTTTTGACACCAAGACCGACCTGGCCTTCCTCGACATCGGCCGCAAGGTCATGGAAAACGACGCGGGCCAGATGTTCGCCAAAGGCATTGTTTCGGGCTGGATGATTGCCACGATGGTATGGATGATCCCGTCCATGGAAAGCGCCAAGATGTGGATCATCATCCTCATCACCTACCTGATGGCCCTGGGTGACTTCACCCACATCGTGGTCGGTTCGGCCGAAGTGTCGTACCTGGTGTTTGCCGGCGAGTTGCCGTGGAAGGACTTCTGGCTGATCTTTGCGGGCCCGACACTGGCCGGCAACATCATTGGGGGCAGTTTCATCTTCGCCCTGATCAGCCACGCGCAAATACGCAGCGAAAGCCATAAACCCAAGGCCAGCGCTCGCCGGCCCTGAGTCAGATCACGTAATGCGCGATGGCCACAAAGTGCAGCAGGCTGCCGGCAATCACGAACAGATGCCAAATGCCGTGGGCATGGCGCAGACGATGATCAAGGGCGAAAAAGATAATCCCCACGGTGTACATCACTCCGCCCGTGGCCAGCCAAATAAAGCCGGCGGTGCCCAGCGCCGCCAGCAACGGCTTGACCGCCACCAGCACGATCCAGCCCATCACTGCGTAGATAACAATCGACAAGATCCGCGCCTCGGAGCGCGGCTTGATCTCTTGCAACATGCCGATCACCGCCATGCCCCACACAATCCCGAACAGCGACCAGCCCCACGGGCCGTGCAACGTCACCAGACAAAACGGCGTGTAACTGCCCGCGATCAGCAGGTAAATCGACAGGTGATCGAACTTCTGCATGATCACCTTCGAACGCCCGCTCACGCTGTGGTAAACGGTCGACACACTGTAGAGCAACACCAGCGTGACGCCATAAATCGCCACGCTCACAATCTTCTGCGGGCTACCATCCAGGCACGCCATCACCAACAACCAAATACTGCCAACCGCCGCCGCCACGGCGCCCACCAGATGGGTCCAGGCATTGAGCTTTTCACCGTGATACATGTGCGACATCCTCAAATAGCCGATAGTGCGACTGTGTCACTAGATTGGAGATAAGGGTTTACCACACCGCATGCCATTGCACTTTGTGACAGCGGGGGTCTGTTCCTTGCCTGTCAACGACAAACCCCACACGTTCGCGCATCTTTGCGACGGCTTCGCCGCCGATCACAGCCTCGCTGAGCTCGTCAGTTCCTACGGATTTTTTGTGCCGCCATCCCGTAGGAGCTGCTGAGGCACGAAAGCTGCGATCTTTTGATCTGGCCGTTTTTATCGGACTGATCCCTTTCCCTTGCCCGAACTTTCCGAGACAATCCCGCACGCATTGCGCCTGACGGTTTACGCGCCTAGTCTCGCTCCACCGCTGCATATCAGCGGTCGGGTTTAGCAGCTCGATTAACGTTAGGCGTACATCGCCACCTTCATTACAGGCATTTTTTTGGGCCTGCATTTTATGGTGGTCGTGCGCAGGGCACCTTCGGGTGCGCCGGATTCCTAACGTTCCGGCCTGCTAACCTGCGCTCGGCCGCCACCCCTCGTTTAGCAGCGAGCATGGCGGTCTCCAACCACGTTAGGAGTTCGCAACCATGCTCAAAATCACCCCGGATCCACCGCAAGACGGGACGTTTGTTTCAGCGCCCATCAATGATCTGCTACAGGACCGCGCTGCTGTCGGGCGCGCCCTGAAACACTACCTGCGTGACGTACCACCACCCCCTGCAAGCATCGAAACAGAAGAAGCGCTGGTCCATGCGCTAAGCCTGTTGCGTTGCGCCAGTGTCTCGGCGGCTGAGGCAAGCAGCCACCTCGACGCCACGCAACGCGACCTTGTGCTCTCGGTGCAGCATCTGGTGGACATGGCCAGAACCCAGGTCGAAAAATCACTGAGCGGCTTTACAGCCCGCTGATCCAGACACGCGCCTGATTGACAGCAGGCGCGCCTCAGCTCCTGGCCTCCGCAGACAGGGCACTTACATTCAGCCCTTCCGGACGCGTCCTACATCCAGCTTTCGCCCTTCGCAATAGACTTTTTGGATTTCCAGAAAGGTGGGCCTGCGGCATGGATTCAAAAGAAATCACGATGCAGCACCTTCTGGGGGCTTTCAATGATTTGATCATGCGGGCACGCCTTGCCGGTGCCATGCACTTGAATAACGGTATGACACGCTTGACGTTTGCCAGGGACATGACCGGTTACGCCGACCAGATCATTGATGATGTCGAGACGGGGCATCTACCCCTTGAGGATGGTCTTGAGGCGCTGCAGCAGGCTTATATACAACTGCAAAAACAAGTACTCCGACTCAACATCGAACGGCTGGATCAGTCTGTTTTGTCGAGCCCTTACGACACCTTGAATCCCTTGGCGACGGAGGAAATTGATCCGTTTGAACTGATTACGTTGATGAGTCACCCCCGCCGCCCATTCAAAGACGCCCCCGTCGATTTACTGCGCTATGTGCGACGCGAGCGCCTGCAAGCGGTTGAAGCCAATCAAGTGCGCAGCACTACCCATGCCGCGCGCCCCTCAGTGGCAAACACCAAACTTGTCACACCGGATCAATGGCCCCCAGAGGTCAAACCCCAAGAGCCTGGCTTTTATGTGGTGCCCAAAAGCACCACGTTTCAACAGTTGCAAGCCGACCTGTTCACCACCAAAGATTTCAACGTACTGCGCAAATTCAAAAGCCTTAATCCTGGGCTGGATCAGGTCAAAGCCGGCCAGTTGATCGTCCTCAGCGATCCCAACAACTTGCGCTGCACCCGCGAAGAAGCGCACCTGATGGCAGCGGCACAACGGGTGAACGAAGCGTTGAAATCACTGGCGCCCGAAGAAGCCGATTTTATGGCGCAGCATCATGACGAGATTGAATCGTTTATTACCCATGGCGTGACGGCTGTGGGCATTGGCGAAGCGATATTTGCCAAGCACCTGGAGGATGTAAAAAAGGTATTGGTCGACATCGAAAACCTGCACAAAACCAGCTTTAACCGACACGGCAACCTGCAGTCCGCCGAGTTTTTTGCCGAGCGCCGCGCATTATTCAACTCACTCAACCTGCAACTCACTGCCCTGACCAAAAAAGTCATCGGTTTTCCTGACCACCCCGACCTCAAGAACGCACTGGGTATTTCCAGCAGAAGTCTGGTCCACCGCTGGACGCTGGCGGGTGGGCCTGACCAGATTCCGGGGTATGCGACGCATATTAATGGCGTGTCCAAGGCGGCTAAATACCTCAAATACGGAGGCTGGGTAGCTACAGGTATTGGCGGCGGGGCTTCTTATATGAAAGTGCAAGAAGTGTGTGCTGCTGGGAATACAGAGGCGTGTAAAAAGATAAGATTCACTGAGACGGGTGGATTTTTAGGCGCCGCCGGCGCCGGGAGTTTCATAGGCCAACAACTCGGCACACGTACTGCCAGTATTTGCATGATGTCCAACACAAGCACTAGAGGTATTGGACCGTTGGCATGCGCTATTGTGGCAGTAGGTGTAAGTGCTTGGGCTGGAGGAGAAGTGGGAGGGCAATTAGGGGAGTCCATCGGAGAAATCATCTATGAGGAAATAAAATGAATCAACACACGATAGATCTCCTATTTTTATTTATAGCACTCACCAACTTTGGCTGGATGTTAATTACCATGGGGATTATGTTATTTTTATCTTACACTCGAACTGATTACATTCTCAGCCACTTGGCGCACTCCCCAATAATCACAAGCAGGGCTTTCTTTAACAATGCCGGTCCGTGGGGACGGCTGCTCTTAATAGGCACTGTCGCGGGCTTGCTGGCTTCACCGGATTCATCCATACGTAAAGGTGGCGCAAGCGCCGAAGACATTGAAAAGTTCCCAAGCAAACTAAAGAGGCTACTTGTTTTCCTGCATCGTGCTGGCTATGTATCCATAGTCATTTTATTGATTCTTTATGCTTCCACCCAGTTAGACATTGTCTAATATCACTGGAGCGAACTTCGGCGAGGCGGCCGGAGAAGCAGTTTTCGAGATAAACCAATTAGCAATAACATCTACAAAACAATTGCCGACAGCTTACTGCTACCTACCGCAGGATGTTTATTAATTTATCTTGCACTGCCCCTGTATCTTATTCACATAAAAATGGAGTTTATGCTAGGGAGTTTAAAAAACTGCAGAACCATAAAACAGCATAAATTCTTAAAAAGTCTGGCCCTTGGGGGAAAATTGTCTTACTTGGAACGATCACTGGTTTAATGATTACCCCTAACATCTATCTCCGTAATGGAGTCGCGAACCTGATGGACTTAAAGAACTTTCCCAGAGCACTGAGAATACAATTGATTATTTTGCATTGGTTCGGAACCACCATTCTGCTCATGATTTTTTTGTCTGTCGTGCTAAAGAAGATTGAGGTTATTTGAACTTCGCAGCCTTGGTTGGCCCGCAGGAGCTGACGAGGCACGAAGGCTGCGGCAACGCCATAGTGGGAGCGAGCCTGCTCGCGAAGGTCGTTTGTGATACCGCGCATGCGCTTGAGAGCTTCGCGAGCAGGCTCGCTCCCACAGTCAGGGGCACGGGCACGAAAGCTGCGATCTTTTGATCTGGCCGTTTTTATCGGACTGATCCCTTTCCCTCGCCAGAACTTCCAAGACACTCGTCATGCCAACAGTGCGGCATGGTTTCCCGCCGCTACCGATCACACCCTAAAAATGCACTGTATACAGGTCAAGTGCTATTCTAAAAGCCTTAATGCATTGCATACGGTGCAATATGGAAGCAATCGGCAGCACCATCAAGAAGCTTCGCAAAGAGAAAGGCCTGAGCCAGACGGAGCTGGCAAGCCAGCTGGGCATGAGCCGTTCAACCATTTCCAGCATCGAGAACAACACTGTCGCCGAGATTGGCATACGCAAGGTCGAAGCTATTTTAAACCTGCTCGGTCACACACTTGCGGCGGTGCCAATGCGCAGACGGCTGACGCTCGATGATTTGAAAGAGACGAATATCCATGAGCAATGATGCTTTGAATGTATCTGTCCACGGGGAGTTGGTTGGAAGCCTGGCGCGTGCTGATTCCACGTACAAGGGCAGCTCTTTCAGGTATCGCCAATCGACGGACGACAGTCAGGCCGTGTCGCTGACGATGCCTGTTCGCCGAGACGACTACGTCTGGGAGTATGGGCTGCATCCTCCGTTCGACATGAACCTTCCCGAGGGCATCCTGAAGACTCGGTTGCAGCAGATGTTCTCCAAGGTTATCCGAGGATTCGACGACTTTGATCTTCTGAGCATCGTCGGCCCCCACCAATTAGGACGTGTAGTCGTGGGGGGTCAATCCGCAGGGGCTATGCCGGGCACCTCGATCAACGAATTATTGGTCTATGACGGTGCCCAAGGGTTGTTTGAGGACCTGCTTTCCCAGTACGCAAAGTATTCTGGCGTGAGTGGGGTTCAACCAAAAGTTCTGGTCCGTGACGAAACAACAAATGACTTTGATCGAGTGACCCACAAGGGCGCTACGCACATCGTCAAAGCTTGGCGCGCGGAGGATTACCCTGAGTTGGCTGCGAATGAATTCTTCTGCATGAGGGCTGCGGCACTGGCCGGGCTGAACGTCCCGAACGTTCACTTGAGCAATGGGGGCAAATTCCTGATCGTTGAGCGCTTCGATGTTAGCGAACAAGGCTATTTGGGCCTGGAAGATTTTTGTGTGCTGAGCGGGTGGGGTTCAAACCGCAAGTACGATGGTAGTTATGAGGGCTGCGCTCGCCAGATCAAGCAGTTAGTTGCCCCTTCATTGATCCAGGAATCGCTGATGCAGTTTTTCAAGAATGTGGTGCTGTCAGCGGCGGTTAAGGGAGGAGATCACCACCTGAAAAACTCGGCGTTATTGTACGACCACACTGGGGATGACGCAGTAATCACGCTGGCACCCGCGTACGACATCGTCACGACAACGCCCTACAATCCGCAGGACATGATGGCGCTGATGATGGAAGGCAGTAAGGCGTTCCCAAAGCACAAAAGGCTGGTGCAGTTTGGCCGTGTCATGTGTGGGATGTCCGAGCGTGTGGTTGAACGAACTTTTCAGGAAATTGCGGAGGGTGTGAGTGACGCCCGAAAGGAAATGCTTGAGTACATCGAGGACAACCCTCGGTTTGAGCTAATCGGTACCAGGATG
This sequence comes from Pseudomonadota bacterium, assembly GCA_040385125.1. Lineage (GTDB taxonomy): Bacteria > Pseudomonadota > Gammaproteobacteria > Pseudomonadales > Pseudomonadaceae > Aquipseudomonas. The sequence goes on along the minus strand of JAZKIA010000089.1, from coordinate 235 downwards.
TTGGATGCATGGAATGCGGGTGTGTCGCGCAGCCTGCTATCGGAAAAGCGCGGCATCATTGTTGACCTGGGCAAGAACCAGAAACCTGCGCCAAGTATGAAAGGCCCCGATATGTGACACGCTTAAAGGCCCAACAGACAGCAATGTTGTCCACTTAAGCGAGCAACGCTTTTGTGGGAGCGAGCCTGCTCGCGAAGGTCGTTTGTGATACTGCGCATGCGCTTGAGAGCTTCGC
>JAZKIA010000088.1:5779-21910 GCA_040385125.1 Pseudomonadota bacterium | reverse complement strand
GGCAGTCAGGCTGAAACGGTGGTTGGCGGACATCCATGATTCCTCTGAAATGAGGGATGAACGCTAATGGATAGAGCTGGGATGAGATGTAGGAGGCTTCCGTAACTCTCGATAGAAATAGGCCTTTGTGGGATAACATCGCTGCGATTAATTCAGACACACCACAGTGGCTGCATCGCTGGCAAGCCAGGCTCCCACACAGTCCCAGTTTGCTGCGCGACAGCGCGGCGTCGTAGACGGAGCGGGACCTCCCACAGATTTTGAGCTGCGCCCCGAATATCCCTCACTGAATCTTGTAGTGAAAGGTATTACGCACGCCCGGTACCGCCACTGCCTGGCCATCAATCACCCGTGGCTGGTAACGAAAAGTCGTCGCTGCCACCAGTGATGGCCGGATAAAGGCCGGATGGCAGTTGCCTACTACTTTGGGGCTCTCGACCTTGCCTTGCGGGTTGACCAGGTATTCAACCGTGCAGTCGCCTTCGATGCCTTTGTCCAACGCTCGCTGCGGGTAGTCGGGGGCTTGTTTGCTGATGGGCTGATATTGGCGAATATCGGCAGCGGCAGCCGCCTGTTGCGCGCGTTTGGCGTTAGCCGCTGCGGCGGCCAGCGCTTGCTGGCGCTGGACTTCGGCCTGTTCGGTACGTTGCCGCGCGAGGTTCTGTTGCTGGATTTGCTGTGCTTCACGCGTCTGCTTTTGTTCTTGAACCCGTTTGCGCGCCAAGGCAGCCCTCTCCAGTTTACGTGCCTGAATTTTCGGGTCCGGCGCTGGCTTTAGTACTTCGGGTTTGGCCTCAGCCACTGGCAAGGGCGGTGGCGCCACCACCGGTAAAGGCTCGGGCGCTGATGGCAGCGCCAGCGGTTCGGCCGGCATCATCACCAGCCGGGTTTTCAATACCGATGGTGCGGCCGGTATGGGTTGCTCGACCGTCCAGCCCAGCGCCAGCAAGGCCACCACTACGCCGTGCAGGGCAACGGTCAACGCTAACGCTTGGCTGTTGCGCCACACGTTTGCCCAAGGCAACGACTGCTCGGGCTCGAATGAACAGTGCATCAGCGCGGTACTCATTGCGGGGCCTCGGTCACCAGCCCCAGGTTGCTGACACCACCTTGCTGCAAGGCCGCCATGGCCTTGACCACGCTGCCGTAACCGGCAGCGTTGTCGGCGCGAATATAGACCTGGGTGTCGCTGTTTTGCGCCACCACCTGTCCGACCTTGGTTTGCAACTCTTCAAGGCTGACGGCGCTGTCAGTCTGGTTTTTGGTGTCCAGTTCGCTACCCAGATTCCAGTAATAGCCACCTTCGGCTTTAACCGACAAGGTCAGGATTTGCTGCTGGGTGCCATTGACCAACGCTTCGCTGGCGACTTTGGGCAATTCGATTTTTACCCCCTGAGTCAGCATCGGCGCGGTCACCATAAAGATCACCAGCAGCACCAGCATCACGTCGATGTAAGGCACTACGTTCATTTCGGCCTTGGGCCCGTGTTTGCGCTGTGGTCGAACAAGCATGTTCTAACTCCCTGTTTAAGCGACTGCGGCCATGTTCCGCGAGCCTGAATGCAAGCTGCGGTACAAGCGCATCTGTACTTCGTTGCCGAGGCTGTAATAACGGGTGAGCAAGGTCTGGCTACGGGCCGAGAAGCGGTTGTAGGCAATCACCGCCGGAATCGCTGCAAACAGGCCGATGGCGGTGGCAATCAAGGCTTCGGCGATCCCCGGTGCGACGGTCGACAGCGTGGCCTGTTGCACCTGCGACAAGCCGATAAAAGAGTTCATGATTCCCCACACGGTGCCAAACAGCCCGATGTACGGGCTCACCGAGCCTACGGTGGCGAGAAACTGCAGGCCTTTTTCCAGGCGGATTTCCTGTTCGCTGATGGCGACATACAGCGCCCGTTCAACCCCTTGCATCACGCCTTCGACGTCCACGCCCGGTTGCTGCTTAAGTTGCGCGTATTCGCTGTAGGCCGCGGCAAACACCTGCTCGGCGCCCGCATCTTCGTGGCTCACCTCACGGCTCTCGCGGTACAGGCTATTTAACTCGCCGGGGGCGCGAAAACGCTGGATGAAGCGTTCCACATCGCGCTCGCTGCGGCGCAGGATGGCGCTGCGGCGCACGATCAGAAACCAGCTCAACATCGAGGCCAGCAGCAAAGTCAGCATCACCGCCTTCACCAGCAGGCTGGCGTCGCTGATCAAGCCCCAAATAGTCATGTGTTCCATAGTTGCGTGCATGTTGCGACTCCTGATTCAAGGCGGCGCCACACCTGAGATGGGCGCCTGTAATCAATTGAAATTGATTCCGGTGACCGGTTGATGACCGGGTTATGGCAAGTGCAGCGCTTTGGCCACTTCCGCCCACGGGATGTACTTGAAGTTCTGGCTTTGCTCGGGCATGCGCTTGCGGCCGTCCTGCACCACCAGCATCCCTTGCGCCCAAGGGCTACCGAGGTTGGCCGAGGTCACGTCCAGGCCGTCGGTTTCCGAGGCACCGTCGATCCCGGTGGCGGCATTCACCCCAACCCGAAACGCGCCGCGCACGGCATAGGGCGGCTCGGCATCGAGCACCACGTAGCTGTCGTTGCCCTGACTGGAAACCACCAGGTAGTTGTCTTTGTCGGTCTGATACAAGCCCATGCCCTCGATGTCGTCATGCACCTGTTCGCCAACCTTGATCACGCTGGTCAGAGTCGCTGGTTGATCCGGGCGAGCGTCCACCGCCCACACGGCGACGTTTTCTTCACCCAGGAACAGGCGCTGACGCTGATCGTCCGCCACGCAACCTTCCGGCTGGCTCGACACCTTGAACTGGCGTACCAACTCGCCCTCAACCTTGTCGCCTTTGGCGAACAGACGGTGCTGAAGGAAGGTGCCGTCCTTGTCGTTGGCGAAGCTGTAGATTTCACCCGACGGCGCCTTGAACAGGCACAGGCCATAGATATCGTTGGCAGGCGTGGCAATCTCACCCGCTTCGCTCACATCCCCCGTGGCGCGGTCGATGCTGAACACGCTCAGGCTGTTGTGGTCACGGTTGGTCGCCACCGCCAGATCCACTGTCTTCGAGCCCAAGGCAAAACCCGGCCGCACATCGACGTTGTTCAAGCGGCCAACTGGCAAGTGCTGCAGCCGGTACCCTTGCAGGTCGTAAACCTCAAGCCCGTTCTTTTTATTGGTACCCAATACCCGGCTCAGCGCCGGTGTTTGTGGGTGCAACCAAATCGCCGGGTCGTCTGCCGCATCGCCCTGACTGACCACAGGATCGGTCTGCACAACTGGCTTGATAACTGGCAATACCGCAGGCACGGCAACCGGCGTGGCTTTCCAGTCCAGCGTGCCTTCGAATACCTGGTTGTTATTGCCGTCCTGCACCAGCACCTGCAGGCCCTGCGGCGTTTGGCGCAGGGCCAGATGCTCAGGTTCCACCAGCCCTTTAAGCGGCACATTGGCGACGGGCATCCAGCGCTTGCCCTGCTGTTGATAGAGATGTAGCGCTGCTGATTTCGGGTCCAGCCCGAGCATGCCGCCCGGCACCAGCGCCATCGCGCCGGCCGCTTTCTGGATCTCGCCGAACGGTGCAGTCATCGCCACAGGCATACGTTCAACGTCGGCTTCGGCATGAGCCGGGTAGGCCCACCAGCCGACATTTTCTTCGTTGACGAAGAGCGTTTGCGTACCCTCGTCGACCTGACAAAACTCCGCATTCGGGGGCAAGGGCAAGCTGCGTACCAAGCGTGGCTCGCTCAGACGCTGGTTGTCAGCCGCGACCAGCCATTGCTCGCCTTTGCCCTCTTCTCCCACAGTGAACAGGTAGATATTGCTCGCATCATCGCGGTACAGGCACACGCCGTTGACCGCGTAATCGCGCGTTGGCAGGTACGTCGGCGCCTGCCACTCATGGCTTTTCGGGTTCAGGCTGAACAGCGCCACTTGCTGTTTTTTCGTATCGCTGCTGGCGACCAGAACCGGCTCGCCCAGCGTTCGGCTGTCCAGCCCGGCAAACGAACCCGCGAACCGGCTCAGGGTTTTACCTTGCGGATCGAGCAGCAACAGCCCTTCGCGCTTACTCACCGCCAGACGCTCATTACCGCTACCAGCCGGCATGTAACTCAGGGCCTGAACCTTGCTCGTCGGCCACGGCTGCAATGTCGGGGCTGGTATTTGTGTCGCGGCCTGCACGCTGCCTGCGGTCAGACAGGCCAGCAGCGGTAACAGGCAGGATTTTCGTTTAAACAAAAAAGTCATGGGTAGGGCCATTTAACTAAGCGTTGAATGAAGGTGCTGGGTGACTTCAGACCAAGTGGCCTGAATCGCGAGCAGGCTCGCTCCCACAGGAAATTTGTGCTTTTTAAAAATGGGTGAAGGTCAGACCCAAGGAATAGGTCGGGCCGTACTCTTCGTATTGGCTGTTGTAGCGGCTGTTGCCGCTGTAGACGAAGTACGGCTGGTCGGTGAGGTTTTGTGCGTCAAAGGTGACTTGCAGATTTTTGGTCAGCGAGTAACGGGCGCTGAAGTCGACGAAGGTTTGCGCATCGACATGCAGGTCATGGGCCTTGTCGTTGATCCCGGCCAGTTCATACAGGTACTGCGACTTGTAGTTGGCCGACACGCGCAGGCTCAGCTTGTCATCTTCCCAGCCGAGCATCAGGTTGCCGACGGTGTTGGACTGGTTCGGCAAGTCGATGTCGCGCTTGCGGTTGCTGCCCGTGGCCGCGTCATAACCTTCGATGCTGGCACTGGAGCGGCTGAAGGTGCTGTTGGCACCCACAATCACGCCGTTCCAGGGTGCTGGCAGCCAGTCGAATTTCTGCGAGTAAGCCAGCTCCAGCCCGTACAGTTTGGCGTTGTCGCCGTTGGCGTAGGTGTGGGCTTCGGTGAAATCAGCCCAGATACCGCTGCCTGCCAGGTCGCTGTTGTAGACGAAGTTCTGGATGTCTTTATAAAACAGGAAGGCCGAGACGGTGCCGGCGTGCCCCATAAAGTGTTCGATGCCAAGGTCGAAGTTGCTTGACTCCAGCGGCTTGAGATTCGGGTTGCCGAACTCGGCCACGTCATCATCGATCACAAAGCCCGGTGCCAACTGGCCGAAGGTCGGACGCACCACGGAGTTGGTCCAGGCCGCACGCACCTGGGTGTTTTTAGCCAATTGGTAGCGCGCATGCAGGCCCGGCAGCCAATGGTGGTAATCGCGTTTGGTGTCCTGGGCTTCGAACGCACCGTCACGCACTCCGGTGCCCTTGGCTTCGAATTCGGTGCCCTCGTAGCGCATCCCGGCGATAAAGCGCCAATCATCAATGTCGACGGTGTTCATCAGGTACGCGGCGTTGATGTCCTCGCTCATTTTGTAGTCATTGGCCCGCGACTCTTGCTCATTGTAGTAGTCGTCCGGGTTAAGCCCGCCGATCAGGTCCTTGATCGCGCTACCACTGATTCCGGGGCCAAATCGCCCCAGCGAGTAGTGCACGTTGCCCTTGTTGAACTGGCTGAGATTGAGCTGTTCGTCGGTGTAACCCAGATCAGAAAAGTCTTCATACACCCAGGCATCCAGGTCGTTGGTCTTGTTGCGGCGGCTGACTTTACCGCCGAATTTGACCTGCGAGGCGTAGCCTTCTATGTCGTAATCGCGGGCCAGATCGAGGCGAATGTTTTTCTCGGTGTCCTGGGTGTATTGCTCTTCCCAGTCCACCTTGTCGAGGGTGTAATTGTTCGGATCATAAAAACCGGAGCCGATAATCGGACGCGGCTTTTCGGTGTTGTTAAAACCGCTGTCGGCAAAGCTTGAGTTGCCTTTAAAAGTGGCCCCGGCGATATGCCCTGGGCTGTCCTCACTGGACTTGCTGTAACCGGCTTGCCCGCTCAGGGTCCAGAGACCCATGGTGCGTTCGCCACCGAACACGTATGACTGGATTTCCTGAGTTTCTTCGCGCTGTTTGAGCTTGCGCTTGGCTTCGGCTGTACCCAGCTCGCCGGCCGCTTGCGGTTCATCGAACTCAATGGCGATGGAGTTACGGGTTTCACTGTCCTTGTAGCGGCTGTACAAGGTGCGCAGGTAGAGGCTGGTGTCATCGTCGGGTTTGTAATCGAAGTTGACCCCGCCCCCTGCGCGCTCGCGGGTGATCTCGTAGGCCCGCTGCTCGAAGCTGTTCAGGCGGGCGCCGTCGGTGAAATCCCAGTCGCCGCCGGTTTCAACGTTGTCCGAGCCAAAGTCACGCTTGTTCCAGCTCAAGGCCGCCGCCACACCAAAGTTGTCGATGCCGTCACCGAGGCTGAAGCGGTCACTGATGGCCCCTGACACTTTAGGACTGGTTTGGTCAGTGTTCTTGTTGTAACCGGCCTCGGTGCTCCCGGTGTAAAACAGCCCTTCGTGGTCAAACGCCGACAAGCTTTCGACATCGACCGTGCCGCCCAGGGAGTTGGCGTCCATGTCCGGGGTCAGGGTTTTGATCACCGACAGCGACTGCACCAGCTCCGACGGCAATACATCCAGGGCCACGGCGCGGCGACCGCTTTCAGGCGATGGCACCAGCGTGCCATTGATGGTCACGCTGTTGAGGTCCGGCCCCAGGCCACGCACGCTGACAAATCGACCTTCGCCCTGATCGCGTTCAATACTGATGCCTGGCAGTCGCTGCACCGCTTCAGCGACGTTGGCGTCCGGTAATTGGGCGACGCCATCGGCATGCACCACGCTTTCGATGGTGTCCGAATTGCGCTGTTGCTTGAGTGCCTGATCAAGGCTGGCCGCCTGCCCTACCACTTCAACGTGTTCGGTGGCACCCACAACGGCTGATTCGGCGGCGCTCAAACGCTCGCTGGCAATCGCCATCGCCAATGCACTCAACGTAAAGCCGACCCACTGCGCCCTGCTCCGACACTTGTACATGCTTGTCCTCCCCCAGACTCTTGCGACAGGCCGGGCAAATGGCCCGACAACCTGGAAGCGAAAGCTAGGGGCGATCAATGACAGAGCTGTGACAGTGAACGGCGAACCGCCTGGAATAGAGGGGTTTTAGCGGCGAGTTCGCAGCAAATGAGCTGATTTGACCTGAATAAGCCGCCTTGTAGCCGCTGCCGAAGGCTGCGATAAGGACCGCAGGGCCTTCAACTCCTATGCATGAGGACTGCTTCGCAGTCCATCGCAGCCTTCGGCAGCGGCTACAGAGGGCTATTTACCAAAACACCTGAGCTGATTCGACCTGCACACTCAGTAACATCCTTGTCACACCGCTCTGTTCTGCTGACCGGGAATACGTTTTGGTAGAACCGTCATGACTTGGCTCAACGTCCTTTCACACCATCGCTGGAAACTCGCGCTGCTGGTGCTCGCAGCCAACATCGGGCTGTGGCTGAACATTGCCTTCGGTACCCATAAAGCCTTCAGCGAGTGGCAATGGCTGGATATTGCAGGCGAAGGCGGCACTGCCCTGTTTATGCTGTTCTGGCTGGCGTTGGTGCTCAAGAGCCGTCCGACAGGTCGTATAACCAACTACCTGGCACTGGGTTTGTGCTGTCTGTTTTTCTCGTGGTGGATTGACCTGCTCGACGAGTTTATTCGTCTGCCCAGCCACATTGGCTGGGATCACTGGATGGAGTCCGGACCTATGCCGATCGGCATGGTGCTGCTGACTATCGGCCTGTTCCATTGGCACCGTGAGCAACTGGCGATTACGCAACAGATGGAGAAACGCGAGCGGGTGTTTCGCGAGCATCGGCTGTTCGACAAACTCACGCCGCTGGGGGGCGCCGCTTACCTTAAGCGCCAGGTCAGCGACTGCCTGACCCTCAGCCGTGAGCAACAGCAGCCGCTGTCACTGCTGGCGCTGGACCTTGATCATTTTTCAGCGATCAATCAACAGTACGGCCACGCGGAAGGCGACGCCGTGCTGCAAGCCCTCAGTCAGTTACTGCTGCTGAACTTGCGCCATCACGACCTGCTTTGTCGCCTGGCCGGTGATCGCTTTGTGGTGCTGCTGCCCAACACCGGCGAGAGCCAGGCGCGCCTGCTGGCACTGGAGCTTGAGCAAGCGGTACAGAGCCTGGCACACAAGACCCGGCAACAGGGCGAGCGTGTGCATTTGGCCGCCAGCACTGCCGTGGTCATGGCGATTGATGAGGAGCCCGATGCGCTGCTCAAACGCCTGAATCTAGCCCTGGCCCGCGCCAAGCCACCACGGATCAAACGGGCATGACACTGAACGCCAGCTGGTACGAAACCGACAGCCGCTTTATTGCCGGGCATTATCAGCCGGCAACACTGATTGATCTGGCGCTATCACGAGACATCGACAGCCATCGCCTGCTGCGCGGTACCGGGTTGTTTTACGAGGACATCGTGGCGGGGCAAACCCGTCTCAGCCCACAGCAATGCTTCAGCCTGATTGGCAATGCCCAGCGGTTGCTCGAAGCCGATGACAGCAGCTTTTTGCTTGGGCAACGTCTGTTACCGGGGCATTACGGCCCGGCCAGCCATGCCTTGCAACAGGCGCAGAATCTGCATCAGGCCTTGGAAACCGTGATCCAGCATCGCGCTCTGCTAAGTCCCTTGCTGACCCCGCGCCTGCAGCTGGACGAGAAATACGCCTATGTGTATTGGTTAGACAGCTGCGGTGCGCAGCAACAATTGCGCTTTGTGTTGGAAGCCAGCATGACCGCGCTGATGGCCATGAGTCAGTGGCTCAGCGGCGAGCGCCTGCCGTGGGAATGCAGCTTCAGCCACGCCGAGCCAAGCTACGTGGAGCAGTACTGGGTGCATCTGGGTGAGAACACCCAGTTCGCCAGCCAACTAGACATGATGCGCATCCCCCGCGAATACCTGACCCGCCCTTGGCCCAATGCGTCGGCCATTGCCCGGCAAGTGGCTTACCAGCAGGCGCAAGACCAGCTACAAAGCCTGGGTTTCAGCGCCAGCCTGCTTGATCGCTTGTACGTGTATTTGCGCAACAATGCGCAGCAGGCTCCCAGTCTGGAGCAGGCCGCGCAGTATTTTTCGATGAGCCAGGCCACGCTCAAACGCAAACTGAACAAGCACGGCACGCACTTCCAGGCCCAACAGGATCAGGCGCGCAAGCACATGGCGCTGTACCTGTACCAAATCAAGGGCCTGAGCAACGAAGCGGTGGCTGATTACCTCAACTTCAACGACCCGGCCAACTTCAGACGCGCCCTCAAGCGCTGGACCGGGTGTACGCCCAATCTGATTCGCCAGTTTCTGAGCATGTGAACCTGCTCAAAACTCGCGTCGCCACCGTCGCTGTAGGAGCGAGCTTGCTCGCGATCCAAGCAACGCGGTTTATCTGATGAGACCCCAGTGTTCCTATCGCGAGCAAGCTCGGCTCCTACGGCTTTGGGTTTACCCCGCCAACGCCCGCAATTTGGCCAGTTCATCCGCCGCCAGCGGGATGCCTTCGTTCAAGGATTTGGCCCGTTCGTTAAAACGGCGATCACCCGGCAGGCGCTCAAGCCCCACCGCTTGCATCTGGCGCACCAACTCGGCGCTGCGCTGAGCGAAGCTGTTACCGCCAGATTTGCTCGGGTCAATCACGATCAGCAATTGGCCGGTCCACGGGGTTTGCGCACCGGGATGTTTGGACCAGTCGAACTCAAACGAAAAGTTGCCGCCCGTCAGCGCCGCCGCCAACAGTTCGACCATCATCGACAGCGCCGAACCCTTGTGCCCACCGAAGGGCAGCAAGGCGCCACCGTCCAGAATCTCTTTCGGGTTTTCAGTCGGCTCGCCGTGTTTATCAACCCCCATCCCGGCTGGCAGGCTGTGACCTTTGCGCGCGGCAATTTGTACGTCTCCATGGGCAATGGCGCTGGTGGCCAAATCGAAGACTATCGGGTGGCCGTCCGCACGCGGGGCGGCAAAGGCGATCGGGTTGGTGCCGAACAAGGGTTTTTGCGCGCCGTGAGGCACCACGCAGGTCATGCTGTTGACCACGCTCAGGGCCACCAGGCCTTCTTCGGCAAAGGGTTCAACGTCTGGCCACAGCGCCGCAAAGTGGTGCGAGTTGCGAATCGCCAGTACGGCAATCCCGGCACTGCGGGCTTTCTCTACCAGCAATTGACGCGCCGCTGCCAGCGCCGGTTGCGCAAAACCACCCGCCGCATCCACGCGGATAAACCCCGACGCTACGTCTTCGACCACCGGGGCTGCCTGGCCGTCGACCCAATTACTGGCCAATGAAGACAGGTAACCCGGAATACGGAATACCCCGTGACTGTAGGAGCCATCACGCTGAGCCCGGGCGCAGTTGTCGGCCAATACCTCGGCCACCGCTGTCGAGGTGCCGTGACGTTCGAAGATGCGTTGCAACAAAGCGGTCAGTTCGCTGAGGGACAGCGACTCAATGGCGTGCGTAGCAGTGGCGGGCTGAGACATTCGAGCGCTCCAATTGGATTGTTTTTGTTGCGGCCAACTATCCTGCGATGACAGTTATCTGTCAATTGTTGACTTAATGACAGAAAACATTCACTTTCTGTCACGCGCTGAAATAAAAACAGGAAAACAGTCGTGAGCCAGCCGATTAAACAACGCCTCGAAAGCAGTCTGTCAACCGCCGCACCTTCGGGTCGGGCGATTGCCAGTTACATGCTGGCCAATCTCTACGAACTGCCGTTTCAGACCGCCGCCGACATCGCCAGCAAACTGGGGGTCAGCGAATCCAGTGTCGGGCGTTTTTGCCGCGCGCTGGGTTACAGCCATTTCAAAGACCTTAAAAACGATCTTAAAGAAGACCTCGGCGATGGCCCGTGGCTGGTGGGTGACCGCCTGCAGGAGTTCCGCCAGCAGTCGAGCCAAAGCCCGCAAGCGCTGCCGCGCAGTTTTGAGCTGGAAGTCGGCGCACTGGTCAAGGTCTACGAATACAGCCTCACCCCTGAATGGCAAACCGTCAGCCAACGCCTGGCCACCCGGCGCAAGGTGTTTGTCGCGGGTTTTCAGACCGAGCGCGGCATCGCCGCCTCAATGGTGCACTTGCTGCAATACCTGCGCGACGGCGTGCAATTGGTGGATGGCGCGGCCGGGCATTACGCCGACGTGCTGCTGTGCCCCGCCGACGACTGCGCGCTGGTGGTGTTCGAAGCCCGGCGCTACTCGCGTCACGCTCAACATCTGTGCCGCAAGGCCCGCGAGGCCGGGATTCCGGTCACGCTGATTACCGATACTTTTTGCGACTGGGCCGACCAGTACGCCGATGAAGTCTTTCGTGTACCCACCGAATTCAATCTGTTCTGGGAGTCCACTGCGGCGATGCTGTCGCTGGTGCATCTGCTGGTCAATGAAGTGTGCAAACAACTGGGACCAGACGTCGAGAAACGTCTTGAGGCAACCGCGGCCTTACACAATGAGTTCGTGGGCTACACATCCTCACCCGGATCAAAACAATAAAACGAGGTGCTAGATGAACAACGTCATTCGCTTTGCCAGTGCATGTGCAATGCTGGTCGCCGTCGCGTCCAACGCTCAGGCCGACAACCTGACAATCGCTACGGAAGGCGCCTACCCTCCGTTTAACACCACCAACTCGGACGGCACCGTGTCCGGCTTTGACGTTGATATCACCAAAGCCCTGTGCGAGCGCATGAACGCACAGTGCAAGATCGTGGCTCAGGACTGGGACGGCATCATTCCCGGGCTGATGGCGAAAAAGTACGACGCCATCGTGGCATCGATGATTGTGACTGATGAGCGCAAACAGAAAATCGCCTTCACCAATCACTACTACCGCACCCCGCTGTCGATTGCCGTGCCCAAGGATTCGGACATCACCGACGCACAAACCAACTTCAAAGGCCGCACCATCGGCGCCCAGGGCGCAGCGACCCAAGGCATCTACGCCGAAGATCACTACGAAAAAGCCGGCGCCAAATTAAACCTCTACCCGACGCTGGACGAAGCCAACGCCGAGTTGAAATCGGGTCGGGTGGATGCGGTGATCGCCGACAAATTCCCGCTGCTGGAGTGGATCAACAAATCCAGCGACGACTGCTGCAAGATCATCGGTGACGTCAACGGCACGCTGGCGGATGCCTCGATTGCGGTGCGCCAGGACGACAACGCCCTGCGCGAGCGCTTCAACAAGGCGCTGGACGAAATCGTTGCCGACGGCACCTACAAAAAGATCTCCAGCAAGTATTTTGACTTCGATATTTATTAAGTCGCCCACCCTCGGCCTCGGCTGAGGGCTCCTTGCCCCAGTACCTTGCCCTGCGCATCTGATGTGCGCAGCGGCTGAATGTTGGCCCAATTTTGCCCGGGGATTCGAGCATGCTCGATCAACTCTCACTTCTTTCCTTCGCCAGTGGCGGCTGGGGCTCGGCGTTGCTCGCCGGCGCACTGGTGACCATTGCCCTGGCCTTGAGCTGTCTGCCCATTGGCTTGCCCCTGGGTTTGCTCGTAGCCGTGGCCGCGCGCTCAAAAAACCGCTGGGCGCGCGCCTGGGCGACCACCTTTTCCACGGTGTTTCGGGGTTTGCCGGAACTGCTGACGTTGCTGATCATTTATTACGGCTGCCAGATTGCCGCGCAAAAAATCCTCGCCCTGATGGGCTACGACGCACAGGTCACGATCAATACCTTTGTCGCGGCAATGGTCGCGTTCAGCCTGGTGTTTGCCGCGTTTTCCAGCGAGATCTGGCTGGGAGCATTCAAAACCATCCCCAAAGGTCAGTTCGAAGCCGCCTCGGCGCTGGGGCTGTCCAAATTCACCACCTTTCGCAAGGTCGTGTTGCCACAACTGGCCCGCATTGCTCTGCCCGGCCTGTCAAACAACTGGTTGTCGTTGCTCAAGGACACGTCCCTGGTGTCGACCATCTCGCTGGTGGACCTGATGCGCCAAACCAACCTGGCGGTCAGCGTGACTAAAGAACCGATGCTGTTCTACAGCGTGGCCTGCCTCGGCTATCTGTTCTTCTCGGCGATTTCCGGGCAGCTGTTCAGCTTCCTTGAACGCTACTTCAGCCGCCACCAACGGAGTGCCCGCCCATGAGCCTGACGGATCTGCAGAACATGTTCCTCAGCCCCGACCTGCTGGAGCGCTACGGCCCGCGCTTTATCGACGGCCTGTTAGTGACCGGCAAACTGGTGGCGATTTCGTTCACCCTCGGCGCGCTGCTCGGTTTGCTGATTGCCCTCGGGCGTTTGTCCAGCAACCGTTTTTTGCGCAGTTTCACTCGCGCCTACGTGTACGTCTTCCGTGGCTCGCCGCTGCTCGCGCAGTTGTTCCTGTTGTACTACGGCCTCGGGTCGTTCAAGAGCTTTTGGCAAGACGTCGGTTTGTGGTGGTTTTTCCGCGATGCGTGGTTCTGCACCCTCCTCGCTTTCACCTTGAACACGGCGGCGTACCAGGCCGAGATCTTGCGCGGCAGCATCCTGTCTGTGGCCCAAGGGCAGCGCGAAGCCTGCAAGGCACTGAACCTGTCGCGCTGGACGGCCTTTCGCAAAATCATCCTGCCGCAATCGCTGCTGGTGGCCATCGGCCCGCTGGGTAACGAATTGATCCTGATGATCAAAGCCAGCGCCATCGCCTCCCTGGTCACCATTTATGACTTGATGGGCGTGACCAAAATGGCCTTCTCCCGCAGCTTCGACTTCCAGGTCTACCTGTGGGCGGCCCTGCTGTACCTGCTGATCGTGGAAGTGGTACGCCGCAGCTTGAAATTGATCGAAGGCCGTCTTGGTCGCCACGTGCAGTAAGCCCATTGTTCGGGCTGCCAACACGGCCCTCGCCTTTAAGGATTTGTTTATGCATTGCGACACTATCGTTCTGGGAGCCGGCATTGTCGGCGTCAGCACCGCGTTGCAACTTCAGGCCCGCGGTCGCAACGTGGTATTGCTTGATCGCGCCCAACCTGGCAACGGCACCAGCCACGGCAACGCAGGGTTGATCGAGCGTGCCAGCGTTATTCCCTACTCGTTCCCCCGTGAAATCTCACGGCTGCTGCGCTACGGCCTGAATCAACAATCAGACGTGCGCTACAGCCTCAAGCACCTGCCCAAGGCCGGGCCGTGGCTGATGCAGTATTGGCGCCAGTCCGGCCCCAAAGGGTTGGCCAAAGCCACGCAAGCGATGCTGCCGCTGATTGAAAAGTGCGTCAGCGAACACGACCTGCTGGCGGAGCCTGCGGGCATGACCGGTTTGATTCAAGACAGCGGCTGGATCGAGGTCTATCGCACCCCGGCCGACTTCGCCAAGGCCCAGCGTGATGCCGCCGCCCTGATCGAATTCAAGCTCAACTACCAAGTACTGGATCAGCAGCAAGTTCATGCCCTGGAACCCGGCCTGCACAGCGATGTGATCGGCGGCATCCACTGGCTCGACCCCAAGACCGTCAGCGATCCGGGCGGCCTGACCCGAGGCTACGCCGAGCTGTTTATCCAGCGCGGCGGCACCTTTGTGATTGGTAATGCCAACAGCCTGCGAGCAACCGCCGGGCAATGGCAGGTCGACAGCGAGAAAGGGTTGATCGTGGCGAATGAAGCCGTGATTGCCCTCGGGCCGCAGGCGCGGGAGATTTTCGAGCCGCTGGGCTATCCGATTCCACTGGCGATCAAGCGCGGCTACCACATGCACTACGCCGCCAAAGACGGCCACACCATGCACCACCCGATTCTCGACTCGGTGGGCGGTTACGTGCTGGCACCGATGGTAGGCGGTATTCGCCTGACCACCGGGATCGAATTTGCTGACAGCAATGACCCGATCAATGAAATCCAGCTGCGCCGTTGCGAAGCCCTTGCCCAACGTTTGTACCCGCTGGGTGAGCGTGTGGATGCCGAACCGTGGCTTGGTCGCCGCCCTTGCCTGCCCGACATGTGCCCGGTGATTGGCCCGGCCAGCCGCCATAAAGGTCTGTGGTTCAACTTTGGCCACGCCCACCACGGCTTGACGCTGGGCCCGGTCAGCGGTCGCCTGCTGGCGGAAATGATGACCGGCCAAACGCCTTTTACCGACCCGACCCCTTACAGCGCCGAGCGCTTTAACTGATCACTGGAGACACACTATGCTCGCTCAAACTGCTCAAGTTCACAGCCACGTGTCGCCAGTGACTGACACCCGCAAGGTGGTGGTGGATATCGCAGGTCTGAACAAGTACTACAGCGCCTTTCATGTACTCAAAGGCATCGACCTCAAGGTCCGCGAAGGGGAACGTATCGTACTGTGCGGGCCGTCCGGCTCTGGCAAATCGACGCTGATTCGCTGCATCAATCGTCTGGAAATCGCCGAAAAAGGCAGCATCCTGGTCAACAACACCGACCTGTCGCAGGCCACCCGTGAAGCGGCCAGCGTGCGCAGTGACATCGGCATGGTGTTTCAACACTTCAACCTGTTCCCGCACATGAGCGTGCTCGACAACTGCATCCTGGCACCGATGTCGGTGCGCGGTTTGTCGCGTAAAAAGGCCATTGAACTGGCACAGCACTTTTTGACCAAGGTGGGTATTGCCAGCCAGGCTGACAAATACCCGAGCCAGCTTTCAGGCGGTCAGCAGCAACGCGTCGCGATTGCACGGGCGTTGTGCATGGAACCGAAAATCATGTTGTTTGATGAGCCTACTTCGGCCCTTGACCCGGAAATGGTCAGCGAAGTGCTGGACGTGATGGTCAACCTGGCGGGCAGTGGCATGACCATGCTCTGCGTCACCCACGAAATGGGCTTCGCCCGGCAAGTGGCGGAACGGGTACTGTTTTTGGATGGTGGGATGATCATCGAAGACGCCCCGCCGGAAGAGTTTTTCAACGCACCAAAAAGCCCACGAGCCAAAGCGTTTCTTGCACAAATTGTGCATTGAACATCCTGTAGGAACGAGCTTGCTCGCGATTCATACAACGTGGTTTACCTGATGCACTGCAGTGCTTTCATCGCGAGCAAGCTCGACTCCTACAGATTGCTGGGCACCGCGGATACTCTGTAGGAGCGAGCTTGCTCGCGATCCAATCAACCTGGTTTACCTGATGCACTTCAGCGCTTTCATCGCGAGAAAGCTCGACTCCTACAGATTGCTGGGCGCCGTGGATACTCTGTAGGAGCGAGCTTGCTCGCGATTCAGACGGCGCGGTTTGCCTGATGCACCGCGGCTCGACTCCTACAGATTGCTGGGCGCCGTGGATACTCTGTAGGAGCGAGCTTGC
>JAZKIA010000088.1:0-5679 GCA_040385125.1 Pseudomonadota bacterium | reverse complement strand
TCGCGATTCATACAACGTGGTTTACCTGATACACCGCGCTGCTTTCATCGCGAGCAAGCTCGCTCCTACAGTTCAGAGGGGTTGTTACAACTGCGCAGCCAGGCGCGAGCCCTGGTTGATCGCACGCTTGGCGTCCAGTTCGGCCGCGACGTCGGCGCCACCGATCAGGTGCACGCTCTGCCCGGCAGCAACCAGCCCTTCCTGCAATTCGCGCAGCGGATCTTGCCCGGCGCAAATCACAATGTTGTCGACCGGCAGCACTTGTGGCTCGCCATCACCAATACGGATATGCAACCCAGCATCGTCAATACCCAGGTATTCAACGCTGCTAAGCATTTTCACCTGCTTGTTTTTCAATCCGGCACGGTGAATCCAGCCCGTGGTTTTACCCAGGCCATTGCCAACTTTGGAGGCTTTGCGCTGCAGCAGGTACACCTGACGCGCCGGTGCATGCACTTCGGGCTTGATTCCGGCCACGCCACCACGGGCCTCAAGCTGGGTATCAATCCCCCACTCGCGCCAGAAGGCTTCGCGATCCAGGCTGGTGGCAACACCCTGATGCACCAGGAACTCGGACACATCAAAACCAATCCCGCCCGCTCCAATCACGGCGACTTTGGCGCCCACCGGTTTGCGCTCAAGAATCACGTCCAGATAGCTCAGCACCTTAGGGTGGTCCACGCCCGGAATCGCCGGGGTGCGCGGGGCAATCCCGGTGGCCAGAATAATCTCGTCGAACTTGCCAGCCAACAGTTGCGCCACGTCCACTCGGGTGTTCAAACAGACCTCGACGCCCGTGCTGTTCAACTTGTGCTTGAAGTAGCGCAGGGTTTCAACAAACTCTTCTTTGCCCGGCACGCGCTTGGCCACGTTGAATTGACCGCCGATTTCGCTGGCCGAGTCGAACAAGGTCACCTGATGCCCGCGCTCGGCGGCTACGGTTGCTGCTGACAAGCCGGCAGGCCCGGCACCGACCACGGCGATGTTCTTCACCTGAATGGTCGGCAAGTAGTTGAGTTCGGTTTCGTTGCAGGCCCGCGGGTTAACCAGGCAAGTGGTCAACTTGCCGCTAAAGGTGTGATCCAGACACGCCTGGTTGCAACCGATACAGGTGTTGATCTCATCCCCGCGCCCGGCAGCGGCTTTGTTGACGAACTCCGGGTCGGCCAGAAACGGACGCGCCATGGACACCATGTCGGCGTCACCTTCGGCCAGAATCTGTTCGGCGATTTCCGGGGTGTTGATACGGTTGGTCGTGATCAGCGGCACGCTGACTGCACCGCGCAGCTTGGCCGTAACCTTGCTGAAGGCGCCACGCGGAACCTTGGTAGCGATGGTCGGAATACGCGCTTCGTGCCAGCCAATACCGGTATTGATCAAGGTTGCACCGGCTTGCTCTACCGCCTTGGCCAGTTGCACGATTTCTTCCCAGACGCTACCGCCTGGCACCAGGTCCAGCATCGAAAGGCGATAAATAATGATGAAGTCAGTACCAACGGCTTCACGTACCCGACGCACGATTTCAATCGCAAGGCGCATCCGGTTTTCGTAGCTGCCACCCCAACGATCGGTGCGCTGGTTGGTCTGCGCGACCAGGAACTGGTTAATCAAATAACCTTCAGAACCCATGATCTCGACGCCGTCATACCCGGCGCTTTGTGCCAGCTTTGCACAGGTCACAAAGTCACTGATCTGCTTTTCAATACCGTCCTCATCCAACTCCTTGGGAGTGAACGGGTTGATCGGTGCCTGAATCGCACTCGGCGCTACTTGCCGTGGGCTGTAGGCATAGCGCCCGGCATGCAGGATCTGCAGGCAGATCTTGCCACCGGCATCGTGCACCGCCTTGGTCACGACCACGTGTTTTTCGGCCTCTTCAGCGGTGCTCAACTTGGCCGCGCCACTGTACACACCGCCCTCATCGTTGGGGGCAATACCGCCCGTGACAATCAGGCCCACGCCGCCTTTGGCCCGCTCGGCAAAGTAGGCAGCCATGCGTTCGAAGCCGCCAGGCTGCTCCTCGAGCCCGGTGTGCATCGAGCCCATCAGGCTACGGTTGCGCAAGGTGGTAAAACCCAGTTCCAGCGGGGCCATCAGGTGCGGGTAGTGAGTGGCGGTCATTCGGCAAGCTCCACAACAGGCTAATTCACGGAACGCGGGCTGCTCTGCGGCTCCCGTCGTTTAATGTAGCGAACAGTAAAGGCTCCTCCGTCCCCACTCAATGACCCAAAGTGACAAACTACTAACCTAAATGCACACCACCCCTTGGCAATCAAGCAAGTGCAACCTACCCTAGACGTCGAACCCTGATCACGGCTGCCTGTTCTATTTCTCATGCGCAAATTAATTGGCTGCACCTTACTCATCGCTCTTATCGCCGCTGCCGGTGCTTATGGGTACTGGACTACACAACGTGATGTCGGTCACTACTTGTCTGACTTGCGGGTTGAGCTGGCGATCAACGCCGGGGCCAACCAAAATCAGGGCAACCTGCTGGGCATCGAGCCCGAGCTGTCGCCTCGCGACTATCAAAGCCTGGCACTGCTGCACTTGAAACTGGCGGCCTACCTGAGCGCCGCTCGCGATGCCGGCCTGCTCAATGACAAAACCGTCGTGGTGTTGCCGGAGCACATCGGCACATGGCTGATGTTGCGCGGCGAAAAGAGTGAGCTGTATCAAGCCGCAAACCTGAATGAGGCGCTGCACTGGCTGGCCCTGAGCAACCCGCTGGCCTTTGCCAATGCCTGGGTCCGCGCCGACGGTGAAAGCCGGATCAACGATGCGTACTTGCGGATGAAAGCCGGACAGATGGCGGCCGATTACCAGACGCTGTTTGGTGGTCTGGCCAAGGAGTTTGGCGTGACCGTGGTCGCCGGGAGCATTGCCCTGCCCGACCCACGCATTGAGAACGGCAGGTTGCTTGCGGGTTCAGGCCCGCTGTACAGCAGCAGCGTTGTATTTGACCGCAACGGCGCCCCGCTCGGCGCGCCACAGCGCCAACGGCTGCCCACCCATGACGCACAAAGCTATATCCAACCCAGCTCGAGCCAGCAACTGAACGTGCTCGACACCCCCGCGGGTCGCCTGGGCATCAGCACTGCCGACGCCGGGGTCAGGGTGTTTATGCATGGCAAGTTCTGGGACCAGCGCAGCACTGGCCAGGGCGTTGTCAGCCGTAATGGTCAGACCACCCAGGATCAACCCGTGCCCGGTGCTCGCCTGTTGAACGTTTGGCTGTAGGCCAGTGAAACCGCTGCCGATGCGTCTGGGCGATCTTTCGGTCGGGTTTGTGCAAACCCTGGCAGACGCCGTGCGCAGCTGTGGCCAAGACCCGCAGCCCTTGCTCGAACAGTTCGGGCTCGACCCGGCCCGCCTCGCCCAACCCTTGGCGCGACTGTCGATACCACGCTACATGCGTCTGGGGCACGCGGCGATTTCCTTGACCGGCAACCCTGCTCTGGGTTTGCGCATGGGCCAGCTCAGTCGCCTGAGCCAGCTGGGCTTGGCCGGTGTCACCGCCGCCCAGGCACCTACGGTGCGCGAAGCGGCACGCACTGTGATTCGCTTTGAGCCGCTGTATGGCTCCAACTACCGTGGCCAATCAAGCCTGCACGAAGACGCTCAGGGCGCCTGGTTACGCTTCTACTCCATCAGCCCGTACAACGCCTACAACCGCTTTGTGGTGGACTCAATCATTGCTGGCTGGGTACAGCAGTTGTCATCCGTGGCGGCACAGCCCTTGAGCTGTGAACAGATCGACATTGAGTTCAGCGCGCCGCAGTACGCCGAGCATTACAGTGAACTGAGCCTGGGGCCAATCCAGTTTCGCGCCGAAACCAATCAACTGCGCCTGAACCACGCCACCCTCGACCTGCGCAACCCACAGCACTGCCCGAGCACCTGGGCCTACCTGCTGCAATTGTGCGAACACGAACTGGAACAACTGACCCGTACGCGCAGCCTGCGTGAACGTATCACGCAATTGCTGGGGCCTTTGCTCAATGGCGGTCGGGAGCCTGACCTGGAGGAAGTGGCGGCACGCCTGAAGCTGCCGACCTGGACCTTGCGCCGCAAGCTGACTGAAGAAGGCACGCAATTCCGGGCCATTCTGAACGATACACGCCGCGACCTCGCCATGACCTATATCCGCGATACGGAACTGGCCTTTGGTGAAATCGCTTATTTGTTGGGGTTTGCCTCAGCCGAGGCGTTTCAGAGGGCATTCAAACGCTGGAACGCGCAGACTCCGGGAGAGTTCCGTCGCCACCAGCGCCATTCTGCCTGAGCGAGTCAAAGCTCGGTTGCGTCGTCAGCAGGTTCCAGCGGGTCCAACTCAAACGCTTGGTACTCAAGCAACTCTTCTTGATAGTCATCCATGGCTACATCCTCTTGGTCTGTTGGTTTCAATGAGCGCCAGCTTAAAGTGCCGTGATGAAGGAAAAATGACACCTTCACCGCCACTGACAACACTCATAACTAAACGTAGCAGAACCCTTTGGATTTATCACACCCCTTATTGAGCCGGCGAAGGCTCTAGGGTGGCAGGTACAGGCGTAATTGCCGGCCCTGCTTCAGGGACGGCGGTTTCAGCAGGCTTTTCAGCGGCGGGGTCTACAACAGGCGGCGCAGCCTGCACCTTTTCCGGTGCCACGGACTCGGCCTCTACCGGCGGCACCAGCACTTGTGCATCTTCAGGCACCACGACAGGCTCACTGGCAGGCACCTCGACAGGCACCACGACAGGCTCAGAGGCCACCGGGGCCGGTACTGGCGGCACGGGCACGGGCTCGACTTTGGCGGGCACTGCTTCCGGCACTCCCAGGTCAGCCTTGGGTTTTTCCGGAATATGCGCGGCTTTTTTCACTTCCTTGGGCAGGAATACTTCGACCAGAGCGAAATAACGGTCATAAAATTGCGGCGAGGACACGGTTTCGCTGGCCACTTTGACCATTGAGTCATCGGACGAGCCAATAGGCATCGACACCGACCCCAACACACCAACCCCGAGGCTGGCCGAGTTATTCACTTTCTTCAGCGCGTAGCGGTCCTGGAGGGCGTTGGCGAACATTGTGGAATGGTGGTCTGCCCCGCCGTCGTCAGCGCAGACCACGTTAAAGCTGATTTCCAGGTGACTTTCGCCGGTCTGCTGGAAGCTCTTGTGGCCGCTGATCATTTTCGGGTCGTTACTGGTGATGATGTAACCCTGACTGAGCAAGGCGCGGCGCGCAGCCTCACATGAGGCTTTGTCGGTAACCGGATAATTACGCGAGAACGTACCTGAGTCATCGAAATTTTCGTGTTCGTAGATCGCTGTTTTCTTCGACGAACAACCTGCGAGGCCGACCAGAACAAGGGCAACTATCACGGTACGCAAGGGGAATAACATAAATATTGAAAATCCTGAAGAGAGCAGTGCAAGGCGTATTGTGCACCAGTTCGCGTTTTATGTCCGGCGATGCCATCAGGATCGCAAGATCAAAAGATCGCAGCTGTCGTGCTTCAGTTGCTCCTACGGGATGACCGCACAAAAATCCGGAGCTGATGAAGGCTGCGATTTTTCACACGCACAAAAAAAGCGACCCTAAGGTCGCTTTCTTTGTAGCTTCAGAGAGTTCAAGGGCTCTGAAGCAAATATGGCGCAGCGGACGGGACTCGAACCCGCGACCCCCGGCGTGACAG
>JAZKIA010000087.1:0-12080 GCA_040385125.1 Pseudomonadota bacterium | reverse complement strand
AGAAGTGTTCAGCGCTGACAGTTTGAGCTTGAGCAGTTCAAGCTGTTGTGGGCGCAACTGCGGTCTATCAGGCACCCTGCAGTTCACTTGTGGGAGTCTGGCTTGCCAGCGATGGCATCACTGCGATTCAGCAGACACACCGAGTCGCCTGCAAGCCAGGCTCCCACAGGGTTTGAGTCTGAAGTGCGCCCCCAGAGAAGTGTTCAGCGCTGACAGTTTGAGCTTGAGCAGTTCAAGCTGTTGTGGGCGCTACTGCGGTCCATCAGGCTCCCACAGGTTTTGAGTCAACCTCACAAAAGAATTCATTTCCCCCTCTTGGCAGAAGTTACACGCCAGGGCTACTCTGCAATCAGACCAGCGGTGTTATCGACTGGCTCTGATCTTGTTCGCTACAGGCTTATTTTCTCCCCGGTCACGGCCCGTGTGGTGCTGTAGGGGAGTGCTGAATGTCTATCCATTGCGCGAGGAGGACGTTTTATGAGCACAGCCCATCAAGAAGACCTCAGCAGCTATGTGCTGCGCCGCATGAAAGAAGGCGGTTTTGATTTTGCACGTATTCATCCTATCGAGTTTTACGCAATCTTCCCCAATGAAGAGGGCGCGCGCAGAGCCGCAGGTAAATTTTGTGGCGAGTCCCTGAATGCCCAGATCAATGTGCGTGATGACGGTGTCTGGCACCTGGAGTTAAGCAAGCTGATGTACGCCACTTATGGGGGGATCGGTGATTTTGAACAGGACTTCGAAGCGGTCGTTGTGCCGCTAGGCGGGATCATTGAAGGCTGGGGGGTGAAGCAGGAGGTGCGCGGCCTGCTGAACTGAGCAAGCACTATCGCAACGATTAACGGCTGGCCTCAGGGCTGGCCGTTTTGGTTTCTGTTGTGCGAAATAGCCTACAAGTACTTGGGCGGTTTCTTCTCGCTGTGGCTGCACTCCGTCCCTATCGTGTGCAGCGGGTAACAAGGTGTGAATTGCCCAGCGCTGTTTTACTGAGTGCGCCGATAGTTTCAGGCGTATTTTTGCTGTGTCTTGTACGTGTTTTTGTGCGTGGTGTTGTCAAGTTAACCTTTTGTCGTCATGTCTTTATTGTTATCGGTGGGAATTATTATGTTGAGTGCTTTGGATAAGTTTGCATTGTGTTTTTTATCAGCCCTGGCGCTGACATTAACGAGTCAGTACCCGCACACCAGCTTTTTGTTTGACCTGGGCGCTCATCTTTGAGCTATTTAGATAAACGGGTTTAAGCAGGCGAGTCAATAACGTAGGCGTTCAGCCAAATAAAACCTCGTACTTCTCCGTCCTCTGAGCCCATTCGGGTTGCCTGCCTGCGCGGGTAGATGGGTGCCCGTAGGCATCATTGTTTAATTGCAGACTACCCTGCATTTTTCTCAGAGGTTCACATGTTGAAAGCCATGATCGTGGACGATCATCCGTTCATACGTTCTACCGTAAAAATGATTCTCAAGGGCGAGCAATTCGAAGTCGTTGCAGAAGCCGATAATGGTGCGGATGCCGTGCAACGGGCGCGCGAATATAAACCAGACCTTATTCTGCTCGATATTTCGATGCCCAAACTGGATGGCCTGACGGTATTGAGCAGACTGTCTGCCTTGAGCCCGGGCTTGAAGATTATTGTGTTGACGTCGCTGTGCCCTGCGTTCTACTCCAGGCGCTGCATGAAAGCCGGGGCGGCGGCTTATGTGTCAAAGACCGATGATCTTAATGAATTGGTCAGGGCCATCAGTGTGGTGATGTCGGGTTATACCTTTTTCCCCAATTTGACCATTAACTCCGTGCGCAAAAGTGATGTCTGGGCCTCGGAATTAAAGCTGATTCATAGCCTGTCCGAGCGAGAGCTGGCGGTGTTTCAGCAACTGGCAAAAGGCATGAGCAACAAACAGATCGGCGAAGACATGTTGCTGAGCAACAAAACCATCAGCACTTACAAAGCGCGGGTGATCGAGAAGCTTAATGTCAGTTCTTTAGTGCATCTGTCGGAGATGGCTAGGCGTAACGAGTTGATTTGAAAAGAATTTACGCGACATTTGGCTGGGGAAGAGCGTGCGGACTGATTAAAGAAGATCAGTTTATGTAAGTATTTTCCTACATTCTCTTGGGCGTTTTCTTCTCGTTACATGTTGGCCTTCTCCATATTCTGTTGTCCTACGTCGCACACGCTGGCGTTTGTAGTAGCAAGACCTTCTTAATATCTATCAGGAAATATGCATCGTGAAAAAACAAACTCTTATGGCCTTTACGCTGGCTGCGACCACCTTGATCGGTACTTCGGCTTTTGCGGCGGACGGTACTATCAACTTTACCGGTGAAATCAAGAATGCTACCTGCACGGTATCCACCAGTGCGGGCGGCTCCGAAACGCTGCCACCTGTATCGAAAGCCTACCTTGAAGCGTTAGCCGATGGCCCAGCCAAGGATTTTGATATCACGTTGGGCGGTACTAACTGCTCGGGGGGCGAGGTTGAAGTTTCATTTGAACAAGACCCGGCAAACATTGATTTGACAACAGGGCTTCTGGTTAATAAAGACGCAACCACAGGAGCGAGCGTTGGCGTTGAGTTGTTGGAAGCAGATGGTACGCCTATTCTTCTTAATGATCCGGCTTACAAAACTACTGCAGTACCGTTGAATTCTGGTTCTGCAACAATTCCATTGAAAGTTAGATATAAAGCAAAAGGGGCTGCTGTCGAAGCAGGTCCGGTAACAGCGTCGGTTGGCGTTTGGGTTCATGTTAACTAAATAACACCCGGCACCTGGCTTTGCCCAGTAAAGAGTACCCATCTCAGCTCCGGTGTTTCGCCGGAGCTGAGTGGGGCTTATTGTCTAACGTGGATATTTTTAATATGCGTACTCTCTCTCTTTTGTTTTCGCGATTTTTTGTAGTCAGTACTCTGTGCGCTACTGCCTGGTTATCAATAATCCCTGCCCAGGCGGGTGTCGTAATCAGTGGTACGCGCCAGATATACCCCGCGCAAAGCCGTGAAATTACCATCCAGTTATCCAATGAAGATAAAAAACTGCCGCGTCTGGTGCAGGTCTGGCTCGATAACGGCAATGAAAAGCTGACCCCGGAACAAAGCGATGTACCGTTTACGCTCACGCCGCCGGTATTTCGCATGGAAGGCGGCAAGAGCCAAAGCTTGCGCCTGGCCTACACCCAAGAGCCGCTGCCGACTGACAAAGAGTCGGTGTTCTGGCTCAACGTGCTGGAAGTCCCCCCCACTGTCGACAACGGTGATGACCAATTGCGCTTCAGTTTTCGCATCCGCTCCAAGGTGTTTTTCCGTCCGCAAGGCCTGACCGGTTCGCCAGAAACCTCGGCCTCTCAATTGCGCTGGTCCTTGCGCAAGACGGCCACGGGCAGCGAGCTGGAAGCGCACAACCCTTCGGCCTATCACGTGTCGATCCAGGAAGTCGCCCTGGCACTGGGCACCCAAGGCGCCAAGCTCAACAAGAGCGAGCAATACGCCATGGTCGCCCCCGGTAGCAGTCAGCGCTTTCAGCTCAAGGATGCCGCAGGCGCCTTGCCAGCCGGCAGCCACGTCGCGTTTTCGTACATCAATGACTATGGCGCCACGGTGTCGCTGCAAGCGCCGTTGCAGCCTGCTGCGAACTGATTTCGTCACCGGCTGCAGCAGATCCCTGTGCCTACACACGTCAATGATGACTTTCGTCCCGACTTATTTTTGAAGACCGCCCAGCCATGACTCGAGCAACCCCTATCCGTTATTTACCACGCCGAGGCTCTGCCGGGGCTGCGCTGCGTTGGCAGCCGAGTTTGTTGGGCATGTTGATAGGCAGTCTGGCAACCGGCGCATTGGCGAGCCCGGAACTCAACACCGCGCCAACCGTAGCGCAGATGACGTTCGACACCAGCATGTTGTCCGGGCACAGCAAGTCCACTGTCGACTATTCGCGTTTCGACAAGGGCAATATCGTGTTGCCGGGCACCTACCGTGCAGACGTCATGGTCAATGAAAATCGACTGGCCCGGCGCGATGTAAAGTTTGTCGCCATCGAGGGGCAGGACAGCGCAGCCGTGTGTTTCAGCCGTGAGATGCTGGTCGACTTGGGGGTCGATCTGGGCAAAGTGGCTCGCGGTAACCCCGGCGCGGCGCAACCCGACGGTCGGGAGGTTCCCGAAGGCCCCCTGTGCGGCGATCTCGGCACTTGGATTCCGGGCGCCACGTCCTCCTTCGATATGGCTGAACAGACACTTTCAGTGAGCGTGCCGCAAATTTTCATGAACCTGTCGGCGCGCGGCTATGTCGATCCGTCGCAGTGGGACAACGGCATTAACGCCGGCCTGTTGGGCTACAACTTCACCAGTTCGACGGCCACCAGCGGCACCGGTGGCAAGCAGGCTTACCTGGGGCTGGTGGGTGGTATCACCTGGGTGACTGGCGCTTGCGCCATCAGGGCGCCCAAGGCTGGAGTTCGTTATCGGGGCGCAGCACCTACCAGAACACGGCCACCTACTTGCAGCGCAGCATCGCCCCTTGGCAGTCGCAACTGACTCTCGGCGACAGCTTCACCAGCGGCCGCATCATGGACAGCGTGCGTTTGCGCGGGATCAATCTGGCCTCTGACGACCGTATGCTGCCGCAATCGCAACAAGGCTATGCGCCTGTGGTGCGCGGCGTCGCCGAAGGCAACGCCACCGTCAGCGTGACCCAGAACGGCTACAAGATTTATGAAACCACCGTTGCACCGGGGCCGTTTATCATCGACGACCTGTACCCGACGGGTTACGGCGGCGACCTGGTGGTGACGGTGACCGAGGCCGGCGGGCGCAGAAACACCTTCGTGGTGCCCTATGCCGCCTTGCCGCAACTGTTGCGTGCCGGTACCAGCAAATACGCGCTGGCCGTGGGCCAACTCAAGCAATACAGCTCATCCGCCAGCACCCCCGTGGTCATGCAAGGCACCTTGCAGCACGGCATCAGCAACTCGCTCAGCGTCTATGGCGGCACGACCGTTACCAGCGATTACAACCAGGCCAAGCTGGGCACCGCGTTTGCCACCCCTATTGGTGCTGTGTCGCTTGACGTCACCACCTCAAGCACCCGCTTGCCGGGCCAGGAACGTCTGCAAGGCCAGAGCTATGGCATGGCCTACAACAAGAACATCCCGCAAACCGGCACCAACTTTGCGCTGGGTGCCTACCGCTTCTCTACCAGCGGTTACCTGAGCCTGAACGATGCGGTCAACCTGCGTGACCAGTACAGCAGCCGTACCACTGATAATTTTGCCCGGCAAAAAAGCCGGCTCGACCTCAACATCAGCCAAAAGCTGGGCGACGGCAACCTGTCGCTTTACGGCAGTTCGATTGATTACTACGGCACCAGCCTCGGGCGTCAAACCTCGCTGACCGTCGGCTATGGCTCGAACTGGCAAAGCGTGAGCTGGAACGTCTCGCTGCAACGCTCGCGCATCGAAGCCCCGCCAATGAGTGTCGAGGAAGAACGCCAGCGTCAAAGCGATAACATCTTCTTCGGCCCCGGCTACAACAGCGAACGCATCGACAACCGTCTCATGCTCAGCTTTAGCATGCCGTTGGGCAGCTCCGCGTATGCCCCGAACATGAACTCGTACATATCGCGCAATAGCGGTGACAGCGGTAAAAGTACCAGTATCAATACCGGCATCAGCGGCAGCCTGGGCGAGCAGCGCAACATCGGCTACGGCGCCTCGGCCACTCGCGACATCGCAGATGACAGCGCGAGCAGCACCAACTACAACCTCAATGGTTCATACAACGCCAGCAACACCTCGCTGCGCACCGGTTACAGCCAGTACGGCGACAGCAGCCAGCTCTCGTTCGGTGCCGATGGCGGGATCATCGTTCACGGCGGTGGCGTGTCGTTTGCGCAAAGTCTGGGTGACACGGTCGGCCTGGTGCATGCGCCAGGCGCTGAAGGTGCCGGCATCACCAACGCCTCCGGGGTCAGCCTCGACCGCAATGGCTACGGCGTAGTGCCTTACCTCACCCCGTTCCAGAACAACAGCGTCGGCATCGACCCTAAAGGCAGCTCGCTGGACGTCGAACTCAAGGAAACCTCGCAAAACGTAGCCCCGACCCTCGGCGCAGTCAGCCTGCTCACCTTCGAAACCGTCAGCGGCCGCGCCGTGGTGGTCAAGGCCCGGCAGCAAGATGGCCAACCGCTGCCATTCGCAGCCCAAGTGTTCGATGAAAAAGGCGAAGTCGTGGGCGTGATCGGTCAGGGCAGCAAAGCCTTCGTACGTGGCGTGGCCGACAGCGGCCGCCTGCTGGTCAAGTGGGGCGACGCTGCAAACAGCCAGTGCGGCATTAATTATGTATTGCCCGAACAAGTTAAAGGGCGGATGCATTCGGATGTGGTGGATGGGCAGTGTGTGCGGTAAGGAGAGGGCTAAGTTGGTTTTTTGTGCTCGGGAATGTCTCTTGATGGCATCAACTATTAGGAAAGATCTAAGATGAATAAAATATCATTGTTTAAGTTATTAATTTTTTTATCAGCGAGCTATTCAACAGTTACCTATGCTGCCTGCACCCCGCTTGCCCCTCTCGTCACAAGGGATGTGCCTTTCGCTAGCCAAATTCGAGTGCCTGCGAGTACGTCAACGAATGAGATCATTGCAGAGGTAAGTGTACGGCACTGGGGCAATACCAAAGTGGTAACGTGTGCTAATCCTACTGACTCGGCAAGAGTCGAGTGGGAGCCCTCTACAGCAAGGTTTTCTGAAACATTGGAGGGAGACACACCAACGGGGATCGATAATGTTTCTATGCGGATACATATTCCAAGCGGCTTCGTTCAATCAAGTGGCATTCTCAGGGTTGACCCTAACGCTGCTACCTGTAGCACCAACCCCAAAGAGTATTGCGGTGATGCTTGGGAAAGTGCCAGGGGGATAGTTTTTCAATTGGTCAAGAGCGGAGATGGTCCGGTCGCTAGCGGGATCATATCGATGAGTGACACCCTGACGGCCAACCTAGGTCGTGGCATCTTTAATACGCCGTTACTCCGTCTTAAATTCCCGAGCATTCAAATTCTCGCAAGCAGTTGCTCGGTCTCCATCCCAGATCCAGTTAATCTCGAACCTATAAAGGAGGGTGACTTGCCATTGGTGGGCCAACCTCATGCTGCAGAGGAACTCTTTAATCTGGAGCTGACTGGGTGTGATGGGAGCAATGCTAGAGTTAACCTCAAGTTGGAGGGAACTACGGAGCCTGGATACCCAGCGGTGTTGAAATCGACCGGCGGTGCTTCGGGCGTGGGTATACAAGTGCTTAACAAAAACGATAATAGCAATCCAATTACCTTTGGCGATGAAGTTGTTGTCGGTAATACCGGCGGTGCATCTACTTACAGAATTCCGCTGGCGGCCCGTTATTTTCGGGTGGCAGAAGAAGATGTCAGAGGTACAGTCAGTGCCACGGCTGCGTTCTCCGTGACTCTCAATTAATCTGGAATATAGGTATGCGGCTTACCACACGAATTGGAACTGTGTCGCTTGACGTCACCACCTCAAGCACCCGCTTGCCGGGCCAGGAACGTCTGCAAGGCCAGAGCTATGGCATGGCCTACAACAAGAACATCCCGCAAACCGGCACCAACTTTGCGCTGGGTGCCTACCGCTTCTCTACCAGCGGTTACCTGAGCCTGAACGATGCGGTCAACCTGCGTGACCAGTACAGCAGCCGTACCACTGATAATTTTGCCCGGCAAAAAAGCCGGCTCGACCTCAACATCAGCCAAAAGCTGGGCGACGGCAACCTGTCGCTTTACGGCAGTTCGATTGATTACTACGGCACCAGCCTCGGGCGTCAAACCTCGCTGACCGTCGGCTATGGCTCGAACTGGCAAAGCGTGAGCTGGAACGTCTCGCTGCAAGGATGCATTCGGATGTGGTGGATGGGCAGTGTGTGCGGTAATGACGGGATGAAGACTCGTTCTTGTGTACGTCTATCTGTTTGTCGTGAAACTATTTGGTAGGGAGAATTAAGGTGAGAAAGATATTAGTGTTAGGTGTGTTGCTTTTTGGGTTTAATATTTATTCGGGTAGTTTGTTGGCAGGGTGGGGTAGTGATTGTGTTGGTAACGCGCTCTTCCCAATAAATCGTCAATTTGTCCCGAATAATGTTTCTATCAAGCCAGGTACTCAAGATGGGACGATTTTGGCAAGTCTAAAATTTGGGAGGGCAGGGTCCTTTGCTAGTGTTGCAATGAACTGTTCAGGTAAGACCTATACCAACGTTATTACCAAGTATGAATTTACGGGCTTAACACCTATCTCCGGTACAAACTATTATGATGTGGGTGTTCCCGGGTTAGGGCTCGAAATTATAACGCCCGACTACAGTGGTACTGGTCTTATCAGAGAGAGATCAATCAGTGAGGTTCATGCGGCTAGGTTCAGGGTGATCTGGTGGGAATATGAAGGGATCGTTTGGGGGGAGGGAGTGCTTAATTTAGTAAAAATTGGTGATGTTGCCAGTAGTGGAGTTGTGGCGCTTAATAGCACTATTATGCTTAAAATTCCCGAAAAAACTGAGGCGATATCGACCTTGACGCTCGGTAGCGTGATTGTTAACAACGTAACCTGCTCAGTATCCGTTCCCCCCCAGATCGATCTGGAATCGGCCAGTAAAAATGAGTTTTCTGGGATTGGCCGGCCCGTGACAAAAGAGAAAACCTTCAGTATTGAGCTTGCTGGCTGTAATCCGGTCAATATGAGTGTGGCTTTGACAATGGAGGGCGATCCGGACCCTACTTACCGAGATGTATTGAGGTCAACGGCTCCCGATATAGGTGTAGGCATACAGGTGCTAAATAAAGCTGGCGGCAGTACTCCGCTCCCCTTGGAACAAGATATTCCTGTTGGAACAACAGGGGGGGCTGCTAATTTCAGCATTCCATTGGCAGCCCGCTACTTTCAGTTGGGCCCGGTTGTTGGAAATGGCCCCGTTAGAGCGACCGCTTCCTTTACGGTTAATATCAGGTGAGCGGAGCAGTCTGTCAGTGAAAAAGGTTGGTTCGACCTGACTGTTATTGTTGTTCCTGATCAAAATAATCGTAGGAGTCTACCGAGGCACGAAGGCTGCGATATTTTGAACTGCGCGGTGTCGATAAGTTGGCCTGAGGGACGTCGCTGAATATTCGCTGAGTTACCAGCTTGGTGTTTTTCCTACAGGATCTTAGGTGTTTTCATATCGTTACATTTTTGCCTTGTCTTTATTCTTCTGCATGCGTGCAAGAACACGGGTTAGCCGGTTCGCATGTTGGAGCGTGGGCTGGGTGAGTCCGCGTATAATTTTTAATCTCGACAGGTTGTTAACTATGTTCTTTTGCTAAGAAAATACTACTGGCTTCCTTACTGGTTCTAAGTTCGGGCAGCGCGTTTTCTGAACTTAATGATAGCTTGGCAGTGGCTGGCTCAATTGCGCCAAGCGCTTGCAACATCACCTTTGCGAGCAACGAAAGTGTGATTGAATACGATCTTGAACTGCGAGACCTGAATCAGAACCCTGATAAAGAAACAAAGTTGCCGCAGAAGTTTATAAACTACACCATTGATTGTGGTGGAGGCATGAGGGTGGCCACTTCGTGGGAGGATAATCGTGCAGGCTCAGTTACTGGTAGCTCTGGATATAGCTTTGGCTTGGGTAAGTATGGTGATGATAAGAATATAGGTCGTTACACTATTTATTCTCCTGCAACGGCAAATAGTGGTGCCGAAACCTTGTATGTAGTCATTCAAGATGGCGGCATGGATCATGCTAACTGGGAACAGGTGTCTAATTTTCCGCTCTTGGCTCCGAATAAACGCTCTATGTAATTTTCGGCGAGCGGAGACACTTTGTGGACTCCGGTTGAACGAAAAAACTTCAAAGGAAAGTTTAAGGTGGCGATCACCATTAACCCAATAAATGAACTAGACCTGAGCGCAAAAATAATCCTGGATGGCGACAGTACGATTAGCCTGAAATATTTTTGATTTCACCCGTAAATGTGACCAATAGCGATCGCAAAGCAGCATTGCTGTACACCTCGCTGGAAAACCTGCCGGAAGACACCGAAAGTCTGTTGGTGGTCACTCCTCCGGTGGCCCGTGTTGAGCCGGGTGAAGAGCAATTGGTGCGTTTTATTGTGCAGTCAGAAAAGCCGATTACCACCCAGCGCCTAAAGCGCGTGAGTTTTGAAGGTATTCCGCAAAAAGCCCCGAAAGTGAAGGCCTCCATCGGTGTGACTGTGCGTCAGAACCTGGCGGTGCTGATCACCCCGAAAGATTTACCGGCCAAAAATGATCCCTGGACCTTGCTGAGGTCGTTAGGCCACGCCCAAGACGCAAAAAATGCCTCGTATTGAAAAATACGGGGAATTTTTTTGTGTTTTTAACGGCAAACAGCAAGCAAAAAAAGGCCCGCAGTGATTGCTCACTGCGGGCCTGGGGAAATCGAGCGGTTGAAGGGTTGTCTGTTAGTTGCGGGTTCTGATTTGGCGCTGAATTGCCGTTGAAAAATATAAGACAGACTTATTTGATATGAAAAATTAAAAGCCGACATTCGCACCTGCGAGGCGATCAATTGCCCTGTCGGTTAAACAATGACTGTGTAACTGCGGCATAGGTTAATGTCGGGCCGTGCGTGCAACAAGGCGAAAACGCCCCTGCGTTTGTAGGGTGTTTCTTACACCTGTAGCCGCTGCCGCAGGCTGTGATGGGGTGCGCAGCAGCCCCCAGCTTATTTGAAGGCGCAGCCTGCGGCAGCGGCTACAGGGGTGTAGCAGCGATCAGCCGTTAGCCGATGATCCTGGTCAAGTTCGGCACGATCAGCAGCAAGGTAGTGGCAAAGAGGATAAGTGCAGCTTGGCGTAGTTTGGTGTGATTGAGCATGGCGATCTGCCTTTTATTGTTATTCCTGATCGGCAACGCTCCACGACAGTACGCAGTGGTCGTTGCTGGAGTTAACCTTAGAGGCCTCATAACACATGGCTTAGAACCCTTTCACATCATCCAGGTGGAGTAGGTTTCTAAAAAGCTATTAGGGTTGTCGTGTCCGCTCTGTCAGCCCGTTGCTAGACGTGGCGGGTATTCAAATGGGTGAGAACCTTAGGGGGCTACCGTTCGTCTGAGCGTAGCGTCGTGTTTGGCGCTTGCCTTGAAATAGCGTTTCGAGGCAGGCTCTTGTCATCACTTTCGCTTTTATCGTGCCAGGTACTTTTATGTCGTTACGCATCTGCATTTTGGAAACCGACGTTTTGCGTCCCGAGTTTGTTGATCAATATCAGGGTTACGGGCAAATGTTCGTGCGTCTGTTCTCCAAGCAGCCGATTGCGGCCCAGTTCACGGTATTTAACGTGATGCAGGGCGAGTACCCGTCTGACGATCAAACCTTTGATGCTTACCTGGTTACGGGCAGCAAGGCCGACTCGTTTGGCAGCGACCCGTGGATACAGGTCCTGAAAAGCTATTTGCTGACCCGTTTTGAGCGTGGCGACAAACTGCTTGGCGTGTGTTTTGGCCATCAACTGCTGGCGTTGCTGTTGGGCGGCAAGAGCGAGCGGGCGACGCAGGGCTGGGGCGTCGGTACCCATCAATACAGGCTGGCGGCCAAGGCGCCGTGGATGAGCCCGGTGGTCGAGGACCTGACATTGTTAATCAGCCATCAGGACCAGGTGACGGCCTTGCCGGACAACGCCACGGTGATTGCATCCAGCGACTTCTGCCCGTTTGCGGCGTACCACATCAACGACCAGGTGCTGTGTTTCCAGGGGCATCCCGAGTTTATCCACGATTATTCGCGGGCCTTGCTGGATCTGCGCCATGAGCACCTGGGTGAACAGGTCTACAGCAACGGGGTCGCCAGCCTTGAGCACAACCACCAGGGCCAGACCGTGGCTGAGTGGATGATGCGTTTTGTAGCGCACAAGGCGTAAGAGCCGGCTTCCACACAGACCGAGTGGGGGGTTGACTCAAAACCTGTGGGAACCTGGCTTGCCAGCGATGCAGGCGATGCGGTGTATAAGCTGAATCGCGGTGATGCTATCGCTGGCAAGCCAGACTCCCACAGTGGAGAGGCG
>JAZKIA010000086.1:0-79270 GCA_040385125.1 Pseudomonadota bacterium | reverse complement strand
GCTCAGGCCGAGAAAAAACTTAACGTCGTGTCCGGGATTAGTTGACCACTACAGTATGGATCGTATGCATTAAATAAAAACGGTATATTTTTAACTAACAAGTGATAAAAACTAAACGGTCTGCAATGCTTTTGCGAGCACGCTGGCGAGGTGTTGCCTGCTGCTTTTTTGGTGCTCCAAGAGAACAATGCGCCGGGCAATCTGCGGATTGCCGAAGGGTATTAGAGTGACACCTTGCAGCTTTTTTAAGTCCTCATCTGAAAGCGGAACGACGGCAACTCCCAAGCCTCGCGATGCCATCCGGGAGAGCGCATCCTGGCTATCAAGCTCCATCTCCTCAGTGACTCGAATACCCATTCTGTTGAGCTCCTGCTCAATTACCCTGCCCGCCCATGCGCGCTTGTCGAAACGCAGGAAAGGTTGCATCTGCAACAGCTCAACAAGGCTTTGTCCTTGTAAATGCTGAGCTGCGACCGCCCAAAACAGATCCTGGTACAAAACAGTGACGTTCAAATTTGAAGGAAAGGGTTTCACCGGTTCTGTCGTAATAGCGGCATCCAGCTCGCCCTCCTCCACCATTCGGGCCAGCTCAGATGACATACCTGATACTACGCTGATGTGCAGCTTGGGATGATGCTCCTTAATCCAGACCAGCGCGTCAGGTAAAAGGCCAGCAAGGGCGGTCTGGATTGCGCCGATTTTCAACCTGCCGCTCAAGCCAGGGCCAACATAGAGCTGGTTGCTCAAGTCGTCGTATTGAGCAAGGATGGCTTCAGCTTGGACTAGGGCGAGCTGTCCAGCTTCTGTCAAAAAGACCTGACGTCTGCTGCGGTCAAACAACGAGACGCGTAACTCATCCTCCAGCGACTTTATCTGGAGGCTGATGGCAGATGGCGTAAGGCTGAGAATATCCGCTGCTTTGACAAAACTACCGTATTTAGCGATGGCGACGAAGGAACGCAGGGCCTTTAGAGACATTGATGCACCATTAATTCAGACAAGCTGCGCTTGAAAACGCGTCAGGGCTTTACGATATCGTGAGGAATTATCGTTTAGCTTGCGTCCTCAACCAAGTGGTTAAGGAAAAGAGTATCAGTCATCAATGTGGACTGCCCCGTTCCCATAGACATTTTCCAGCCTCAAAGTGAGGTACTTTCAAAGGCCTCAGGACTGACGCCGCCCAGGTGACTGTGACGACCGAAGCAGGGGGCTCTGCGTCCAACCGAGCGATTAGTCATCTCCAACAGTCCTCTGGCGCAAATTCAATCTCATCTACTGATGCCAAGGAGGCGGAAGCTAAGGTCAGACCAGGAGGAGATTCAGGGCTGTCACCACGTCAGCGGCTTTGCTGATACGTAAATCTAGCAACCTCTTGCTGGGAGGGGTCGGCAGGGAGCGAAAGGAGATTGGTCGCTTGGTGAAGACTCTGAGTGATACCCCATCTTGCTCAAGTGAGGGAGCCAATTTGTTTGCCAGCCTGAATATGTCCCTGCCGGGCATTTTACGCGTTGAGCTTTTTAGTTTCTGGTAGTCACAAATGGGGCATCAAATGCCCGAAATTCACCGCCCATTAGCTACCAACTGTCAAACCGTGGACTTCAGCTCAAAATAGAATTCCGGCACATAGCCCGACCAGCGATGTAGATTTCACCTACCGGAGGCGAGCGCAGGTTAAGAATAAAGAGGGAACTGCAAGCTAATGAAAAACCACGCCAAAGCTTCAGCTGACAGGAGGCCTAAGGCGCAACCAAAAGTGTTGCACCCTTAGCGGAGCACTTTTTAGATGCGAGGGGTGGCGCACCCTACCCCAGGCAGTAGCTGAAAAAACACAAAAAAAGGGCCTAGATCGCTCTAGGCCCTTTTTTATTGAGTTTGGCGGGAAACCAGGGATTCGAACCCTGGGTACGCTATTAACGTACGCCGGTTTTCAAGACCGGTGCATTCAACCACTCTGCCAATTTCCCGGATGCTGCTGATGTTAGGTGTTTAGTATGCAGCCAGTTACAGCCTTATATAAAAACTCATGGACCTGTTACAGTCGATGGTTTTCAAGACCGCGACCTTAAACCACTCGCCACACCTCCCAACGTTGTTGCGGGCGCCATAATACCTGAATGAAACACGTTGTCAAACTCTCTTGATCGCTTGTTTCAGAGCCTCTGCTATGATCTTTGCTACTTAACATTTCCAAACACAGGAGTATCACCATGCGCGAACAGGATTACGCTGTTGATCGCAGCTTGCAGGCCGCCGAGCAGCTAGAGGTTAGCCGCGTCCTGCGCAACACTTACGGTTTACTGGCTCTGACTCTGGCTTTCAGCGGTGTGATGGCGTTTGTCTCTCAGCAGATGCGTGTCGGCTACCCTAATATTTTCGTGGTGCTGATCGGCTTTTACGGGCTGTTCTTTTTGACCAACAAGCTGCGTGATTCGGCATGGGGCCTTGTTTCTGCTTTTGCCCTGACCGGTTTCATGGGCTTCCTGCTGGGCCCAATCCTCAACCGTTACCTGGGTATGCAGGGCGGCGCTGAGGTGGTGAGTTCTGCATTTGCGATGACGGCTCTGGTATTCGGCGGTCTGTCGGCTTACGTGCTGATTACTCGCAAGGACATGAGCTTCCTCGGTGGTTTCATCACTGCTGGCTTCTTTGTGCTGTTAGGCGCGACGCTGGCGAGCTTCTTCTTCCAGGTCAGCGGCCTGCAACTGGCTATCAGCGCTGGTTTCGTTCTGTTTTCTTCGGTCTGCATTTTGTTCCAGACCAGCGCCATCATTCATGGCGGTGAACGTAACTACATCATGGCGACGATTAGCCTGTATGTGTCGATCTACAACCTGTTTATCAGCCTGCTGCAAATTTTCGGCATCATGAGCCGTGACGACTGATCTGCATAAGCGTTAACCAAAAAGCCCGCTTCGGCGGGCTTTTTGTTGTCTGCGACAAGCATCTTTGGGCATCTGGCTTTATCATTGCCGCAGATTTGCTGACAGAGCCCACCATGAAATTTGCCATTGCCCTTTATTCGGCAGCCCATGCGCCCTCCTCTCGCCGCGCCCTGCGGTTTGCCGAGGCAGCGCTGGCGGGCGGCCACGAGATTGTTCGGTTGTTCTTCTATCAGGACGGCGTTCACAGCGCTTCGAGCAATATCGTGACGCCACAGGATGAACAAAACCTCGCACAACAATGGTCGACCTTTGTCAGCCTGCATCAGCTCGATGGGGTGGTGTGTATTGCTGCTGCCTTGCGCCGTGGCGTTCTGAATGAAGATGAAGCAGCGCGCTATCAACGCCCGGCAGTCAATTTGCAAGCGCCGTGGGAGCTGTCTGGTCTTGGGCAGTTACACGACGCAGTGCAATCAGCTGATCGACTGATTTGCTTCGGAGGGCCTTGAAATGTCTAAGTCGCTTTTGATTATCAGCCGTCAGGCCCCCTGGTCCGGCCCCGGCGCCAAAGAGGCGCTGGATATCGTGCTGGCAGGTGGTGCATTTGATTTGCCGATCGGCCTGATGTTTATGGATGACGGCGTGTTTCAGCTCATGCCAGAGCAAAACGCTGCCGCCATTCAGCAAAAAAACCTCACGGCCAATCTGCAAGCCTTGTCCCTGTTCGGAGTGGATGACCTGTTTGCTTGCGCTCACAGCCTGGCCGAACGCGGTATGTCACCCGCAGGGCTCGCGGTAGATGACGTGCAGTCACTGTCGACCGAAGATGTCCGCGCACTTATTGACCGTTATGACCAAGTGATCACCCTCTGATGTCGACCTTACACGTTCTGAGTCATTCTCCCTTTTCAGACACGCGCCTGAGCAGCTGCTTACGCATACTCGGCAGTGATGATGCGCTGCTGCTCTGCGGCGATGCGGTTTATGCCTTGCAGCCAAACAGCAGCGCGTTTAAATGCCTTGAAGAAAAGGCCACCACGCTCAAGCTGTTTATTCTCGAAGAAGACCTGTTGGCTCGCCATCTTGAATGCCCGCAGTGGGCGACATCGGTCGACTACCCTGCCTTCGTCGAACTGTCGATTGCTTATGACAAGGTCAACAGCTGGCTATGAATGTGCTCACTCTGAACGGCAAAAACATCGCGCTGGATAAAGACGGCTATCTGATTGAGCTTAATGATTGGTCTGCCGAGGTTGCCGAGGCACTTGCGGCGCAGTCAGGCATTGAACTGAGCCCTGAGCACTGGGAAATCCTTGAGCTGCTGCGCAGTTTTTATCAGGAATTTCAGCTGTCTCCCGCCACTCGCCCGCTGATCAAATACACCGCGCTCAAACTGGGCACAGACAAAGGCAACAGCTTGCACCTCAACCGCCTGTTCAATGGCACCCCCGCCAAACTCGCCGCCAAGCTGGCGGGCCTACCCAAGCCGACCAATTGCCTATGACCACTCACGCTCCGCTGACCCTTGAAACCCCCGCAGAACATCCCTTTGCGCAGTTCGTGCGCATTCTGGGCAAAGGCAAGCGCGGTGCCCGCAACCTGACCCGCGAAGAAGCACGCGAAGCGATGGGCATGCTGCTTGATGAGAAGGTTGAAGACACGCAACTGGGCGCCTTCCTGATGTTGCTGCGGCACAAGGAAGAAAGCCCCGAGGAGATGGCAGGTTTTACCGAAGCCGTGCGAGAACGTCTGGCGGCCCCTGGTATAAAAGTCGACATTGATTGGCCAACCTATGCAGGCAAAAAGCGTCACTTGCCGTGGTATCTGCTGGCTGCCAAATGCCTGGCACAGAACGGCGTGCGTATTTTCATGCATGGCGGTGGTGCTCATACAGCGGGCCGACTGTACAGCGAACAACTGCTTGAGCAGCTTGGCATACCGCTGTGTCGTACCTGGCAAAGCGCCGAAACCGCACTGGACACGGGTAATCTGGCGTTTATGCCGCTGCAGGACTGGGCGCCGCAGCTACAACGCATGATCGACCTGCGTAACACCTTGGGCCTGCGCTCGCCGATTCACTCACTGGCGCGTATTTTAAATCCCTTGGGCGCTCGTTGCGGCCTGCAAAGCATCTTCCACCCTGGTTATCAAAGCGTGCATCGCGAAGCCAGCGGTTTGCTGGGTGACACCTGCATCGTGGTCAAAGGTGATGGAGGGGAAGTCGAGATCAATCCAGACACCCTCAGCCATCTTTACGGTACGAGCGCGGGCGTGAGCTGGGATGAAGAATGGCCTGCTCTGTCCTCACAACGGCACGTCAAACCCGCATCACTGGAGCCTGAACATCTCAAAGCGCTGTGGCGTGGCGAGGTTGAAGACAGCTACCCACAACTGGCGCTGCTCTCAACCATGGCCCTGGCATTACGCGGGCTGGGCACTCCGCGCGAAGAAGCCTTTGAACTGGCGCAGAGCTATTGGGACAAACGCGACAAATCAATTTGACCTATCGCATCAGCGATACCCCGCACTGTTTACGAGAGCGTCCCATGCTTATTCCTTACGACCAGCTTGAACCTGAAACCCTCACCCGCCTGATCGAGGATTTCGTGAGCCGCGATGGCACTGACAACGGCGATGACACGCCTCAGGAGACCCGCGTCCTGCGGGTCCGGCATGCATTGAGCAAAGGCCAGGCGGTGATCTTCTTTGACCTCGAAAGCCAGCAGTGCCAGTTGATGCCCAAACACGCAGTGCCAAAAGAGTTCTTTGATTAACGCTGAACCCGGGGCGTAACCAGGAGCGTAACGTCCAGTTCCTCGGCACGCTCCTTTTTGATCCGTTCATAGACTTCTGATCGATGAACGCCGACATACCGGGGCGCCTCGACCCCCAAGCGAACATGGTTACCGCTAACGGCAATAATGCGCACGGTAATGTTTTGGTCGATTGAAATATCCTCTCCAACAACACGACTCAGTATCAGCATGGCTCTTATCCTCTTCGGTAGAGCCACTGAGACTGCATCGCCTGCAAGAGCGCTTCAATCCCTACAAAGTAATTCAGTAGCGCCCTACTCTTACAAGGGAAAATTCCTTCAAGAATTCGAGAATCGCGGCCCTAGCAAGATAATGGTCGCGCCAATGACGCACAGTCCAACCCCAATCCAGTCAGAACCCAGCGGTCGGATACGCTCAACGACGGCCAGCCAGGCAATCGACGTAATGATGTAAATCCCGCCATAAGCGGCATAGGCGCGGCCGGCGTAAGCAGCTTCCACTTTGGTCAACAGCAAGGCAAATACCGCCAGGCTCAAGAGTGCAGGCAGCACCCACCAGGCGCTTTTGCCTTGGCGCAACCACATCCAAAATCCGTAGCAGCCTGCGATCTCAAACAAGGCCGCCAGAAAAAACCAAACATAATTAAGCATGCAGCACACCCCATGAATTCATGCGCGCCACCCTACCTGTGAGTCATCCGCAGCTCAAGCATACTGCGCACTGTGGGAGCTCGGATGACGCCACAACATAAAATCAGCGCAACAAAAAAGAGGTCCGAAGACCTAATGCCGATCAATTAAGGACAATATGATCTGAACCTGTAGGAGCGAGCTTGCTCGCGATGGTTTCAAAAACGCTGCGTTTATCCAACAACACATGCGTTATCGTTAGCGACCATCGCGAGCAAGCTCGCTCCTACAGAGACCTTTTTCGCTTAACTGACTGCCATTAGGTCCGAAGACCTCTTTTTTATTGCTTGCAGTACAACTTACTTCGGATCTTCTACGCCTGCGGTGTTATCCAGCAAGCTTTTGGTCGCGGTCTGCAAGAAGGACTCAAGCTTGCGCTTCAGCTCAGCTTCGGCTGGCGAACCTGTGACCACCTTGGCTTCAGGGTTGGCACCCAGTGTGTACTGCCAAACCTTGCCCGGCATATCCTTGGGCTGAACCAGCAAGTGGTCGCCGCTGATGATTGCCACAGTCTGATCGCTGCCAGACGGCTTGATCACACCAGTACCCTTGTCGCCTGCTGGCAGGGTGAGCAGATCACGACCCCAGCACTGCTGACGGAACTCACCGCCCAGACGCCCCATGATGGTCGGCACGATATCGACCTGAGTACCCACGATGTCGCTACGCGGACCAAACTTCTCCTGAATGCCAGGTCCGATGAACA
Source organism: Pseudomonadota bacterium (assembly GCA_040385125.1). Classification (GTDB taxonomy): domain Bacteria; phylum Pseudomonadota; class Gammaproteobacteria; order Pseudomonadales; family Pseudomonadaceae; genus Aquipseudomonas. Next base: position 72,219 of record JAZKIA010000086.1, on the reverse strand, counting down.
GCAATGGAACGTTAAAGCGCCCCAGATCCATTTCGGAGATCTGCTGCTCATTGCCGAAGCCGTGGTCACCTACGACTACAAACAGGGTTTCCTTGAAGTACGGCTCTTTACGCGCCTTCTCGAAGAACTGACCCAACGCCCAATCCGAATAACGCATCGCGGTCAAATGCTCGTTCAGCGACCCACGATCTGTCACAGGCTCAACCGGCAACGGCGTCGGCAAGGCATACGGTGTGTGGTTGGACAGGGTTTGCAGCAATGCATAGAAAGGCTCTTTGCCTTCACGCTTTTTCAGCTCTTCCAGGCCACGGTTGAACATGTCCTGGTCGGACACACCCCACGTAGGATCAGAGAACACCGGGTTAACGTAATCGTTACGACCCACAAACGTCGTCATACCCTGGTTACTGAAGAAGCCCGACTGGTTGTCCCAGGCAAAATCGCCGTTGTAGACATAAACGTCATCAAACTTACGCGCACTGAGCAATTCTGGCAGACCGGACAGCTTGTGGCTGCCTTCCGGGGTTTGCATCAGGTATTCAAACCCTGGCAAGTTCGGGAAGCAGGCCATGGTGGCGAACATGCCCTGGTGGGTATGTGTACCGTTGGAGAAGAAGCGCTCAAACAACAAGCCTTCTTTGGACAGGTTGTCGAAGTACGGCGTGATATTGCCCGGACGACCCAAAGCGCCCACCGAGTGACCGGCGAAGCTTTCCATCAGGATCACGACAACGTTTTTGATCGGCAGCGTTTTTTCCGCAGGTGGCGTGGTATCACGGCGCACCGGTGCAGTGTCCGGATCGACCAGTTTGTCGTGCTCGGTCAGCAGCATATCGCGCACGGTCTGCTGAGCCTCTGGCTCTTGCAGCGTGGCTTTCCAGACATTGGAGCGGTCGTCACCGAAGCGGCTTTTCGCAGCAGCAATCAACGACAGCGAGCCATTGAGCCCCAATTGGTTAGCGAAATTGGAGTCGGTTGTGTAGGCATCACCCCAGCGCAGTGGAGGACCCTGGCGCAGGGTGCCACGCGCTGCGACCACACAGATCAGCAATACCACCACGAACACAGCCACGCGGCCATACCACGGCGCCACGGTACGCGTACCGCCCGCAGCAACTGTGCCGCCCTGTGGACGGGTAATCCGGTCAGCACCACGGAACGCAAAGTACAACACGATCGTGCCGACGGCCCACGCCAACAAGTAACGCACCACCGGGAAGCCATACCAGAGCATGCTCATCACGGTTTTCGGGTCTTCCTTTACATACTGGAAAACCAGACCGTTAAGGCGCTGGTGAAACTCACGATAGAAGTCCATCTCCATCAGGCCCAAAAATAGCGTCAGGCTGGAAACGGCGGTCAGCCAGAAGCGCAGTACGCCGCGCATTGCCATGGCTTTGACGCTAAGTACTGCCAGCAGCAAAGGAATGCTGAGATACACCACAATGCGCAGGTCGAACCGCAGGCCGTTTGCGAAGGCTTCGAGGAAGGTCGAGGCCGGGGTGTCGAGCATCATTTCTCGGTTATAAACCAGCAATGCCACCCGCAGCAGGGTGAACATCAGCATCATGATCAAGGCACAGAGCAGCGTAAACGCCAGATGCGATTTGACAGTCGGTTGCAACATACGCGGGGCAGCGTGCTGTTGTTTTGGGGCGTCCGTGTTGGCCATGTCGTTTTAGGACCCATTGGTTCAAGGTGAAGTGGCTTTTATTATGCCTTAGGCACCTGTGCCCTTAAGCACCGGCGTAGACAGGTCATGCGCGGCAAAAACAAGCAATTTAGCTGCAATTTTGCGTGCGAATTGTCTTAAACAGCACGTGAAAATTTTGTTCAGAGCATATTTTGAAACATAAAAAATGAGACCTTTTTCGCTGAAGCAGGTGACCACCATCATTGGAGACCACCCGCTGTTCATCGACTTAAATCCGCACATTGCCTCGCGGCCCGGCGATAGCCCAAATGACCAGGCCCAGTACCGGCAGGAAGATAATCAGCAATACCCAGAGGATTTTCGCCCCGGTTCCGGCACCGCTTTTCAGTACATTGATGATGGCCCAGATATCGAGGGCCAAAATAATCAGACCAATCAGACCGTTAAACGTTGAACCCATGATGATGCTCCTGAGTGAGTACGCGCCCACTTAGGATAGCCAGCACTGGCCTGGGTTCCGTTTTTTATTGCATGCCGGTTGCGTATCAGACGTGGACTGCGACTTTCAAGGCTTCCAGCGAAGGCGCCGCGTGGATACCTGCTGCTGTGCACAGTTCCAGTACCCGAGGCACATCGTTGCCGTACACCAGCACCAGTTGAATTTCGTCATCCAGCGGCTGGCTCAGGTTAAGCAACACATAACCACCGTTCTCGGGGTTCATGCTGCCCATCTGGATTTGAATCCGGTTCAGCGCGGTCAGTGCCTCGGTCTTGGCCAATTGCTTGGGCTTGATATTGAACGCCACACCCGGACCAAACGAAGCCACGATCTGCTCAAACAGATCCATATAGGTGTCAGCCTGAAACAAGACTGTTTCCGGCAGACTGCCGATCACAACCCACTCACCCAATGGGATAGGGAAAGTATCGTCGTAGTTGATGTCCGGGTTGGCGGCTAGAAACGCATCCTGATCAGCGTAAGCCTGAGCGGCTTCATCAGCAATTGCGGCGATTTCGTCGTCGCCCATGCACCCAGAGCTGATTTTGCTGATGAGTTCAACGAGAGTGGCTTTCATGGGCAGGACCTGTCACAAGGAAAATTGAGGGCGCGCAGGATATACCAATTGCGCGCCTCAAGGTCAGCCCAACAATTTTTCCAGCAACGCGATGCTATCGGTCGCGCCCATGGTTTTGGCCGCATCCAGCGCCGCAATGCCGTTGGTGTCTTTGGCTTTTGGGTCGGCGCCTTTGCTGATCAAGTAGTCAATGATCGCAGTACGATTGAACATCGCAGCCATCATCAGCGCGGTACGGCCATCAAATGACGCGCCTTCAACTTCAGCACCGCCCTCGACCAGGGTTTTAACCATCTCCAGATCGCCTTTAAAGGCGGCGCCGGCAATTGGGCTTTGACCGTTGTCGTTGCGGATCTCGGGATCAGCCTTGTGCTCAAGCAGAACCTTAACGGCCTCAACGTGACCGTGATAGCTGGCGAGCATCAGCAAAGTGTCGCCCTTGTGGTTGCGCAGGTTAGGCGGCAAACCTTTGCTGAGCAAAGCGGCCAGCATCGCTGCATCGCCGTCGCGCGCCTTGTTGAACACCTGCTCGGCAAAGTCGGCAGCCTCTTCGGGGGTCATCTGCCGGTTTTGGTCTGCTGGCTTGTCGTCTGACATGTAAGGCTCCACATTCGTTACAAAAAAACGTAGTTTCCTGAGACCGACCGGACGTGTCATCCCTTTTTTGCAAAAGACGGCCATAGCGACAATCAATCCCCCCTAATAATTCCATCCCCTTACAAAGCAAGCCCTCAAAAATGGGCAAAATGCCGGATGCACGATGGCCACTCATGCAAAATGCACGAACCATAGATTTTGTTTATTTTATAACTTATTGATTTATAAGGACTTTTAAGAATACGGATAGTGGCACAATCACTGCATCTCCTACTCCATGCAGCCCGTCATGAGCTAATGGAGCTAAAAGACATGAGCCTGATCCAAGAAAAATTCTCGTCCCTGTTTTCCAACCACACCGTCACGGTCAAACCTCGCCCGGATGGCGGCGTGTTGCTCACGCTGTGTGACAGTGACGGCAAGCAGACCCAGCGCTCGATTTCTTACGCGCAATTGCACACCGCAGAACAACTAACGTGGGTGATCAGCGCGATTCGCCGCGACCTGGCCGGTACAGCCAGTGAACTACCGTCGATTTCACTGCTGCAAAGCCAGCAGCGCTTCACCCTGCCGACTTACCACACCCGCTAACCTTCAGTCTTCGAGGCCTGGGAAACGGCTCGCAATGTCTTCGCCGGTAAGACTGGCGATCCGGCCTTCAAGATTATTGAACAGCCGAATGGCCACAAAGTGCGGGTGCTCGCCCATATCGAACCAATGCGCCATACCTGCGGGCACCACGATCAGGTCGTTCTTTTCACACAATACCGCGTAAACATAATCATCAATGTGCACCGAAAACAGGGCACGTCCGACGACAAAAAAGCGGACTTCGTCGTCGCCATAATAATGCTCACCCAGGAGCTCGGCTTTTTGCGAGTGATCGCTGTTGAGGCTGATTACGTCGACGTTGGTATAGCCCCGCTCGGTCATCAGTTGATCTATCTGCCCGCGATAGGCATTGATCACTTCGTCCTGGCTGGCACCCGACTGGAGCGGCGTGGCCGCTTGCCAGCGATCAAAGTGCACGCCCTGCTCGGCCAGCGTCGAGGCGATATCGTCAAAGTGGGTCAGTACCTTGTTCGGTAATTCGGGGGTCGATACGTGATAAACGGACAGGCTGCTCATGAGACGTGGTTCCTCGGCTTGTTGGCAATGTAGTTCTAAGGTCAGTGCCCCATGACTGTGGGAGCGAGCCTGCTCGCGAAGCGCTCAAGAGCATCGCGGCGCGGTATCACTCACGACCTTCGCGAGCAGGCTCACTCCCACTGAAGCACCGCTCAGCATTGCGATTTCGGTGAAGTCAGCGTTATCGGCTGGGCTCGCATTCTTGCAATCGTGTGGCAATGATAACGGCTGCAGCCAGGGCTGCGACGCTCGCCATACTAAAGGTGATAGTGGGCCCCAGAGTGTTCCAGCTGTAACCGGCGTACAACGCACCGACCGCACCGCCAATCCCGGCCAGGGTGGCGTACAACGCTTGCCCCTGCCCTTGCTGGCCCGGGCCAAAACTGCGTTGAACAAAGGTCATGGCCGACGCATGAAAACTGCCAAAGGTGGCCGCGTGGAGCATTTGCGCCAACAGCAACACCCACAGGTGTTCAGCAAACGAACCCAGCAGCAGCCAGCGCAAGGCGGCCAGGCCAAAGCTGATCATCAGCACACGGCGTACTGAGAATTTCAGCAAGATCCGGCGCATGGCCAAAAACATCAGCACTTCCGCCACGACGCCCAAGGCCCAGAGCAAACCGATAACTCCTCGGCTGTAACCCAGGCTTTCGAGGTGCAGGGTCAAGAAGGTGTAATACGGCCCGTGGCTCAGTTGCATCAGCGCCACGCAGGCATAAAACGCCAGTACGCCCGGACTGCGCAATTGCACTAAAAAGCCACCTTCCAGCAGTTTTCGGCCCTGGCTTGAGGGCTGCGCATTGGGCACCCACAAGCTGCACAACACAATCCCGGCCATGACCACGATCAACGCCACCGGGTAAATGTCCAGACTCAGCCATTCAAACAAACGCCCCAGAATCACTACGGTGAGAATGAAGCCGATTGACCCCCACAAGCGCACCTGACTGTAACGCTCGGGCTGCTCGCGCAAATGGGCAAAGGTAATGACTTCAAACTGCGGCAATACCGCGTGCCAGAAGAACGCGTGCAACGCCATCACCAGCGCCAGCCATGCATAGCTCTGGCTGACGAAGATCAAGGCAAAGCTGAGCAAGGTACAGAACGCACCCAGGCGGACGATCAGCAGGCGCTGGCCGGTGTAATCCCCGAGCCAACCCCACAGATTCGGTGCCACGCAGCGCATCAGCATCGGGATGGCAACCAGTTCGCCAATCCGCGCACTGGAGAATCCGAGATGGTGGAAGTACAGCGCCAGAAAAGGCGCTGTGGCTCCGAGCAAGGCGAAGTAGAAAAGATAGAAACCTGACAACCGCCAGTAAGGAAGCGGCGCCACGGTCATCAGACCGTGGCGCTCGACAACCCTTGCATTACAGCTGGCCCAGCACGGGTGTGCTCACGCGCACGTCGGCATTCTGCCCGCGATGGCGCAACAGGTGATCCATCAGCACGATGGCCATCATGGCTTCGGCAATCGGCGTGGCACGGATGCCAACACACGGGTCATGGCGACCCTTGGTGACCACTTCCACCGGATTACCGTGTACGTCAATCGAACGGCCTGGGGTGGTGATGCTCGAGGTTGGCTTGAGTGCCAAATGCGCAACAATCGGCTGGCCGGATGAAATACCGCCCAGGATCCCGCCAGCGTTGTTGCTGAGGAAGCCTTCTGGTGTCATCTCGTCGCGGTGCTCGGTACCACGTTGGGCAACACTGGCAAAACCGGCGCCGATCTCGATGCCCTTGACCGCATTGATGCTCATCAGCGCATGGGCCAGTTCAGCGTCCAGACGGTCGAAAATCGGCTCGCCCAGGCCCGGAATCACGCCTTCGGCCACTACGGTGATTTTTGCGCCCACGGAATCCTGGTCGCGGCGCAGTTGATCCATGTAGGCCTCAAGCTGTGGAACCATGTCTGGATCAGGGCTGAAGAAGGCGTTTTGCTCGACCGATTCCCAAGTCTTGAACGGGATTTCAATCGGGCCCAATTGGCTCATGTAACCGCGAATCACAATGCCCTGGGTCGCCAGGTATTTTTTCGCGATGGCACCGGCCGCCACGCGCATGGCAGTTTCACGCGCAGAGCTGCGACCGCCACCGCGGTAATCGCGTTCGCCGTATTTGTGGTGGTAGGTGTAGTCGGCGTGGGCCGGGCGGAACAGGTCCTTGATCGCCGAGTAGTCCTTGGACTTCTGGTCGGTGTTGCGGATCAGCAGACCAATAGCGCAGCCCGTGGTACGACCTTCGAACACACCAGAAAGGATTTCGACTTCGTCGGCTTCCTGGCGCTGCGTGGTGTGGCGGCTGGTGCCAGGCTTGCGTCGATCCAGATCGCGCTGCAAGTCTTCCAGAGACAGCTCAAGCCCTGGCGGGCAGCCATCAACAATGGCGACCAACGCCGGGCCATGGCTTTCGCCAGCGGTAGTGACAGTGAACAGCTTGCCGTAGGTATTGCCGGACATGCAGGGCGCTCCGCGAAAATCAGCCGATAGAACTCAGCCTCGATAACTAAGCGCGCCAGTATACGCAGGCTGCCCGTGTAGTTCATCCTCGAACCTTATCGATCCGGGTTTGTCCAACCGACACTTAGGCAATGATGGCGTGATGATGCTGCGGATTCTCTTTCTGGTTCTAACTTTATTTGGCACACAGGCCATGGCGGCCGCACCCAATGTGTTGCTGCGACCCATCGAGCTGGAGACCGGCTCCGGCACGCTGTATGGCTCGCTGATGCTGCCAAAAAGCACCACACCAGTAGCGGTGGTGCTGATTCTGGCCGGTTCCGGTCCCACAGACCGCGATGGCAACAATACTCAGGGCGGGCGCAACGACAGCCTGAGAAAGCTGGCCTGGCAACTGGCGCAAAACAACATCGCCAGCGTGCGCTTCGACAAGCGCGGTATCGCCCAAAGCGTGGCGGCAGGCCCCGATGAACGTACCTTGAGCCTCGATCAATACGTAACCGACGCTGTGGCCTGGGGCAACAGGCTAAAAAGCGATCCGCGTTTTGGCCCATTGTTTGTGCTGGGGCATAGCGAAGGCGCGTTGATCGCCAGCCTGGCAGCGCCGCGCATGGACGCAGCCGGCGTCGTCTCGATCGCAGGCACCGGGCGCCCGGTCGGGCAAGTCTTGCGCGAGCAATTGCAACGCAACCACCTGCCACCCGCCCTGCTGCAACGCAGTTTTGAGTTGATCAGCAACCTTGAAGCCGGGCGTACCGACCCTAACGTACCCAACGCCCTTGAAGTGATATTCCGCCCCAGCGTGCAGCCGTACCTGATCAGCCTGCTGCGTTACAACCCGGCGACAGCCTTCGCCGCCCTGAAGATGCCAGCACTGATTGTCCAAGGCACCCATGACATTCAGGTCGACGTCAACGATGCGCGCTTGCTCAAGGCAGCCAAACCCGACGCCGAGCTGACGCTGATCGACGGCATGAACCACGTGATGCGCATCGTGCCTATGGACATGAAGCTGCAGATACAGTCCTACAACGACCCCAATCAGCGTCTGGCCAGCGAGCTGGGTGAGAGAATTGTGCGCTTCATCACTAAAGTGAGTGCCAACTGAGCGTTTGCCCCTCCAGTCTTGCGCATAACGGCCGATAAGCCTGTGTCGGCGGCCTTTGCCTTGCCGGCATACCGGGCTTGCACAGGATTCTGCCGTTATGAGCGACACCCCATCAACATCCGCCGCGCCTGAAGCGCCGGCAATGCCCGAGGCCCCGCCATTGCCTTGGGCAGACGTACAGCCCGAACATTTCAAGATGTTGCGTCTGGCGCCCCTACAGACCGACCGCAGCACGGGCGCACGCCCCTTGCGCTTCGTCCAATTTGGCTATGCCGAGCGCAACAACAAGGACCACAGCCTGCTGCGCTTGAACATCCTGCTGCCCAACCAACGGGTGCGCAAAGAGCAAAATCACTTGGATATCTGGGTCGACCACACCACCCATCGCATCCGTATCAGCCCTGACAGCGGCTTGCAGGTCGAGCCTCTGAATCGTGGCATCGGCCGTTTTTTGATGACCCAAGGCATTCAATGGGCGCAGAAAAAATGGTCGCACTACCGATTTGACAGCATGGCCTTGCCCAGCAAGGACGCCTTGAACGAAGACTCCCGGCTACGCCGCGATCACTGCCTGCGCACCCAAGGGTTCGATGTGGCATATGCCGACGCCCAGCACCTGAAAGCGCACATCGAAGACGTGCAGGCGGGCGAGCTGCTTGATGCCTGGAATAACGAGAAGCTGCAACTGGTAGAGATTCTGGAAGCCGCGCAAATGCTCCAGCAAGCTGAACACAACTTGCTGGAACAAGAAGTCAAACTGCGCGAAAAAGAAGAACGCATCAGCAAGTACCAGCGCGAAGACACCGGCTTGCGCTTCACCATCACCTGCCTGGTCGCTTTCGCGGTGTTCCAGGCGGGGCTGTTGATCTGGATTGCGACTCACCGCTAGCGACTGCGCCGCTGAACCGTGGCAACCGAAACTGTTCGGCAGCCGCGGTTCTTGACGCGAAGGGATGCGGTTAGACTCGCGAAGCAAACACCGCTTGATGATCACGGCACTGCTCGGCAGTGAGCATAAATACGCCGTGACCGCCACGCTCAAAATCGAGCCAGGCGAAGTCAACTTCCGGGTACAACGATTCGACATGCACCTGGCTATTGCCGACTTCAACGATCAACAAGCCTTTCTCAGTCAGATGATCCGCCGCCTCGGCCAGCATTCGGCGTACCAGGTTCAAGCCGTCATCGCCGCACGCCAGGCCCAGCTCAGGCTCGTGCTGGTACTCGGCAGGCATGTCGGCAAAGTCTTCTGCATCGACATACGGCGGGTTGGACACGATCAGATCGAAGCGCTGACCCGGCAGACCGTCGAAACCGTCACCCTGAACGGTGTACACGCGCTCATCGACGCCGTGACGCTCAATGTTCTGATTAGCCACTTCAAGGGCCTCATACGACAGGTCAGCCAGTACCACTTCGGCGTTTTGGAACTCATACGCGCAGGCAATACCGATGCAGCCCGAACCGGTACACAGGTCAAGAATGCGTGCGGGCTCGGTACCCAGCCACGGCTCGAAACGCTTTTCGATCAGTTCACCAATCGGCGAGCGCGGGATCAACACGCGCTCATCCACAATAAACGACATGCCGCAGAACCAGGCCTCACCCAACAGGTAAGCGGTCGGCACACGCTCTTCAATCCGGCGTTTGAGCAAATGCTGGAGATTGACCAGTTCATCGTCTTCAAGGCGGCAATCGAGATAGCTGTCAGCAATTTCCCACGGCAGGTTCAGAGCACCCAACACCAGTTGACGGGCTTCGTCCCACGCGTTGTCGGTGCCATGACCAAAGAACAGCTCTTCCCCATGAAAGTGGCTAACGGCCCAGCGAATATGGTCGCGCAGAGTGCGCAGGCGGGAAGTGATCAATGGTCTTACTCCTCAAAATCGACCGACGATTCTAACAGCCAAACCCCGGCGCGGCCAAAGTTGTGCCGAGCGCCCCCTCAACACCGCTTCAAGCACGCGAGGTCGAGCACAAAAATAACCCTTATTCGCTCCAATTCGTACATTTTCTGGTTCTACTGCTCGCTCTTGACATCGCTACAGCCCAACAACCATCAGGCTTACACGACTGGCCATTCACATAAGCGCTCCGCCAGTGGAGAATGTCTCAAAAGCCCCACTCAAAGGAGCCCCCGAATGCCCGCTTTAAAGACAATGTTTCAACTCACTGGACGTGGTTATGCCGCAGCCAATCTGAGCTCTGCCAGCCTGCTGATCATTGATGCGCAAAACGAATACCTGAGCGGGCCTCTGGCCTTGTCCGGCATGGAGGCGGCCACTGCCAACATCGGCCTGCTGCTGGAAGCCGCACGCAAGGCCAAGCGCCCCGTGGTCCATATCCGCCACCTGGGCACCGTCGGCGGCATGTTCGACCCGCAAGGTGAACGCGGCGCCTTCATCAAGGGCCTTGAACCGCAAGGCGATGAAGTCATTATCGAAAAGCGCATGCCCAACGCCTTCAATGACACCGGCCTGCAAAAAACCCTGGAAAACCTGGGTTCGCTGGACGTAATCGTCTGCGGCTTCATGAGCCACTCCAGCGTCAGCACCACCGTGCGCGCCGCCAAAGACTATGGCTTGCGCTGCACCCTGGTCGAAGATGCCTGCGCAACGCGCGATCTGCCTACCGCAGACGGGGGCATTATCAGCGCTGAACAAGTGCAGAAAACCGAGATGGCCATCATGAATGACAACTTCGCCACCCTGACACTGACCAAAAATCTTATTTGACCTAACTCGACTTTCGATAGGCGGCACTCCCAAACCGCCTATCAGAAGAGCCCTTTCCTACACGCAACTCCCCCTATTTCAGTGCGTCCAAGGAACAACCTGCCCATGTTCCTGTCGAAGGGCCGATACCCTACAAGGAAAGATCGGAATGAAGATCTCCGATGGTTTTGATGCTCGGCGCTTGCGCCCCAAATCACATCGTGACTGGCGCTCGCGCCTGGTGCTGATATTTGCAGCCCTGCTGATGGTGCTGGGTACGCTGCTGTTACTGGCTGGCGCAACCAGCCTGATTGGCCATCCAAGTGCCTTGGGCGAACTCAATACCAACCCGGCCGGTGCCTGGTTGGTATTGGTATTCGGCCTGCTGGTGGGCTGGCTGGGCGTCTGGCTGTGGCGTCGCCGTCGTCGCTACATGCGCCAGCCGTTTGGCCTGAACATCGCTGCGCACCTGATGAAAAAGCGCGACTGAGGCATATCCGCCGCCAGAATGTCGTCGACTTGGGTAAACTGTTCGCCCTTCGCGGAGGCTGACATGCAAGACGACGACTTTTCCCTGTTCAAAAACGAGATTCGCGGTGTCAAACCGATCAAGCATGATCGGGCCGACACCGGCAAACCCAAGGCAGACCGTGCCCAATTGGCCAAACTGCGCCAATCCGCCACCGTACGTACCAACGAAACCATCATTGACGGTTTGTCAGACCAGTTTGTGATTGATGTTGGCCCCGAAGATCAGTTGAGCTGGTCGCGCGATGGCGTGCAAGAAAGCCAGATGCGCAAGCTCAAGCTGGGGCAAATCGGCTTCGAAGGCAGCCTTGACCTGCACGGCATGACCGTCGAAAAGGCCCGCGAGACCCTTTGGGAGTTCCTCACCGAAGCCACCCGCCTTGAAGTACGCTGCGTGCGCGTCACCCACGGCAAGGCCGTGCGCCTGGACGGCAAGCGCCCGATGATCAAAAGTCACGTCAACACTTGGTTGCGCCAGCATGCACAGGTGCTCGGCTTCTGCTCCTGCCAGGCCAAACATGGCGGCGCCGGCGCGGTCTACGTGATGCTCAAACGCACCATGATGGACGGTCGCGACGAGTAAGCCGTATCACCGCACTTGCAGCGTCGCGCCAGCCCCCGTACCCTTACTCTTTGCGAAAAATCCCACAGGTAGATTAATGTCCCTGGAACAAAACTATACGGCGATCCTCGGTCAACTCGGCGAAGACGTTTCCCGTGAAGGCCTGCTGGACACGCCAAAGCGTGCCGCCAAAGCCATGCAGTACCTTTGCCGTGGCTACGAGCAAACCTTGGAAGAAGTCACCAACGGTGCCTTGTTCAGCTCTGACAACAGCGAAATGGTGCTGGTCAAGGACATCGAGCTTTACTCGTTGTGCGAACACCACATGCTGCCGTTTATCGGCAAGGCCCACGTTGCTTACATTCCAAGCGGCAAGGTATTGGGCCTGTCGAAAGTGGCGCGCATTGTCGACATGTACGCCCGTCGCCTGCAGATTCAGGAAAACCTGAGCCGCCAGATCGCTGACGCGGTGATGCAAGTCACCGGCGCGCTGGGTGTTGCAGTGGTGATTGAAGCCAAGCACATGTGCATGATGATGCGCGGTGTCGAGAAGCAAAACTCGTCAATGATCACCTCGGTGATGCTGGGCGAGTTCCGCGAAAACGCGGCCACGCGCAGCGAGTTCCTCAGCTTGATCAAGTAATTGGCGCATTGAAAAAACCGGCGTTTATCGCCGGTTTTTTTTCATCTGCCAATTTCAGGTAAGCTGCGACCCTTCTTTCTTGCCCACGAGGCTTCTACTGTGTTTATCAAAGCGCTTCGCGTAGGCCTGGGTCAGCTGATCATCGCTGGCGATTTCATTACTCGCCCCAGCAAAAAACAGCGCCCCGCCGCCGCTCAGGCACTGGTTGATCAAGCTGCAAAAAGCCTGACCCTGTACCAGTTTCACGCCTGCCCGTTCTGTGTAAAAACACGCCGTACTCTGCGCCGCCTGAATGTGCCGGTGGCACTGCGTGACGCCAAGAACAACGAGCAGGATCGTCAGACCCTGCTGGAGCAAGGCGGCAAGATCAAAGTCCCGTGCCTGCGCATCGAAGAAGATGGAAAGACCACCTGGATGTACGAGTCCAAGGTCATCATCGATTACCTGAATCAGCGGTTTGCCAACGTTTAAGCCGTCTCACCCTCCGGGCATGGGTATCTAACCGTCTTTGGCGGGCAGCTCAAACCCCGTGGGAGCCTGGCTTGCCAGCGATGCAGGCGGCACGATGTACCTGCTAGATCGCACTGATGCCATCGCTGGCAAGCCAGACTCCCACAGGGTTTGCTGGCACCAGAGTTACGCTGCCCCCAACCCTCCGGGAGAGGATTGGGGTGAGGACTTTAAGCCACCTGAGCAGCTTGTGCCTGACGAATCACGTTAGCCAGGCGCTTGAGGCCTTCGTGCAAACGCGCCGGGTCAATGTGGCTGAAGTTCAGGCGCAGGCTGCCGACGTTTTGATCCGGCTCGGCAAAGAACGGTTCGCCCGGCATGAACGCGACGTTTTGCTCCAGTGCAGGCTTGAGCAAGGTGCGGGTGTCAAACGGCTGCTTGAGGGTCAACCAGAAAAACAACCCGCCCTGCGGCACCTGCCAGTCAGCCAGGTCAGAGAAGTGCTCTTCCAGCGCCAGCTGAAACCCGTCACGACGCACGCGATAGAAATCACGCAGCTCAGCCAAGTGACTGCTCATTTTTTCGGTGCCGATCCACTGCAACGCTTGCCATTGGCCCACACGGTTGGTGTGCAGGTCTGCTGATTGCTTAAGACGCAGCAAGTGCGGGAACAAGTCCGGGCTGCAAATCAGGAAGCCTACGCGCAGGCCCGGCAGCAGGGTTTTGGAGACGGTGCCGGTGTAGATCCAGCTGGCTTTTTTCAAGCGGCTGACGATCGGCGTGGCGCTGCCACCATCGAAATTCAGCTCGCGGTACGGCTCGTCTTCGATCAGCGTTACACCAAACTCGTCGAGCAAGGCGGCTACCGCGTCGCGCTTGGCTTCGCTGTAACGCACGGCAGACGGGTTCTGGAACGTCGGGATCAGGTAGATAAACGCCGGGCTGTGTTTTTCCAGTTGCACACGCAGCGCCGCCAGATCCGGGCCGTCGGCTTGCAGCGGGAAGCTCAGGCACTCGGCGCCGAACAGTTGAAAAATTTGCAGCGCCGCCAGGTAGGTCGGGGCTTCGAGCATGATCTCGGTGCCCTTGTCGATGTACAGCTTGGCAGCCAGGTCGAGGGCTTGTTGCGAGCCGCTGAGCACCATCACTTGGCTCGCGTCGCAATCAACACCCAATGCACGGGCTTCAGCGGCCAAGACTTCACGCAGTGCAGGCTCGCCCTCGCTCATACCGTATTGGCCCATCGAGGCCGGCATATCGGTCCAATCGACCTTGGGCAGCATAGCTTCAGCCGGTAGACCGCCTGCAAAAGACATGACTTCCGGACGTTGGGCCGCAGCCAGAATTTCGCGAATCAAAGAGCTTTTCAGGCGGGTAACACGTTCGGAGAAGGCCATACAGATCACCGGTAGCGGAAGTAATTGGAAATAAGTCAAACTGGTTGACCGAAATTACGCCGCGAAGCCTAGATACGTCAATATGCTTGACCTTAAAAATCCGACCACTCAGCGTGCCGCCATGGAAGCCTTCTTCTTTGGCTATCAAGCATTTACCGCCAAAGCGGATGAGATGCTGGCCCGCCGAGGGCTGAGCAGAGTGCATCAGCGCATCGTTTTTTTTATCGCCCATTACCCCGGTGTGAGCGTCAAGGAGCTGCTGACCCTGCTCGGCGTCAGCAAACAGGCCCTCAATACACCCTTGCGTCAATTAATCGAGATGAACCTGGTACGCAGCGTTGCCCCCGAGACCGACAAGCGCAAACGCCTGCTGGAGCTGACCGCTGACGGTGTGCGCTTCGAGCAGAATTTGCGCCGCGAGCAAGTCAAACTGCTGCAACGCGTGTTCGCCGAGGCCGGTGATGAAGCGGTCAACGGCTGGCTGACGATCAATCAAGCGCTGGGGCAAAGCCGCTGGTCTTAATCGCGCCATGCAAATCGACAAAATTGAAAACAATACTTGCTTTATTTGTATACAAACGCATAAATCACCTGACCCGGCAATGGCGCAGGGTGTTTGTACACGGAGGAAGTGATGAGTCTGGAAACCTGGCTGCTGTTCAGCAGCGCCGCATTGGTGGTAATCCTGATTCCAGGGCCACTGTCGTTGTTGATGATCAGCAACAGTTTGAACTACGGCCTGCGCCGTTCGTATCCGGCTTTTTTAGGCGGAGTGATCGCCTCGATCTGCTTGCTCAGTGCCTCGGCATTAGGCTTGGGCGCCTTGTTGCTGGCCTCGGAGCAGTTGTTCAGCGCACTGAAAATCGTTGGTGCGTTGTATCTGTTCTATCTGGCCTGGCAAAGCTGGAAGCAATCGCGCCAGCCCGCCACTGCAACTAAAGTGCCGGACGCCGCACCCGTACCGCGCTTTGGTGCGCTGTTTGGGCGCGCGTTCGTACTGGGCGCCAGTAATCCAAAAGATATTTTGTTCTTTGCTGCGTTTTTGCCGCAATTTCTCGCCCCCGACCAGCCCTTCCTCCAGCAACTGCTGGTGATGATCGCCACCTGGACTGTGCTCGACCTGCTGTGCAAGTTGGCCTACGGACTTGGTGCTCATGGAGCAGCGAGCTACCTGCGCAGCGGTAAAGGCCAGAGCTGGTTCAACCGGATCAGCGCCGGGTTGTTCAGCGTGGCAGGCACGGCGTCGCTGTTGAGCCGCTAGCCATTACCCCCCCTGTAGGAGCGAGCTTGCTCGCGATGCCTGCAACGCGGTTTTTCTGGGTGATCTCGGTGATGCTATCGCGAGCAAGCTCGCTCCTACAGGTCTGGGGTATTCACGCAAAAAAAAGCCCGCAGTGTGAGCGGGCAAAAAACACATGCGCAGATCGATAAAAACCTAGCTTCCGCGATAGGTTGAGTAGCTATAAGGCGAAATCAGCAGCGGCACATGGTAATGATCCTGTTCAGCGCTGATCCCGAAGCGCAACACCACCACATCCAGAAAGGCCGGCTCCGGCAACACCACGCCACGTGCGCGGTAGTAATCACCGGCATTGAATTGCAACTGGTACACCCCGCTGCGGTAGGCATCGCCCTCCAGCAGCGGTGCATCACAACGGCCGTCGCTGTTGGTCAGAGCTGTTGCCACCAGCTCCAGTTGAGTGCCTGCAACTCGATACAACTCGACCTTGATTGAGCTGCCTGGGCAACCGTGAGCAGCATCCAAAACGTGCGTCGTCAAACGTCCCATTAATTTCGCGCGCCTCCCAAAGTGATTTAAAAAGGGGCCGCCGCACCCTTTCGGAACACGAATAGTCAGCGGCGAGCTAACGATTAAGACACTTGTCAAAAAAATTGTACACAATTAAAAAAGCCATCACCAACAGCCCTTGCATCACGCGGCCTGCATACTATTAACGGCCAAAGCCGTAGCATTTACAGACGTAACTTCCATAAGCCGACCCATTGGGCAAGTTTCTTGCAGGTACACTTTCAGCTCAAAGCATGGTAAAAAAGCAAAAAACAGGCTTACAATTCGTTTATAAAGTTGTATACAATCAAGTCATCGCAGTGACGCCATGTCTGGCCAATCGACTGTTAACACGAACAATAAGGAAGACTGTAGTGAGCGCTGACTACCCACGCGACCTGATTGGTTACGGTCCCAACCCTCCTCATCCGCATTGGCCGGACAACGCCCGCATTGCCCTCTCGTTTGTACTCAACTACGAAGAAGGTGGCGAGCGCAACATCCTCCACGGTGACAAAGAGTCTGAAGCCTTCCTCTCGGAAATGGTCTCGGCGCAGCCGCTGCAAGGCGAGCGCAACATGAGTATGGAATCGCTTTATGAATACGGTAGCCGCGCTGGCGTTTGGCGTGTGCTTAAACTGTTCCAGGAATTCGATATTCCGCTCACGGTCTTCGCCGTAGCCATGGCCGCCCAGCGCCACCCGGATGTGATCCGGGCGATGGTTGCCGCCGGCCACGAGATTTGCAGCCACGGTTACCGCTGGATCGACTACCAGTACACCGATGAAGCCCTTGAGCGCGAGCATATGCTCGAAGCCATCCGCATCCTCACTGAAATCAGTGGCGAACGACCGCTGGGCTGGTACACCGGCCGCACCGGGCCCAATACCCGGCGCCTGGTGATGGAAGAAGGCGGCTTTCTATATGACTCGGACACCTACGACGATGACCTGCCCTACTGGGAATCGAACAACCCGACCGGCAAACCGCATCTGGTGATCCCCTACACCCTGGACACCAACGACATGCGCTTCACCCAGGTTCAGGGTTTCAACACCGGCGAGCAGTTTTTCCAGTACCTCAAGGACGCATTTGACGTTCTGTATGCCGAAGGTGCCGAGGCGCCGAAGATGCTCTCGATCGGCCTGCATTGCCGCCTGATTGGCCGACCAGCTCGCCTCGCGGCCCTCAAGCGTTTTATTGAATACGCCAAGAGCCATGAACAAGTGTGGTTTACCCGCCGGGTCGACATTGCTCGCCACTGGCAGGCCACTCACCCGTTCGTTGCAGAGTCCTCAAAGTGAACACCTTCAAGACGCTCAAGCCTTCAAGCCTGAGTCGCGAAGCGTTCGTGGCAGCCTTTGCCGACATTTACGAACACTCGCCCTGGGTCGCTGCAAAAGCCTACGACCTGGGCCTGGACGCCAGCGTCGACGAAATCGACAGCCTGCACCAGCGCATGAGTGACATTTTGTTGAGCGCCGACCACGCCAGCCAGCTGGCACTGATCAACGCTCACCCGGACCTGGCCGGCAAAGCAGCCGTCCAGGGCCAACTGACCGAAGCCAGCAGTCATGAACAAGCTGGCGCCGGTATTCACCAATGCTCGAGCGATGAGTTCCAACGCTTCACCGAGCTGAACGAGGCCTACAAAGCCAAGTTCAAGTTTCCCTTCATCATGGCGGTAAAAGGCAGCGACCGGCACCAGATCCTCGCCGCGTTCGAGACACGTATCCACAACCCGACAGACGTCGAGTTCAACTGCGCGTTGGCAGAAATCAACAAGATCGCCCGGTTCCGATTACTCCAGCTCTAAGCCGAGCCGGCCCCTGCCGGTGACGCATCTCCAGCCACTTATTTAAAGGCAGACAAGAAGAATGAAAGCTTACGCCGTTCCTTTCGAGAAGTTCGTAAACCTGGCCGATGCCCGTCTGGGCACCAAGATTATCTCGGTGACCGATGACTGGTTCGCGGACGCCAACCGGATGTTCCAACCGACTCCGGCCGTATGGAAGGAGGGCGTTTTCGATGACAACGGCAAGTGGATGGACGGTTGGGAGTCCCGCCGCAAGCGCTTCGAAGGTTATGACAGCGCGGTAATTCGCCTGGGCGTGCCCGGCTCGATCAAAGGCGTGGACATCGACACCTCATTCTTCACCGGCAACTTCCCGCCGTCTGCCTCGCTCGAAGCCTGCTTCCTGGCGACAGGCGAACCGACTGAAGACACGCAGTGGGTTGAAGTACTGTCAGCCGTCGAACTGCAAGGCAACAGCCACCACTACCACGAGATCAGCAATGATCAGGCGTTCAGCCACCTGCGTTTCAACATCTACCCGGACGGCGGCGTAGCGCGCCTGCGGGTTTACGGCGTGCCATTCCGTGACTGGTCGGCCGTGGGCGACAACGAACAGGTCGATCTGGCAGCAGCCCTTAACGGTGGCCGCGCCCTCGCCTGCTCCGATGAACACTTCGGCCGCATGAGCAACATCCTCAACCCGGGCCGCGGGATCAACATGGGCGATGGCTGGGAAACCGCACGTCGTCGCACACCGGGCAACGACTGGGTCATCGTCGCTCTGGGACATGCTGGCGAGATCGAAAAAATCATCGTCGACACCCTGCACTTCAAGGGCAACTACCCTGACACCTGCTCGATTCAAGGCGCATTCGTCAAAGGCGGCACCGACAGCCAGATCGAAACCCAGAGCTTGTTCTGGCGTGAACTGCTGCCGAGCCAGAAGCTGGAAATGCACGAAGAACACACCTTCAGCGAACAGATCAAAGCCCTGGGCCCGATCACTCACATTCGCCTGAACCTGTTCCCGGACGGTGGTGTAAGCCGCCTGCGTATTTTGGGCAAAGTCGCTAAATAACGCCGAGCTCTACCCAACACCTGACAGTAACCAGAATAAGAAGACCACCATGCGCACACTGATGATTGAACCGCTGACCAAAGAAGCTTTCGCCCCGTTCGGTGACGTTATCGAAACCGACGGCAGCGACCATTTCATGATCAATGGCGGTTCGACCATGCGCTTTCATCGACTGGCCGAGGTGCAAACCGCCACACCAGAAGACAAAGCCATCATCAGCATTTTCCGCGCCGATGCGCAGGACATGCCGTTCACCGTGTGCATGCTGGAGCGCCACCCGCTGGGCAGCCAGGCCTTTGTCCCGCTGCTCGGCAACCCCTTTCTGATCGTGGTCGCACCCCTTGGCGATGAGCCTGTGCCAGGCTTGGTTCGCGCCTTTGTCAGTAATGGCAAACAGGGGATTAATTACCATCGCGGTGTGTGGCACCATCCAGTGCTAACGGTCGAAAAGCAGGATGACTTCCTGGTGGTTGATCGCAGTGGCACCGGCAATAACTGTGATGAGCATTTCTTCAAAGAGGATGAGCGAATGATCCTCGCCCCCAACCGATAAACGGGTATGAGGTCAGGCAATGGAAGCACATCTAATGGAATGGCTGAATCTAAGCGTACGCTGGATTCACATGATTACCGGTGTGGCCTGGATTGGCGCCTCGTTCTACTTTGTCTGGCTTGAGAACAATCTTAATCGGAGCAACCCCAGGGACGGTTTGGCCGGCGATTTATGGGCCATTCACGGCGGTGGTATCTACCACCTCGAAAAGTACAAGCTGGCCCCACCGACCATGCCGGACAACCTGCACTGGTTCAAATGGGAAGCCTATTTCACCTGGATGTCAGGCATCGCTCTTCTATGCCTGGTGTTCTACCTCAACCCGGCGCTGTACCTGATTGCACCCGGCAGCACCCTCAGCGGTCCTGAAGCCGTGGCCATCGGAATCGGCTCGTTGCTTGCTGGCTGGTTCATTTACGACTTTCTATGCGACAGCGCCCTCGGCAAACGCCCGGCGCTGCTCGGCTGCATCCTGTTTGTATTGCTGGTTGGCGCCGCATTCGCCCTGAGCAAGGTGTTCAGCGGTCGTGGCGCATACCTGCATGTGGGCGCCATCATCGGCACGATCATGGTCGGTAACGTGTTCCGTATCATCATGCCGGCCCAGCGCGCACTGGTTGCCGCCATCAAGGAAGGCCGCAGCCCCGACCCGGCATTGCCCGCCAAAGGCCTGCTGCGTTCGCGCCACAACAACTACTTCACCTTGCCGGTGCTGTTCATCATGATCAGCAACCACTTCCCGAGCACCTATGGCAGCCAATACAACTGGCTGATTCTGGCCGCGATTGCAGTGCTGGCAGTGTTGGTGCGTCACTACTTCAACACCCGTCACAACAGCCACAAATATGCCTGGACCTTGCCCGCGGCAGCGCTGGGCATGGTGTGCCTGGCGTATGTCACCGGCCCGAAGCCTGATGCCAGCCCGGTATCGGTCACAGCAGGCTTCGAAAAAGTACAGGCCGTGATCCAGGAGCGTTGCACGGTCTGTCATTCCGCCACCCCCACCAGCCCACTGTTCAGCGCAGCGCCAGCCGGCGTGATGTTTGACACCGCGCAGCAAATCAAACTGATGGCTCCACGCATTCAAGCGCAAGCAGTCGCCAGCCAAATCATGCCGCTGGGCAACATCACGCAAATGACCCAGCAGGAGCGCGACCTGATTGGTGCCTGGATCAATGCTGGAGCCCACACCGGGCAATAACGGGGCACTTGAGTGCAGACGCCAGAGCCAGTATTCTCCGCGGCCGCTCAACCGTGGGCACTGCTTTAAAGCTGACTTCAAAGCCAACTTAATGCCTTTAAATACAAAGGCTCAAGGCCTGTTTTCACCTTCTTTCGCTCGACTGCCTGATGGCAGCCGAGCGATTTTATTTGGTCGTTACACAGGGTTGGCCCAGGACTTGCTATCGCTTTAAAGTTGACCGTTTGGGCAAGATTTTTCATCTGACATGATCACTAGGGTCTGTACGAAATGTTTTCGAGCGAAGGTCAGGCAAGGCGAAAACAGGCGAGGAAGCGCAGTTAACGGGTTGTTAATGAGCATTGCGAGCCTGTTTTCAACGCAGCATCACCGAGCGCAGATACATTTCGTACAGAGCCTAGGAACCAAGGGGCCTATCCAGAGCCCCCCGTTCTTGAATTGCAGAACCCTTTAATTTTTGGAGCAACCGAATGAACCGTACTATTTCCAGCCTGATGCTAGCGGGGAGCTTGCTGACCGGGGCTCCGGCAGTCGCCGGCGACTTGCTGCAATGGCAATCCAACAGCCTGACGTACTTGTATGGCAAAAACTTCGAAGTGAACCCACAGATCCAACAGACTGTGACCTTCGAACACGCCGACGGCTGGAAGTACGGCGACAACTTCTTCTTCCTCGACCGTATTTTTTACAACGGCAAAGAGGACGGCAATGCAGGCCCGAACACCTATTACGGTGAGTTCAGCCCACGTTTGTCGATGGGTAAAATCTTCGACCAGAAGTTTGAATTCGGCCCGATTAAAGACGTTTTGCTGGCCATGACGTACGAGTTTGGCGAAGGCGATACCGAGGCCTACCTGATCGGCCCGGGTTTCGACCTGAACGTGCCAGGCTTTGACTACTTCCAACTGAACTTCTACCAGCGCTTCCCTGAAGGCAATCGTGCTGGCAAAGGCGTGTGGCAGATCACCCCGGCATGGTCCTACACCCTGCCAGTGGGCAATTCCGACATCTTGATCGACGGTTTCATGGACTGGGTGGTCGATAACGACAAGAACGCCCGTGGCACCTACCACGCCAACCTACACTTCAACCCACAGATCAAATATGACTTGGGCAAGGCTTTGAGCTGGGGCGACAAACAGCTGTACGTCGGTGTCGAATACGACTATTGGAAAAACAAGTACGGCATCGAAGATAGCGGAGTTTTCACCACCAACCAGGACACCGCGAGCCTGCTGGTCAAGTACCACTTCTGATACGCCGCCTGTGTAGATTTTCTGTAGGAGCGAGCTTGCTCGCGATAGCCTCATCGCGAGCAAGCTCGCTCCTACAGAATGCGCCGCATCGCCTGACGGCTTAGCCCTTGAGCGCGCGCCAAACCTTGCTCACACCCGCCACGACCGCCAACACCAGCGCACCCGCAATAATGCCGGCCACGGCGTTAATCAAGGTCGGAACAATCACCGACACGGCACCCAGCCACTGAGTGCTGGCTTGGGCAACACCCTCGATCCAGTGATGCAGCACAGGCACGCCGTGGGTCAAAATCCCGCCACCGACCATAAACATCGCTGCCGTACCAATCACCGACAGGCTTTTCATCATGTACGGTGCTGCACTCAACACGCCCCGCCCAAAACTGCGCTGGGTGCGTGGCCATACGCCGTCGCCGGTCTTCTGGCTCAGGTACAAGCCGCCATCGTCGAGTTTGACAATACCGCCCACCAGGCCGTAAACACCAACCGTCATCACAATCGCGATCCCGGACAACACAATCACTTGCTGCATCAGCGGCGCATCGGCCACGGTGCCCAGGGTGATGGCGATAATCTCGGCCGACAGAATAAAGTCAGTGCGCACGGCACCCTTGATTTTGTCCTTCTCAAACGCCACCAGATCGACTTCAGTGTCAGCCACAGCGTCGTGCAAAGCCTGACGCTCGCCCTGCTCGTCGGCCGCGCTGTGCAGGTATTTATGCGCCAGCTTCTCAAAGCCCTCAAAGCACAAGTACGCACCGCCCACCATCAACAACGGTGTGACCGCCCACGGCGCAAACGCACTGATGGCCAGCGCTGCAGGCACCAGAATCAGCTTATTGCGAAACGAACCTTTGGCCACCGCCCAGACCACCGGCAGCTCCCGCTCAGCCCGCACCCCAGAGACCTGTTGCGCATTGAGTGCGAGGTCATCACCCAGCACCCCGGCGGTCTTTTTTGCGGCCATTTTGGTCATCAGCGCGACGTCATCGAGCACCGCAGCGATATCGTCGAGCAACACCAGCAAACTGCTGCCTGCCATGGAGAAACGTCCCTTCCAGAGTGAATGACGTCAAGCATAGCGTGTGCCAGCCCTGGCGCGGCAATCTTGAGCCGCTTACAGGCCCGGTGCTACCATGTTCGACCGCCCAAACAGGCAAGGAAATATCGGGTTTATGAGCAGTATCCGCGAGCGTAACAAACAACTGATTTTGCGGGCCGCCAGCGAAGAGTTCGCCGACAAGGGTTTCGCCGCCAGCAAAACCAGCGACATCGCGGCCAAGGCAGGCGTACCCAAGCCCAACGTTTACTACTACTTCAAGTCCAAGGAAAACCTCTACCGCGAAGTACTCGAAAGCATCATCGACCCGATTCTGCGGGCCTCGACACCGTTCAACGCCGATGGCGAACCGAACGAAGTGCTAAGCGGCTACATCCGCTCCAAAATCCTGATCTCCCGCGACTTGCCCTTTGCCTCAAAAGTATTCGCCAGCGAAATCATGCACGGTGCACCGCACCTGAGCGAAAAACAGGTCGAATTGCTTAACGTCCAGGCCAAGCACAACATTGACTGCATCCAGGTCTGGATCGACCGCGGGCAAATCGCCCCGATCGACCCCCACCACCTGATGTTCAGCATCTGGGCTGCGACCCAGACCTACGCCGACTTTGACTGGCAGATATCAGCCATCACCGGCAAGGCCAAGCTCGATGACAGCGACTACGAAGCCGCAACCCAGACCATTATTCGACTGGTATTGAAAGGGTGTGCACCGGACTGACAGACCGTAGCCTGAATCGCGAGCAAGCTCGCTCCTACAGAAATTTTGAGCACCACCCCATCCCTGTAAATCAAGCCACTACCCCCGCATCCGCTCGCAAGCCCTGGGCTTCTATCGCGCTGATGGCGCATTGTTCGTCAATGTCTGAGGTGTCACCGCTGATGCCGATGGCACCGATGACGTTGCCCTGCTCATCACGGATCAATACGCCGCCCGGCGCAGGCACCACGTCGCTCTGACCCATGCCATTAAGGGCCGCAAAAAACGCCGGGCGCTGTTGTGCGTCCAGAGCCAGTAAACGCGAGCCCTTGCCCAAAGCTATCGCACCCCAGGCTTTGCCAATCGCAATGCTGGGCCGCAACAGGCTCGCGCCATCTTCGCGCTGCAACACCAGCAAATGCCCACCACCATCCAGCACCGCCACCGTCAGCGGTGCCGCGTTTATCTGCCGCCCCGCTCCAAGGGCTTGAGCGGTCAGGCTTAAAGCGACTTTCAAGGTTAAAGCACTCATGGTTGCCGTCCTTATCTTGTTATGGAAAGCCTTTGCCAGGCATTTTCAGGCGCCTTCAATGCAAGCAATAGAACACAACTTAAAAGTGTTTTGTATACAATTTTAAGCGCCTGGAAAAATAAATCCCGCGCCAATCACCTGAATACAGGGTGCATGACCCGCCAGTCATTGTTTCAATAAAACCGATTGACCTGCATACCAGAGCGTGAATACACTCGAGCCACAGCCACTTGTATACAATTACAAAACGTAAGAGGCACAAAGCAATGAGCAGAATGAGAGCAATCGAAGCCGCCGTTTTAGTGATGCGCCGCGAAGGTGTCGATACCGCATTCGGTATCCCGGGCGCCGCCATCAACCCGCTGTATGCGGCCCTGCAGAAGATCGGTGGCATTGATCACGTCCTTGCTCGCCACGTCGAAGGCGCCTCGCACATGGCTGAGGGTTACACCCGCACCAAAGCCGGCAATATTGGTGTGTGCATCGGCACTTCCGGGCCGGCAGGCACCGACATGGTGACCGGCCTCTATAGCGCCAGCGCCGACTCGATTCCGATTCTGTGCATCACCGGCCAGGCACCTCGGGCGCGGATGCATAAAGAAGACTTCCAGGCCGTCGACATCACCAGCATCGTCAAACCCGTGACCAAATGGGCGACCACCGTGCTGGAACCGGGCCAAGTGCCTTACGCTTTCCAGAAAGCCTTTTACGAAATGCGCTCCGGCCGCCCTGGCCCGGTGTTGATCGACTTGCCGTTTGACGTGCAAATGGCGGAAATTGAATTCGATATCGACGCCTACGAACCTATGCCGCTGTCCAAGCCGACCGCGACCCGAATTCAAGCGGAAAAAGCCCTGGCCATGCTCGACCAGGCCGAGCGCCCGCTGCTGGTCAGCGGCGGCGGCGTGATCAATGCCGACGCCAGCGAACTGCTGGTGGAGTTTGCTGAGTTGACCGGTATTCCGGTCATCCCGACCTTGATGGGCTGGGGCACAATTGCCGACGATCACCCGCTGATGGTGGGCATGGTCGGCTTGCAAACCTCACACCGCTACGGCAACGCCACCCTGCTCAAGTCTGACGTGGTACTGGGCATCGGCAACCGCTGGGCCAACCGTCACACCGGCTCGGTCGAGGTCTATACCGAGGGCCGCAAATTCATTCACGTCGACATCGAACCGACACAAATCGGCCGCGTGTTTACCCCGGATCTGGGCATCGTGTCCGACGCCGGCGCAGCACTCAAAGTGTTCCTCGAAGTGGCCCGTGAATGGAAAGCCGCCGGCAAACTGAAAAACCGCAGTGCCTGGCTGCAAGACTGCCAGCAGCGCAAAGCCACCCTGCACCGCAAGACTCACTTCGACAACGTACCGGTCAAGCCGCAGCGCGTGTACGAAGAGATGAATCAGGTGTTCGGCAAAGACACTTGCTACGTCAGCACCATCGGTTTGTCGCAGATTGCCGGCGCGCAATTCCTCCACGTGTACAAGCCTCGTCACTGGATCAACTGCGGTCAGGCCGGCCCATTGGGCTGGACCATTCCAGCGGCACTTGGCGTGGTCAAGGCCGATCCAACTCGCAATGTGGTGGCGCTGTCGGGCGACTATGACTTCCAGTTCATGATCGAAGAGCTGGCCGTGGGCGCACAGTTCAACCTGCCGTACATCCACGTGGTGGTGAACAACTCTTACCTGGGGCTGATCCGTCAGTCACAGCGCGGCTTCGAGATGGACTACTGCGTGCAGTTGTCGTTCGACAACCTCAACGCCCCTGAACTCAACGGTTATGGCGTCGACCACGTCGCCGTGGTTCAAGGCCTGGGCTGCAAGGCGTTGCGTGTGTTTGAACCGAGTGAAATCCAGCCCGCACTGCGCAAGGCTCAAGAGCTGATGAAAGAGTTCCGCGTGCCGGTGATGGTGGAGATTATTTTGGAGCGCGTGACCAATATCTCGATGGGCACCGAAATCAACGCCGTAAATGAATTTGAAGACTTGGCGCTGGTAGGTAACGATGCACCGACCGCCATCTCGATGCTGGATTAATGCTTTAAGCCCCCTCTCGTATTAGCAGAGGGGGCAAACACTTTCACAGGAGTTCACCATGCCGCGTTTTGCCGCCAACCTGTCCATGCTGTTCACCGAACAGGATTTCCTTGTCCGTTTTCAAGCGGCTGCCAACGCTGGTTTCCACGGCGTTGAATACCTGTTTCCTTACGACTACAGCTCAGCCGACATCAAGGCTCAGCTTGAGGCCAACAAACTGACCCAAGTGCTGTTCAACCTGCCGGCCGGGGATTGGGCCAAGGGCGAGCGCGGCATTGCCTGCCACCCGGACCGGGTTGAAGAGTTCCGCGCCGGGGTCAAGCTGGCCATTGCCTACGCCCAAGTGCTGGGCAATGACCAAATCAACTGCCTGGCCGGGATTCGCCCTCAAGGCGTTGACGATGCCACCGTCGAAAAAACTTTCGTGGACAACCTCAAATACGCCGCAGAGAAACTGCAAGCGGTGGGCATCAAGCTGGTAATGGAGTCCATCAACACTCGTGACATTCCAGGCTTCTACCTGAACAACACGCAGCAGGCACTGGCCATTCAAGAAAAAGTCGGCAGCGCCAATCTGTTTCTGCAATACGACATCTATCACATGCAAATCATGGAAGGTGATCTGGCGCGCACGATGCAAACGCACCTGGCGCAGATCAACCACATCCAACTGGCCGACAACCCCGGCCGCCACGAACCGGGCACCGGTGAAATCAACTACCGCTTCCTGTTCGACCACCTCGACCGCATTGGCTATCAAGGCTGGGTCGGCTGCGAATACAAGCCACTGACCAGCACCGAAGCCGGCCTGGCCTGGCTCAAGACCCACAACGCGGTCTAACCCTGCCCCCAATGCATCTGACCTAATAAAAACAAGAGGATTTGTCATGGCTAAGATCGGATTTATCGGCACCGGCATCATGGGTTCGCCTATGGCCAGCAACCTGCAAAAGGCCGGGCACAGCCTGTTCCTGTCGACCCATCACGGCGCCGCACCTGCCGAACTGGTAGCCGCAGGCGCCGTGGCACTGGCCAACCCGAAAGAAGTCGCCCAGGAAGCCGAATTCATTATCGTCATGGTGCCCGATACCCCGCAGGTCGAAGACGTGCTGTTCCGTGAAGACGGGATCGCCGCGGGCCTGAGCCCGAACAAAGTGGTGATCGACATGAGTTCGATCTCACCGACCGCGACCAAAGCCTTCGCCGAAAAAATCAACGCCAAAGGTGCGCAATACCTCGATGCCCCAGTATCGGGTGGCGAAGTCGGCGCTAAAGCCGGGACTTTGAGCATCATGGTCGGCGGCGATGAAAAAACCTTCGAACGCGCCCTGCCCCTGCTCCAAAGCATGGGTAAAAACATCACCCTGGTTGGCGGCAATGGCGATGGCCAAACCGCCAAGGTAGCGAACCAGATCATCGTTGCCCTGAACATTCAGGCCGTGGCCGAAGCCCTGGTGTTTGCCGCTAAAAACGGTGCCGATCCAGCCAAAGTTCGCGAAGCGCTAATGGGCGGTTTTGCCTCGTCAAAAATCCTCGAAGTGCACGGCGAGCGCATGATCAAAGGCACCTTTGATCCGGGCTTCCGCATCAGCCTGCATCAAAAAGACCTCAACCTGGCGCTGGCCGGTGCCCGCGAACTGGGGATCAACCTGCCCAACACCGCCAACGCGCAACAAGTGTTCAGCACCTGCGCCGCCCTCGGCGGCAGCAACTGGGACCACTCGGCGCTGATCAAGGGCCTGGAACACATGGCCAACTTCTCGATTCGCGACTAGCCCTCCACGGCGCCTGCCTTGCGCAGGCGCCGGTCTGATTTCTTTATGCAGTGGATGCACCGGCTTTAGCAGCGGGTGCTTTTGCACATCCAGAGAAAGCCGATTGCGCCATGAGTACACCCCTGCCCACCTCTCATTGCCCTGACTGGGCCACTGCCCTGTGCAATGGTTTCAGCCAAATATTCCTCCAGCGCCAGCCTCTGTGCGGCGTGTTCTGCTTGCTGGCGATTTTAGTCGGCGCACCCACGCTGCTCGGCGGTGCCTTGTTAGGTGCGGTGTCTGGCCTGCTGACTGCGCAACGCCGAGGCTATGCCAAAGCCGAGCGCCAGGCGGGCCTTTATAGCTACAACGGCGTGCTGCTGGGGATGCTGCTCAGCTACCGCCTGCCGTGGTCGGCGCTGCTGCCCCTGCTGATCATTGCCAGCGCCGGGCTTAGCACCCTGCTGATCGAGCAATGGCTAAAGCGCGCTCGTCATCCACAGAGCCTGTTGGCCTATACCGCGCCCTTTGTGGGGCTCGGCTGGATAATCCTGCACCTCAACCACACGCCCAGCCCCGCCTTGCCCGACGCACAAACCGTCAACAGCCTGAGCCTGTTGCTGGCGCTGTTCAAAGGCGTAGGCCAGGTGATGCTGCTGCAACACCCGGTCGCCGGGCTGCTGATCGTTACCGGCCTGTGGCTGAGCAGTTGGCGCGCCGCAGTGTGGGCGCTCACCGGGTCATTGGCCGGCCTGTTATGCAGCCTCTATCAACAGGACCCGGCCACGGCACTCAGCGGCATTGCCGGCTACAACCCGGCACTCGCCGCCCTGGCCCTGAGCCAGCAACGCCGCCAGTTCTGGCTACCGCTGGCCGGCATCCTCGCCACCTTGTTGCTGACCCCAGCCTTTACGGCTCTGGGCCTGCCACTGTTAACCGCGCCGTTTATTCTCGCGTGCTGGCTGGTACAGGCTGCTGTGCGGCTGCTCAAACCGGTCATATTAAAATCGGAGGAGCAATGCAGGTTGCGCATTGAGCGTTAATACTCGACCCTTCTGATATTTGGGCATCGAGCAACCTACATGGATAACAACGATTGGCGCCAACGCCTGTACGTCATGGTGTTTCAAGCCGACACCGCTGCCGGGCGCCGCTTTGACACGGCACTGCTGCTGATCATCCTGTGCAGCCTGGTGATTGTGGTACTCGACAGCATCGACAGCATTCACCGCGACTACGCCGATATGCTGGCGTACATCGAATGGGGATTCACCTTTGTGTTTGCCGTGGAGTACGCGCTACGCCTGTATTGCTCACCCAAACCGCTGCGTTACGCCTTCAGTTTTTATGGCCTGGTGGACTTGCTGGCGATCGTGCCGGGGATACTGGCTATTTATTACAGCGATGCGCAGTACCTGCTGATTATCCGCATCATCCGCATGCTGCGAATATTCCGGGTGCTCAAGCTGCGCCCGTACCTGAGCCAGGCCAATTACCTGCTCGCGGCCCTGCGCGGCAGCAAGCAGAAAATCATCGTTTTTTTGGTCAGCGTATCGACCCTGGTCACCGTGTTTGGCACATTGATGTACGTCGTCGAAGGGCCTGAAAATGGCTTTACCAGTATCCCGATCAGTATTTACTGGGCCATCGTGACCCTGACCACCGTCGGTTTCGGTGACATCGTGCCCAAAACCGTACTCGGGCAAATCATCTCGGCCATGGTGATGATCACCGGTTACTCGATCATCGCCGTGCCCACCGGGATTTTCACCGCTGAGCTCGCCAATGCCATGCGCGGCGAACAACTCAAGCACGATTGCCCCACCTGCAAGAAGAACACCCACGAGTCATCCGCCGCTTTTTGCTCACGATGCGGCAATGTACTTTTTTCTAAAAATGCATAACCAAAGTACTTTTTAATCTTTTAAGGTCTATACGCCAGCCGCTATAGTTGCTGGCAAATTGCCCCGATTGCTCCCTATAACAAGGAATGCGCAGTGAAAAAACTTTTTAGTGCCTCAATTCTGGCCGCTGGCCTGGCCCTCAGCAGCGTTGCTCATGCAGCCCAACCACCGCTGTTGAACGTGTCCTACGACGTGATGCGAGATTTCTACAAGGACTACAACACTGCGTTCCAAAAGCACTGGCAAGCCGAGAACAACGACAAACTGAATATACAAATGTCCTTCGGCGGTTCGAGCAAACAGGCACGCTCGGTCATCGACGGTCTGCCGGCTGACGTGATCACCATGAACATGGCCACCGACATCAACGCCTTGGTCGACAACGGCAAACTGATCCCCGAAAACTGGGTCACGCGCCTGCCGAACAACAGCGCACCGTTTACCTCGGCCACCGTATTCATCGTCCGTAAAGGCAATCCAAAAGCCCTTAAAGACTGGCCCGACCTGCTCAAGGATGGCGTGCAAGTGATCGTGCCCAACCCGAAAACCTCGGGCAACGGCCGCTACACCTTCCTCTCCGCCTGGGGCTACGTGCTGAAAAATGGCGGCGACGACACCAAAGCCAAAGACTTCGTGGCCAAACTGTTCAAACAAGCCCCAGTGCTGGATACCGGCGGCCGTGCAGCCACCACCACCTTTATGACCAACCAGATTGGCGATGTGCTGGTGACCTTCGAAAACGAAGCCGAGATGATCGCCCGTGAATTCGGTCGCGACCAATTCGAAGTGATCTACCCAAGCGTTTCTGCTGAAGCCGAGCCACCGGTCACCGTGGTCGACAAAGTGGTCGATAAAAAAGGCACGCGTGCTGTTGCCGAGGCCTACCTGAAGTATCTGTGGTCGCCTGAAGGCCAGCAGATCGCAGCCAACAACTACCTGCGTCCACGCGACCCGGCGATCCTGGCCAAGTACAACGACCGCTTCCCGAAAGTCGACTTCCTGTCGGTTGAAAAAACCTTCGGCGACTGGCGTGACGTGCAGAAAAAGTACTTCAACGACGGTGGCGTGTTCGACCAGATTTATAGCGGCCAGTAACTGCAACCCCTGTAGGAGCGAGCTTGCTCGCGATCATATCAACGCAAACCATCTGACACACTGCGTTGGCTGCATCGCGAGCAAGCTCGCTCCTACAGAAAGCCTCACGCTCTAGCTGTACATAAATACAGTAAAAACACTTGCTCTCCAGCCAATGACTGCTCATGCTTCACCTCTTCTGCAAGGCACGAATGAGTGGAGTTATGCGGCTGTTTTTGTGTGAAAAACCTTCCCAAGCCAAAGATATTGCAGCCGTGCTCGGTGCCAGCCGACGCGGTGATGGCTGCTGGGTGGGGCCCAATGCCACCATCACCTGGTGCATTGGCCATCTGCTCGAAACCGCCCCGCCCGATGCCTACGACGAGCGCTACAAACGCTGGGTACTGGCCGACCTGCCGATCATCCCCGAAAAGTGGAAAATGCGCGTCAAGCCCAAAACCGCCAGCCAGTTCAAGGCCGTCAAGCGCCTGCTCGGTGAAGCCAGCGAGCTGGTGATCGCCACCGACGCCGACCGCGAAGGTGAAATGATCGCCCGCGAACTGGTCGAGCATTGCCGCTATCGCGGGCCTATCCAGCGCCTGTGGTTATCGGCGCTGGACGACGCATCTATCCGCAAGGCGCTGGCGGCACTCAAGCCTGGCAGCGAAACCTTCAACCTCTACCACTCCGCCTTGGGCCGCTCACGAGCCGACTGGCTGATCGGGATGAACATGAGCCGCCTGTTCACCTTGCTCGGGCGCCAGTCCGGCTACCAGGGCGTATTGCCCGTGGGGCGAGTGCAAACTCCTACCTTGCGTCTGGTGGTCGACCGCGACCGCAGCATCAGCGACTTCGTGCCCGTGGCGTACTGGGCGATAGACGTACAGCTCAAACACGATGGCCAGCTGTTCACCGCCCAATGGCGCGCCGATCCCGACACCTGCGACGACCAGGATCGCTGCCTGAACCAGAGCCACGCGCAACAGGCCGCCGCCGCAATGAACGGCGCCAGCAGCGCCCGAGTGATCAAACTGCGTACCGAACGCATGCGTGAAGTCGCCCCGCTGCCATTCGACCTCGGCACGCTGCAAGAGGTGTGCTCGAAAAAGCTCGGCCTCGGCGCCCAGGAAACCCTCGACATCGCCCAGTCGCTGTACGAAACCTACAAAGTCATCACCTACCCTCGCAGCGACTGCGGCTACCTGCCGCAAAGCCAACACAGCGAAGCACCGTCGATTCTGACGGCCTTGCAGCAGGCCGACCCAAGTCTCGGGCCGCTGGCTGGGTATTTGGACCCGCAACGCCGTTCACGGGCCTGGAACGACGCCAAAGTCAGCGCTCACCACGGCATCATTCCCACCGCAGCGGCGAAAAACCTTGAGCGCCTGGCCGGCAAACAGCGTGCGGTCTACACCCTGATTCGTGCGCGCTACCTGGCGCAATTCCTGCCCAACCACGAATACGACCGCACCCAGGCCGACTTCGACTGCGCAGGGCAAGCATTGCGTGCGGTCGGCAAGCAAATCGTCGAACCCGGCTGGAAACGAGCCCTGCCCGAAGCCCTGGCCCCGGCCAAAGGCCGCGAAGCTCCTGCCCCGCAACCCTTGCCGATCCTGCGCGAAGGGCTCGACTGCGCAATCGCCAACGTCCTGCTCAAAGACCTGTGGACCCAACCGCCCAAACCTTTCACCGAAGGCGACTTGATCAAAGCAATGAAAAACGTCGCCAAACTGGTGCAAGACCCGCTGCTCAAGCAAAAACTCAAAGACACCACCGGCATCGGCACCGAAGCCACCCGCGCCGGGATCATCCAGGGCTTGCTGGACCGCGGTTACCTGAGCAAAAACGGCAAGGCCCTGGCTGCCACCGCCCCGGCATTCAGCCTGATCGACGCCGTGCCCCGCGCCATCGCCGACCCCGGCACCACCGCCATCTGGGAACAGGCGCTGGACATGGTGCAAAGTGGCGAAATGACCCTCGACACCTTCGTCGCCAAACAAGCAGCCTGGATGAGCAAACACATCGCCCGCTGCAGCGCCATGACCATGACCATCAGCGGCCCGGCCAGCCCGGCAGGTGTGGCGCCGGCATGGAAGAAGAAGCGTAAAAGCACGACCAAGGCGAAGACCAGGAAGACCTGATGTAGCCGCTGACCAGGTACGAAAGCAGCGGTTACAGTGAACTGTGCAAGCTGGAGGGTATGCCCCCTGATTTGTGGGAGCCTGCTTTTGCTTTTGCTTTTGCTTTTGCTTTTGCTTTTGCTTTTGATCTTGATCTTGATCTACCGGCCCCTTTCGGGAGGCCGAGTGGAGGTTCTGCGCAGTGGGCATCCCGGCATGGAAGCCGGGATAGCCGTGTTGGGCCAAGGATGGCCCGTCACGGTGTGCCCACGGAGCGGGACCGGAGCGAGGGACACCTGAGCGCAGCGAAGGCCGTACGCAGGGGCAAGGCCTTTTTGCTTACTTTTGTGGCTGTTTGACAAAAGTGAGCCGCCGTAAGGGCGGGACCCGTAAAAAGCCGTTATGCGTCAAATGGATATGTACTCATTAAATGATCGAAACAGCCGAGTGTCGGACCATCCCAAAAAGAACCAAAAAGTCCTTGCCCTACCATACCGCCTTCGCGAGCAGGCTCGCTCCCACAGAACTGCATCAACCCTCAAGGGCACACAAACAAAAACGGCGCCCCAGAGGTCGCCGTTTCGCATCACTTGAACTGCCGGCTCAACCCCGGCGGCACACCGCTGATGTCGGTGTCTTCCCACGGGCCGTTGGGGCTGACGGCGCGGCTCCAGCCGTTGTTCCAGCGGTAATAGGCGCGCTGGCGATAGAAGGTGTTCGGCTGGTTATCCAGCACGTAGACGCCCATGCGCGCATCCCAATGGCTTGGACCGCCCGGTGGCGGGGCGAAGGTGGCTGAAGTTCGCGGCAGCGGTTTCGGTGGTTTCGGGATCGGCATGTCCGGCAGCGGCTTGCCAGCAGGTCGAGTCGACGGCTGCGGTTTTGGAATTGATGTCGATGGCCCAGTGGGTTCTGGCTCATAAGGCTGCTGAACCGCACAGGCGCTCAGGCCGAGGACAAGACTCAACAGGGTGATGCGTGCAAGTGCGGCCATAGCGGTTTCTCTTGTGGTCAGTTCAGTTCAACTCTGTAGGAGCGAGCTTGCTCGCGATTGCATTAACGCGGTGGATTTGACACACCGCGGTGCTTACATCGCGAGCAAGCTCGCTCCTACAGGTCTGGGCTGTCGATGGTCAGTTGTTGCAGCGCCTGGGTGTTGCTGGACAGCGGTTGGCTGCGTCCTACCCACTCGCCTGCAGTCGGCTGGCCAGCACGGGAGATGCGTGCCATCAGTTGGACTTCAGGGAAGTTGGACAGTTTCAACTGCGGCATCATTGCGTCGGCATCGCTCAGCTCAACGGTGATTGGCAAGTCGGCCACGGTCACGCGTTTAACCGCCAACGGCGCCGGAGGGCCGGACACGGCACGGGCGAAGATGAATACGCTGTCGCCCGGCAATAGTTTAGCTTTGACCGCATCGGCCACATCGACGCTGACTTTGATTGACGCTTGCGCCTTGGCTACCGGAGCCGCGTCAACTTTGCCGCCGCTGGCAAGCAATTGCTCACGGGCTTTTTCGATGCCGCCTTGCAGGGCCAGTCGGGACTGATCGCCTTCAGGCAGTTCGTTCAGCAGGCGCTCCCAATAGGTGATGGCTTCCTGATAGCGCTTGCCTTCAAACGCAGCAATACCCAACAGGCCGAGGCTGGTGACTTCTTTGGGGTCGGCCTTCAAGGCTTCATCGGTCAGGGCCTGGGTCTTGTCGCTCCATTGCTTGTCGTCAGCAAAGTACTGCGCCTGAGCCCACTGACCGAGTAACTCCGGCTGACGGCCAGCCAGGGCCACAGTACGCTCGAAGACTTTGGCCGCGTCGCCAGCACGGTTTTGCGCCATGTAGGCACGCCCCAAAAAGTACAGACCTTCGGCCGAGTCCGGTTGCGCAGCGGCCGCCCGCTCAAGGCGCGCGACCATTTCATCAAGGGACTGCGGCGGCTGGGAGAATTCGCGGGTCAGCTCGACTTTGTCGCTGGAACCATAGTGCAAGTACAAACCCAAGCCCAGTACCGGCACCATGACCGCGGCCAAAATCGGCAGCAGTTTGCCCAGGCTCGATTCACGCGCCGGGGCCACGCCTTCGGTGTCAGCCAGCAGTTCGCGAGCCGCTTCGGCACGTCCGACTTCAAGTTGTTCATCGCTCAGCACGCCTTCTTCGCGCTGGGCCTGCAACTCGGTCACGCGTTCTTGATACAGCGCCACATTCAACGCGGTACGGTCTTCTTCGCGCTGGGCACGACGCCCGCGCAGTACCGGGATCAAAATAAAGCTGAGGGCGATAAGAAGCAGCAAGCCTGCTGCGAGCCAGAAATCAATCATCTTTGGTTTTATCCAGCAAAGTGTCGAGGCGCTGACGCTCCTCGGCAGAAAGTGTGTCCGAACCTGCGGCCGGTGAATGGCGACGGCGGCGACCGACGATCACGCCAATCACGACCACCCCGCCCACCAGCAATGCCAGCGGGCCAAACCACAGCACCGCCGTTTTGCTGGTCAGCGCCGGTTTGTAGCGCACGAACTCACCGTAGCGATCGACCATAAAGTCAATGATCTGCTGGTTGCTCTTGCCTTCGCCCAACATGCGGAAAATCTCGCGGCGCAGGTCGGTGGCAATCGGTGCGTTGGAGTCGGCGATGTCCTGGTTCTGGCACTTGGGGCAACGCAGCTCTTGGGTCAGTTCGCGAAAACGCGCACGATCGGTGTCATTGGCAAATTCGTAGGTGTCGATGGCCGCATGAGCCACGCCGGTCAGGGTCAAACCGAAAGCGATAGCTGCTAACCAGCGCTTCATGGCTTGGCCTCATCAACCAGCGCCTGATACTTGCCGGCCAGTTGCTCGCGCCACACGGTTTCGTCGATCACGCCAACAAACTTGTGGCGGATGATGCCCTGACTGTCGATCAAAAAGGTCTCCGGCGCGCCGTACACACCAAGGTTCAGGCCCAGCGAGCCAGCTTCGTCGTTGATGTCCAGCTGGTACGGGTTATGGAATTCCTGAAGCCACTTTTTGGCGTCAGCGTTGACGTCCTTGTAGTTGACCCCGTAAATCAGCACGCCCTGCGCGGCCAGTTTGGTCAGCACCGGGTGCTCGACCCGGCACGAAATGCACCAGGTGGCCCACACGTTAACCAGCGCCGGCTTGCCCTTGAGGTCAGCCTCGGTCAGGGTCTTGTCGCCCTCGACCGATGGCAGACTGAACGCCGGGAACGGTTTGTCGATCATCGCCGACGGCAACTCAGTCGGGTCCAGGTACAGGCCACGGTACAAAAACCACGCCAGACCCAAAAACACGGCCAGCGGGATCAGCATCAACCAACGTCTCATGCAGTGGCTCCTGTCATGCCCAGTGCGTCGCGCACACGGGTTTTAACTTTGACTCGGTAACGACGGTCCATCGCTGCCAACAAACCGCCAAACCCGGTGAGCAGGCCGCCGAACCAGATCCAGCGCACAAACGGTTTAACGTGAACCCGCACCGCCCACGCACCGTCACCCAACGGCTCGCCCAGCGCCACATACAGGTCGCGAGTGAAACCGGCGTCAATTCCAGCTTCGGTCATCACCGAGTTCTGCACGGTGTACAAGCGTTTTTCCGGGTGCAGCACGCTGACTTCCTTGCCGTTGCGGATCACCCGCACAGTGCCTTTGTCCGAGGTGAAATTCGGGCCTTCGTAGTGTTTGGCACCTTCAAAAATAAAGTGATAGCCGCCCAACTCCATCGATTCACCCGGCGCCAGGCGCAAGTCGCGCTCAGCGCTGTTCTGGCTCGACAACACCACGCCCAGAGCGCAAATGGCGATGCCCAAGTGAGCGATCTGCATGCCCCAGTAACTACGGGTCAGGCTGCGTACGCCCTTGACCAGGCCTTTATGGCGAGTTTTGTCACCGATGTCGCGCACCCCGGCCAACAGCACCCATGCTGCCAGCATAAAGGTGGTCATCACCGCCCAGTTGAAGTCGCCATAGGCCACACCGGCAATCGCCGCCAAGGCCGCGCTGCCCAGCAGCACCGGGGCCAGCATACTCAACAGCCATTTGACCGGCGTGTCTTTCCAGCGCACCAGCATGCCTACCGCCATCACCACCATCAGCAAGCCCATCAGCGGGATAAACAGTGCGTTGAAGTACGGCGGGCCGACCGACATTTTGGCGCCGCTGAGGGCATCCAGAATCAGTGGATACAACGTACCCAGCAGAATCATCGACGCGGCCACCACCAACACCAGGTTATTGCCCAGCAACAAGGTTTCACGCGACCACAGCTTGAAACTGACGTGGCTTTTGACCACCGGCGCCCGCAACGCAAACAGGGTCAGCGAACCGCCGACCACAAACAGCAGGAAGATCAGAATAAACACCCCGCGCTCCGGGTCGGAGGCGAACGCATGCACCGACGTCAGTACGCCAGAGCGTACGAGGAAGGTGCCGAGCAGGCTCAACGAAAACGCGGCAATCGCCAGCAACACAGTCCAGCTTTTGAACACACCGCGTTTTTCGGTCACCGCCAGCGAGTGAATCAGCGCCGTGCCCACCAGCCACGGCATGAACGAGGCGTTTTCTACCGGGTCCCAGAACCACCAGCCGCCCCAGCCAAGTTCGTAGTAAGCCCACCACGATCCCAGGGTGATGCCGATGCCAAGGAAGGCCCAGGCGACGATGGTCCACGGCCGCGACCAGCGCGCCCACGCAGCGTCCAGTCGACCACCGAGCAATGCAGCAATAGCGAAGGCGAAGGCCACCGAGAAACCCACGTAGCCCATGTACAGCATTGGCGGGTGGACGATCAGGCCGATGTCCTGAAGCAACGGGTTCAAGTCATTGCCGTTCGCAGGAATTTGCGGCAGCAGGCGTGTGAACGGGTTCGAGGTCAGGATCAGAAACAGCAAGAAGCCAATGCTGATCATGCCCATGATCGACAACACCCGCGCCAGCATCACGCGCGGCAATTGCCGCGAGAAGATCGACACAGCGAAGGTCCAGCCGCCCAGAATCATCGCCCACAACAGCAACGAGCCTTCATGAGCGCCCCACACCGCGCTGAATTTGTAGTACCACGGCAGCGCGCTGTTGGAGTTGCTGGCCACATACGCCACCGAGAAATCATCGGCCATGAAGGCGTAGGTCAGACAGCCGAACGAGAACAACAGGAAGGCAAATTGGCCCCACGCGGCGGGTTGCGCCAGGCTCATCCACAATTTGTCGCCACGCCAGGCGCCCAGCAGTGGCACGGTGGCCTGCACCACGGCAAAGCACAGGGCCAGAATCATGGCCAAATGGCCTAATTCAGGAATCATCAGTCCAAACGTCATCACTTAACCTCATTCGCCGCTGCAGGTTTGCCCGGTACAGGCGCAGATTTGCCGCTTTCATTCAGGGCCTTGGTCACTTCAGGCGGCATGTATTTTTCATCGTGCTTGGCCAACACTTCATCGGCCACCACCACGCCTTGGGCATTGAGTTTGCCCAGGGCGACAATGCCCTGCCCTTCACGGAACAGGTCGGGCAAGATGCCGCGGTATTGAATGGTCACCGACTTAGTGAAGTCGGTGACCACAAATTGCACGTCCAGCGAGTCGCCAGAGCGCTTCAGCGAACCGGCTTCGACCATGCCACCGGCACGAATCCGAGTGTCCAGCGGCGCCTCGCCATTGGCGATCTGGGTTGGGGTGTAGAACAGGTTGATGTTCTGCTGCAAGGCGCTCAAGGCCAGGGCCACGGCAGCGCCGACACCCACCAGAATCGCCAGGATGATGATCAAACGTTTTTTACGCAGCGGATTCACTTCGTGCTCTCCCGGCGCAGACGACGCGCCTCTTGTTGCAAATAACGTCGGCGCGCCAGGATCGGCAGCGCCACGTTTAACCCCAGCACCGCCAGGCAAATGCCATAGGCCGACCAAACATACAGCCCGTGATGACCCATGGCGATAAAGTCGCCAAATGAAGCAAAACTCATCGCGAGCCCTCCAGCGCGTTCAACACCTCTGTCTTGACCCAACTGCTGCGGGCTTCGCGCTTGAGTACTTCAAGACGCATGCGCAGCAACAGCACCGCGCCAAAGAAGCAGTAAAAACCCAGTACCGTGAGCAACAGCGGTAGCCACATTTCAGCCGGCATTGCCGGCTTTTCGGTGAGGGTGAAGGTTGCGCCCTGATGCAGGGTGTTCCACCACTCCACCGAGTATTTAATGATCGGGATATTGATCACCCCGACAATCGCCAATACCGCGCAGGCCTTGGCCGCGCTGTCGCGATTGGTGATGGCGTTGCCCAGAGCGATCAGGCCGAAGTACAAAAACAACAAAATCAGCATCGAAGTCAGACGTGCGTCCCACACCCACCACGAGCCCCAGGTCGGCTTGCCCCAGATTGCACCGGTGACCAGCGCCACGGCGGTCATCCAGGCGCCGATGGGCGCGGCCGATTGCAGTGCAATGTCGGCGACTTTCATCTTCCAGACCAGGCCCACCACCCCGCACACCGCCAGCATCACGTAGCAGGACTGCGCCAGCATCGCGGCGGGCACATGGATATAAATGATTCGGAAACTGTTGCCCTGCTGGTAGTCCGGCGGCGCAAACGCCAGGCCCCACACCACGCCACAGGCGATCAACAATACGGCGGCAATGCTTAACCACGGCAACAAACGCCCACTGATGGCATAGAACCATTTGGGCGAGCCGAGTTTGTGAAACCAAGTCCAGTTCATCACGCTGTTTCCATCACGGTGCCGGTCACGACAGGTTGAGTGTCATGCCAGCCAGGGTCTTTACTGATCCCGCAGGACCAGACCTCATTATTCGCCGACGCTAATCTTCAGGCCGGCGGCTATTGCAAAGGGTGTCAGGGTTACGGCCAAGGCGGTCAGGCTTGCCAGCCACAACAGATAACCGGTAGCGGGCATGCCTTGCAATGCCGCCTGCAACGCGCCACTGCCCAGAATCAGCACCGGGATATACAGGGGCAAAATCAACAACGCCAGCAACAGACCGCCACGCTTGAGGCCCACCGTCAACGCGGCACCGACAGCCCCAAGCAAACTCAATACGGGCGTACCCAGCAGCAACGACATCAGCAGCACCGGCAGGCACGCTACCGGCAATCCCAGCATCAAGGCTAGCAGGGGCGACAGGATGACCAGCGCCAACCCTGAAAACGCCCAGTGTGCCAGTACTTTGGCCAACACCAGTAGCGTCAGGGGGTGCGACGAAAGGACCCACTGCTCCAGCGATCCGTCCTCGAAATCACTGCGAAAAAGCCCGTCCAACGAGAGTAAAACCGATAACAAGGCCGCGACCCAGAGCAGGCCCGGAGACAAGGTTTGCAACAATTGAGTCTCGGGGCCAACCGCCAACGGGAACATCGCGATCACAATCGCGAAGAACACCAACGGATTGGCCAACTCGGCTGGACGACGAAACAACAGACGCGCTTCACGCGCCAGCAACACGGTAAACACACTCATACGGCCCAACGCCCCAAGTCGATCTCGCGGTAACCGGCCGGCATCCGGGTCAAGGTGTGGTGAGTGGTGAGTACCACCATGCCGCCACCTTCACAATGCCGGGCCAGGTGTTCTTCGAGTTGCGCCACGCCTTGTTTGTCGAGCGCAGTGAACGGCTCGTCTAGAATCCACAGCGCCGGGCTGTCCAGATGCAGACGGGCCAACGCCACGCGCCGCTGCTGACCGGCCGACAAGGTGTGGCACGGCACGTCTTCGAACCCCTTCAGACCCACTGCCGACAACGCCGCCCAGATCGCTTCGCGGCTGGCCGGTCGGTGCAAGGCGCACAACCAACTGAGGTTCTCTTCGGCGGTGAGCAAGTCCTTGATCCCGGCAGCGTGTCCGATCCACAACAGGTTGCTGGCCAACTGCATGCGCTGGCTGCTCAGGGGCTGGCCGTTGAGCAGCACTTCACCCGCCGTCGGCTGCATCAGGCCCGCCAGTAAACGCAACAGACTGGTTTTACCACTGCCGTTGGGGCCGCTGATTTGCAGCATGTCGCCGCTGGCCAGACGCAATTCGAGGTTTTCGAACAACATGCGCCAATCACGCTCACAAGCGAGTGCTACGGCTTCTAGAAGAGGACTGGTCACGAAATTGAGGCCTTCACGGTTCAAGTCGGCGCGGGTGTGGCCGTTAAAGAGATGCAGGATAAATGCATTTGCGGCCTGATTCAGAGAGCTGGATCAAACTATTGGTAATGTTTTCAGGCTCTATGAACGACGGGGCAGCATTATACATGCCATGTCCTACTCTAAAGAGGGCAATTTCGACAGGTTGTAACGATGAAAGGCGACATGAATATTCCACCCATCCCACCTGCGACGCCAAACAGCGCACGCTCCGTCGTCAACGGTGGTGAAGTGCTCAAGTTGCTGCAACCTCTCGAAGGCCTGATCAGCCCCGGCTACAGCGCCAAGGCCCAAGTATTATCGCTCAAGCAAAACCAGCTGACCTTCCAGTTGCTGCTCAAACTGACGCTGGAGAGCGGCCGCCAGACTAACGTGCAAGCCATCAGCGCCCACCCCCTGGCGCCGGGCACCCTGCTGACCGTGACCCAACCAGCACCCGCCCATTTGGCCATTAGCCTGCAACAAGCGCTGAGTAGCAGTGTCGCCACCCTAACCCGCCTCGATACCCGGCAATTACCGCCGGGCACTCTGCTGCAAGGCAAAGTGCTGACCACCCAACTATTGCCGCAGACTGCCGGGCAACCGGCGGTGTACCGCTCGCTGGTGACTTTGCTCAACAGCGCCCTGAGCGCCAGCACCCTGACCCTCGACAGTCCGCAACCGCTGCCCATCGCCAGCCTGCTAAGCGCTCGGGTTGAAGACGCCCACACCCTGAACTTCGTCCCCCTCAGCAGCCGCCAGGAGCAACTGGCTCTGGCGCAACACCTCGCCACCCAGCAAAGCCGCCAGGGCTCACTGGAGGGTCTGCTTAACGCCCTGCAAAAAGAGAGCCTGCCGGATGGGCTGCGTGCCTCGCTGGACAAGCTGCTGGCTGGGCTGCCCACGGCACAGCAATTGAGCGACCCCAAAACCTTGAGCAGCGCCCTGCTCAACAGCGGTGTTTTCCTCGAAGCCAGATTGCTGAGCAGCCAGCCCCAGGCATTGGCCCCCGACCTCAAAGCCACCTTGTTACGGCTGATCGCGCAAATCCTGCCCGGCCTGCCCGCCAACGCCACCTTCAACCCCGGCGTCGCGGCCAGCGCCCAAGCCCAGGCCATGCCGACCTTTGTGCGCAACGCACTGGGCATGCTCGGCCAAGTCAGTGCCAAACCCCAGCCTGGTGGTTT
The DNA here is from genome assembly GCA_040385125.1 of Pseudomonadota bacterium. Lineage (GTDB taxonomy): Bacteria > Pseudomonadota > Gammaproteobacteria > Pseudomonadales > Pseudomonadaceae > Aquipseudomonas. Next base: position 29,751 of record JAZKIA010000086.1, on the reverse strand, counting down.
TCCGCTGCCGCACCGCAGCCTGCAACGTGGCGATACCGAAGACAGCCTGGAAAACCTGCTGAAACTGGCCGCCGCCGCCGTATCGCGACTGCAAAGCCATCAACTGTCCAGCCTGGAACAAAGCGGGCGCACCGCTGATGGCAACCTGCTGACCACCTGGCAACTGGAAATACCGATGCGCAACGCCCACGACATCGTACCGCTGCAGGTCAAGTTCCAGCGCGAAGACCCGCCCGAGAAAGCGCCGGAAGAAAAACCCGAGGCCCGCACCGTCAAAGATCAACTGTGGCGAGTTGAACTGGCCTTCGACCTTGCGCCGCTAGGCCCGCTGCATGTGCAGGCGCAATTGCTGCGCGGCAACCTGTCGGGGCAACTTTGGGCAGAACGAACCTGGACCGCCGACCTGATCGCCAGCCAGCTCGGTTCATTGCGCCAGCGGTTGAACGATGCGGGGTTGAGCGTGACCGATCTCGATTGCCACCAGGGCACCCCGCCACAAGGTCAGCACTCCCCACTTGAACAACGCTGGGTCGACGAAACCGCATGAACACACAACCCGAACCACGTCAGGCCATTGCCCTCAAATATGACGGCCAACACGCGCCCACCCTCACGGCCAAAGGCGACGATGAACTGGCAGAAGCGATTCTTGAACTGGCACGCGAATACCAAGTGCCGATCTATGAAAATGCCGAGTTGGTGAAGTTACTGGCGCGCATGGAACTGGGGGACAGTATCCCCCAGGAGTTGTATCTGACCTTGGCCGAGATCATTGCCTTTGCCTGGCAGTTGAAGGGCAAATTCCCGCCAGGGTTTGATTCGGAAGCGGGGCCGCAGGAGCGGGATGTGACGCCTCGGTAAATCGCTGGCATCAATCAGGGCCGAAAAATGAAACCTATTGGCTCTTCAGCGGGCCCAACATACTGTATCCCTCCTAGCAATAGACCTAATTGCCCCTCGTCCATCGTTTTTTTCAATTCGATCGCGTGACGAGTCTCGGGAAACTGAGCAATCAACTGATTCACGGAATCTTTAAGGCCTCTTTCCACCACAACAACCGGGTCTCGAATCATCCGCAACTGCATGTAGTAAAGTGCTGAAGAAGCGATATGCCTAAAGATCATTTCATCCTCCCCCAACACCTCCCTCTGAATAGCGATTTGATACCCCATACGTTGCAAGTTGGATTTGATTATCTCATTGCGCCATCGATTGATATCGACACCTACCTGCAGTCCAACGCGCTCAGTCGGTTGCAAGGCAAAATCGATACGGTCAAAAAACTCACCTTTTGACTGAACACCTCTGACTGCAAACTCCCGATCACTGACTCTTTTATCATTTCGCTCCAGCAGCGCCAGAGGACCGTTGATTTCACCGGCGTGAGGTTCGGCAGGCTCCGAACGCCAGGCATCCAGTACTTTATTAATGTTTTGCACGCGGCTGGGGGTCAATCCCAGAAAAGGTATGTTCGGGTCTGCCAGTTGATAAAGGCGCTTGGCCAGATTAAAACGTGACGCCTCTGTCAGCCCCGGGAATATATCGCCTACCAGGTCAGTTATCGGTTTTTCGAACAAGGGGGCGTGAACCTCCCACTGGTTATTAATCAGTTCGGCAAACCGGGGTTGGATATGGGGACTTTCTTGAATGACAGCTTCTAACTGCTCAAACTGATTCTGCCTTTCAATGAATGTTTCCGGGCGTCGAATGAGTGCCTCAGTACCGCGACCTTCGAATTGATAAGGGATAATTTCATAAAACTTATGGTCGATCTCGATACTCTGCTCCATGCGTTTGGCTGAAAACGCAGGAAATACACGATCCCAATCCGCCAGCTCCTTCTGCGTCTTGCCCCAGTTCTTCCAGCTTGGGCTGTTCCAGTCCTCAAGGCCGGTTGGCCTCGATGGCGCACTCTCAAACAGTGCTTGCTGCTGCGCAGTGGCGTGACGCACCTGGAAGTCACTCAACTCAGGATGAGCCTCGATATAATCGGCTGCCGCATTACGCAACCCCTGTATCGAGAAGGGCCCCTGCTCCCAGCCTTCATTCAACCCTCGAGCAACGGCATTGAAGAAACAATCACCATCGGCAGGAATCACTACCGTGCGGTCACTTAACATCAGGCTGTAATGATCCTGATGCGTTCGCCTCAACACGATATCGCTGTCTGATCTGCCTGGATGGCCCATCCGCGGATAGGTGACTGCCGCCTGCCCAGGGGTAAAACGCACCGACCAACCCATGTCTACGCCTCCTTGATCAATGATCAACAAGCTGCGGCTCTGTGGCCAACCTGGAAGACGGGTCATGAGTGACGGGGCCAGATCCATGATTTGATGGTCCCAGCTGCGTGGAGTCCGTATTGAAGTAGAGATAACACGCACTTTTGAAGGCCCAGGTTCGGGAATCGAAGCCGCCGGCCGCTTACCGCCTCCCCGGCCAAATCCCACGCCGCGCCACTCGCCATTGGGCATCCGTGCAACCGTACTTCTCGTCACGCCACTGGAACGGATACTCAAGCCCGTGGCAGGGTCAACCAGCGTGGCCTCGGTCGCCTTCAACCTCGTCTGGTCGTGTACCTGCAGCACCGTCCCATTGGGTTGGCGCACATACACCGGGCGAGCGATCACTTTACCCGTGGCCGGGTCCTTGACGATCACCCGATAAAAGCCCTGGGCATCTGCCGTCATGCCTTGGAGCACCGACGTATCCTGCACGGCATAACGGCTGTAGACCGCCTTTTCCAAGGGCAGTCCAGCCACTGCTTCAGCCTGACTTTGGCGAGCGGTCAGGGCGAGGAAAGTGGATTGACCGCGTGATGGAACAACCACTGTGCGGGCAAGTACCCGCGACGCGTTGTTGACCACCTTATGCACGAAGACCAGGGTTTGCAGGTTGCGCGGAACGATGCCTGTCTCGAACAAGAACCAGCCCGTCCTGAGGGCAGGCTTGAGCATTTGATAACCGGGCACCAGAAGCATGCTGGCCAAGTCTATAAGTGCTTCTATCGTCACCTGTACAACTTTTGAATAGAGTTGACGGCGAACATCCAGGTTGCTGTTGGAGCGGTGATCCGCGTAAGCACTGTGAAAACTGACATGTGCCCGATGCAGCACTTCAAGATAATCCCCGGTAATTTTTAAACCGCGAATCAAGGGCCGGCCCTGCTGCTGCCCCAGTGTGCGCTTTATCTCATCGGGATCGAGAGTCGAAATTCGCGAACGGAAATACGCCTGCCATGCTTCTTGCTGCAAGAGCTGAGCAATGCCATCACCCAGATCAGCAAACTCATGGAAGTCATTTCCATCAGGGCTATCGGGTAAATAAACCCCGACGGTGCCCTTGATATCCGGCCCGTCCTGGTCAGAAAAAATCAACGCGCCATCAATGCTGACAGCATTGCCCAACGTGCCATGCTGCCCTCCTGCACCCGCGCTCCCCCCCAGCACCAGACCATAGAGATGCACCCTGCGCCCCATCACCGGGGCTCGCGCCTGCTCCTGCGGTGATTTCAAAACAGCGTCCAGCCAGAGTGCGACCTGTTTTTTGGACACCGGCGGATCGAATGCGTTATCGATCACAACGGCCTTGAACACCTCGTCGCCCCTGAGCGCGGCTTCGTAGCCTTTAAATTTCATATTGGCCACGTACGCTGCCTGCCAATCCGTCTTGTAATCAGGCTTGTTCATTTCCTCCCTGAGCAAGACTTCATAGTTACCACCGGCATCAATGCGCGTTGCCATCGCGGCCAACTCGCCCCCCGTCAACGTGAAAAAGTAACCGTTGGCCGGGTTGCGGATGCGCTCGCCCTCTTTATCAACAAGGTGGACCGGCAGCACTTCTCGCATTGCATTGGGGTACTGCTCGGGGCGCACGTTATCCAGCATCAACTGAGTCAGGCTGGTGGTGCGCGATTGTCTGGGGTTGGCACTGTCCCCATGGAAAAGGGTGACCTGAGTCTTGTCCGGATCGGGCTCGATACCCGAATGCACGTTTTGCTGAAGGTAGTGCGTAATCTTTTCGCGGGTGAACTGCACCAACGTCACAAGACTGCGGCGACCCATTTTAGAGGCGATCTGGACCACCTCTTGTTCCAACCTGCGATAGGTTTCCTTCTGCGTACCCGTCGCGGTCTTATAGAGATTGGGGCGATTTTTTTCGGCTAGCGCTGTGTTACGAACGCCCAACGGCCCATCAAGGGAAAGCATGGGTAAAACAAACGCACCTTCTGCCTTTTTAGCGAAATCCTCCAACGTCAGCGTCTCGTTTTGCGGGGCATTGAGCGCCCGCTCCAGAGCGGCGTGTTGCATCTGCAACAGCTCATCTGCCTGCATTTCAAAAACATGCCTGGGCTGCTCAGTGGAAACACTCTGGATCGTGCGTTTTTGTCCGCCATGAACAGGGCTGGCTTTATTGACCAGCGCTTGGAAAGAACGGAATCGCTGGATACCGCCTTCCAGTGAATACAGCACCAGCGACGGTTCATCAGTGCGCTTGATCACCATTGCGGCGGGCCACTTCTGCGGCCCGGTTTCCCCCATATCGAGCATGACCTCGTAAACATGAGGGATGGGCGCTCGCAGAATCCGGTCTCTGTCTGCCTTGGATGGATGGGTCGTGATGATGTCCAGCAGGCGATCCTGTTCACTGCGCTGGATTCGCTCGCTTGGGGTTAACTGGTGTTGCGGTTTCAGGTCGAATCGGTACAAGTCCAGCAGGTGCAGGAAGCGTCGGGCAAGCAAGTCAGCGAGCGCTGTTTTAGCGGTGGGAGGTGTCAGCGTATCGAATGAGTCCGCCCAATTTCGGCCAGTGCGAAAGGCCAGAAAATCGTCGCGAAACTGGCGCTTGATGGCGTCATTGGTGGTGGGATGAGCGATATAAAACACCGACTCCATGGCCCGTAGAACCCTCATGTCTACCGGGCTGGCAAATACGCTGTCGACCTCCTCCAGCGTATCCGGGCGCGTAAAGAAGCCCACAGCATCTATCGAGAAAATGGGGGCAGCATCCCTGTCCAAACACTCCCACAGTTCGTGGGTAAAACTGCGCGAGTAGATGATTGAGCGCTGGCCGTTTGCGTCAGTAGCGAAGCGATTCACATACCAGTTATCCGGATCAATCGCCGGCAACAGCGACGGCCGAAACAGGTGTACCGCCATCTTGTCTTTGATTGCGCTAATCAACAGGTTCTTGAACACCGTGTCGAACGTCGGTACACCGGCGAACAAGCGGGCCAGTTTGGCCTGATTGTCGTCCAGCAGTTCCAACTGCCTGAGTTGTCCTTTTTCTTGCCCGCTGAGCAAATTGCCCTGGGCGTCCCGCTCCGTGATGATTGGCGCGCCAGTGCCCTGATAGCCGGGAGCGATACCGGCCTGCAATTGGCTCAACAGGTCTTGCGGGAGGGCCTGACCGTTGACCTGTAACGAAGAAAAATCCACAGCCATTTGACTGATATGCGGATAAACCCAGAGATCACGCGCCATCTCTTTGCTTTGGCAGGCGATTAAAAAACCCTGTGTGACGGCGCTACGCAATGGCACCGAGGCGGTGTGACGTTGAGCGGTCGAATCAATCGTCTCGACTTCCTGGTAAGTGACCGGAACCTGGGCATCTCCGGCAAGCCCCCGCTCGGACAACCATTGCTCGGCAAATTTATGGGGTTGGAATGGAGTACCGTCAGGCAACAAAGTCATGGGCCTTAACCGTGCGCCAGGAACAAATCGGCGGTAACGAGCGACAGGTGCCATGACTTGTTGCTCAAGTTGCCCGCAGCCCATATCGACATCCAGACTGTCGAACCCCTTGTAGCTGCTGGGCATGCCTTGCTTGATCGCCCGTAGCACCTCGTCGTTGAAACCTGCCAATGCATTAAGCACATCAGGCGGGACGACCTCTTCAAGGTGTTTGCGGCTCTCTTCAGAGAGCGCTTGCACACTGTGCTCATCGCCCCAGAATATTTTCAGGTGCCAATGATAGGGAGCGCGCTCGCTGCCCAGCAGGGTGGTTGCGGGATCGGGAGGGTCCGACGGTGTGGACATGTGGGCTCTGAGGAACGCATCCACACCGGGCGCCAGCATCCACAGCGGCACCAGGTCGATATGTTCCGTGCCGCTCTGATAGGTACTGACGGTGCTCCAGTAAATAACAGGGATCAGGGTATTGGGCGTAATGGACTGTTCAGGGTTCGCCACGTCCTCAGTGATATGGCAGGCCACCCATTGGCGAACCCATTGCGCGGCTCGCGCGCTGTCCAACGCTGCATCGGTGTCGCGTCGGGTTAACGGGCCGGTGTACTCAAGCAGTCGCGTAGCTTCGGCAATGGCAACGTATTCAACTTCATGTGAAGCAGACATAGTTAAGTCTTCATGTTGTGATTGTGCTCAGAGCCTATCGAGCCGATCAATCACACAGGACTTATATATGTACTCGTCGTCCAGACGCCGCGCTGTCGCACAGCAAACTGGGACTGTGTGGGAGCCTGGCTTGCCAGCGATGGCATCGGCGCGATTTAAGCTGATACACCGAGTCGCCAGCATCGCTGGCAAGCCAGACTCCCACAGGTTTTTGAGTGGCCCACCAGCGAGGTGCTCGCGAAGGTCGTTTGTGACACCGCGTGCGATGCTCTTGGGAGCTTCGCGAGCAGGCTCGCTCCCACAGTAAGACTTTAATTCAGCCCTTGTGCATCGTGCGCATCAACTCGGCCTCGGCCTGGGTCAAGCCGCAAGAGTGAGTCAGCTCTTCAACGCTGGCGCCCATGCCAACCAGTCGCGCAGCCTGGGTAAATGACAGGCTGGTCGGGTCGCGCTGTTCCAGTTGTGTCAGTTTTTCAGGCAACGGCGCTACCACCGCGCGCAGTTGGTGAATCTCTTCTCCCATCTGCACACTGCCGTTCTGGTAGGTATCCAGACGCCGCGCCAGCTCCCTGAGGCGCCGGTCACGCAGCTCATCCGCCGCCGCTTGCTGGGCCGCACTCACACGCTGCTTGCGCACGTAGGTCACAAACAGCCACAGGGTCACTGCCCACAGCAGGCCCAGGACGATTACCGCCACCTCAAGCATCAATCAGAAGTTCTCCAAATCCGACCATTCTTCTTCGCTCATCATTTTGTCCAGCTCAACCAGAATCAGCAGTTCGCCGTTCTTGTTGCACACTCCCTGGATAAACTTGGCCGACTCGTCGTTGCCCACATTCGGCGCTGTTTCGATTTCAGACTGACGCAGGTAAACCACCTCGGCCACGCTGTCGACCAGAATCCCGACCACTTGCTTGTCAGCTTCGATGATAACGATGCGAGAGTTGTCGGTAATTTCGGCGTTCATCAGGCCAAAACGCTGACGCGTGTCGATGACTGTTACCACGTTGCCGCGCAGGTTGATAATCCCCAGCACGTAGGATGGTGCACCCGGAACCGGAGCGATTTCGGTGTAGCGCAGCACTTCCTGCACTTGCATCACGTTGATGCCGTAAGTCTCGTTGTCCAGTTTGAAGGTGACCCATTGCAGGATCGGATCTTCACTGCTCTGCTGCGCGGTTGCCTTGTTCATACCCCAATCCCCTGACTAATAACCGCTGCTGCGGTGTGTACGCTCTGACCGCGCTCAAGGCTCGGTCGTTTATTTGTCGGCTTTTGTCGCGGCCATGTGCTTGACCGCGCCACTGGCGATCAACTCCGCCAACTGCGTCACGTCCAGCAGCGCGCACATGTGTTCAATCACTGTGCCCGCCAACCACGGACGCTGCCCGCGCTGGGTGCGCCATTTAATCTGGTCGGGGTTCAAGCGCAACGAGCGGCTGACTTGATGCACTGCCAACCCCCACTCGTAGCCCTGAACCGAAATCACGTACTGCAAGCCCTCGCGAAAATCATCGCGATAACGGTCGGGCATCACCCAACGCGCCGTATCGAGCACATTGAGGTTGCCGCCGGTGCTGGGCAGAATCCCCAAAAACCACTCCGGCTGACCAAACAACGGGGTCAACTCACGCCCAGCCAGGGCATAAATCGAACCCAGGCACACCAACGGTGCCGCCAGTGTCAGCCCGGCCACGTCGAACAATAAGCACTCAAAAGGCTCTGCGGCCCACGCCGGCCGGCCATCGTCCGGCACCGGTAAACGCTCCTGCGGCACTGGCACTTCAGCCAACGGCGGCACCAATGCTGGCAGTGGCACCGGCATCGCCAGCATCACTGCTTGCGCATCACGTACCTGCTCTTCCAGCACCGCCGCCGCGAACTCTTCCTGCTCAGACGCGGGCAACATTTCAGTCGCGTCTTGCAACAACTCGTCGAGATAGGACTGCAACGCCAACTGCGGACGGGTAGCCAGCGCTACGGGCGGATTCATGACATGCCCCATAAACCTGTAACGGTTATCGACCGCAGCACGCTGATACTTGAATACAGCGCCACGTCAAACGGCCTGCGGTACAAGTTGACGGGTCAGCACATGTTTGAGCAAGGCGCGATACGCCACCACAGCACGGCTTTTGGGGTCAAATTGCGACGGCGTCTGCCCGGCCCGGCTGGCATCGCGCAAACGCGTATCGACCGGGATAAACCCCTGCCACAGCGTCTCGGGATACTCATCACGCAAGTGACGCAAGGTGCTCATCGAGGCTTGGGTACGGCGGTCGAACAAGGTCGGCACCACACAGAACGGCAACGCTTGCTGACGCGAACGGTTGATCATAGTGAGCGTGTGCACCATGCGTTCCAGGCCTTTGACCGCCAGGTGCTCGGTTTGCACAGGGATCACCAACTGCTGGCTGGCCGCCAACGCATTGACCATCAGCACGCCCAACAACGGTGGGCTGTCGATGATTGCGTAGTCATAGTCCTGCCACAACTGCGCCAGACTGCGCGCGATAACCAGCCCCAGGCCACTTTGCCCAGGCGACTGACGCTCCAGCGTGGCCAGGGCCGTGCTCGAGGGCAGCAAGGCAATCAGCTCGTGACTGGTGGGCAGCAACAATTGGGCGGTCAGACCTTGCGGCACCTGCCCCTTGTGCAGGAACAAGTCGTAGCTGCTCTGTTCCAGGGCATCGGGGTCGTAACCGAAATAGCTGGTCATGGAGCCGTGCGGGTCGAGATCGACCACCACCACGCGCTTGCCAGCCTCGGCCAGCAAACCGGCCAAAGCGACGGATGTGGTGGTCTTGCCGACTCCACCTTTTTGATTAGCGACTGCCCAGACTCTCATTCTGTTGTTCCTCCCGGCTGCAAGTGTGCTCGCCGAGAATTGACATGCACTTATAGGGATGGTGACGGAGAATTGACGGCATTCCCACGCACCAGCGGCTGTACCTGCAGCGGTGCAGTTTGTGTGCCAGCACGCTTTAAGGCCCCATCCGGTGTCGCATTGGCTGTACCACTGCCGGTCAGACTGCGGCGTATTTCCAGGTTGCGCGACACCACCAACACCACCCGGCGATTGAGCGCACGGCCCTCGGGTGTGGCGTTATTGGCCACCGGCTGAAATTCGCCATAGCCGACCGACGCCATACGCCCAGGGTTAACCCCTTGCATCGCCAGCATCCGCACGACGCTCGCCGAACGGGCCGAGGACAACTCCCAGTTGGTCGGGTATTGCGCGGTGCGAATCGGCAAGTTGTCGGTAAAGCCTTCGACATGAACCGGGTTATCGAAAGGTTTGAGGATCGCCGCTACCTTGTCGATGATCGTAAACGCCACATCACTGGGCATCGCATCGCCGCTGCCGAACAACAAGCTTGAATTCAATTCAATCTCGACCCACAGCTCATTGCCGCGCACCGTCAATTGTTTGGACGCAATCAACTCGCCAAACGCGCTGGTGATGTCATCGGCAATGCGCTTGAGCGGGTCATCGGGGATTTGCCCAATGCCCGAATCGGTCTGTTCACTGTCATTGACCAACGGTTGCGCAGGCTTGATCGTCTGCGCGCGCTCATCACCGATCGGGATCGGCTTGACGCTGCGCTCGGCGTCGTTGAACACTCCGAGCAACGCCTGGGAGATCACCTTGTATTTGCCTTCGTTGATCGACGAAATCGAATACATGACCACGAAAAACGCAAACAGCAAGGTGATGAAGTCCGCGTAGGACACCAGCCAGCGTTCGTGGTTAACGTGCTCTTCAGCCTGACGGCGGCGACGGCTCATAGACGGCTCATAGATAGATAGTTAGCCCATATAACCCTGAAGCTTGAGCTCGATGGAGCGCGGGTTCTCACCTTCAGCAATCGACAGCAGGCCTTCGAGCAGCATCTCGCGGTACAGCGACTGGCGCTGGGCAATCGCCTTGAGTTTGCTGGCCACCGGCAGCAACACCAGGTTGGCACTGGCCACACCATAAATGGTCGCGACAAACGCCACCGCAATGCCGCTGCCCAACTGCCCCGGGTCCGCCAGGTTACCCATCACATGGATCAGGCCCATGACCGCGCCGATAATGCCAATGGTCGGCGCGTAGCCACCCATGCTTTCAAATACTTTCGCAGCATCAATGTCATTGCGTTCCTGGGTTAGAAAATCAACTTCCAGAATGCTGCGAATGGCCTCGGGCTCTACCCCGTCGACCAGCAATTGCAGACCCTTGCGCGCGTAGCTGTCAGGCTCGGCATCGGCCACGCCTTCGAGGCCCAGCAAGCCTTCCTTGCGCGCCGTCAGGCTCCAATTGACGACGCGGTCAATCCCGCCGGCCAAATCGATGTGCGGCGGGAATAATATCCAGCCCACCGTCTGCATGGCGCGCTTGAACGCACTCATGGGTGATTGCAACAGCGCTGCGCCCACCGTGCCGCCGATCACAATCAGCGCTGCCGGGCCATTGGCCAGGGCACCCAGGTGGCCGCCTTCCAGGTAGTTGCCGCCGATAATCGCGACAAAGGCCATGATGATGCCTATCAGGCTGAGTACATCCATCAGTGGCAGGCCTCGACCAGGTGTTTGCCGATTTCGTCGAGGCTGTACACCGCGTCCGCCAGGTTGGCTTTAACGATGGCCATCGGCATGCCGTAAATCACGCAACTGGCTTCGTCCTGGGCCCACACGTTACTGCCGCTCTGCTTGAGCAAGCGTGCGCCTTCGCGCCCGTCCGCGCCCATGCCGGTCAACACCACCGCCAGCACTTTGTCGCCGTAGGACTTGGCCGCCGAACCAAAGGTGATATCCACACATGGCTTGTAGTTCAAGCGCTCATCACCCGGCAGGATGCGTACCGCACCACGGCCATCGATCATCATTTGCTTGCCGCCCGGTGCCAACAGAGCCAAGCCCGGACGCAGGATATCGCCGTCTTCGGCTTCCTTGACGCTGATCCGGCACAGTTTGTCCAAACGCTCGGCAAAGGCTTTGGTAAACGCTGCGGGCATGTGCTGCACCAACACGATAGGCGCCGGAAAGTTACCCGGCAGTTGGGTCAACACCCGCTGCAAGGCCACCGGGCCACCGGTCGAGGTGCCGATCGCAACCAGTTTGTAAGCCTTGCGCTTGGGCGGCGGCGAAGTGGGCGCTGCTGCTGGTGCCGCACGGCTGGCAATCGGTGTGGTGCGCACAGGCGCTGACGCTGCAACCGGCGCAGGCGCAACAAAGCCGCCGAGTGCTGGCCGAGGGGCTGCAACTGGGGCAGGCGCTTGCAGCGGGGGCAGGCTGTAGCTGGAAGAGCGGCGGTTGCTGCGCGAAATGGTATGCACCTTTTCGCACAGCATTTGCTGAACCTTCTGCGGATTGCGCGAGATGTCTTCGAAGTTTTTCGGCAGGAAATCCACCGCCCCGGCATCCAGCGCATCCAGGGTGACGCGAGCGCCTTCGTGGGTCAGCGAGGAGAACATCAAGACCGGCGTCGGGCAGCGCTGCATGATGTGACGCACAGCCGTGATGCCATCCATCATCGGCATCTCGTAGTCCATAGTGATCACGTCCGGCTTGAGCGCCAGCGCCTGATCGATCGCCTCTTTGCCATTGCTGGCGGTGCCGATCACTTTAATCGTCGGATCAGCCGACAGAATTTCCGAGACGCGGCGGCGGAAAAAACCGGAGTCATCCACCACCAGGACTTTGACTACCATAAACACTCCGTTCAAATACGCCGTGCGGCGTAGTGTTTGAGCATGCTCGGCACGTCCAGAATCAAGGCAATACGGCCATCACCGGTAATGGTGGCGCCCGACATCCCCGGCGTACCCTGAAGCATCTTGCCCAACGGTTTGATGACGACTTCTTCCTGGCCAACCAGTTGATCGACCACAAAGCCGATGCGTTGGGTACCCACCGACAGAATCACCACGTGCCCTTCGCGCTGCTCTTCATGGGCGGCAGACGCCACCAGCCAGCGCTTGAGGTAGAACAACGGCAGCGCCTTGTCGCGCACGATCACCACTTCCTGACCGTCGACCACGTTGGTGCGCGACAGGTCGAGGTGGAAAATTTCGTTGACGTTGACCAGCGGGAAAGCAAACGCCTGATTGCCCAGCATCACCATCAGAGTCGGCATGATCGCCAGGGTCAGCGGCACCTTGATCACGATTTTCGAGCCCTGGCCCAGGGTCGAATAAATACTCAGTGAGCCATTGAGCTGGGAGATCTTGGTTTTCACCACGTCCATGCCCACGCCACGCCCGGACACATCGCTGATCTCGGTTTTGGTCGAGAAGCCAGGAGCAAAAATCAAGTTGTAGCAATCGGACTCGCTCAGACGATCGGCAGCGTCCTTGTCCATCAGGCCCTTTTTCACGGCGATGGCACGCAAGACGTTGGCATCCATGCCTTTGCCGTCATCGGAGATCGACAGCAGGATATGGTCGCCCTCTTGCTCGGCCGACAGAATCACCCGACCGCAACGTGGCTTGCCGGCTGCTTCGCGTTCTTCTGGGCTTTCAATGCCGTGATCAACAGCGTTGCGCACCAAGTGGACCAGCGGATCGGCCAGGGCCTCGACCAGATTTTTGTCGAGGTCGGTCTCTTCGCCCACCAGCTCCAGGCTGATTTCTTTCTTCAACTGACGCGCCAAATCGCGTACCAGCCGCGGGAAACGGCCAAAGACTTTCTTGATCGGCTGCATCCGCGTCTTCATCACTGCGGTTTGCAGGTCAGCGGTCACCACATCAAGGTTGGAGACCGCCTTGGCCATCTCTTCGTCGCTGCTGTTAAGGCCCAACCGCACCAAACGGTTACGCACCAGCACCAGCTCGCCGACCATGTTCATGATTTCATCAAGGCGCGCAGTATCGACCCGCACCGTGGTTTCGGCTTCGGAAGCGGCCGGTTTCTCCGCCTGGGCGGCCTTGGCTACAGGCTTTTTCGCCACGGGCGCAGTTGGCGCAGCGGCGACAATAATCGTCGAATCAGCCGAAAACTTGCCTTTGCCGTGCAGATCATCCAGCAACGCCTCAAACTCGTGATCGCTGATCAAGCTCGGGTCGGCGGCGGGTTCAGCGTCAGCAACCGGCGCCACTGGCGCACCTGCGGCCTCCAGTGCATCGCTGCTGAACGCACCCTTGCCATGCAACTGATCGAGCAGCGCTTCGAATTCGTCGTCAGTGATTTCATTGCTCACCGCCTCAGGGGCAGGTGCTATCGCGTCGGGGACCACGGCGCTGACCGAGCCCATAGAAAACTGGCCCTTGCCATGCAACTGGTCCAGCAACGACTCAAACTCGGCATCGCTGATGTCCTCGCTGGCCTCGACCACCGCAGGCGCGACCGACACCGGCTCGGCAGCTGCGGCCTTGACCGCGTTCAGCGAGTCCAGCAACTGCTCAAATTCGTCATCGGTGATATCGCCGCCATCACTGTTCACCGGCTCAGCAACCCGTACTGGCGGTGCCGCAACCGGCGCGGCCACAACTGCCACCGGCTCGGCCAAACGGGCCAGCGCCGCCAGTAATTCTGGCGTAGCGGCGGTGATCGGGCTGCGCTCACGCACCTCGGCGAACATCCCGTTGACCGCGTCCAGCGCCTCAAGCACCACGTCCATCAACTCCGAGTCGACCGCCCGCTCACCCTTGCGCAGGATGTCGAAGACGTTTTCGGCGATGTGACAGCACTCCACCAGCTCGTGCAGTTGCAGGAAGCCGGCGCCCCCTTTTACCGTGTGAAAACCGCGAAAAATTGCATTGAGCAAGTCCGCATCATCCGGTCGGCTTTCCAGCTCAACCAGTTGTTCGGACAACAACTCTAGAATCTCGCCGGCTTCAACCAGAAAATCCTGAAGGATTTCTTCATCGGCGCCGAAGCTCATGTACGTGCTCCTTGAAGTAGGACCTTCGACGCCGGGCAACAGCGCCCGCACGCTTACTGAGGGCCTAGAACCCTAAACTGGACAGCAAATCGTCTACATCATCCTGACCGGATACGACGTCACTACGTGTATCGGCATGAATCTGCGGACCTTCACCCTTGGCCTGGCTTTTTTGCGAACTATTTTCGGCGCGCAGTGCATCACGGTCGTGTTCAATCCCGGCAAAGCGATCCACCTGACTGGCCATCAATACCAGTTTGAGCAAATTGCTCTCCACATCCGTGACCAGTTGCGTCACCCGCTTGATCACCTGACCGGTGAGGTCCTGGTAATCCTGGGCCAACAGGATGTCAGTGAGGTTGGCGGACACAACCTGGCTTTCGGTTTCGCTGCGCGTCAAAAAACTGTCAACGCGGCGCGCCAGATCACGAAACTCTTCGGCGCTGATTTCGCGGCGCATAAAGCGCCCCCAATCGGCGCTCAGGACCTTGGCCTCATCACCCAGGCCATTGACCAGCGGCGTACTGTTTTCCACCAGGTCCATCGTCCGATTGGCCGCGGCCTCCGTCAGCCGCACAACATAAGCCAGACGTTCAGTGGCATCCGTGATCTGCGACACTTCTTCGGCTTGTGGCGTACTGGGATCGATGTGGAAATTGACAATCGCGCTGTGCAGCTCACGCGTGAGTTTGCCGACTTCCCGATACAGGCCCCGATCACGGGTCTGGTTCAGCTCATGAATCAGTTGCACGGCATCACCGAACCGGCCTTTTTCAAGGCTTTCTACCAATTCGTGAGCATGCTTTTTCAGGGTCGATTCAAACTCGCCCTGTGTTGTGTCTTTATGCTCCATAACGCCCCCGAGGCAACCCGATCAACCGATGCGCTCAAAGATCTTTTCGATCTTGTCTTTAAGCGCCATCGCCGTGAACGGCTTGACCACATAGCCATTCACACCGGCCTGGGCTGCTTCGATGATTTGCTCGCGCTTGGCTTCGGCCGTCACCATCAACACTGGCAAGTGCTTGAGCTTTTCGTCCGCACGCACGTGGCGCAACAACTCGATACCGGTCATGCCCGGCATGTTCCAGTCAGTTACCAAAAAGTCGATATGACCCAGGTTGAGGATCGGCAGCGCTGTCGTGCCGTCATCTGCCTCGACCGTGTTGGTGAACCCCAGGTCACGCAACAGGTTTTTAATGATCCGACGCATCGTTGAAAAATCATCAACGATGAGGATCTTCATGTTCTTGTCCAATTCGACCTCCAAGCAGTCTTAAACACGCTCAGCTCGTGAGCGCGCCATTCAATCAAATTCGGTTAATACGTCTCAGAACCTGCAAGAGCGAGCTTGCTCGCGATAAGGTCGCGTAAACCGCATCGCGAGCAAGCTCGCTCCTACAGGGGGCCTATGCGGTCAGTGCGCTCGCCACTGGGCCAGACGTGCGCGCAGTCGTGCGGCGCATTGGCTGTGCAACTGGCTGACCCGCGACTCGCTAACCCCCAGCACCTCGCCGATTTCCTTGAGGTTCAGCTCCTCGTCGTAGTACAGCGCCAGCACCAGTCGTTCACGCTCCGGCAGGTTGGCAATGGCATCGGCCAGCGCCGCCTGAAAGCGTTCGTCTTCCAGGTCCCGCGACGGCTCCAGATGAGCACTCGCGCCGTCCTCGTGCAGCCCTTCGTGTTCGCCGTCCTGTAACAGGTCGTCGAAACTGAACAGGCGGCTGCCCAGGGTGTCATTCAAAATCGCGTAATAATCATCAAGGCTTAACTGGAGTTCGGCCGCAACTTCGTGATCTTTAGCGTCACAGCCGGTTTTTGCTTCAATTACCCGAATTGCGTCACTGACCATGCGCGTATTGCGGTGTACCGAACGCGGTGCCCAGTCGCCCTTGCGCACTTCATCGAGCATGGCGCCACGAATGCGAATGCCGGCGTAAGTCTCGAAACTCGCGCCCTTGGTAGCGTCGTATTTGGTCGACACTTCGAGCAGGCCGATCATCCCGGCCTGAATCAAGTCATCGACCTGCACACTGGCAGGCAATCGCGCCAGCAGGTGATAAGCGATGCGTTTAACCAACGGTGCGTAGCGTTCGATCAGCTCATATTGGCTGTCACGCGACGACTTGCTGTACATCCGATAGCCGCTGGCCGTCATCAGAGCCGCCCCCCGCCTTGCTGTACCAGACGCTCAACAAAAAACTCCATGTGCCCACGCGGATTGGCCGGCAACGGCCAGGTGTCGACCTTTTGCGCAATGGCCTTGAACGCCAGCGAACACTTGGAGCGCGGGAACGCTTCGTAGACGGCCCGCTGCTTTTGCACCGCCTTGCGCACACACTCGTCGTAAGGCACGGCGCCTACGTATTGCAAGGCCACATCGAGAAAGCGGTCGGTAACTTTAGTCAGTTTGGCGAACAGATTGCGCCCCTCTTGCGGGCTTTGCGCCATGTTGGCCAACACCCGAAAGCGGTTCATCCCGTAATCGCGATTCAACAGTTTGATCAGCGCATAGGCATCGGTGATCGAGGTCGGCTCGTCACACACCACCAGCAGTACTTCCTGGGCCGCGCGGACAAAGCTCACCACCGACTCGCCGATCCCGGCGGCGGTGTCGATTACCAGCACATCCAGGTTGTCGCCCAGGTCGCTGAACGCCTGAATCAGACCTGCGTGCTGCGCCGGGCTCAAGTGCACCATGCTCTGGGTGCCCGAGGCCGCCGGTACGATACGAATCCCGCCGGGGCCTTGCAGCAACACGTCGCGCAGCTCGCAACGCCCCTCGACCACGTCAGCCAGAGTGAATTTGGGGGTCAGGCCGAGCAGCACATCGACATTCGCCAACCCAAGGTCAGCGTCCATCAACATGACACGTCTGCCCAGCTCAGCCAGTGCGATGGACAAGTTGACTGACACGTTAGTTTTTCCGACGCCACCCTTGCCGCCGGTCACTGCGATCACCTGTACGGGATGCATGCTGCCCATGATCTTTCTTTACCTTGTCTTACTTAGACGCGGCTACATAGGTTGGCTGCGCGTTCCCCTGCGGAACAACACCTTGCAGACCATCGATGTAGGTACATTGCAACGTAATCATCACTACCTCAGCCAACCCGCTTGGGCGGGCTGTGATAGATATCAGCGAACATATCGGCCATGGCCTCTTCGCTGGGCTGTTCCTGCATTTGCACACTCACTGCGCGACTCACCAACTGGTGACGACGCGGCAGATGCAGATCATTGGGAATGCGCGGGCCATCCGTCAGGTAGGCCACTGGCAGCTCGTGACTGATGGCCAGACTCAACACCTCGCCCAGGCTCGCCGTTTCATCCAGTTTAGTCAGGATGCAACCGGCCAACCCACACCGTTTGTAGCTGAGGTACGCCGCCGCCAGCACTTGCTTCTGGCTGGTGGTGGCCAAGACTAAATAATTGCGCGCCTTGATCCCGCGCCCCGCGAGGCTTTCGAGCTGCAAGCGCAACGCCGGATCACTGGCTTGCAGGCCCGCCGTATCCACCAGCACCACGCGTTTGCGCAGCAGCGGCTCAAGGGTCTGGCCCAACGATTGACCAGGGGCCACGTGGGTCACCGGCACATTCAAAATACGCCCCAGGGTTTTGAGCTGCTCCTGGGCACCAATACGGAAGCTGTCCATGCTCACCAGCGCGATATGCTGCGCGCCGTACTTGAGCACATAACGCGCCGCGAGCTTGGCCAGCGTGGTGGTTTTGCCCATGCCGGCGGGGCCGACCATCGCAATCACACCGCCCTCCTCCAGCGGCTCCAGATCCGGGGTCGCAATCATTCGGGCCAGATGCGCCAGCAGCATCCGCCAGGCCTGGCGCGGCTCTTCGATGCCGGCCACTTGTGCCAGCAAATCGCGCGACAACGGGCCAGACAAGCCAATGCGCTGCAAACGGCGCCACAAATTGGCTTGCTCAGGCTTACTCCCTTGCAACTGAGTCCAGGCCAGCGAGCCCAACTGCACTTCGAGCAACTCACGCAGGCCATTAAGCTCAGAGCGCATGCTGTCGAAAGCGCGCTGATCCATCGACGGCGCGGCCACGGGTACCGGGCGCGGAGGTTCTTCAAGCGTCGGCTCAATCAACGGCTCTGCGGCGGTCAGCGGCAGGCCGGCAAACAACTGGCGGCTGACATCGGCTTCGCCTTCAACGCGCAGGCTCAACTCGGCCTGAGCCGAGACGATCCGCGACTGGGTCTTGCGCAGCTCTTCTTCCAGCTCAATGTTCGGCACCCGAGGTGCCAGCGCCGACAACTTGTAATCCAGGGCCGCGGTCAACTCCACGCCCCCGGCAATCCGGCGGTTGCCAATAATGGCGGCATCAGCCCCCAACTCATCACGAACCAGCTTCATGGCCTGACGCATATCGGCGGCGAAAAATCGCTTCACTTGCATAAACCAAACCCTCAGCCGTTAGGGCCTACTGTCGCTACGATCGTGACTTGCTTGTTGTCAGGAATTTCCTGGTACGCCAGCACATGCAGATTGGGCACCGCCAAACGGCCAAACCGCGAAAGCATCGCGCGTACTGGGCCTGCCACCAGCAAGATCACCGGGTTGCCTTGCATCTCCTGACGTTGAGCGGCATCGATCAACGAACGCTGGAGCTTCTCAGCCATGCTTGGCTCCAGCAAAACACCTTCATCCTGGCCTTGTCCGGCCTTCTGCAAACTATTGAGCAATATTTGTTCCAACCTTGGCTCCAAGGTGATCACAGGCAGCTCAGACTCAACGCCTACAATGCTTTGCACGATTGCGCGGGACAAGCCGACCCGCACCGCCGCCACCAAAGCGGCAGTATCTTGACTCTTGTGGGCATTATTCGCGACGGCTTCGGCAATGCTGCGTATATCGCGTACCGGCACCTGTTCTGCCAGCAACGCCTGCAACACCTTGAGCAACTGCGACAGGCTCAACACACCCGGCACCAGCTCTTCTGCCAGCTTGGGCGAAGCCTTGGCCAGCAGCTGCATCAACTGCTGGACTTCTTCATGACCAATCAGCTCATGTGAGTGCTTGTACAGAATCTGATTAAGGTGCGTCGCCACCACAGTACTGGCATCCACTACGGTATAGCCCAGAGATTGCGCCTGACTGCGCTGGCTGACCTCAATCCACACCGCTTCCAGACCAAAGGCCGGATCTTTGGTGGTAATCCCGTTAAGCGTGCCGAATACCTGGCCCGGATTGATCGCCATCTCGCGATCCGGATAAATTTCGGCCTCAGCCAAAATCACCCCCATCAGGGTCAAGCGGTAGGCGCTGGGCGCCAAGTCGAGGTTGTCGCGAATGTGTACGGTGGGCATCAAAAAGCCCAAGTCTTGGGACAGCTTTTTACGCACGCCCTTGATCCGCGCCAGCAGTTGACCATTCTGATTGCGGTCCACCAGCGGGATCAGGCGGTAGCCCACCTCCAGCCCGATCATGTCGATGGGCGTGACATCATCCCAGCCCAGCTCCTTGGTCTCTTGGGCGCGAGCGGGCGATGGCAACAGCTCTTGCTGACGCTGCACCTCTTGCAAGGCCTGGACCTTGACCACGCTCTGTTTTTTCCACATCAGATACGCCACGCCGCCGGCGACCGCAGCCAGGCTGAGGAAAGAAAAGTGCGGCATGCCCGGCACAATCCCCATCACCGCCATCAAACCGGCTGACACGGCCAGCGCCTTGGGCGAGGCAAACATCTGCCGGTTGATCTGCTTGCCCATGTCTTCGGAGCCCGAAGCACGGGTCACCATAATGGCCGCGGCGGTGGACAGCAGCAGCGACGGCAACTGCGCCACCAAACCGTCACCGATGGTCAGCAAGGCATAGACCTTGCCGGCTTCGCCGAAGGTCATGCTGTGCTGGAAGATACCGACCGCCATGCCGCCGATCAGGTTAATAAACAGAATCAGCAAGCCGGCGATGGCGTCACCGCGCACGAACTTGCTGGCACCGTCCATCGAGCCGTAGAACTCAGCCTCTTGGGCGACTTCCTGACGGCGCAGCTTGGCTTGGTTCTGATCGATCAGACCGGCGTTGAGGTCGGCGTCGATTGCCATTTGCTTGCCGGGCATTGCATCGAGGGTAAAACGTGCGCTGACCTCGGAAATTCGTCCGGCACCCTTGGTCACCACCACGAAGTTGATGATCATCAAAATCGCGAACACCACGATACCGACCACGTAATTGCCGCCGATCACCACCTCACCGAAGGCTTGAATCACCTTGCCGGCTGCCGCATGGCCTTCATGGCCGTGCAGCATCACTACTCGGGTCGAGGCCACGTTCAGCGCCAGACGCATCAGCGTTGCGACCAGCAGAATGGTGGGGAACACCGCAAAATCCAGTGGGCGCAAGGCGTACACGCAGACCAGCAGCACCACAATCGACAGCGCGATATTGAAGGTAAAAAACACATCCAGCAGAAAGGGCGGAACGGGCAACATCATCATCGCCAGCATCACCAGCAACAACAGCGGCACACCCAACTGCCCCCGACCCAAACCGGCCAGACCGTTGCGTGCGGTGTTGATTAACTGAGAGCGATCCAATGACATTGCGACAAACCTTTAGCAAACTTTTGACGCCATGTGCGCCGTAGAGCCTGCCTGTGCAAGAAGCCTTCCAACTTTGAGGTTTATGCAGTTCTGAGAGCTTCGCGAGCAGGCTCGCGAAGGCGGCTTGTGATGCCACCCAATTTCACAAACAACTCAGAGGCCCATCACAGGAGGCCGAACGCAGGTGCTGTTGTGGGGGTGGCGCGGCAGGACGCCGCGCCAGCCGTGACGGGCCATCCTTGGCCCAACACGGCTATCCCGGCATCCATGCCGGGATGCCCACTACGCAGAACCTACACTCGGCCTCCCGAAAGGGGCGGGTAGATCAAGATCAAAAGCAAAAGCAAAAGCAAATACGTAGCCGCCGCGGGTTATTCAGGCCGCAAGCGCCAGCCCAATACATCCAGCACATCACAACCATCACGCAGCAATAGCATGGCCGTGGTCGCCATATGTTTGAGGTCTATCTGATCGCAGCTTTCCAGCTCGCGGCTGGCAAGGGTTTCCATCATTTGGGTCACAGCCCGCACGCGAGCCACCGCGTTGGCATGCAACACGTCCAGCGGTACGTTGCGATCAATCAATAAGGCAGGGATGGTGCAGTCGATAGCAGTCAGCGGGATATACGGGGAATAAGTCATATAGAGTCCAATGGTTATAAGCAAAAGCCCCCATCGTCGCCAAACAATGGGTGGCAGCTGTGCGCGGGTTGGCGAACCGGATAACCATAGAAATCCCGGCAGACCCGAAGATCTCCCACGCACAACCGCCATAACGCTTCGCAGCCTACAAATCGTACGCGCAAAGACTCACAACGCTTCTGCATCTACAGTTAAGTTCCAAGTCGCCAAACCCGGTCGCCTTGAGGGCGAGCGCGGACTATAAGCGCCGAGACACAAAAGCAGCAAGTCGCAGACGCGTGTGAAGCAGACGATAAAGGGGTAGGCAAGCTCAATCAAAAGCCCCTCACCCTAGCCCTCTCCCGGAGGGAGAAGGAACTGACCGCACGCGAACTCAAGAGCACCGATAATCTGCCCCCTCTCCCTTCGGGAGAGGGTTGGGGTGAGGGCCAAGCCATCACTCAACTCCAGCGCCATTCACCCAAATCAATCACCAGGCACGCATTGCTACTGGATTCAAACGCCACGTCTATCCGGCGATTGGGTTCGTAGTGCGGCGAGCCGCGCCCGCCAATCAAGATCGTGCCAGCACGGTCATCCCACACCGGCACGCTGGCCAACTTCAGTTGGCGCACCAGTTTGTACAAAATAAAACTGCGCACGCAGCGCCCATTGATGCCTTCAAAACTCAACGATTTGCGCAAAAAACCCAGGATGGACTCTCGCTCCTGATGGCAGCGCAGCATGATCGCTTCGTAGTACTGCGCCCGACCACTGCCCTCAGGCACGGTCGGCAGGGCGATCAGGGCCAGCAAGTTTGAGCACTCGTTGCCAAAACCGATGATGTGCTGGCCCTGTAGCTGGTCCAGCCAGAAAATGGCAAAGGTGCCATCCAGCGCGGGAAAGGTCGTAAACGGGCTTTCCAGATCGACACACGCGATAACCTGCGAGTCGCTCAACGCGTAGGTGCTCGCCGCACGTTGAGGTATCAGGGTTAACTCGATGGACATTCCTCGCCTCCATTACTGGCCACGAGGCGGCCCGACAGTGACGCTACACGTTAAGCAGATTCGCACTCAGCATCTACTGTCAACAATGACAGTCAGCCGTCACTCATCACGGCGCAAATCTGGCGGGATCGGCAGGTCTTGCAACGGATCAGGGCGCTTGCCACGGCCCGCCTGGTATTGGCGGATTTGGTAAACGTAGGCCAATACCTGGGCTACGGCCAAGTACAAGCCTGCAGGGATTTCTTGTTCAAGTTCGGTGGAGTAGTAGATCGAGCGCGCCAGCGCCGGCGACTCAAGCAACAGAATGTTGTGTTTGGCGCCGATTTCTCGAATTTTTAGCGCCAGAAAATCACTGCCCTTGGCCAGCAACATCGGCGCCCCACCCTTTTGCGGGTCGTATTTAAGCGCCACGGCGTAGTGCGTCGGGTTGGTGATGATCACGTCAGCATCCGGGATGGCGGCCATCATGCGCCGCTGGGACATGTCGCGTTGCAGCTGACGAATCCGTTGTTTGACCTCGGGCCGGCCTTCCTGGTCCTTGTGTTCGTCACGCACTTCCTGCTTGGTCATCAGCAATTTTTTGTGGCTTTCCCACAGTTGTACCGGTACGTCGACTGCCGCAATCAGGATCAGCCCGCAAGCCATCCACAAGGCGCTCCAACCCACCACTTGCAGGCTGTGGATCACCGCCAGCTCCAGCGGCTCGTGGGCGATGCGCAGTAGGTCGTCGATGTCGGACTTCAAGACCAGCAAGGCCACGATCAGGATGATGAAAAACTTGGCCAGCGCCTTGAGCAGTTCCACCAGCGCCTTGGCCGAGAACATGCGCTTGATTCCGGCGGCAGGGTTCATGCGGCTGAATTTGGGGGCCAGGCTGCCCGCCGCAAATAACCAGCCGCCCAGAGAAATAGGCCCAATCAGTGCCGCAAGCAACAAGGTGATCAGCACCGGCTGCATGGCAATCAGGGCGACCTTGCCCGAGTGCAGCAAGAACACGCCCATGGAGTCAGTGTTGAGCAACACTTCGCGGCTCAGGCTGAAGTTGTAGCGCATCATTTCCATCAAGTCCTGAGCCAGCGCGCCGCCAAAAATCAGCAGCCCCGCCGAACCGGCGAGCATGATGGCCAAGGTATTGAGTTCTTTAGAGCGTGCGATTTCGCCCTTTTCTCTGGAGTCCTTTTTTCGTTTTTCCGTGGGGTCTTCTGTTTTATCGGCACCGCTTTCACTTTCTGCCATGGCTATCGCGCCCGCGCCAGTTCACGTAAAAACTGCAAGGCCTCGGAGGCCAGCGGTTGATACTGATTGAGGATGTCTGCCAGGCCAATCCACAGGATCACCATGCCCAGCACCAGGGTCAGCGGAAAACCAATCGAGAAGATGTTCAGTTGCGGCGCAGCGCGGGTCATCACGCCAAAGGCGATATTGACCACCAGCAACGCGGTAACGGCAGGCAGCACCAGCACCAGCGCAGCCCCCAGCACCCAACCCAGTTTGTTGGCAATTTCCCAGTAGTGGCTGGGCAGCAAGCCACCACCCACCGGCAAGGTGGTGAAGCTCTCGGTGAGCACTTCAAACACCACCAGATGGCCGTTCATCGACAAGAACAGTAAGGTTACGAGCATGGTGAAGAACTGCCCGATTACTGCCACGTTGACCCCGTTGGCCGGGTCGATCATGGACGCAAAGCCCATACCCATCTGGATCGCGACGATTTGCCCGGCCACCACGAACGCCTGAAAAAACAGCTGCAACGAGAAGCCGAGTAACGCGCCGATGATGATTTGCTCGCCAATCAGCAGCATCCCGCTCAGGTCCAGCGCATTGACCGTGGGCATCGGCGGCAAGCTGGGCATGATTGCCAGCGTGATCGCCAGGGACAAGAACAGCTTGATGCGCTTGGGCACCAGGGTGGTCCCAATGATCGGCATGGTGGTCAATAACGCGCCAACCCGGAACAACGGCAGCATAAAACTGGCGACCCAGGTGCTGATCTGCGCGTCTGTCAGGGCGAGCAGCGACATTTAGCCGATCAACTGCGGAATGCTGCCGTACAACTGCAGGATGTATTCCATAAAGCTTTGCACCAGCCACGGCCCCGCCACGATCAAGGTGATCAGCATCACCAGCAAACGCGGCAAAAAGCTCAGGGTTTGTTCGTTGATTTGGGTCGCTGCCTGAAACATCGCCACCAGCAACCCCACCAGCAGGCTGGGCACTACCAGCACGGCGACCATCACGGTGGTCAGCCACAAGGCACTGCGAAACAGGTCAACCGCGACTTCTGGGGTCATGGCCTTACACTCCGCCGAAACTGCTGGCCAAGGTGCCGATAATCAGCGCCCAGCCATCCACCAATACAAACAGCATGATTTTGAACGGCAGCGAGATGATCAGTGGCGAGAGCATCATCATGCCCATCGCCATCAGCACACTGGCAACCACCAGGTCGATGATCAAAAACGGGATAAAGATCATAAAGCCGATCTGGAACGCGGTTTTAAGCTCGGAGGTGACAAATGCCGGAACCAGAATGGTCAGCGGCGCCGCGTCCGGGGTGGCAATGTCGGTGCGCTTGGACAGGCGCATAAACAGCTCAAGGTCGCTGGTACGGGTTTGCGCCAGCATAAAGTCCTTGATCGGGACTTCAGCCTTGAGAATCGCGTCCTGGGCCGAGAGCTTTTCCGCGAGGTACGGCTGCAAAGCGTCCTGATTCACCTTGTCGAACACTGGCGCCATGATGAACATGGTCAAGAACAACGCCATGCCAGTGAGGATCTGGTTCGACGGGGTTTGCTGCAAGCCCAGCGCCTGACGCAAGATCGAGAACACGATGATGATCCGCGTGAAGCTGGTCATCAGCATCACGAACGCCGGGATAAAGCTCAGCGCGGTCATGATCAGCAGGATTTGCAGGCTGACCGAATACTCCTGCTGACCGTTGGCCCCGGTGCCCAGAGTGATGGCCGGAATCGACAACGGGTCAGCACCCAACGCCAATGGCGCAGCCAACGCTAACAACAAGGCGACCACTAAACGCATTACGGCTTGTCCTTTTGCTGACCCAGTACGTCCATCAGGCGTTTGGCAAATTCAGAGGTAACAGGCTGCGCAGGGCCCGGCACCTGCACCGGCTCTTTGAGCACGTGCAGCGGGGTGATGCGGCCTGGCGTCAGCCCGAGGAGGATTTGCTCGTTGCCAACCTGCACCAGCACCAAGCGATCACGCGCACCCAAGGCCCGCGAGCTGATCAATTCGATCACCTGCCCCTGGCGCGGCCCGGCCTGCTGCACCCGGCGCAGCAGCCAGGCCAGGGCGAAAATCAAGCCCAGCACCAGCAGCAAACCCAGCACCAACTGGGTCAACTGCCCACCAATGCTGCTGCCAATCACTGGCGCTACCGTTACAGGGGTACTGGCCAGCGGCTCAGCCGCCAGCACACTGAAAGGTAACGCCAGTAAACCACCGAGAAGCCGCTTCACTTAGCGCAGCTTCTTGATGCGTTCGCTTGGGCTGATCACGTCAGTCAGGCGGATGCCGAACTTTTCGTTGACCACCACCACTTCGCCGTGAGCAATCAGGGTGCCGTTAACCAGCACATCCAGCGGCTCACCGGCCAAACGGTCGAGTTCAATCACCGAGCCCTGGTTGAGCTGCAACAGGTTGCGAATATTGATGTTGGTGCTGCCCACTTCCATGGAGATCGACACCGGAATATCCAGAATCACATCCAGGTTGGGGCCATCCAGCGTCACCGGGTCGTTATTGCGCGACACGCTGGCGAACTCTTCCATGGGCACACGGCTGGACGATGGGCGCTTGACTGTGTCAGCCGCCAGCAAGGCGTCAATGTCGTCTTGAACGACATCGCCGGTTTCTTCCAGAGCCGCCGCCCATTCATCAGCCAGCGCCTGGTCTTGCGCAGAAGTTGTTTCGTGTTCGGTAGCCATCAGGTGTCCTCGGCGAGCAGTGGATCATTAACACAGCAATTTTTTAAGTCGGCTTAACGCCGATCGATGGGCTCAACCACTTGCAAGGCGAGATTGCCTTTGTGCGAGCCCAGTTTGACCTTGAACGCGGGCACGCCATTGGCGCGCATCACCAGTTCGTCTTGCAGCTCGATGGGGATCACGTCGCCAGGCTGCATGTGCAAAATGTCCCGCAGGCGCA
This sequence comes from Pseudomonadota bacterium, assembly GCA_040385125.1. Lineage (GTDB taxonomy): Bacteria > Pseudomonadota > Gammaproteobacteria > Pseudomonadales > Pseudomonadaceae > Aquipseudomonas. The sequence continues at coordinate 3,169 of JAZKIA010000086.1, read as the reverse complement.
ATTGGCGTCGGGCCACGGTGGTGCTGAGCGGTACGCTGACGTCGAGCACGTCTTCGCGCAGGGCCTTGCTCCAGCGCTCGTCCTGGTCGTCGAGGTCGGACTGAAAACCGGCATCCAGCATTTCGCGCACCGGCTCGATCATCGAGTACGGCATGGTCACGTGCAGATCACCGCCACCGCCATCGAGTTCGATGTGGAAGGTGGAGACCACCACCGCTTCGCTCGGGCCGACGATGTTGGCCATGGCCGGGTTCACTTCCGAGTTGATGTACTCGAAGCTGACTTCCATGATCGCTTGCCAGGCTTCCTTCAAGTCAATGAAGGCTTGTTCCAGCACCATACGCACCACCCGCAACTCGGTGGGGGTGAACTCGCGGCCTTCGATTTTGGCGTGACGGCCGTCACCGCCAAAGAAGTTGTCGACCAGTTTGAACACCAGTTTGGCGTCGAGGATAAACAGCGCCGTGCCGCGCAACGGCTTGATCTTGACCAGATTGAGGCTGGTGGGTACGTACAGCGAATGCATGTATTCGCCGAACTTCATCACCTGCACCCCGCCCACCGCCACGTCCGCCGAGCGACGCAACATGTTGAACATGCTGATGCGGGTGTAACGGGCGAAACGCTCGTTGATCATTTCCAGGGTCGGCATGCGGCCCCGGACAATACGGTCCTGACTGGTCAGGTCGTAACTTTTGACACTGCCAGGCTCGGCAGTGATTTCGGCCTGCACCAGACCGTCATCGACGCCATGCAACAGCGCATCGATCTCATCCTGGGACAGCAGGTCTTGCACGGCCATGTCGTGATCCTACTGCAATACGAAGTTAGTAAAGAGCACCTGATCGATAACCACTTTGCCGAGTTCTTTTTGCGCCACTTCCTGCACGCTGGCAGTGGCTTTCTGGCGCAATATTTCCTGGCCCACAGGCGTTGCCAGGTCGTCGAACGACTGCCCGGAGAACAGCATCACCAGATTGTTGCGGATGACCGGCATATGCACATTGAGCGCACCGAGGTCAGTCGCATCGCGGGCCTGCAAGGTCATGCTCACTTGCAGGTAGCGCTGGCGACCGTTGGCGTTGAAATTGACCACAAAAGCCGGAGCCATTGGTTCATAAATCGCAGCGGGCTTGAGGTTAGCCCCCGCCACGGGTTCGTCTGCACGCGAGGGGCTGTGCATGACATACCAGGTGGCACCCACAGAAAGGCCAATCGCCAGCAGCACTGCCACTGCGATCAGGAGAATCAGCTTGAGCTTGCCTTTGCCAGCGGGGTCTTTCACTGCGTCATTCGTCGCCATGCCAATAATCCGTCACTATTTGGTTTTCACAGGTGCAGGACTAGGCAGAGCAAGGGTTGTGCCAGAAGTGAAATAAGACGGTGACGACCGCGCAGGACCCTCCCACAGGTGAGTTTTCAGCACAGTGCTACGCGTAATAATCCACGGCGCTGCTGCCCAGTACGATGCTTGGCGCGACGGCTTCGGCCGGAGCGACGCTCGACTCGTCTTCGTTGCCGCCGTCAAATCTCGCGTTGGCGCGGCTCTGGTTTTGCTGCTCCTGGCCCTGCCAACCGCGTGACTGGTCAGAGACGTTGACGTCGACTTGCCCCATGCCTTGCTGGGCGAGCATTTCTCGCAGGCGGTGCATCTGGCTGTCCAGGGCTTCACGCACACCCGCATGACCACTGACGAAATTGACCTGCGCCGATTGGTCTGCTGCGATGTTGACCCGGATATCCAGGCGGCCCAATTCCGCAGGCTCCAATTGGATGTCCGCCGATTTGAGGTTGGCGCTGGACAGGTACATCACCCGGTTGACCACTTCTTCAGACCAGCCGCTCTGGTGCATGGCCAGCGGCTGGTTGACCGGCAGAGCATTTACGGTTTTCGGGACGGAGGCCTGCGTCAGTGCCGCCAGGCGATTGGCGAAGTCGTCGACCCGGGTGTCGCTGGAGGCGCTCTTCAGGTCTTTGAGGCCATCGTCAAGCAGACCCTTGAAGGCTTTTTCGCCGCCCTCGCCGCTGTCGGAGGCGTCAGTTTGCGAGTCGCTCAGCTGGGCAATACCGCTGGCCTGCCCTTGAGCCATGGCAGCGGTGTCGAGTGTCGTATTTTTAGTCGGTGACTGGCTGCTGGCCGAGACGTGACCGCCCTGCTCCATCGCCAGGCGCACCGCAGGCATGTTGTCGAGGGGGTCGGCTTCGGGGTCAAAGCCATCATCGGCGACCACCTGAGCCTGGGCCGCAGCCACCCATGGCAACGTTTGAACTTCAGGCTGAAGGGGGACAGCTTCAGGGGGCGTTTCATCGACCCATTCAGTTGCCGGCGTGACTGGCACAAGGACCGCCGGCTCACTGCCCGTCGACTCGTCGACCGGCTTCGCAGCACTGTGCTCTGTTTTTTCAGCGTCTTTGCCCTTGCCCGCAGGCAAGGGTTTGCCGCTATCGGCAACCGCAGGCTTGCCTTCAGAGGCTTGGCTATACACCTTGGAAAAGTGTTCACCTCCCGACTTAACGGGCTCGGCAGCAGCTTTGGACGCAGCAGCGGCAGGTGTCTGAAGTAATGAGTGGGCGGCAAGGGGCATTAACAGGTCTCCACTGTACGGCGGGCGTCGGTACAGGTCAGAGAGCTAGAGCAAGGTTCGGGCCAATTTGGCCCAAATCAGTTGGACGCAAAATGGGGCGGTGTCAAACGCTGGCGTTCGGCACGGTAAAGCTGGCGTACCATTTGGTATTCATCGTCGATTTTGATGACCAGTTCTTCGATGCCTGCCAATTGCTTTTTTTGCGCACGCTCTTCGAGCAGGCCGCACAAATGCGCCAAACGAATGGCACCCATGTTGCTGCTGCTGCCTTTGAAACTGTGGGCGACCTGTGTCAGGGCACCGGCTTCGTTGGCGCTGCGCAATTGCCCCAAACGCTCTTCGGAGTCCGAAAGAAAGGTATCCAGCAGGTCGACAAACCCGCCTTCCATCACGTCGCGCAACGCACTGACCACTTTTGGGTCCATATGAATGTCAGACACTTGTTCACTCCTTGATCAAGAATGGGCCGGATTATGCCAGAGCCACCCATAAAAACTCCATGGCCGCGTCCGGGCTCCTGTAGGAGCCGAGCTGAAGTGGTCAAGTAATCTTGGACACCGATTAAGGTTTCACGCCGCCAACTT
>JAZKIA010000085.1:0-72700 GCA_040385125.1 Pseudomonadota bacterium | reverse complement strand
CCATCGTCGCGCTGCTTGACCAAATGCGAATCCCAGAGCTTGTCGTAGAGCGTTTTGCCGGCCATCAGACGGTTTCCTCATCAGCTACTTTCTGTGCCAATAACCACTTGGCTTGTGAGGTCGATCCTATGGCGTTACAGTAAATAACTCAAATTCATAATTTTCATGCTTTGGATAACCAACAGGAATTCGAATAGATGGATCTCGCGAATCTCAATGCCTTCATTGCAATTGCTGAAACCGGCAGTTTCTCGGGAGCTGCCGAACGTCTGTTTTTAACCCAGCCGGCGATCAGCAAGCGAATCGCCAGTATTGAGCAGCAACTCAAGCTCAGATTGTTTGATCGGCTGGGCCGCGAAGTCAGTTTGACCGAGGCGGGCCGGGCGTTGCTGCCCCGCGCCTATCAAATTCTCAATGTGCTGGATGACACTCGGCGGGCATTGAACAACCTGAACGGAGAGGTCAGCGGACGTCTGACTCTGGCCACCAGCCACCATATTGGCCTGCACCGCCTGCCGCCGCTGTTGCGCGAATTCACCCGCACCTACCCTAAGGTCGCGCTGGATATTCAGTTTCTAGATTCAGAAGTTGCCTACGAAGAAATACTCCATGGCCGCGCCGAACTGGCAGTGATCACCCTCGCGCCCGATCCACACTCGCTGATTCGCGCAGTACCGGTGTGGGATGACCCGCTGGATTTCGTGGTCGCCCCGGAGCACAGCCTGACCCGTCAAGGGCCCATCAGCCTGGCTGACATTGCCCACCATCCGGCAGTGTTTCCGGGCGGCAACACCTTTACTCACCACATCGTGCAACGTTTGTTCGAGGCCCAAGGCCTGACGCCCAACATTGCCATGAGCACCAACTACCTGGAGACCATCAAAATGATGGTCTCCATCGGCCTGGCCTGGAGTGTGCTGCCGCGCACCATGCTCGATGAACAAGTGGCATCGATTGCCTTGCCCGGTATTCAACTGACACGCCAGCTAGGCTACATCGTGCATACCGAACGAACTCTGTCGAATGCCGCCCATGCGTTCATGACCCTGCTGGATGGGCAGGTTGACACGTTGCACACTGAGCTACCCTGATATGTCTCTCCAACCACACCGCTGCAAGGCCATCTTCAGGATTTTAAGTTCAAGGATCGCAGTCAATGCCAACCACGACAGACCCTGTGCCTCTCCAAGCCGATTTGAAAGACGACACACCGCAAGCGCTGGAGCACAGCTGGCAAAATGCCGGGCAGTTGCTCGCGGCTCTAAACGCGGCGCAACTAGGGGCCTGGTGCTGGGACATCGACAGCGGCGAAATCAGTTGGTCACGCGGCACCCAGGCCTTGTTTGGCCTTGATACACGACAAGCATTACCCACCCGGTTTGAATCCCTGGACGCACTGCCGTTTGATGACTGGCCCAAGGCCCAGCGCTCTTTTCAAGCGGTGATCCGTGGCGCCCCCTTGGAAAAAGCCATCCATCACCGCATCCGCTGGCCGGACGGTAGCCTGCACTGGCTCGAAATCCGCGGCAGCCTGACCACCAGCGAATGCGCAAGGCCACAGATGATGGGGGTGATCCGCGAAGTCACCCAGCAGCGCCAGCGTCAACAAGCGCTGAACAGTTCGGAAAAGCGCTTCGCCACACTCTTTCACTTGTCACCGCACATGGTGCTGCTGGTGCGCATCGATGATGGACTGATCAGCGAAGCCAACCATTTTTTTGAGAGTCTGCTGGGCTGGCCTGTGGCTGAAGCCATTGGTCGAACGACTCTGGAGCTGGGCCTTTGGCCTGATCCACAGCAACGCGAGCACTTCGTAAAGGCGATCCGCAGTCATAACGCACCGGTGCATATGGAAGTGCAATTGCGCGGCCGCAACGGCCAGTTGCACGACGGCATCCTCAGCGCACAAAAAGTCGAGCTCGAAGGTGAGGCCTACCTGATCAGCACCTTTCTGGACACCAGCAAGCGAAAAGAAGCCGAGCAGGCATTGAATGACAGCCAGGAGCGTCTGGATCTGGCGCTCGAATCAGCGCAACTCGGCACCTGGGACTGGCACATCCCCAGTGGCCGGCTCTACGGCTCGGCCCGCGCCGCGCAACTGCATGGTCTGGAGCCCGCCGCGTTCAATGAATCATTCGATGCGTTTTTTGAGGGTGTGCCCGAAGAAGAGCGCCACCACATGCGTAATGCCTACCGCACGCTGCGCGAAGGCCCCGCCGGAAACTATCAACTGACCTATCGCGTGCCGCTTGAAAATGGCGCTTCACGCTACCTGGAAAGCCGCGCCCGGCTGTACCGTGACACGGATGGTTCGCCGTTACGCATGGCCGGCATCCTGCTCGATATCACCCAACAACAGCACGCCGAAGACGCGCTCAAAAACAGCGAAGAGAAATTCGCCAAGGCCTTCCACTCCAGCCCTGACGCCATCACCATCTGCGAACTCGACACCGGTTACTACCTGGAGGTCAACGACGGCTTCTGCCGACTGACTGGCTACAGCAGCAACGAAGTCATTGGCCGCAGCGCATACGAATTGGGCATTTGGGGAGACCGCGCCCAACGCAAGACACTCCTGGGCGAGTTGAAGGAAAAAGGCCATATCCGCCACCGGGAAATGTTCGGGCGCTCACGCCGGGGCGATTTATTGAACGTTGAAATGTCGATAGAACCCATCACCCTGAATGACACTGCCTGCCTGCTAGTGACCGCCCGCGACCTCAGCCAGCTCAAGACGGTGCAGGCTCAAGTCAGACACCTGGCCTACCACGACCCCCTGACCAACCTGCCCAACCGTGCCTTACTGATGGATCGTCTGAGCCAACAGACATCCCTGCTTCAGCGCCACGACTTGCGCGGTGCGCTGTTGTTTATAGACTTGGATCATTTCAAGCACATCAATGACTCCCTGGGCCACCCGGTGGGCGATAACGTTCTGAAAATCATCACCGCCCGCCTGGAGGCTAGCGTGCGCAGCGAAGACACGGTGGCGCGATTGGGCGGCGACGAGTTTGTGGTGTTGCTGACTGGCCTTAAAGGCTCACTCGATGCCGTGACCCACGCTGTTCGCGACACGGCCGATAATTTGCGCGAGCTGCTGGCCGAGCCCATGTTTCTCGACGGCCAACGCCTGCAAGTGACACCCAGTATTGGCATTGCCTTGATCCCTGATCATGGCTCTACCCCAGCCGACCTGCTCAAGAGGGCTGATATTGCGCTCTATCGGGCCAAGGATTCCGGACGCAACACCACACAGCTGTTTCACATCGACATGCAAACGGCCGCCAGTGAGCGCATGAGGATGGAAAGCGACCTGCGCACGGCCCAGGCGCGCAATGAGTTCAGCGTGCATTTCCAAGCCCAAGTCGACGCCCGCGAAAACCGTATTGTCGGCGCCGAAGCTCTGCTGCGCTGGCAACACCCACAATTGGGAGAGCAGTCGCCCACCGACTTCATCAAAGTCCTCGAAGACAGCAACCTGATCGTTGAAGTGGGAGCCTGGATTTTGGACGAAGCCTGTCGTGCATTCGGCGAGTTGTTGGGCGAAGGCTTGATCGACCCCGAACAATTCAGCTTGTGCGTGAACATCAGCCCGCGGCAGTTCCGGCAAAACAATTTCGTCGAACGGGTCCAGCGCAGCCTGCTGAGCCACCACGTCCCCTATTCAATGCTAAAGCTGGAAATCACCGAAGGCATCGTGATCCAGAACCTGGAAGAGACCATCGCCAAAATGCATCAATTGACAGCATTGGGCGTCAGCTTTGCGATGGACGACTTCGGCACGGGCTACTCCTCACTGACCCACCTCAAACGCCTGCCGGTGGATGCCCTAAAGATTGACCAATCGTTTGTACGTGATGCCATTCACGACCCCAATGATGCAGAAATCATTCGTGCCATTGTCGCGATGGCACTGAGTTTGAAACTCAAGGTGGTGGCCGAAGGCGTCGAACAACCCGCGCAATTGGCGTTTTTACAAAGCCTGGACTGCCACATCTACCAGGGTTTCCTGCACAGCCGGCCCATACCGCTGACGCAGTTCAGAGCCTTGCTGACGAAGTGAACTGGTACAAACGGACGACTCAACACCCCTGACTGTCGTGGAACAATCGCGCGACTTTTCGGCTCATCAAAATAATAAGGACTCGCCATGTTAGCCCCAGAGATTTTCGTTCTCAGTGCCAAACGCACCGCCATCGGCACCTTCGGCGGCGCACTGAAAGACGTGCCCCTGTGCGACCTGGCCACCACGGCGGTCAAGGCCGCGCTACTTGAGAGTCAGGTTGACCCGGCGCGCATCGGTCATGTGGTAATGGGCAATGTGATCCCCACTGAACCCAAGGACGCTTACGTCGCCCGGGTTGCGGCGATCAACGCCGGGATCCCCAAGGAAACACCGGCCTATAACGTCAACCGCCTGTGCGGTTCCGGCTTGCAGGCGATCATTTCGGCGGCCCACACCCTGATGCTCGGCGACGCTGATTTCGCCGTCGGCGCCGGGGCTGAATCCATGAGCCGCGGCCCATACCTGCTGCCGTCCGCCCGCTGGGGTGCGCGTATGGGCGATGCCCAGGTGCAAGACTACATGCTGGGGATTTTGCACGACCCGTTCCATGGCATTCATATGGGCATCACCGCCGAAAACGTTGCTCAACGTAATCACATTAGCCGCGAGATGCAGGACGCCCTGGCGTTTGAAGACCAGCAGCGCGCCGCCAATGCCATCGCCCAAGGCTACTTCGACAGCCAGATCGCCACAGTCGAAGTCCATGGCCGCAAAGGGATTGCCCTGTTCAACCGCGACGAGCACCCGCGTGCAACGACCCGGGAACAACTGGCGCAAATGAAACCTGCGTTCAAAAAAGACGGCAGCGTTACTGCCGGTAATGCTTCGGGCCTGAATGACGGGGCCGCCGCACTGGTGTTGGCCAGTGGCGCCGCGGTACAGGCCAACAACCTGGCACCTATGGCTCGCCTCGTAGCCTATGCCCACGCAGGGGTTGAGCCTGAGCTGATGGGCCTGGGACCGATTCCGGCGACCCGGCTGGCACTCAAGCGCGCGGGTTTGAACATTGCAGACATGGACGTGATCGAAGCCAACATCGCTTTCGCCGCTCAAGCCTGCGCGGTGATGCAGGAACTGGACATGGACCCGGCCAAGGTCAATCCCAATGGTTCCGGAATTGCCCTCGGACATCCGGTTGGCGCCACTGGCGCGATCATCGCCACCAAAGCCATCCACGAACTGCACCGGATCAATGGCCGCTATGCCTTGGCCACCATGTGCATTGGCGGTGGCCAAGGGATTGCGCTGATTTTCGAACGGGTTTAAACAAGCCCTGTAGCTGCTGCCGCAGGCTGCGGTGGACTGCGCAGCAGTCCCGTTTTTGAAGGTTCTGTGAACCTTACCGCAGCCTTCGGCAGCAGCTACAGGCTTTGCTTTATGCTGGCATCCGGCCAAAACGACCTGACTGGAAGTCGACAAAAGCCTGTTGGATCTCGGCGTCGGTGTTCATCACGAACGGGCCGTGCCCCACGATCGGCTCGTCGATCGGTTCGCCGCTCAAGATCAACAGTACCGTGTCGTTATTGGCTTCAAGGCGCACTTGAGTGCCCTCGCGCTCGAACAGTGCCAGTTGCCCTTCGCGTACCACTTCCTGGCCATTGACCTCGACCGCGCCATGCAACACCACCAGCGCGGTGTTGCGACCGGCATGCAGATCGAACGTCGTCGACTTGCCCGCGTTCAAGCGGATATCCCACACATCGATCTCGGTAAAGGTGCGGGCCGGGCCACGATGGCCGTCGAACTCACCGGCGATCAGGCGCAAGCGCCCGGCATCGTCCTTGAGCGCCAGATCAGGGATTTCCTGGTCAACGATGCCTTGGTAACCCGGCTCAGCCATTTTGTCCTTGGCCGGCAAATTGACCCATAACTGCACCATTTCCAGGGTGCCGCCACTGCGGGCAAAAGCCTCGGAGTGGAACTCTTCATGCAGGATCCCCGACGCGGCAGTCATCCATTGCACGTCACCAGGTCCAATCACGCCGCCATTACCGGTGGAGTCTCGGTGCTCCACTTCGCCCTTGTAGACGATGGTCACGGTTTCAAAACCGCGATGCGGATGCTGACCTACGCCACGACGCTGTGTGGTGGGCGTGAACTCGGCAGGGCCGGCGTAATCAAGCAACAAAAACGGACTGACGTCTTTGCCCATAGCATCGTAGGAAAACAACGTGCGAACCGGAAAGCCATCACCCACCCAATGCGGACGGGGAGCGGTGTAAATACCTAAAATGTTTTTCATCGTGCACCTCCTGTAATTCATGGTGCCAGCTTAGATTCGATCCATCCAGCCGACTAGATGCCATTTGCAGACCTGATCGTCCCACCTGCAGAGCGAATCTATCTATCCATCCCAGCCCTCACTTCCCCCTAATAGCAACAAGACTTCAGCCAGAGGGTAGCCGCTACCCGCTTTTGGACCACTGCGAACATTAAATTTCAACTTATTGCGGAACTTGTTTCTGGTTTATTAATCGTGCTGCGTCTAATAACTATTCTTATTAACAAAAAAGAATTTCCCTACTTGGAGCCTAGCCACGCAATGCAACGACCAAACTTGAACCGGACCCCTCTTTCGATCGCGACTCAGCGTCTGACGGTTCGCCGTACCCTGCTGTCCAGCGCCTTAGTCGCATCAGTACTGCTGGGGTCGTCCATTGCCCAAGCGGCCCCGGTGGCCTTGAATATTCCGGCGCAATCGCTGGCCAGCGCGCTGAATGAGCTGGGTAAACAGGCCAATCTGCAGATTCTGTACAGCCCGGATCAGGTTCAAGGCATCAAATCGCATTCTGTGTCAGGTTCGCTGGAACCGGTCAAGGCGCTGGAGTCACTGCTACAGGGCAGCGGCATTTCGTACCAGCTCAATGGCGATACCGTCACTCTCAACGCCCATCAGGGCAAAGGCCTGGAACTGGGCGCCACGACGGTATCCGGCCAAAGTCTCAGCACTTCGCTGACCACCGAGGACACCGGTTCCTACACCACCGGCGCCACTACCAGCTCAACCAAACTGCCGCTGTCGATCCGCGAAACCCCGCAAACCGTAACCGTGATCACCCGTCAGAACATGGACGATCAAGGCGCCCAGAGCATCGGCGATGTGCTGCGCAACGCTCCGGGTATTTCCACCCAGGCCTACGACAGCGACCGCATGGAGTACTCGACACGGGGTTATGCCATTACCAACTTCCAGTACGACGGCGTTAACACCTTGTATGACGGAGTTTTCGACGAAGGCGCAACCAAAGTCGATATGGCCTTGTATGACCGCGTCGATATCGTCAAGGGTGCTACCGGCCTGCTCTCTGGTTCCGGCGAGCCCTCGGCCACGGTCAACCTGATCCGCAAGAAACCAACCCGTGAATTCAAGGCATCCATTACAGGCAGCGCCGGTTCCTGGGACAACTACCGCACCGAAGGCGACATTTCCGGGCCGTTGACTGAGGACGGCAGCGTACGCGGGCGCTTGGTGGCGGCCTATCAGGATGCCGACTCGTACCTGGATCACTACTCGAAAAAGAACGAAGTATTTTACGGCATCCTTGAGGCCGACATCACCCCGGACACCCTGCTGACTTTCGGCATGGACTACCAGAACATCAAGCCTCGCGGCTCGTCCTGGACCGGTAACCCGTACTACTTCTCGGACTACAGCAAGACCGACTTCAGCCGCTCATTCAATCCGGCCACCGACTGGAGTCGTCGTGATGTAAAAATCGCCACGACCTTCGCCTCTCTCGAGCATCGCTTTGCCAATGAATGGAAAGTCAAAGGCACCCTGACTCAGCAAACCAACGATCACGACACCCAATTGGGCTCGGCCAGTGGCGGCATGCCTGACCCTGTCACGGGTGAAGGGATGTCCTTTTATTGGGGCAAATGGGAAGGCCATCGCGTACAAACCACCGCCGACATCAACGCCAGCGGCCCGTTCACCCTGTTTGGGCGCGAGCATGAGTTGACGATGGGTTACACCTCGCAGTCTTCCCGACAAACCGGCGCAACCTTCAGCGGTTCACCCGTTGGCGAAACGGGTGAAGTGCCAGGCAGTATTTTTGACTGGAAAGGCCACTACCCGCAGCCGGACTTCCCGAAAAACGGCAAATATGAAACCAACCAGGATGAGAACAGCGCTTACATTGCGACGCGCTTCAAGCCCACAGACGATTTGGCGCTGATTCTCGGCGGCCGCTTGAGCGACTTCCACTACAACAGCACCTACAAGTACTACGTACAAACCCCAGACCTGCACGACAACAAAATCACCTCCAAACAACACGGCCGTGTCACGCCCTATGCCGGTGTGGTGTATGACCTGAACGACACCTATTCGGTGTACGGCAGCTACACCTCGATTTTCAAACCGGTCACCAGCAGAAGCGAGTCCGGCACCACCCTGGCGCCGACCGAAGGCAATAGCTACGAAATCGGTTTGAAAGGTGAGTACTTCGATGGCCGTTTAAATGCCAGCGTCGCGGCATTCCGTACCGACCAAAAACATGTGCCGATTCAAGTCGGCACCAATGAAAACACCAACGAAGGGATCTACGAGTCTCTCGATGGCGCGACCACCAAAGGCATCGAGTTTGAACTGTCCGGCGAGCTGATGCCGGACTGGAACCTAATGGCCGGTTACACCTACGCCCAGACCAAATCCTCTGACGGCGAACGTGTCTACGGCTACCCGCTGGAAACCACCAAACCGGAAAACGTGGCACGGGTGTTCAGCTCTTACCGTCTGCCGGGCCTGCTGAACAAGGTAGTCGTGGGCGGTGGTGTGAACTGGCAGAGCCCGTTCTACGGCAAGATCTACAACAACAGAAAAGCCGACTACGACATCATCGAGCAGCACAGCTATGCGCTGGTTAATTTGATGACCCGTTACGAGTACAACGAACACCTGACCTTCAACCTCAACGCCAACAACGTATTCGATAAAACATACTTGTCAGGCCTGGGTAACTTCAACACTACTTATTACGGCGAGCCGCGCAACCTGATGTTGACGACCAAGTACACCTTCTAAGTTTCAGCGGTTTCATCTAAAAGCCTCGCGTCTTCTGACCCGGGGTTTTTGCGTTTCTGCTCGCAAGCACCCTTTTCGACACAACTGCTGTTCCGTATCAGGCCTTAACCCTGACGCAGACGCTTCGTATAGTGGCCTCACCGTGCTCCAGCAATACCACTTACAAGAAGAGGTCTTAATGAATAGCCTGACGCCACTGAACCGCGTAGATGTACTGGATGCCGAACAGGACGCCGAGTACTTCGAATACAGCAAGGCCGCCAACCCGATCAGTGCCGGCTTGATATCGCGCATTCCCTATCAGAACTTCCCGTCTTCGCTGTATGACTCAGGCCCAAGCCGCGTGGTGCCTTTGGACTTGAGCGACGCTCTCGGCTGCGAAGGCCCGGCCACCGGACCTGGCCTGCTGGCCAACTTCATCCGTCTCAATGCCGGCGACAGCCTGACGCTGGCACCCACTGCCACCTCCCAAGTGCTGTATGTGATCGCCGGACGCGGCCATCTGGAGCAAGGCGAGCAGCAGTTTTCATGGGAAAAAGGCTGCTTTATCGCCCTGCCGGGGCTGGATGCCGTGCAACTGAGCGCCAGTGAAGACGCTCGATTTTATTACGTGCATGACCAGCCGCTGCTGCGCTACCTGGGCGTTGCGCCGACCCACCAACAGTTCAGCGCCACCCTCTACCCCGCACAAAAAGCCAACGCCAAACTGCGCGAAGCGGCCGATGATCCTCGGGCTCAGGATCGCAGCCGCATTAGCATCCTGCTGGGTAACCGCCACTTTCCACAAACCCGCACCGTGACCCACGTGCTGTGGGCAATGTACGGGATTTTGCCCGCAGGCTCCGTGCAAAAGCCCCACCGCCATCAGTCGATTGCCCTGGACTTCATCATTGATTGCCCAACCGGCTGCTACACCTTGGTCGGCAGCGAAATAGACGACAACGGCCAGATTCGCAACCCGACTCGCGTGGACTGGGCGCCGGGGCTGGCGTTCGTCACCCCGCCCGGCTACTGGCACGCACACTTCAATGAGTCCGACAGCGAAGCGTTTTTGATCCCGATTCAGGACGCAGGCTTGCAAACCTACCTGCGGGCGCTGGATATCCGGTTCAGCTGAGGGATGACCTCGAACTGCCGAGGTGCTCGACCATAAAATCGATAAAGCAGCGCACTTTCGATGAGACCGTGCGTTTGGGCGGGTACACCAGCCACAGCGACGCCGCCACCGGTGTCGCTTGCACGTGCCAATCGGGCAACCACTGCACGACCTCACCCCGCTTGAGTTTTTCGGCTACCAGCCAATCCGGCAACAACGCCACACCGAGCCCCTGTTGCAACGCCAACAATTGCGCATCCAGATCGTTGATACGCAAGGGGCCGTTGACCGCCACCCGCTGCACCGCGTGTTCGCCGCCCTCCTGCGGGATGAAAAACACCTCGCCTGGAAGATTGCCATTCAACAGTACCGGACCCAGAGCCTGCGGATCCGCAGGCTCTGGGTGGTGGTGCGCATACGCCGGGCTGACGCAGACCCAAGTCCGCTCACTGGCCAACTTGCGCGCCTTGAGGGTTGAATCGGGTAGCACACCTATGCGCAATGCCAGGTCGACCCCTGCGCTGATCAGGTTGACATGCTGCTCGTCGAGGGACAGTTCCAGTCGAATTTCAGGGTAGCGCGCGGTAAATTCAGCCAATAACGGCAAGACATGATGCCGGGCAAAGGCCGGGGGCAGGCTGAGTTTAAGCAGGCCACGCGGGTGTTGATTGAGCGACGAGGTTGCCTGTTTGGCCTGATCCAGTTGATCAAGCACCTGCACCGCATGTTGAAAAAAGGTTTCCCCACCTTCGGTCAAACGCAGAGTTCGGGTTGAGCGGTTGAACAAGGCAATGCCCAGGTCCTGCTCAAGGTCCTTGATGTAACGCGACACCGTAGAAGCTTTGATCGAGAGCTTTTCGGCAGCGCGGGAGAAATTATTGGCCTCGGCCGCTTCGACAAACGCGGTCAGGGCAGCAAAGTAGTCCATGGCGAATCCGCACGAATGAAGAATCGCCAAAGGCTATCAGAATCAAGCGTCCTTCATGGGCGGATTTAAAATCTAGCCTTTATGAGTTTTAGGCACGAACCCTTACACTGAACGCCCTTTGCACACTGGCGCGATTATGGACCTCGATCTGGCCCGTACCTTTCTAGAAATCGTTCGCTACGGCAGCCTTGCGGGTGCCGCAGACCAACTTCATGTCACCCAGACCGCCGTGACCGCACGGGTGCAAAAGCTCGAAAGCCTGCTCGGGGTGACGCTGTTTGTTCGTAACCGCGCCGGGGCCAGGCTCACCTCTGATGGCGAGGCCTTTGTGGTGTACGCCAATCAACTGCTGCAGACCTGGGAAGCTGCACGACGGGATCTGCCCCGCCCCGAAGGCTTGCATCAGATGTTGCACATCGGCGGTGAAGTCAGCCTGTGTAATCCGCTGATCCTGAGCTGGGCCAAAGCCCTGCGCCAACACCTGACCACCCATGCCTTGCGGGTGCAAATTCGCGACGGCGAACAATTATTGCGTCAGGTCGAAATGGGCCTGCTGGACGCCGCACTGGTCTATCAGCCGACGTATTGGCCCGGGGTACAGGTCGAACAATTGCTTGAAGAGAAACTGATTCAAATTCGTCGCCCCACCCTGCCCGACCCCTATGTGTATGTGGATTGGGGCGAAGACTTTCGCCGCCAGCATGACGCTGCGTTGCCCGAAAAGGCACGGGCCGCCATCAGCTTCAACCTGGGCCCCGTGGCGCTGCATTACATTCTGGAAAACGGCGGCAGCGGGTACTTTCGTACTCGGGTGGTCAAGAGCTACCTGGACAGCGGCGCGCTGGAGCGCGTACCCAAAGCCCCTGAGTTCAGCTACCCGACCTACCTGGTGTACTCGCGCGAACGCGACTGCGTGGCCTTGCAGCACGCCATCGAACTGCTGCGCGAGATGGTCAAGGAGGATGGCGACTGGTCGCAGCGCTGGGGGCCAGAAATCTAGTCGCGATGAAAGCTTTCAGCTTTTCACTTTGCAGCCAATCCCTTAGTCTGCGAACGCTGGATCAACAAGGCTGTTCAACCTCTCAGGTGGCCCATGACCGATCTCCCCCAGGCCCGCGATAGCTGGCTAAGTTCCGTATCCCATCAACAGTGGCTGCACGATCAAGGCCAGTCGCTGGTGGACTTCGCCAAGGCCGCCCACGTGCCGAACGGCTTCGCCAGCCTCGACCGATTGGGCCAGCGTGCCAACGATGCCCAAGCGGACACCGTGACCACCGCGCGTATGGTTCACAGCTTCGCCCTCGCCCATATTCAGGGCCTGCCGGGCTGCGCCCCATTGATCGACCATGGCCTCGCCGCGCTGGCAGGGCCGTTGCGTGATGCCGAGCATGGCGGCTGGTTCGCCAGCCCCAACGCGCAAGACGGCAATACCCGTAAAGCGGCGTACCTGCATGCGTTCGTGGCCCTGGCCGCCAGCTCTGCAGCTGTTGCTGGGCGTACCGGGGCCGCCGAATTACTGGGTGACGCGGTGGAAATTCTTGAGCAACACTTTTGGTCGGAGGATGAAGGCGCGCTGCGCGAGTCCTTCGCCAGCGACTGGAGTGACTGCGAAGCGTATCGCGGGGCCAATAGCAACATGCATGGCACCGAAGCCTTTTTGGCCCTGGCCGATGTGCTGGACGAAGACCTGTGGCTCGATCGCGCCTTGCGCATCGCCGAGCGGGTGATTCACCACCACGCGGCGCAGTCCAGCTACCTGCCGATTGAGCATTTTGACGTGCACTGGCAACCGTTGCCGGACTACAACCGCGACAACCCGGCCGACGCGTTTCGCCCTTTCGGTAAAACCCCGGGCCACGCCTTTGAATGGGCCCGTCTGTTGCTGCACCTTGAGGCCGCGCGCAAACAGCGCGCAATACCAACCCCGGACTGGCTGCTTGAAGATGCCCGTCAACTGTTCCGCAGTGCCTGCCTGCACGGCTGGAATGTCGACGGTGATAGCGGAATTGTTTACACCCTGGACTGGGACAACCGGCCCGTGGTACGCGAACGCCTGCACTGGACCCTTGCCGAAGCCTGCGCAGCGGCCGCTGCGTTGTTGCAACGTACCGGCGAGCAGGAATATGAAGGCTGGTATCAAGAGTTTTGGGACTACATTGACCTGTACATGATCGACCGCCAAAACGGCAGTTGGCACCACGAGCTGGGCACCGACAACCAGCCCTCTGAAAATATCTGGCCCGGCAAGCCGGATCTTTACCATGCTTATCAAGCCACCCTGCTGCCCCGCTTGCCGCTGGCCATCAGCCTGGCCAGCGCGCTGAAGTTACGGCGCTAGGTTGGCGTAGTGCACAGCAAGCATCGCACCTGCCCCCAGCAGCAATGCGACAAGGCCAATGTGCAAGGCTCTCTTGCAGGACTGGCCATCCACCGCCGGCGCTTTTACGCCGGCTGCAGCCCGCTGCCACGCAGCCAGATGCTCAGGTTTTTCAGCCAGCCACGCCTTGAACACCTGCCGTTCTGAAGGGCAAGCATGACCCGACTCCAGCCGTTGCAGCCAGCCAGCGGCTGCACGGGTTACACCATCAACGCGTGTAGAACTAAGCACGATAGATAACCAGGCCTAAATAACAATAAGTCGCATTATTATCTAATCGGCTAAAATTGCAACTCCCTGCGTATTTCAGCGACCACCGCCCAGGTCAACGAAGGTGCCGGTTGCATACGAAGCCTTGTCCGAGAGCAACCACACAATCGCTTCGGCAACTTCTTCGGGGCGTCCGCCTCGGCCCATGGGGATAATCGGTTCAAGCTTGCTGACCCGGCCGGGATCGCCGCTCAAGGCGTGAAAGTCAGTGAAGATATAGCCCGGGCGCACCGCATTGACCCGAATCCCCTCACCCGCCAGTTCTTTGGACAGCCCCAACGTGAAGGTGTCCAGCGCGCCTTTGGAAGCGGCGTAGTCCACGTACTCACCCGGTGAACCCACGCGGGCCGCCACCGATGATACGTTGACGATATTGCCACCTTGGCCCCCGTAGCGTGGCGACATGCGCAACACCGCATGCTTGGCACACAGGATCGGGCCCAACACATTGGTTTTGAGGGTATGCATGATCCGCAGCTCAGACATAGCGTCAACCCGCGACTTGTGCCCCACGGTGCCGGCATTGTTGACCAGTGCCGTGACCGGCCCCAGCTCTTGATCAACCCGAGCAAACAGCCTGATGACTTCCTCTTCATTGCTCATATCGGCTTGCACGGTAATCGCTTGCGCACCTAATGCACGCACTTGCTCCAGCACCTTATGGGCCGCAGCCTCGTCAGCCAGGTAGTTGATGCAAATACGATAACCCTGCCGAGCTGCCAGCACGGCAGTGGCTGCGCCAATACCACGGCTGCCACCGGTGATCACGATTACTTTGTCCATAAATCCGCGTTCCCCATTCAACGGTGTAAATCTGGCGCCCAGAATACCCGCTAAGGGTTTGCCTTGTCAGGCCCTTGTGCCCGCCATGGCGTGATATTCACCACGGTGAATATCACGCATAAACTGCTCCGCCGGTTGCGGGCTGCCGAGCAGGAAGCCTTGCAACGCATCGCACCCCAGCGTGGTCAAAAAGCTTTGCTGGATATCGGTTTCAACCCCTTCGGCAACGATCCGCAACCCCAGCGCCTGCCCCAGCGCCACGATCGCCGAGACAATCGCCGCATCGTCGCTGTCATGTTCCAGGTCGCGCACAAATCCACGGTCGATTTTCAGTTCATTGGCCGGCAGGCGCTTGAGGTACATCAGGCTTGAATAACCCGTGCCGAAGTCATCGATGGACAGATCAACCCCCATCTGCGACAGCTGCTGCAACACTGTCATGCTCGCATCAGCGTCGCTCATGGCTGTGGTTTCGGTGATCTCCAGGGTCAAACTGTTGGCCGCCAAGCGATGGCGCTCCAGCGCCGACACGACACTCTCGACCAGCCCGGCATGGCAAAATTGCAGCGCTGAAAGATTGACCGCGACCCGCCAGTGGCTATATCCCTGATCACACCAGGTGCGCATCTGGCGACAGGCTTCATCGAGAACCCATTCACCAATCGGGATAATCAACCCGGTTTTCTCCGCCAATTCGATAAATCTGTCCGGCAACAGTAGCCCCTGCTGCGGATGGTTCCAGCGCAACAAGGCTTCTGCGCCCACCGCCAGACCATTGCTGGCGTCAAACTTGGGCTGGTAGTGCAAGCAAAACTGCTGTTGCTCCAGTGCCTGACGCAAGTCTTGCAGCAGTTGCAGTTGCCTGCGGGCGTTAGTGTTCATCGATAGATCGAAGAAGCTGTAGCCATTTTTACCGGCACCCTTGGCGTGGTACATCGCGGCGTCGGCGTTCATCAGCAACTCTTCGCCGGTCTGGCCACTGCCCGGATACAGCGCAATGCCGATGCTCGCGGAGATCTGCAAATCATGCTCATCGATCCGGAACGGCTTCGACAGCAGGTTGACCTGACGGGCAGCCACCTGAGGTGCATCGTCGGTTTCGCTCAAGCGCACCAGCAGCACAAACTCATCGCCGCCAATGCGCGCCAAAGTGTCCTGACTGCGCAACTGCTCGCGCAATCGCAAAGCCACTTCGCGCAACAATCGGTCGCCGAGGTGATGACCAAAGGCATCGTTGACCGGTTTAAATCCATCCAGATCGATAAACATCAGTGAGAAACACCCACCTTGCTCAGCGACCCTGCTCATCGCCTGACCAATCCGGTCGGCCAGCAAGATACGGTTTGGCAGACCGGTCAAGGTGTCATGCAGCGCCAATTGCGTGAGTTCTTCATTGGCCAGGGTCAATGAGTCGGCCAAGGCGGCGGTGCGAGTCTCCAGCCGCGCATCAAAAACCGAGGTCAGCAGTGCAATGATCAACACCGCCAGACTCGTTACCAACACCAGATTATCCAGACCCTTGCCGCTCAGCCCATCCACTGTTGCACCGCAAAAACTGCCCAGCGGAAAGCTCGCAGCGGCCATCCCCGTGTAGTGCATGCCGACAATCGCCAATCCCATGATGATCGAGGCTCCGCCCCGTGCCAGACGCACGTAAGGCGTCTGCTTGCGCAAACGAAACGCGATTGACAATGCTGCGGCCGACGCGCCCACCGCAATCAGCAATGACAGGCCAAACAGCGTTGGGTCGTAATCGATTCCCGGCTGCATGCGCAACGCGGCCATGCCGCTGTAGTGCATGGCGCTGATGCCGGCGCCCATGACCAAGGCACCGAACGCCAACTGCGGGGTCGACAAACGCGGCTGACTGACCAGCCACAAGGCAAAGCCTGACGACAGAATGGCCACCAGCAATGACCACAGCGTGAGCCCCAGGTCATAGCCCAGCTCGATGGGCAGTGACAGCGCGAGCATCCCGATAAAATGCATCGACCACACGCCAAACCCCATGGCCAGCGCACCGCCGCCCATCCACAGATACACCGCCTGACCCCTCGCCGTAGCGATACGCCCGGTGAGATCAAGAGCGGTATAGGACGCCAGAATGGCAACGCAAAGGGAAATAAACACTAGCACCGGGGAATAACCAGCAGAAACCATAGACCTACTCGTGAGCGTTCGTGAACAGCATCCCTGCCCGATAAAAAGTGCGCGATTGTACTGCTTCCACAGACGAACGCACGTAAATGCTCGTGATGAGCGCTCGCAGCGACTTCAAAAAAGGGCTAAACACCGATGCGCCGGACCACTTGCAAACTGGTCAGAATCACCGCATTCAGGCTTACTGGCAGGACTCAGGATTTATCTTCTACAAGGCCCTTGAATGGATCGTTACGCCCCACGCGCCTGGCTACCCCATGAAAGGCCAAACCTGCCGGGCTCGCCTTCCACGCCCGAGCATCCTGCTTTAAAGCGTCTGGCCTTTGCACTGGTCGGTTTGCTGGTGGCATTGACCGGCGGTCTGGGCAACTCGCTGGTGATTGCCAATTTGCCTTACCTGCAGGGTTCGCTCGGCGCAACCACCGCAGAAATGGCCTGGCTACCGGCCGCCTACGTCATGACCAACGTCTCGATGAACCTGCTGCTGGTGAAGTTCCGTCAGGAGTTTGGCCTGCGGGCGTTCACTGAGGTGTTTCTGGTGCTGTATGCACTGGTTGCCTTTGGCCACTTGTTCGTCAACGACCTGAATTCGGCAATTGCCGTGCGGGCCGCCCACGGCATGGTCGGCGCGGCGCTGAGTTCGCTGGGGCTGTATTACATGATTCAGGCGTTCCCAGCGAAATGGCGGCTCAAAGCTCTGGTACTGGGCCTGGGCACTTCGCAATTGGCCCTGCCGCTGGCCCGGCTGTTCTCCGAAGACCTGCTGCAAATTGCCGAATGGCGTGGGCTTTATCTGTTCGAACTGGGCATGGCGCTGCTGTCGCTGGGCTGCGTGCTGCTGCTCAAGCTGCCACCGGGTGATCGCTTCAAAACCTTCGAAAAACTCGACTTCCTCACCTTCACTTTATTGGCCAGCGGCGTGGCCTTGCTCTGCGCGGTGCTGTCCCTGGGGCGCATCGACTGGTGGCTGGAAGCACCGTGGATTGGTGTTGCCTCAGCGGGCTCGATCGTTCTGATCATGGCCGGTTTGGCGATCGAGCATAACCGCAACAATCCCATGCTGATGACCCGCTGGCTCGGTAGCGGCACGATGATTCGCCTCGGCCTGTCGGTGATCCTGATCCGCATGGTGCTGTCAGAGCAGTCCACTGGCGCGGTGGGTTTCATGCAGACACTGAACATGAGCAGCCAGCAATTGCACAGCTTGTATGTGGTCATGCTCCTGGGCAGCGTCGCCGGGCTGGCCATCAGTGCCTTGACTATCAACCCGAAACACCTGTACCTGCCGGTGATTATTTCCTTGGCCCTGATGACCGTCGGTTCTGTGATGGACAGTTATTCAAACAACCTGACCCGTCCGCAAAACCTGTACATCAGCCAGTTCTTGCTGGCCTTTGGCGGCACATTCTTCCTCGGGCCGACCATGGTCTACGGCATGGGCAATGTGCTGAACAACCCACGCAACCTGATCAGTTTTTCGGTGCTGTTCGGGATTTGCCAGAGCCTCGGTGGCCTGATCGGTGCGGCGCTGCTAGGGACGTTCCAGATCGTTCGCGAAAAGTTTCACTCCAGCAACATCGTCGAGCACCTGACCTTGCTCGATCCCCGTGTCGCGGCCCGGGTGCAAAACGGTGGCTCGGCGGTCGGCTCACTGATCGCCGATCCAAACCTGCGCAATCTTCAAGGTATTCGCAGTTTGGCCACGGCCGCCACGCGTGAAGCTAATATCCTGGCCTATAACGATGTGTTTATGCTGATCGCGGTAATTGCCGCGTTGACCATGGTCTGGCTCTCCATTCGTGCCCTGTGGCTGATGAGCACCACCAAAGCCATCCCCTCAGCGCCTGCCACCCCTTCCGTACAACCCAGCGGTGCCACCTCTTCATGACCGAACCGACGACCACTACGACCAACGCCATAGCCGCTACCCCCGAGGGCACTGCACCACCGTCATCGCCGAGCACCGAACCGCGCTCTCGGCGTGTGCGCATTATCTCCTCCATGGGATTCGCGAGCATTGCCCTCATCGGTGTGCTGATCGTGTTGTACGCCTGGCAACTGCCGCCGTTCAGCAGCGCAATCGAGACCACGGAAAACGCCTTGGTGCGCGGCCAAGTGACGATCATCGGCCCGCAACTCAGCGGCTATGTTTACGAAGTACCGGTACAGGATTTCCAGTTTGTGAAGGCCGGCGATTTGTTGGTGCGCCTTGATGACCGGATCTACCAACAACATCTTGACCAGTCATTGGCGCAACTGGCAGTGCAGAAAGCCGCACTGGCCAACGTGGTGCAGCAACGCAACAGCGCCGAGGCGACTATTCAGCTGCGACAGGCCAGCATCGCCGACACACAGGCCCAGGCCCGTAAAAGTGCGGCCGATCTACGACGTAACCAAGCCCTGATCAGCGACGGATCAGTGTCCCGGCGCGAGCTGGACGTCACCCTGGCAGCTAACGCTCAGGCCATAGCCGCGGTGGCCCAGGCCCAGGCCAATCTGGAAATCGCGCGCCAGGATCTACAGACCGTTATCGTCAACCGCGGCTCCCTGGAGGCTGCAGTGGCCAGCGCAGAAGCCGCGGTGCAGTTAGCTCGGATCGACTTGTCCAACACTCGCGTCATCGCCCCCAGGGATGGCCAGCTTGGGCAGATCGGCGTGCGTCTGGGTGCCTATGTCAACTCAGGGGCACAGTTGATGGCATTGGTGCCGAACCAGTTGTGGGTGATCGCGAACATGAAAGAAACGCAGATGGACAACGTGCGGGTCGGCCAGCCGGTGAGCTTCACTGTCGATGCCCTGAACCACCGAAAATTCCATGGCCGGGTGCAACGCATTTCACCGGCGACCGGATCTGAGTTCAGTTTGCTGCAGGCAGATAACGCCACCGGTAACTTCGTCAAGATTGCCCAACGGGTACCGGTGCGGATTACGGTGGATGCGGATCAAGAGCAGAGTGACCGGCTACGACCGGGGATGTCGGTGGTTGTCAGTATCGATACTGCGGCACAAGAGGCCGCCACCCCGCAGGTCAAGGACAAATACGGCAAATAACCGCAGCGCCCCAAGCCTGCTATGGCTTTTTAAATCCTGAGTGATTATGCAACGTGCTCACAACCTCGCCTATGCTGTTTGGGCCAGCCATTTCCCCTCAGGAGTCCAACAATGAGTAACCAGCCCACCATCGTTTTAGTGCATGGCTTCTGGGGTGGAGCCGCCCACTGGAGCAAGGTCATTATCGAACTGACACGTAAAGGCTATAGCGCCATTCATGCAGTTGATCTTCCGTTGACTTCGTTAGCTGATGATGTCGAACGAACCCGTAAAATGGTGGCTCAGGTGAATGGCCCGGTCTTGTTGGTCGGGCATTCCTACGGCGGCGCGGTTATTAGCGAAGCCGGTAACCAGCCCAACGTGGTTGGTCTTGTCTTCATCGCGGCCTTTGCTCCCGATGTCGGCGAAAGCCCTGGTGGCCTCACTCAGGACTATCTGCCCCCCGGAGCGCCAGATCTGGTGCCCGACAGCGATGGCTATCTCTGGGTCAAACCCGAGAAATTCCACGAGAATTTTTGTCTGGATCTAACCCCGGATGAAGCCCTGGTAATGGCCGTGACCCAAAAAGCACCGCTGGCCAGCACCTTTGGCGATACCGTTACCAATCCTGCCTGGAAAACCAAACCCTCCTGGTACCAGATATCGAGCGAAGACCGAATGATCAGCCCGCAAAATCAGGAGCGCATGGCGGCTCGACTCGGGGCAAGAAAGATCATGACCCTGAACAGCAGCCATGCTTCGCTGGCATCGAGGCCTGTCGAAGTCTCGGCGTTGATCGATGAAGCAGCCCGTGAACTGATGAACTAGCAAACCTTCGGTCATACCGGGCTGGGTGCCAGGTATCTATGGTGGTGCTGCGCAATTTTTCAGTGTTCTTCTATAGTTCTCGCAAGGTCCTTTCATCTGCCAGTGACTGGCTCCGGTCATTGCAAGCGCCAGATATTCATGCAGCAGATGATCGTCAGGTTAATCATCGTGTTATCCGCCACCCTGGGGCGATATAACCCGATGCAGGAGTAAACCCATGCCGATCGAGCCTCCCATCGACGAACGCCCAGAAGCCGCACCACCCAAGCAGACCACAAAGACCCTGCCGCCGCTTGAGCGCAGCCGGTTCGGCGGTACGCAGCGCCGACATGAGCGCCTGGCCGGCGATGATGACGCCCCGGTGTCGCGCAGTGACCTCAGCAAGGGCCCCGAGGAAATCATTGAGCGCCGCGAGGTCTACATCAACTGGAGCGTTCTGCTGATCTCGTCGGTGGTGATTCTCGCGTTTTCGATCTGGGCCATGCTCATCCCCGAACACGCGAGCACGACGATGAAAACGGCCGTCGACTGGATCGCGATAAACCTCGGCTGGTACTACGTGCTCACGATGACACTTGTGATTGGCTTCGTGCTTTGGGTGGCGTTTTCCAAGGAAGGCGACGTGAGAATAGGTCCCGACCACTCGCGGCCGCAGTACAAACTTGTGACCTGGGTTGCGATGCTGTTCGCCGCTGGTGTCGGGATCGACATGCTCTTCTACTCGGTCACCGGCCCCGTAGTGCAGTACTTGCATCCGCCATCGGGCGAAGGCTCCTCAGCCGCGGCAATGCAGAATGCGGTGGTCTGGACCATGTTCCACTACGGCATCGCTGGTTGGGCAATGTATGCACTGCTGGGCATGGCGATGGGGTACTTCTCCTACCGCTGGGGCATGCCCCTGTCGATCCGGGCGGCGCTCTACCCGTTGCTCGGCAAGCGAGTGCGCGGCCCCTTGGGCGATGGCATCAGTATCATTGCCCTGGTCGGTACCGTGTTCGGCGTTGCCACGTCAATGGGCATCGGCGTCGTGCTGCTGAGCGTCGGTTTTTCGCTGATTTTCGGCCTGGAGCAAGGTATTGCGCTGCAAATCTGGCTGGTCATCGGCGCGGTACTCCTGACCATCGCCGCCACCACGTCAGGCGTCGACCGCGGCATCCGCTGGATCGCCGAACTGAACCTCTGGAGCGCCGTGGCGATGATGGTCTACATCCTCGTCACCGGCCAAACGGCGTTTCTGTTGAATGCCCTTGTCGAAAACATCGGCCAATTCATTGTCACGTTCCCCGCACGCACACTGCAAACCTTCGCCTACGAGCCCGGGGGCTCGGAGTGGATGTCCGGGTGGACCCTGTTCTTCTGGGCGTTCTGGCTTGCATGGGGGCCCTTTGTTGGCGTCTTTCTCGCCCGTATTTCGCGCGGGCGCACACTGCGCGAGTTCGTGATTGCCGCCGTCACCGCACCGGTGCTGTGCGATTTCATCATCGTCTCGCTGTTCGGCAACTCCGCCCTGTTTCAGGTGATTCAGGGCAACACCACGTTTGCCGAACTCGCAGTCCAGAGCCCGGAACAAGGTTGGTACGCGTTGCTGGGGATGTTCCCGGGGGCTACGTTCCTGATCTGGCTGGCGACGCTTTCAGGGCTGCTGTTCTATCTCACAAGTGCCAACTCGGGTGCCATGGTGATGTCGAACTTCTCGGCCACAATCCCCGACCCGTCCCATGACGGACCGAGCTGGCTGCGCATCTTCTGGGCCGTACTCACTGCGGTGCTCACCGTCGCGATGCTGCTCGCTGGGGGGGTGACGACGATGGAGTATGCAACGCTCATTTTCGCGCTGCCGGTGACGATCATCGCCTACCTGGTGATGGGGTCCTTCTACAAGGTGCTGCGAATGGAGCGCGCCGAGCGTGAAGGACGCGTACTGCGCAGACCGTCCATGGCCCCGATTGGTGGCCACGTTCCAGAACGGTCATGGAAGCAGCGGCTTGAGCAGTTGCGTTCCTACCCATCGCTACGCCAGGTCACCCAGTTCCTTGACCGGACTGTGCGGCCAGCACTCGACGAAGTTGGCGCTGAATTCAGCAACCAGGGCTACACCATCGAACGAGACACGGTTAGCAACGCCAACGGTATCGAAGAGCCACTGCTGCGGGTATCAATGGACGCGTTCCGTGACTTCTATTATCACGTCGCCATCGTCGAAGCACCGGTACCGATGTTCAGTGGCCGGATGTCACGCGAGATCGACGTTTACTACCGGCTTGAGGTGTACACACAGACGGGTTCTGGCGGATATGACCTGATGGGGCTCACTAAACAGCAGGTGATTGACGACGTGCTCGAGCGATACGAAGCCCACCTTGCCTTCCTCACCTTCTCCTCGCAGACCGATACCGCGTCAGTACTTACACCGCCGGCTCCAAAAGATGCTTAGGTCACCCAAGATGAAAACAGCTGATAAGGCGAATCAATGCATACATACCTGACGTTGTAGCCAATCATGAAAAGCGCTCTCTCGACCTGATCAGTGCGGATATGTGAGTCAGCACGCTTTGTGAGCCATACAGCTATCCCCTCTACGACTTATCCTGAGATTGAGTCGGCAATGATGCCGTCATCCTGGCGTGGCAAACCTCGAGTATTTCATCGGCCAGCGAAGAGTCGTCCGGGCAAGCACGCGACAGAATGATTGCCCCTACCGCATGCGCGAGCATGTCGATCATCTTCGCTCTCGCCTCTGCGGGCGCCGCATCTGGCAGCAGTGGATACTTATCTCCCAGCGTTTGCAGGGTGCGTTCTATCCCGTCAGCAAACGCTGCTTTCAGCTCGTCCGGCTGGCGCGCAGCGTCGCCACACAACGCAGCCATCGTACAACCACTGCCGCTCGCGTCCCGGTGAGCCCTCGACACATAGACATCGATGAAGCCCTGAATATCGAGCGCTTCGGCATTGACCAGCGATCGGGAAAGACTGTTGGCGGAGGCTTCAGCCATCAAGTCAGCCTTCGAGCCGAAATGTTTGTAGAAACCTCCGTGGGTGAATCCGGCAGCCGCCATCAGGTCTGCCACACCCACGCCGTCAAAACCTCGCTCGCGAAACAACACAGAGGCCGTCTCGACGATGTGCTCCCGATTTGCCTGTGCCTGGGCTTTGCTCACTCTCACGCTCAACACCTCGTATTCGCTCGTAAATCATGTGCCAATGATACATAGATGTTGACCGCAATCAAATTGGATTGACAGTTTAGATTTCGATCATCATCCTAATGGCACGCAAGATCTCAACTCATCAACGGCCGCGGAAGAAACATGACATGTCCGATCTGAATCTGTTTAGCCCCTACACGCTTGGCTCCCTGACTCTATCGAATCGAATCGAATCGTCCTCGCACCGCTGACGCGCAACCGCGCGGGCAAAGGCTTCGTGCCGAGCGAATTCGCTCCTGCCTATTACAGCCAGCGCGCCACCGCCGGCCTGCTGATATCCGAAGCCTCGCAGATCTCCCAACAGGGCCAGGGTTATCAGGACACACCGGGGATTTACAGTCCGGAGCAGATAGCGGGCTGGCGTGACGTGACCGCTGCTGTCCACGCAAAAGGTGGGAGAATTTTCCTGCAGTTGTGGCATGTAGGTCGCGTTTCTCACGTAGACCTGCAAGAAAATGGCGCCGCGCCGGTAGCACCTTCCGCGATTCGCCCTGCGACCAAAGTGTTCGTCAACAATAGTTTTCAGGACGTTTGCGAGCCGCGAGCACTGGAGACAGGCGAGTTACCGGGCATCGTCAACGATTTCCGCCAAGCAGCGGCGAATGCTATTGCAGCAGGCTTTGATGGCGTGGAAATTCATGGTGCGAACGGCTACTTGCTGGATCAGTTCATCAAGGACGGCGCCAACGTACGGACCGATGCCTACGGCGGCTCGATCGAAAACCGCGCACGTCTGCTGCTGGAAGTGACGGCTGCGGTCATCCACGAGATCGGCGCTGATCGCACCGGTATTCGTATCTCACCCATCTCACCGGCCAACGGTGTCTCGAGCAGTGATCCACAGGCTCAGTTCGATTACATCGTCGATCAACTCAACGCCTTGGATATCGTTTATCTGCACGTAGTCGAAGGGGCGACCGGCGGGCCACGCGAAGTGGCGCCCTTTGATTTCGAAGCCTTGCGCCAGCGATTCAAGAATACCTACATCGCCAACAACGGCTATGACCTGGATCTGGCCACGTCGCGACTCGCTGAAGACAAGGCCGACTTGATCGCTTTTGGCCGCCCCTTTATAGGCAACCCTGACCTGGTGGACCGACTCAAGACCGGCGCCCCCTTGTCCCCGTTCAACCCAGCCACACTCTATGGCGGTGGTGCGACGGGATATATCGACTACCCGACGATTGCTGAATCGGGTGCTGCTGCAAAGCAGGCATGACGTGATCAAACGCAGTGTTTTTCGTGCATTACCCCTATCGATCCCCCTGAGAAAGAGATAACACCATGACCACTCACCCCACTGTTCTGATCACTGGCGCTTCTACCGGCATCGGCGCTGTTTACGCCGAGCGTTTCGCCCAACGCGGGCATGATCTGGTCTTGGTCGCCCGTGACCAGGTGCGTCTGCAAACGCTCGCAACCAGGTTGCGCAGTGAACATGACGTCGCCGTTGATGTGCTTCAAGCGGACCTGACCCAACTCAGCGATCTGGCAATCGTCGAAGCGCGCCTGCGCGATGACGCCAGCATTGGCATTCTCATCAATAACGCCGGAGCCGCTCAGTCCGGCAGTTTCATTGAACAGAGCACCGACAGCGTTGCGCATCTGGTAGCCCTCAACACCACCGCGCTGGTGCGCCTCGCCAGTGCTGTCGCTCCACGCCTGGCGAACGCAGGCAACGGCGCTATCATCAACATTGGCTCGGTGGTGGGTCTGGCTCCGGAGTTCGGCATGTCGGTGTATGGGGCGACCAAGGCGTTTGTTTTGTTCCTTTCCCAAGGCCTTAGCCTGGAGCTGTCACCTCAAGGGGTTTATGTGCAAGCCGTATTGCCTGCCGCCACCCGCACAGAGATCTGGGATCGCGCCGGCATCGACATCAACACCTTGAGCGAAGTCATGGAGGTGAATGATTTGGTCGATGCAGCGCTGGTCGGCTTCGACCGGCGCGAGCCGGTGACCATCCCACCACTCCATGAGGGAGAGCGCTGGAATGCCCTGCAGACAGCGCGTCAGGGTCTGTTGTCGCAGATCAGGCAGTCCACTGTGGCGCAACGATACCTGGCTCAAGCCTGATTTTTAAGAGCAGGACGGCCTCGCCCCGCAATCGGACAGAGTAAAAATGCCCCTCATGGATACAAAAAATCAAGTTGGATCGCAGGCGCCATTCATCCAGGCAGCGAACCAGTCGATCACGGTTGGCGGGATATCGTTCGCCTACCGTGACGTGGGCCCCAAGACTGAGGTCCCACTCATTGCGTTCAATCATTGGGGGGCAGTGCTGGATAACTTCGACCCCAGGATCATCGATGGGCTGGCAAAAAAACGGCGTGTCATCGCCATCGATTACCGCGGCATAGGTGGCTCGGGTGGAAGCGCGCCACTGACCGTCGGTGAAATGGCTGATGATGCAATAGACCTGATTCGTGCGCTGGGTTTTGACAAAGTTGATCTGCTCGGTTTTTCACTTGGCGGATTCGTAGCTCAAGACATCGCTCTGAAAGCTCCTGAACGGGTACGCAAACTGATCCTCACAGGGACCGGCCCTGCCGGCGGCACAGGTATTGACAGAGTTGGCTCGGTGTCCTGGCCATTGATGATCAAAGGAATGCTGACGCTGCGAGACCCCAAGTTCTACTTGTTCTTTACTTCGACGGCCAACGGACGCCACGCCGCGACCGAGTTTTTGAAACGCTTGAAAGAACGCCAGAAAGACCGAGACAAAGGCCCAACCCCTCGTGCGTTTTTACGGCAGTTGAAAGCCATCACTGCGTGGGGCAAACAGGCCCCGCAAGACCTTGATCGCCTGCGAGTTCCGACACTGATAGTCAACGGAGACAGCGACATCATGGTGCCCACAGTGAACTCGGTTGCACTGTCGAACCGCATTCCCAACGCACAGTTGATCATTTACGAAGACGCCGGGCACGGCGGGATTTTCCAGCACCATGCTGACTTCGTGGCAAAGACGTTGGCGTTCCTTGACGCCTGACAGCATCGACTCTTATCGCTTCAATGTTGTAAGGCCACTGCCACATCCTCATTCCAACTGACGAGAGCAGCATCACCATGAAGGCATTTTTTATCGAGGGTTATGGCAAGCAGAACGGGCGTATCGGCGAAATGCCGGACCCGGAACCAGGTGCCCACGAAGTTTTGGTTCAAGTGCATGCCACGAGCGTGAACCAATTGGATTCGAAGATCAGAGCGGGCGAATTCAAGCTGATCCTGCCTTATTCATTTCCATTGATCCTAGGCAATGACCTGGCCGGGACAGTGGTTCGCACAGGCTCGGCGGTAACGCTATTCAAACCGGGAGACGAGGTCTATGCCCGCCCTCCTGATAATCGGATAGGGACGTTTGCGCAACTGATCGCCGTCAACGAGAACGCGCTCGCACTGAAACCCTCCAATATCAGCATGGCCGAAGCCGCTTCCATTCCTTTAGTCGCACTGACGGCCTGGCAGGCCCTGGTTGAAACTGCCCACTTGAAAAAGGGCCAAAAGGTATTGATTCACGCCGGTTCCGGCGGTGTCGGCACCCTCGCGATCCAGCTTGCGAAGCACCTTGGAGCCTTTGTTGCGACCACCACCAGCACGTCGAATATCGGGTGGGTAAAGGCACTCGGAGCGGATGTAGTGATCGATTACAAAAAGCAAAATTTTGAAACCGAACTACACGATTATGACGTGGTGCTGAACAGCCTCGGTGCCGATGCACTGGAGAAATCACTCAAGGTTCTCAAGCCTGGCGGCCAGCTCATTTCCATCTCGGGGCCACCTACGGTGCAGTTCGCCCAACAACAACACTTGTTCTGGGGGCTGCGCCAAGTGATGCGCTTGTTGAGCAGCGGTATCCGAAGAAAGGCTCGCAGGCACGGTGTCAGCTACACATTTTTGTTTATGCGTGCAAACGGCGCTCAACTGAAAGAAATCACCACGCTCATCGAGGCTGGCGTCATCAAACCGGTCATCGACCGCACCTTCTCGTTTGAGGAGACGTCGCAGGCTTTGAGTTATGTCGAACAGGGCAGATCTAAAGGAAAAGTGACCATATTGATCAAATAGGTTTCCCCCGGCCTGAGCGGGCGTTAGCCCTCAGCACCAAAGTGCTCAGCAAGCGCGCTGCTTCCTCTACTGATCTGATGCACCAACGACTCCCAACTTTTCAGGTCTCTGCCCGCGCCATACCTCGTTCTTCGAGCAAGCGCACAAACATGGTCAGACTTTGCGACACCGCCCCTCTGCGCCACACCAGCCAGGTTCGCAAGTAACGGAATGATTCCGACAACGGCCAGATACTCACTGTGGTGCAACCCGGCATGCTCTCAAGCATGCTGCGGGGCATCAGCGCCAGGCCTGCACCGGCGCTGACGCAAGCCAGCATGCCGTGATAAGACTCCATTTCGTAAATCTTGCCCGGCACCGCTGCATCCTTGGCGAACCAGCTTTCGAAGTGGTGACGGTACGAACAATTGGCACGAAAGGCATAAATGCTCTCGCCATTGACGTCCCGCGCGCGGTGAATGGGGGCATGATTGAGGGGTGCAATCAGCACCATTTCCTCCTCGAACGCCGGCACGCCCTCCAGTGCCGGATGCAACACTGGCCCGTCGACGAAGGCGGCGGCCAACCGACCGGACAGCACCCCATCGATCATGGTCCCGGAAGGTCCGGTGGACAGATCAAGCTCGACCTTGGCGTACATTTGGTTATAAGCGGCCAGCAACTCAGGGATACGGACTGCCGCCGTACTCTCCAGCGAGCCCAAAGGGAATGATCCTTGCGGCTCTTCACCGGCGACTGTCGCTCGGGCCTCTTGGACCAGGTCGAGAATGCGTCGTGCATAGTCCAGAAAGCTCCAACCGGCCGACGACAGGCGCAGGCGACTTTTCTCGCGGATAAATAGATCCACCCCCAGATCCTGTTCCAGCTGCTTGATCCGCGTCGTCAGGTTCGAAGGCACCCGGTGTATGTGCGCTGCGGCCGCACTGATACTCCCGTGCTCGGCCACGGCTTTGAAAATCTCCAACTGAATCAGATCCAAGTCATTCTCCAAACGTGAACAATATGTTCAGTATTATTCAGTTTCCAGAAAATAAACATCACCGTAACCTGAGCTCATACCTACCCAGCAGGACGGTGCCATGACCAACGTTTCCAGTCTCACCCATGCCATATCGATCAACCCCGCCAATGGTGAGCAGATCGGCCACTACCCTTTCGAATCAGAGTCAGCGCTGGAAGCTGCACTGTCCCGTGCCAGTGCCGGGTTCCGGGCCTGGCGAGGCCAGCCTGTTGAGCAACGTTCGCAGCTATTGATTGCTCTGGCTCAGGCATTGCGCGACAACGCGGCAACGATGGCTAACATGATCACCCAGGAGATGGGTAAGCCGGTCTCTCAGGCGCGCGGTGAAATCGAAAAATGTGCCCAGCTCTGTCAGTGGTATGCCGAACACGGCCCCGCCATGCTGACCGCCGAACCCACCCAGGTTGAAGGTGGCAAGGCACGCATCGAGTATCGTCCGCTCGGCCCTGTTCTCGCCGTAATGCCGTGGAATTTTCCCATCTGGCAGGTCCTGCGCGGCGCCGTTCCAGCGTTGATTGCCGGCAACACTTACGTGCTCAAGCATGCGCCAAACGTGATGGGCTGCGCCTATCTGCTGCGCGATGCATTCAAACAAGCCGGTTTTGCCGACGGTGTTTTCGAAGTCATCAATGTCACCTCGGACGGTGTCTCCACGGCGATCGCTGACCCACGCATTGCTGCTGTGACCCTCACCGGCAGCGTACGAGCCGGCATGGCCATCGGCGCGCAGGCCGGTGCGGCCTTGAAAAAATGTGTATTGGAGCTGGGCGGTTCCGATCCCTTTATTGTGCTCAACGATGCCGACCTCGACGAAGCGGTCAAAGCCGCCGTCATCGGCCGTTACCAGAACACCGGGCAAGTCTGCGCGGCCGCCAAACGGCTGATTGTCGAGCAAGGCGTTGTCGAGGAATTCACGCGCAAGTTCGTCGAAGCTACCCGTCAGTTGGTCGTCGGCGATCCACTGGCCGCCGGTACCTATATCGGTCCCATGGCCCGCTTCGATCTTCGTGACGAATTGGATCAGCAGGTCCAGGACACACTGGCAGAAGGCGCGACGCTGTTGCTGGGCGGCAGGACGGCCGAGGGCCCAGGCAATTTTTATGAGCCCACCGTACTCGCTGATGTTACCGACCAGATGACTTCATTCAGACAGGAACTGTTTGGCCCGGTGGCCTCGATCATCACCGCACGCGACTGCGCCCATGCCCTCGCCTTGGCCAATGATAGTGAATTTGGGCTGACCGCCACCCTCTACACCAGTAATATCGAGCTCGCCCAGCAACTGGCCGGCGATCTGGAAACTGGCGGAGTTTTCATCAATGGCTACTCTGCGAGCGACCCGCGGGTCACCTTCGGCGGTGTAAAGAAAAGCGGTTTTGGCCGGGAGTTATCGCATTTCGGGGTACGCGAATTCTGTAATGCCCAGACGGTGTGGCTGGATCGGCGCTGATAGCATTGACGAAGGCGATGGAACCAAATCTGGGTCGCAAACCGATGCAGTGCTCGTACGCAAACGAGGCTTGCTTCTGGTGTACGACCCTTTGGGAGAACTGACAGCGCAGCAGGCCATTGCTGACGCTACGGTTGACTGGTGCGAGTCTCAATTTAAAGATTATTGAGTGACTCCACCCCTACTTCGTCCCAGACCGACTCTGCCAGATGGAACGTTGCGTTAGCTGCCGGAATCCCACAGTAGATGGCACTCTGCATCAGGACTTCCTTGATCTCGTCACGAGTCACGCCGTTGTGTTTTGCGGCGCGCAAGTGCAAGCGCAATTCACCCTCACGATTCATCCCGATCAGCATGGCGATGGTGATCAGGCTGCGGGTATGGCGCGGCAGGCCGGGACGGGTCCAGATGTCGCCCCAGGCATGCCGGGTAATCATTTCCTGGAACTCGCCATTGAATGGCGTCAGCCCTTCAAGACTACGATCGACATGGGCATCGCCCAACACTTCGCGGCGTACTTTCATACCGGCTTCGTAACGTTGTTTTTCGTCCATTTCACAATCCTTTTAAGCGTTCAAAGGGTAAAAGCCAGATGTTCGGCCACCGCGCGCTCGACCCAGCACTGCGCCAGCCCCAGGTAATGCGCGGGATCCAGCAGGCGGTCGAGTTCATCACTGGACAATTGCGCGACCACTTGTGGTTCACGGCCGAGCACATCACGCAAATGAGCGCCCTGCTCCACGGCACAGCGACAACAATGTTCGATCAGATGGTGGGCGGCCTCGCGGCCGATGCGCTGGGCCAAGGCGATACTCACCGCCTCCGCCAGAACCAGCCCTTGTGTCATTTGCAGATTACTCAACATCCGCTCGGCGTCGACTTCCAGCCCAGGTACCACCTGCAATGCCTGTTGCAATGAGCCGGAGACCAGGCAGCACAACTGCGGCAAGGTTTCCCATTCTGCATGCCAGAGCCCGAGGCTGCGCTCATGCTCCTGCGGCATGGCAGCCAACATGGTTGCCACCAGCCCCGGCGCGCGGATCGCCGCACCGATCATGACCGCAGCACCCACAGGGTTGCGCTTGTGCGGCATGGTCGAAGAGCCGCCCTTGCCCGGTGCGCCAGGTTCGAAAACCTCCCCCACTTCAGTCTGCATCAACAGACTCAGATCGCGCCCCAGCTTGCCCAGGCTACCGG
This sequence comes from Pseudomonadota bacterium, assembly GCA_040385125.1. Lineage (GTDB taxonomy): Bacteria > Pseudomonadota > Gammaproteobacteria > Pseudomonadales > Pseudomonadaceae > Aquipseudomonas. Next base: position 41,197 of record JAZKIA010000085.1, on the reverse strand, counting down.
CGATCATTCCCAGCAGGCTGGCGAACTCCACCAGACGATCACGTTGGGTATGCCAGGGTTGTTCGGGGAGGTTCAACTTCAACTCAGCGGCCAGGGCTTGAGCTACCGCAAAAGCCTGATCACCTAACGCAGCCAAGCTCCCGGAGGCACCACCAAACTGCAGGCAGAGCAAACGCGGTTTGATTTCAACCAGGCGCTGGCGATGCCGGGTGATGGCGCCCAGCCAGCCAGCGACCTTCATTCCCAGAGTCACCGGCGTGGCCTGTTGCAGCCAGGTACGTCCGGCCATCGGCGTTGCAGCGTGACGCAGAGCCAACTGCGCAAGCGCATCGGCCAAACACGCCAAATCGTCTTCCAACAGTTCGATAGCAGCGCGCAACTGCAACACCAGGCCACTGTCCATAACGTCCTGGCTGGTGGCACCCAGATGCACGTAACGTTCAGCCGCCGGGTTTTGCTCAGCCACCTGTTTGCCCAACGCCTTGACCAGCGGAATCGCCGAGTTACCGGCACTGCCAATGGCAATGGCCAGAGCATCAAGGTCATAGCGCTCGGCGTGACAGACCTTCGCGATATCCGCCACCACGTCACCGGGAATAAGCCCCGTGCTGGCTTCGGCACGAGCCAGCGCGACTTCAAAATCAAGCATGCCCTGCACCCGGCCCTGGTCGGAAAAAATCGAGCCCATGGCCGGCTGGGTAAAATAGGCATCAAAGAGCTGATTGGTGGGTCTGTTCACGCCATTACTCCAGGATTCAAACTTTCAGTGGGGTGATCTCAAGTAGCGTCCGCATGGCTAACCAGCCCTTTGATCACCACTGCCGCGGTGGCCAGTACCGCCGGTACCACCAGGGCCGTCAGTACCTGCTCGAAGTTCCAGCCCAGCCCCAGCAGTGTCGCCCCGGCCCAGGCACCGAGAATCGCCCCGAAACGGCCAATACCGAGCATCCACGACACGCCGGTGGCGCGTCCCTGGGTTGGGTAAAAACGCGCTGCCAGCGATGGCATGGCCGATTGCGCGCCGTTGATGCACATACCTGCCAATAGCACCAATGTGGCCAACACGGCGACATTGCCCAGGCTCTGCCCGACCAGCCAGGCAAAAACGCCGGCCAACAGGTAAGCGATGCCGATAACCTTGTGCGGATTGAATTTGTCCATCGCCCAACCCACACCCACCGCACTGAGCACACCACCGAACTGAAACAACGCGCCGATGAACGCCGACTGCTCCATGCTCGCACCGCTGTCACGCATCAGAGTCGGCAACCAGCTGGTCAGCAGGTAAACAATAACCAGCCCCATAAAATAGGTCAGCCAGAGCAACAAGGTGCCAGTGCTATAGGTGCCGGAGAAAATCACTTTCAGCACGTTGCGGCTTTGCCCAACATTCTGTTCCGGTACGCTGAAGCCCGTTGCCGCCGCGACCTCCTGTGGTGCGATGGGCGCCAGTGCTTTGCGAATGCGTTCAACGCTGCGATTACGCACCACCAGAAAGCGTGCTGACTCCGGCAGCCAGAGCAACAGCACTACGGCCAATATCAAAGGCAGAATCCCGCCGAGCATCAGCAGACTGTGCCAACCCAACAATGGAATCATCTTCGCCGAAATGAATCCGCCGCAAGCCATCCCCAGGTTGAAACCACAGAACATACTGGTCACCAATAGCGACTTGTGCCGCTCCGGGGTGTATTCAGAGAGCAATGTCGTAGCGTTGGGCATCGCCGCCCCCAGCCCCAGCCCGGTCAACAGGCGCAGGACCAGCAGTTGATCGATGTTGCTGCTGTAAGCCGAGAGCAAACTGAACAGGCCGAACAGGAACACTGAGACCACCAGCACCACTTTGCGCCCGAAACGGTCCGCCAGAGGCCCGGAGCCCAGGGCACCGAAGACCATGCCGATCAACGCCGCACTCATCACCGGCCCAAGGCTGGCGCGATCGATGCCCCAGTCCTGGCTCAACGCCGGTGCGATAAAGCCCATGGCAGCCGTGTCCAGACCATCCAGAAACACAATTAGAAAGCACAGCAGCACGACCCGCCATTGATAGGTGGACAGTGGCTTGTCGTTGATCAGGGCCTGCACATCGAGCCTGTTGGCCATGGGCAGCGCAACGGAGACAGTCATATAAGTTCACCTTTATTTTTATTAAGTCGCTTGGCAAAAAAACCGATACAGCGCACGCCGGCTTGAAACTCTAGAAATCGAAGAACACCGTTTCACCTTCACCTTGAACTCGGATGTCAAAGCGGTAAGCCAACTGACCATCAACCGTGCAGCGCTTGGCGATCAGCGTTTCACGACGTTGCGGCTGCTCAATCAGGTTCAGCACCGGGTCGATGGCATTGGCCTCGGCCTCGTCATCGAAGTACAGGCGGGTCTGCAAGTGAATATTGATGCCGCGGGCAAACAGCGACACGCTGATATGCGCCGCCATAGGCACACCGGCTGCGTTCTGGACGACGCCCGGCTTGACGGTTTTCAGCGTCCACTCTCCAGCATCCGCAGTGGCGGTACGGCCGAAACTGTTGAAGGGCTTTTCCAGGTTGTAGTCAGTGTCGTAGACGCCTTCATGGTCGGCCTGCCAGAACTCCAGGAACGAATCGCGGATCATGTGGCCATTACCGTCATAGACATGGCCCATCAGCAGAATGTGCTCACCAGGTGCGCCGGGCTTGGCCATTTCGTTCCAGATTTCCTGCTCGCGAGTCGGGTTGCCGGCCGCCTCCAGCGCCAGGCCGATATGCACAAAAGGGCCGGCAGTTTGCGAAGGGGTTTCTGGCAAAAGTTGAACGGGCATGTGCGTACCTCCTCAGCAATTTTCGAAGTGGGTCCGGCGCTGGCCGCGCAGGACGATATCAAAGCGATAAGCCAGGCAATCCATGGGGTTGGCCATGCTCATGTCGAGCCTTGCGATCAGACTCTGCACCGCATCCGGATTGGCGATCGACTTGACGATCGGGCACATCGGGACAAGCGGATCGCCTTCGAAATACAGTTGGGTGATCAGGCGCGTGGCAATCGACGGGCCGCTGATGGAGACGTGGATATGCGCCGGACGCCAGTCATTGGGACCGTTGCGCCAAGGGTACGGCCCGGGTTTGATCGTGCGAAAACTGTAGTTGCCATCGCGATCGGTCATGGTCCGACCGACACCACCAAAGTTCGGATCGATAGGTGCCAGGTAGCTGTCTTTCTTGTGTCGATAGCGACCACCGGCATTGGCTTGCCACATCTCGACCAGGGTGTGTGGGACAGGCTTGCCATATTGATCGCAAACCCGACCGGCAACGATGATGCGCTCGCCGATGGGCAAACCACCGTTGTTGAAGTTCAGCAGCAGATCGTTGTCGTGCTGGCCCATCTTCAGGTGGGAAAAGTCCGGGCCACTGGTTTCCGAGAGGGACTGAGGAATGCTCACCAGAGCCTGGCGTGGAGACCGCAAGACCGAGGTCTTGTAATCAGGAGTCAGGGCCTTGGGATGCCAGTTGCGGTCACGAATGACGAAGCGGGCGTTGTCCGCATCAGACATATCGCTCTCCTTGTTGTTATGGGGGAAGTGGCTACGGAGCAGCAGCCTGTAACCCAGTCTCCCTCAACGAGACCCGATCCAACATTGAAAATATCAACCCCCATCCATAACCAAATGGTTATGGATAGCGACCCTCGCGATAGTCCGCCCCCACCTCGCGCAACACCTCCACACACCACTGAGCCGCCAACGACTTGGACAGCGCGGGGTTGCTGCACAGCCCCACTGAGCCGCCCGGCTCGCGAATACCCAAGTCCAACTCAACCAGTTCACCTCGGCTCAGGTCTTGCCTGACGGCGTCGAACGGTGCAACCCAGACCGCCTCACTGCACTCCACATAACGTCGACTGAGGGTCAACGACAAGGTTTCAAGACGCTGACGCGGTGGATTGATGCCATGCTGCACAAACAGACTGTCGGCGAACTTGCGGATGGTCGTCCCGGCCAATGGCAGCACCAGGGGATAGTCTTCAAGACTTTTATGCCCCTGAGGGTCGGACAGCAGCGGATGGCCGTTACGCACTACCAGGGTCATGGACTCGCTGTACAGATGCTCGAAGGCCAGCCCAAGAATCTGTGGGCTATCAGTCATGCGACCGACCACCAGATCCAGTTCACCAACCCGCAGCCGCGACAGCAGATACGCACTGGGCCCGGTCACCACGCTCACGACCAGGTTCGGATGCCGGGCGTGCAGACGCAAGATGACCTCCGGTATCAGCAAGCTTTCCACCGTGGACAGCACGCCGAGCCTGGCGGTGATCGGCTCATGCTCCCCGGCGCGCAGGCTATTGACCCCTTCGCGCAAAGCTTGCACGCTCGGCCCGGCATAACGCAGAAACGCCACCCCGGCCTCGGTCAGCGCAGCACCGCTCTTGCTGCGCACGAATAACGTGGTGGCCAACAGGGTTTCCAGTTCCTTGATCGTCTTGGACAGTGCCGGCTGACTGAGCGCCAGTTTGTCGCAGGCACGGGCCAGGCTGCCCTGGCGCGCCACTTCGAGAAAACACAGCAGATGACGAAATTTGATTCGGGTATCGATGTTCACCGCAGTTGGCTGCCTTGCAGGTCTGGCATCCGCTAACGCTGGATGCGAAATTGTTTCGGTGACTGCCCAGTACCTCGCTTGAAAAAGCGCGAGAAGTAGGCAGGTTCGGAAAAGCCCAGGCTGTCGGACACCTGGTTGATCGTCATCGCGGTGTACACCAGGTTGCGTTTGGCTTCGAGCAGCAATCGCTGGTTGATCATCTGCAAGGCCGATTGCCCACACAAGCGCCGACACAGGGCATTGAGGTGAGCAGCGCTGATCCCCAACCCCGTCGCATAATGCTCAATGGGCAGGTGCTCACGGAAGCGCAATTCCAAGGCTCGGGTAAAGTCCTGCAGATGGTCTCGACCGCGCTCACGCAGCCTGATATCGGAAGGCGTAAGTTCCAGACTGCGGCGACTCAGCCAGACAAACAACAGCGTGATCAAGGAGTGCAGCATCGGATCACGGCCAGATTGCTCCTGACCGTATTCCTGGCTGATCGCGGCGAACAGCGTGTCCAGGTACACCGACTCAGAACCTGGCGAGTAACAGGCTGGCGTGTTCAGCACAGTGCTGTCCAACGAAGTACCGAGCTGCTCGACCAAGGGCTGCGCCAAGCTGAGGACATGGCCCTGGATATCCTCGGAAAATCTAAAGGCATGCACGCTCAATGCAGGCACCACCTGCAACGCCGGACCTTTGACCTGTTTAATCAAGTCTTCAACTTCCAGCACCGCCTCCCCCGCCTGCACATATAACAACTGCACCAGGTCACTGTGCCAGTGGGGTTTTATCTCCCAGTTGTGGAGCTGACTGCGCTCGGGAATAGACTCGCAATGCAGCAAATCAGGGGTCGGCCAAACGGTGGTCTCGCCATAGAGTTTGAATACCGGAACGGGCATAACCGAGGGTTTCACGATTTACTCCCCATGGGTGAGATCCACGAAAAGTCCATGGAAGTCGCCGAATAGTGCCTTCTTATACGCGCTTTCACCATCAAAAATACCGGAGACAAAAATAATAGCGGTCCGAAAGGCGCCACGCCTTCAACCGCACCAAACAGGACGACACCCATGAAAACTCAAGTCGCTATCATCGGCTCTGGCCCCGCGGGCCTGCTGCTCGGCCAACTGCTGCATCGCGCCGGCATCGACAACGTCATCATCGAACGCAAAAACCCTGAGTACATTCTTTCGCGCATTCGAGCCGGCGTACTGGAGCAAGGCATGGTCGATTTGTTGCGCGAGGCAGGTGTCAGTGAACGCATGGACGCCAACGGATTGGTGCACGACGGTTTCGAACTGGCTTTCGATGGACGTTGTGAGCACATTGACCTCAAACAGCTGACCGGCGGCAAAACCGTGATGGTCTACGGCCAGACCGAAGTGACTCGTGACCTGATGGAGGCCCGCGCCGCCGCAGGGGCCATGACCGTTTACGATGCCGACAATGTGCAGCCCCACGGCATGAAGAGCGATAGCCCTTACGTCACCTTCGAACGCAACGGCGAAACCGTGCGCCTGGACTGCGATTACATTGCCGGCTGCGACGGTTTCCATGGCGTCTCGCGACAATCCATCCCGGCAGAAACCCTGAAGGTGTTCGAGCGCGTTTACCCCTTTGGCTGGCTCGGCATCCTCGCCGACACCCCACCCGTCCACCAGGAACTGGTCTACGCCAACCATGAGCGCGGTTTCGCCCTGTGCAGCATGCGCTCGCAAACCCGCACCCGTTATTACGTACAAGTAGGCGCCGAGGAAAAACTTGAGGACTGGTCCGATGAGCGCTTCTGGGACGAACTCAAACTGCGCCTGCCAGCACACCTCGCCGACCGGTTGGTGACCGGTCCATCGATTGAGAAAAGCATCGCCCCGCTGCGCAGCTTCGTCGTCGAACCCATGCAATATGGCCGACTGTTTCTGCTCGGCGACGCCGCTCACATCGTCCCACCGACCGGCGCCAAAGGCTTGAACCTGGCCGCCAGCGATGTCAGCACGCTGTATCGCATTCTGCTCAAGGTGTATGGCGAAGGTCGCACCGATCTGCTGGAAAAGTACTCGCAAATCTGCCTGCGCCGGGTCTGGAAAGCCGAGCGGTTCTCTTGGTGGATGACCTCACTGCTGCACCGCTTCCCCGACACTGACGCCTTTGGCCAGCGCATGCAGCAAACCGAACTCGACTACTTCGTGGGTTCGGCCGCCGGGCGCCAGAGCATTGCCGAGAACTACGTTGGTCTGCCATATGAGGCCATCGAGGGATGAAGGCTGTTCACATCAAGCCTATGACCCGTTAGCTCATGTCGCTACAACGCGTAGTTAGTCCAGCGGAAGCACTTGCGAAGTTTCATCAACGATTTGCGGAGTGCAGGACGCGAGTTATTCGGGGCTTACTCAAGAACGGTTGGATCGCGCCGGATTTCCTCGCGAGCCATGGCTTCCCACAGGAATGGGAACCCATTGGTATCGGTGCGTTCTCCGGTTGCGAGCGCGACACTGGCGGGCAATGGTGAGCCGCCGCCGAGTGTTTCGACATGCCAGGCCAGACGGCTGCGCCACTCCAGTGTGATAGCGCGCAAGTGTGCCTGACGAATGCCGCTGGCCACCACCAACACGCCGTGGTTGGCGAGCAACGCCCATTTTTGCGTACCGAGAGCGTCCACGACGGCGCGGCCTCGTGCGGTGTCTTCTACCGTGCCCTGATACTCGTCATAGAACACCGGGTCAGTGTCAACCAAGGCGGACGTTTGGTCATAGATCGGCGGAATACGCCCAGCCGCCGACCACACTGATCCCCACTGCGGATGGTTGTGGATCACTACGTCGACATCATGCCGGGCGGTGTGTACATCTATGTGCAGGTTGATGGCCGGGGTGATGTTCCACTCACCCTCGATCACCTTGCCATGCGTATCGAGGCGCACAATATCCGAGGCGGTCACTTCACCCCAGGTGAGCTCCCATGGGTTGGCCAGGTAAGTACCGTCGTCCTGGCGAACGGTGATGTGGCCGGCGATGTGGTCGTTATAACCCTCGCGATACAAAACCCGACACAGCAATGCCACGGTCTGGTGTGGTGTCAATTCGGGCAGCAGCGCATATCGACCCGGATTGGGAGCGTAGCGGGCCAGCAAATCCATGTTAAGCGAGTCCTTCAACATAGCGGTTTCCTCTTGAGCGACTGTCTCAAGCTGTGATTGACCAATCAATGAATTACCCGTGGCAAGACGGGCGAGCGAAAACCGAGGTGCGCTGCATGCGCCGTTGGTGCGGTTGATAGTCCAGGATGGCGTTGTGGAGCACGCTACGGTTGTCCCAAAGCACCATGTCACCGACGCGCCAGCGATGGCGGAACCCGAATTGAACGTGCTGGCAATGCCCATGCAGGTAGGCAAGGATGGCATCGCCCTCGGGGATGCCCAGGCCGTCGATATGGGTGGTGTAGGTCGGGCTCAGATACAGCGCCTTGCGACCTGTCACCGGGTGCTGAATGACTAGCGGATGCAGGTGCCGTCGGTTCGCTTTGATGACCTCGACATAGCGCTCGTGTGTGACGACGTTTTGGCGCAGCGCTGCCGTCATTGGCCCGTTCATGTCGTGCCAGACGCTGAGGCCTTCGAGGTAGTGCTTCATGCGCTCGGACAGCGCATCGTAGGCCGTGGTCATGCTGATCCAGCAGGTGTCGCCACCACACGGCGGCAGGATCTGGGCGTGAGTCATTGTGACAATCGGTGGGCTGGCCAGAAAGCTCTCGTCGTGGTGCCACATATCAGCTCGATCGCCCAGCTTGGAGTCGATCACGGTGATCTGTTCAAAGCCCTCGCCCAGGTTGGGATAGAAGGTGTGGACTTCTGGCTCACCGAAATACCGGGCAATCGCCAAATGTTGCTCGGGGGTTAGTCCCGGAACGTGCAATACGATGGCTTCATGTTTGAAAAGTGTCGCCTCAAGTGCCGCAAGTGTTTCTGGCAAAACTAATGAAGCCGGATCTAGATCAAGCACTTCGGCACCCAGGCTTGGGCCAAGGGGCCGGACGATGAAAGATGAAGGCATGGACAATCTCCCGGCAGGGTTGGAGCATCCGATCTTATGGGGCGCATTACTACGCGTTTAGACGTTGTCTGATTGACGAACACGATCATACTCACGTCGCGACGGCTGAGATATTCGCATTCAAAAAGCGCCAAAACTTGTTATTAACTAATTGATTTAATTGATAAATATCAAATTATTAGTACAGCGATAAATTCAGCACTCGGATTCCCATGAACAAGAAAGGTGATGAAACCACTATGGGCCCAAAGTCTTCGCCGGAGCAGCTTCCCGCGTTACGCAAGCGTCCGACCCAGGCACGCTCTCGAGCACTGGTCGATGCAGTGGAGCAGGCGTGCCTGCGGATTCTGGATGAGACAGGCGAGGAAGCGCTGACCGTCGCGCGCATCGCGGAAATATCAGGGGTCGCAGTCGGTTCGATCTACCAATACTTTCCCAACAAGGACGCGATCGTTGCCTTACTGTACGAACGTGTTCTCGACGAGGAGTCCGAGGAACTACTGAGGGTGCGCGAAAGGCTGGTTGGTGTGCCATTAAAATCGGCACTGCACAATATTCTGGCCAACATCATTCGTGTCGAAACACGCCTGTTCAAATTAAACAAAGCCTTTCATTTGCGCTACCACTCCGCGCTGCACCTGGGAATGTGGCGCGGTCCTTACCGCACGACAGGTGAATTCATCCAAGCGACCTGGCTGCCGCTCCTGCATATGTACGAGCATGAGATCACCACAGAGCACCCCGCCCTGGCGGCTTACTTGCTCGGACAGGGGCTGCGCAGTGTAATCCGGTCGGTGTTGGAGGATATTCCGGCGCAGCTGGAGCATCCGGCCTTGCTCGACAGCCTGGTCGCCATGGCTATCGGCTGCCTGCGTCCATCCGCATTCGACTGACAGGCGGCCCATACAGCAACGGGATTTTGTCAACAATTCTGGCCCGAAGCCGACTATCGCCACTGCTGGCCAAGTGACCGCTTCAGGCTGTATTTCAGACATTGTCGGCTTTGAACTGATATGCCTTGAGCCTGCGAAACAAGCGCTTCACCTCATTGCGCCCGCGATACGCTTGAACTGAACGCGAGTGATATGCATGCGGATGCTGGATTGTCAGCGTTCCCGCAGGTGCTCATAATTTTCGTGAACAGGCCTGGAACAGTGCTGGCGTTTCAATTGGTTGGGTGCTCTGTCAGATAACTCATATAAAGCTATCAAAATAGAAGCCTTTACTTTTGCTTGGGCAACCAGGGCACGCCATTGATGTGGCTGCCGCCATCGACAAACAGTGTATTACCTGTCACATAACGGCAATCTTCGCTGGCCAGAAACAATGCTGCACCGCCAATATCGCGCTCGGGGTCGCCCATATAACCCATGGGGTTCAGCCGCAGCATATCGGCTGCGTTGTCAGGCTGGGCGGTTGCGAACTTTTGATATGCCTCGGTGTTTGCCCCGGGGCAAATGGCATTGCAGCAAATACCATAGGCCGCCCACTCGCGCGCGGCGGAGCGTGTGAGAGTGCGCAGCGCCTCCTTGGCCATGTTGTAGTCCACCGAATAGGGGTGGGCGTTGACGCCGTTTAGCGAGCACATATTGATGACCCGGCCCCAGCTGCGCTCTTTCATACCGGGAAATGTCGCCTGCATGGCCCACAGTGCTGATTGCGTGCCAATGCGCCAGGCCCAGTCGGCGTCCAAATCGGTCAGCGTATCCACCCTCGCAAAGCCGGATGGGCTATTTGGGCGGCGACCCCAGGCATTGTTAACGAGAATATCTACACGGCCAAAGTGTTGCTGGGCTGCGCCCACCATGTCTTGTACAGCAGCGCGTTCGCTCACGTCTGTGATAGCAAAGCCTACCTTCACACCAAATTCAGATCGGATTTCTGCTGCAACGGATTCACCTGCTGCAGCATTAATATCTGCCAGCCATAGCGAAGCGCCTTCGGCTGCGAAACGACGGGCCAGGCCTTTGCCAATACCGGCCCCTGCGCCGGTAATCAGGGCCACACGGCCTTGCAGTCTTTTCATCTGATGTCTCCGCTTTGTGCTCGGCGGCTTTGCGCCGGTACAAGTCACTGTGCGCGGGGGAACACCGTGCGGAATCGTTAAGTTGGACTAGGGTCTGTACGAAATGTTTTCGAGCGAAGGTCAGGCAAGGCGAAAACAGGCGAGGAAGCGGAGTTAACGGGTTGTTAATGAGCATTCCGAGCCTGTTTTCAACGCAGCATCACCGAGCGCAGATACATTTCGTACAGAGCCTAGGGTCTGTTCACATTAACGTAAGTGCTCAAAGATCAAGGCGATATCACGAACCTGCCGAACCTCACGTCCAGCTCGTCATAACGGGTGACTGCTACCGCTGCGAAACAGACACTAGTCGACGAAACTCGAACGACAGCAATGGTCGAAGCAGTCCTTCGTGACTGGCAGCAGTCGGCCACCCTCGGCCGTTCACTTCCAGCCATGATTGCTAAGGGGATCCAAGCCTGAAAGCACAGATCCTCCGAGTTTCGAAGCGCCGCCCCTAGTAACTCGTTAAGTAGCTGCAGGAGTGGCTAAGTGCTATCGTTTGCGATCTCTTTGGACTATACAATCACAAGGACTTTCGAATGAAGTACCTCCGTTTACTTTTAGCTTCAGCTCTGATTGCTCTTTGCACTGGCTGTGCCTCGCCCGCTCAAATCTCCGGCATGTCAGTATCTGCCGATCAAGCAGAGGCAAGCACCTATGACTCTCAGCTAAAAAATAATGTCCGGCTTTCCGAGGTGAATGGCGGAGATAAAACCAACCCTCTATGGACTTCGGAAATCGACAGCCCTGACTTCGGCGCTGCACTCAAGCAATCGCTCGCTAATGCTGATTTGCTTGGCGACGAGTCCGCCTCCTATGCTCTACGTGCCAATTTGCTTCGCGTTGACCAGCCTATATTCGGGCTGGATTTTGAGGTAACCAGCGAAGTGGAATACACGTTGATAGAGTCAATGACCAACAAGGTTGTTTTGCGTGAAATTATCCGAACGCCTTTCACTGCTGGCTTCGGCGACTCCATTATAGGAGTCAAGCGTCTACGATTGGCCAATGAGGGATCCGCTCGAGTAAACATAATCGCTATGCTCAAGCGCCTCAGCGATCTCAAAATCGAAGCCAAACAAGTTTCGTTAAAGAACTAGGTATTTCCTAACACTGCTCTTCTGCCCAGACCCATAGGCTATGCGCGAGGTTTACAATCTCAATTTAGTAACTCGATTGTCCGCTTTTGGCTGATCTCTGCCTGTTGCGAAAGGCTGTAGTCGACCCAAAGCTGGCATTGTTACTCCATCAAGCGTCGACATTTTGCCTGAATGGAATAGATCAAACATCTTATCGATGTATCAATTTTAGTTGCCCTCGATCAACTCCCCGAATAATTCCCTGACCTTAGTGCGCGCCTCGGTGAGCGCACTCTGACCTTCCTAGGTGATGTCTCAGCTCTTCAATCAAACCCAACCCAAAAACAGACTCCTTGGCGGCATGATGAAAAATGTGTTGGCGGATTAAGCCGCCGTAGAGGTCTTTGTCGGTCATTTCTTATACCTCACAACGTGACACTCAGAACCCATCCCGCGACCCCGCTTCCGACGACAACCAGCCACGGCGCAAGCTTCCAGAACATCAGCGCAACCAGGGCGACCAGTGCCAAACCGAAGTCTTGCGGCTGGAAAATGGCACTCGTCCATACCGGCTGATAGAGCGCGGCCAGCAGCAGACCGACCACCGCCGCATTGATCCCAACCAGCGCGGCCTGAGTGCGCACACTACGTCGCAATTGCTCCCAAAACGGCAAGGCGCCCACGATCAACAAAAAGGACGGTGCGAAGATCGCCACCAAGCAGATCATGCCGCCGACCCAACCTGAAGGGGTGGAGCTCATCGACGCGCCGAGGAATGCGGCGAACGTGAACAAGGGGCCAGGTACGGCTTGCGCGGCGCCATATCCTGCCAAGAACACCTCATTGCTGACCCAGCCGGAGGGAACTACTTCGGCTTGCAGCAGTGGCAGGACGACATGACCGCCACCGAATACCAGTGAGCCGGAGCGGTAGAAGGCATCCACCATTGCCACGGTTTGATTGGGCAACAGTTGGGTCAACAGCGGCAGACCCACCAGCAATGCCAGAAACAGCGACAGCCAGATCGCCCCGGCCCGTTTGCTGATCGTGATCGGCAGTGGGTCGTGCTCGGCACTCTGCCGGGGTTTGAACAGCAGTAGGCCTGTAAGCCCGGCGGCGACAATCATGCCGATCTGTCCCCAGGCAGATGGCTCAAGCAAGGCGACGCAGGTGGCCATCGCCATGAGGGTGATTCGCGGCACGTCCATGCACAGGTTTCGCGCCATACCCCAAACGGCTTGAGCAACCACCGCGACAGCGACCACTTTGAGGCCATGCAGGGCGCCGTGCGAGATGGCTGTGCCATATTGGGAAATACCCAGTGCAAGCAGGATCAGAGCAATGGCCGAAGGCAGCGTAAAGCCAGCCCAGGCCGCGAACGCCCCACGGTATCCCGCGCGTGACATTCCCAGCGCGATGCCGACCTGGCTACTTGCCGGCCCGGGCAAGAATTGGCAGAGCGCTACCAAATCCGCATAGCTGCGCTCGCTCAGCCAACGCCGTCGTGTGACAAACTCATCACGGAAGTAGCCTAGGTGCGCAATGGGGCCGCCGAACGAGGTCAATCCAAGGCGCATGAAGATGAGAAACACCGACCATGCGCTGCTGCGTGTATCGACATGAGAGTTGGCCATGCAGTTACCTTCCTGGCTCGAGCAAAACTGGTTCAATAATCGAATTACGATAACGATTTTCGATTATTGAAAACAGATCCTCTTAATGCTGACCAAGCAGCTCCCCAAGCATGCCACTACCGATCCACGAACCTGACACGGACATGCCTACTGACCTGCGCGCCCCGGCCGAACTGATGCGTTTCAAGTACAGCAACGATCATTCGTGACCCGGCCAGCGTCGCCCAGCAACAGCAGGCCCGCCAACAAAGCCTGCTGATCGGCCTGAACCTGTTCTGGTCAGAACAGGGATGGCTTCACCCGTAGCTTTCTTGCCCAAGAGCCGGTGCACACCGCTTCTCAATGGGTGGCATGGGGCTATAACCGATATTGATGGAACTCCCCAAACGAAAAAAGGACCCGAAGGTCCTTTTTTCAATCGCTGACAAAATTCTGTGGAATTCTTCAGCTTAATATTTGGAGCGGGAAACGAGACTCGAACTCGCGACCCCGACCTTGGCAAGGTCGTGCTCTACCAACTGAGCTATTCCCGCGTCTTGGTGCTGGGCATTCTATAGCAATAGAAGAGTGCGTCAACCCCTTGATTCAAAAAGTTTTATTTATTTTATCGAGGTGGTCTTCAAATGCGGCCAGGCAGCCCGCAAATATTGCAGCATCGACCATAAAGTCAGGCCCGCAGCGACCAACAGCAGCGCATAACCCACTAACACCCAGAAGCTGAAGTCAGAAGGGTTGGCCAACAGAATCATCAAGGCAAGCATTTGCGCGGCGGTTTTCCATTTGCCCATATTGGACACGGCAACTTGCGCGCGTGCACCCAGTTCCGCCATCCATTCACGCAAGGCTGAAATCACGATTTCACGTCCAATGATCACAGCAGCAGGCAAGGTCAGCCAGACATTGTGATGCTCTTGCACCAGCAGTACCAATGCGACAGCGACCATCAATTTATCGGCCACTGGGTCCAGGAAAGCACCAAACGGCGTGCTTTGCTCCAGGCGTCGGGCCAAATATCCGTCAAGCCAGTCCGTTGCCGCCGCAAATGCGAAGACCGAGCTGGAGGCAATATAGCTCCAGCTGTAGGGGAGATAGAACAGCAGGATGAAGATAGGAATCAGTAGAACGCGTAGTACGGTGATCAAATTAGGGATATTCATCGGCACAACTGGCTACGAGGTGAAATGGCATTCTACTCGCTGTGCAGATTTGCATAAATCAACTCAGCAAGCTTTTTACTGATCCCGGGTGCTTTGGCGATCTCCTCGATGCTGGCACGAGTTAGCTCCTGTAATCCACCAAAATGTTTCAACAAGTCACGGCGACGGGTCGGTCCGACCCCGGCAATGCCTTCCAGGGTTGAGGTTCGCCGGGTTTTACCGCGTCGCGCACGGTGCCCGGTAATGGCAAAACGGTGGGCCTCGTCACGAATCTGCTGGATCAAATGCAAGGCCGGCGAGTCACCTTTCAAGGTGAATTCATGGGCGGAGTCATTCAGGTAGAGGGTTTCGAAACCCGCCTTGCGGGTCGCGCCCTTGGCCACGCCAAGCAAAATCAGGTCGGGAACAGCCAATTCGTTGAGTACATCGCGAGCCATTGAGAGCTGACCCTTGCCACCATCAACCAACAGAATGTCTGGCAGCTTGCCCTCCCCCTCTTTGAGGCGGCTGAAGCGGCGCATCAGTGCTTGGTGCATGGCTGCATAATCATCTCCAGGCGTCACGCCTTCAATGTTAAAGCGCCGGTAGTCCGACTTGATCGGGCCTTCAGGACCAAATACCACACAGGATGCCACCGTCGCTTCACCGCTGGAGTGACTGATGTCGTAGCACTCCAGACGCTGCGGAATTTCATCGAGTTTCAATACTTCGGCCAATGCTTCAAAACGGGCAGCCATGTGCAGGCGGTTCGCCAGGCGAGCCCCCAAGGCCTGCTCGGCATTAGTGACGGCCAATTGCTGCCAGCGGGCCCGAGTACCGCGCACACGATAGCTGATGGCCATTTCCCGGCCACGCAGCGCTTCCATCGCCTCAATAATCGACTCGAAGCTCTCGTGTTCCACGTTGACGATCAATTCGCTTGGCAGATCGCGCTCAGGGCTGCTGATGTAGTACTGCCCGAGAAATGCCGCCATGACCTCAGCCACGTCTTCCTCAATACCCACCTGCGGGAAGAAATTCTTGCTGCCCAGCACTCGCCCACCGCGCACATTGATCAAATGCACACACGCGCCGCCGGGGTTTACAAAGGCGGCGATTACGTCCACATCGCCTGTGCCACCTTCCATGCTCTGCTGGTCCTGAACCCGGCGCAGCAACGAGATCTGGTCACGCACCTCTGCGGCACGCTCAAAATCGAGGGTACTGGCAGCCTGCTCCATCTCGCTGTTCAGTTCATCGGTCAGCGCACTGCTGCGGCCTTCAAGAAACATGACTGAGTGACGCACGTCCTCGGCATAAACCTCAGGCTCAACCAAGCCAACACATGGCCCCTTGCAGCGCTTGATCTGATATTGCAGACAAGGTCGTGTTCTGTTTTTGAAATAGCTGTCTTCGCATTGGCGAACCAGAAAGGTCTTTTGCAACAGGCTCAGACTTTCCCGAATTGCGCCCGCACTGGGATACGGCCCGAAATACTTGCCCTTTAGCTTTTTAGCCCCGCGATGAATGCTCAGTCGCGGGTATTGACCATCTGACAGAAACACGTAGGGATAAGACTTATCGTCGCGCAGCAGGATGTTATACGGCGGCCGCCATTCTTTGATCAGCGTCTGCTCAAGCAGCAACGCCTCGGTTTCATTGGCGGTAATCGTGGTTTCAATTTGCGCAATACGCCCGACCAGCGCCGCTGTTTTGGGCGCCAGACCGGTTTTGCGAAAGTAGCTGGCCAAGCGCTTTTTAAGGTTTTTGGCCTTGCCCACGTAAAGCAGCCGCGCATCGCTATCAAACATGCGATACACGCCAGGACGACCACTGCAGGTCGAGAGAAATGCACTTGCGTCGAACACGTCAGTCATTGTTAACCAGCATCAACCATGCCGTGACGAACAGCCAACAAGGCCAGTTCGACATCACTTTTGACCGAGAGCTTCTCGTAAATACGATAGCGGTAGGTGTTGACTGTCTTGGGCGACAAACACAGCTTGTCTGAAATGACCTGAACCTTTTGGCAGCCGACAATCATCAGCGCAATCTGGATTTCGCGCTCAGACAACACATCGAAGGGGGAATCACTGGCTGGCTGGAAAGACTTGAGCGCCAGCTGCTGTGCCACTTGCGGGCTGATATAGCGTTGACCGGCGAACACCAGGCGTATCGCCTGAACCATTTCGGCCAGACCTGCGCCCTTGGTCATGTAGCCCGCAGCACCTGCTTGCAGCAAACGCGTCGGAAAAGGGTCTTCTTCGCACACGGTCACGGCAACCACTTTGATGTCCGGGTGGCTACGTATCATTTTGCGAGTAGCCTCCAGGCCGCCAATGCCGGGCATTTTTACATCCATCAAGACCACGTCCGGCTTCAGCTCACGCGCCTTGAGCAGCGACTCTTCACCGGATTCGGCTTCGCCAACCACTTGCAAGCCATCGATATCAGCCAGCATTCGTGTGATGCCTGTACGCACAAGATCGTGATCATCGACCACTAGAACCCGAATCAAGTCGACACCCCGCAATTGGTCTTGGTTGATTGCCGACACCTTAGCAAAAAACTAATCAACCAACCTACCTGCATCCGTCATATCCCGCGCTAATACGCCAAATACGCTCAAATCCATCGCGCATCCTCTCAACTATCGTTCGGCCCGGTGCGATCTTTTACCGGATTGGATACAGACAACTCCGCCAGGGTTGTCGTCAAACGTCGAATGGCGTCCTGATCCTCTTTATGCAACACGCGGTAGCTGACCAACACCTTTTCTTCTACCTGACTGAGATTATCGAGCAGTGTCGGAGTAGGACTGCCGGTTAATACATAAAGCACATCAACGCCACGTTCTGCGACACGCGACAAA
This sequence comes from Pseudomonadota bacterium, assembly GCA_040385125.1. Classification (GTDB taxonomy): domain Bacteria; phylum Pseudomonadota; class Gammaproteobacteria; order Pseudomonadales; family Pseudomonadaceae; genus Aquipseudomonas. Next base: position 23,797 of record JAZKIA010000085.1, on the reverse strand, counting down.
TAGTCAGCCTTGGGTGCACGATCACCATTTTCATACTTGCCTTGGGCATTAGCCTCAACGCCACCGATTTCACCAAAAGACTTCTGCGATAGACCAAGCCGCTCTCTCTCCTGCCTCAACCGCGAACCAATTCCACTCATTTGGATGTACGATCCCATTTTAAACACCCGCGAGGATGGTATAATCAATAAATATCAAACACATTTGAACGGTTTTGAACTATGACCGGAATTCGTACTGCCGCACAAGCCAAGGCTTGGCTGGATCATCAAGGAAAGTCCGTTCAAGAGTTTGCTCGCGAGCATGGCGTCGACCCGGCAACCACCTATCAAGTACTCTCCGGGCGCAAAAAAGGTAAACGCGGGGAGGCCCATAAGGTAGCGGTTCTTTTGGGTATGAAAGACGGCATTATTCCTGAACAACCCTCAGCGCCAGAAGCAGCTAAAAGTAATGAACTGCCCTGAGTATGCGCCTAATTGCGCCTCGCGCCCGTTTTAGTATTGCGCTGTAACTCATCGCCTGATGAGCAGGATTTGAGCCCCTTTGAAATGCTCGCCTGTAGGTCATTTCACACAGCACAAAGCGCCTTCGAAACAGGCGCGGTCTGGCGCGACTGACGCCGCCGATCAACGTCAGTACTGAGCGCCGCCCCACCTCTCCAGAAATTTCTTATTGAATCCGTTTACCTGGCTCTAGTAAGCTGCAAACCATTCAGTGGAGATGGCACATGTTGCATCACGTTCATACAGAGGTTTGCATGCCCGTAAGCGCCAAGCGCTCGGCTGCTGCTGTGTGCGCGAACAACACGCTCTCTGCTGCACGATTTTATTTTGGGTATTGGTTTAGCCACTGGCGCGCCTGATACCCACACGGCGCCCACTTTAAAACGGGTCGCCCACCAGAGAATTCTCACCCCCGGCCGGCTACCCGATCGGGGGTTTTGTTTTTTCAGGCCCTGACAATTTACTAATTTGAGGATTTACCCCATGAACTACGCCACTTATTACCGCTTCGACCTTTGCACTGCATGGCGATTTATCAGCCGCCGTTCGGGACAGTCTGCCGCCTCCGAACGGACCCACATTGGTGGCACGCATGCACTCACAGCCAGTCTGGCCAATTGTCGAACACCCCAGTAGGGCCGAGCGTGCGGGAGAACCCGCCCTCTGCCCAGGAAGCACATACCATGAACGCATCCGTATCCGCTCTGCCAACTGCAAACACTGCCACCAACGCGCTCTTGACCCAGCGCCTGCCCAGCGCCTCGCAGCTCAAGCAACAGCTGCCCCTCAGCAACACGCTTCGCGATCAGGTCAACGACCAGCGCCAAGCCATCCGCGCCATTCTGAACGGTGAAGACTCCCGTTTACTGATCGTCGTTGGCCCCTGCTCCATCCACGATCCGCAATCTGCCCTTGAATACGCCAGCAATCTGGCCGCCCTGTCTCGCGAGTTGCGCGATGACATGCTGCTGGTCATGCGCGCCTATGTTGAAAAACCCCGCACCACCGTTGGCTGGAAAGGCCTGGCCTACGACCCGCATCTGGATGGCAGTGACGACATGGCCCACGGCCTGACCCTGTCTCGTGAACTGATGCTCGAAATGCTGCGCATGGGTCTACCGATCGCAACCGAGTTGCTGCAACCCATTGCTGCCGGTTACTTCGACGACCTGTTGGGCTGGGTGGCCATTGGTGCACGTACCACCGAATCGCAAATCCATCGCGAAATGGCCAGCGGCCTGAACCTGCCCGTGGGCTTCAAAAATGGTACGGATGGTGGCGTAGCAATCGCCTGTGATGCCATGCGCTCTGCCGCCCACAGTCATCGCCACTTCGGCGTCGACGCTCAGGGGCACCCCGCGATCATTCAGACCCCCGGCAATCCCGACACCCATCTGGTGCTGCGCGGTGGCCACAGCGGCCCCAACTACGACCGCACCAGTGTGGCCAAGGCTCGCGCCGGGTTGGAGAAGAACGCCATCCCGGCCCGCTTGATGGTTGACTGCAGCCACGCCAACAGCAGTAAAGACCCGCTGCGCCAGCCACACGTGTTCGCCGATGTGCTCCAGCAACGCCTCGCCGGTGACAACTCGCTGATTGGCATGATGCTCGAAAGCCATCTGTTTGAAGGCTGTCAGCCATTAAGCGCGCAGATGCGTTACGGGGTATCCGTGACCGATGGCTGCCTGGGCTGGGATGCCACCGAGCTGATGCTGCGAGACGCCGCCAAACAATTGCACCTGCAACGGCGTACCGCCAAAGCCAGCGCCTGAAGCTTGCAAGGCAACTTTGCCGAGAAAACCCCGAGCAAATCCGGTAGGCTCAGCACTTTCTTGAAAGGAGTTATCTCTCATGGCTAAAGCCACTGCCCGTCACATCCTTGTTGCCAGCGAAGACAAGTGCAACGAACTGAAAGCACAAATTGAAGGCGGCGCTGATTTCGCAGAAATCGCAAAAGCCAACTCTTCTTGCCCGTCCAGCCGTCAAGGTGGCGACCTCGGCTCTTTCGGTCCAGGCCAGATGGTTAAAGAATTCGACACCGTCGTCTTCAGCGCACCAATCAACGTGGTGCAAGGCCCGGTTAAAACCCAGTTCGGCTACCACCTGCTGGAAGTCACCAGCCGCCAGGACTAATCCCCCGGCTCTGCGTGAAAACGGCCCGCCTTGTGCGGGCCGTTTCGTATCCGTAATTGCAAACCACGTGCTACGTTTCCTCATTCACCAACCTGTCGTGTCTCACCTGAGGAATTGATCATGAGCCTTAAGGGTAAAACTGCCTTGGTTACCGGCTCCACCAGCGGCATTGGCCTGGGCATCGCGCAAAGCCTGGCCAAGGCCGGAGCCGACCTGATACTTAACGGTTTTGGCGACACCAGCAAAGTGATTGCCGAACTTGAGCAATACGGTGGCAAGGTCGGGCACCATCCCGCCGATGTCAGTGACCCAGCACAGATCGCCGACATGATCAGCTACGCCGAACGCGAATTCGGCGGCCTCGACATTCTGGTCAATAACGCCGGCATCCAGCATGTGGCCAGCGTTGAAGAGTTCCCCGTGGAACGCTGGGACTCGATCATCGCAATCAATCTGTCAGCGGTATTCCACAGCACGCGCCTGGCCTTGCCCGGTATGCGCAAGCGCGGCTGGGGCCGGATCGTCAACATCGCCTCAGTCCACGGCCTGGTGGGCTCGGTCGGCAAAGCCGCCTATGTCGCCGCCAAGCACGGGGTGATCGGCCTGACCAAAGTCGTCGGCCTCGAAACCGCCACCAGCAACATCACCTGCAACGCCATCTGCCCCGGCTGGGTGCTGACCCCGCTGGTACAAAAGCAAATTGATCAACGTATTAACCAGGGCATTGATCCCTATCAGGCACAGCACGACTTGCTCGCCGAAAAACAGCCTTCGCTGGAGTTCGTCACCCCGCCCCAACTGGGCGAACTGGTACTGTTCTTGTGCAGTGACGCCGGCAGCCAAGTGCGCGGCGCGGCATGGAATGTCGACGGCGGATGGCTCGCGCAATAACAGCGCACATTCCTGCAGCCCTGACATGCAAAAATGCACGCCAAGCCTGCGCTTATCGGGGTTGTAATAGGCAAATTTGCACTGGTAGCATCGGTCATCGTTCGTCCGCGAACCCATTCTAAAAACAAGACAAAGCAGGGAGTTAGTGATGACTGCTCAGGTTTCATCCTCATCGACACAGGATGTCGAGGCCAGCCAAAGCGAGATTCTGGCGCAAGTGCGCAATCACATTGGCCACCTGACCCTGAACCGCCCCAGCGGCCTGAATGCGATCAACCTGAATATGGTCCGCGAGCTACAGCGCCACCTCGACACTTGGGCGGCCGACTCCAACATCAAGGCCGTGGTGTTGCGTGGCGCAGGTGAAAAAGCCTTCTGTGCTGGCGGGGATATCCGCTCGCTGTACGACAGCTATCAAAACAACGACACGCTGCACACCCTCTTCTTCGAAGAGGAATACGCCCTCGACCTGACCCTGCATCGCTACCCCAAACCGCTGATTGCCCTGATGGACGGCTTTGTCCTCGGCGGTGGCATGGGCCTGGTGCAAGGGGCCGATCTGCGGCTGGTGACTGAACGCAGCAAGCTGGCAATGCCGGAAGTGGCTATCGGTTACTTCCCGGACGTTGGCGGCAGCTATTTCCTGAGCCGCACACCGGGCCATCTGGGCACCTATCTGGGCGTTAGCGGCGTACAAATCCGCGCCAGTGACGCGCTGTATTGCGGTCTCGCCGACGGGTTCGTGGAGAGCAGCAAACTGGCTGAACTGGATCAATGCCTCGACACCCTGAAATGGCAAACCACGACCCTTGAGGACCTGCAAGCCCTGGTCTCCACCTTTGCCGTGACCTCGCTGCCCGAGCCGCCACTGGCGAAAGTGCGCGAACTGATCGACAGCGTGTTCTCAGCGTCAGACGTTCCTGCCATCGTCGAACAACTGCGCAACATTGAAGCGCCAGAGCTGCGCGACTGGGCCAACGACACGGTCAACCTGCTGCAAACCCGCTCGCCTCTGGCGATGGCAGTCACCTTTGAAATGCTCCGCCGTGGCCGTGAACTGCCGCTTGAGGAATGCTTTGCCCTTGAGCTGCACCTTGATCGCCAATGGTTTGATCGCGGCGACCTGATGGAAGGCGTGCGTGCGCTGATTATCGACAAGGACAAAACCCCGCGCTGGAACCCGGCAAGCCTGGATCAACTGGACGCGGCCCATGTCTCCAGCTTCTTCGCAGACTTTAAAGCGACGGGAGTCTAAGCCATGCATGACATCGAACTGAGCGAAGAACAGATCATGATCCGCGACATGGCCCGCGACTTTGCCCGCCGTGAGATTGCTCCGCACGCCCAGGCCTGGGAAAAAGCCGGCTGGATCGACGATGCGCTGGTGTCGAAGATGGGCGAGCTTGGCCTGCTGGGCATGGTGGTGCCAGAAGAATGGGGCGGCACCTACGTTGATTACGTCGCCTATGCCCTGGCCGTCGAAGAGATTTCCGCCGGCGATGGCGCCACCGGCGCGCTGATGAGTATTCACAACTCGGTCGGCTGCGGGCCAATCCTCAACTATGGCAGCGAAGCGCAGAAACAAACCTGGCTGGCCGAGTTGGCCAGCGGTCAGAGCATCGGCTGCTTTTGCCTGACCGAGCCGCAAGCCGGCTCCGAAGCCCACAATCTGCGTACCCGTGCAGAACTGCGCGACGGCCAATGGGTGATCAACGGCGCCAAGCAATTTGTCAGCAACGGCAAGCGCGCCAAATTGGCCATTGTATTTGCCGTGACCGATCCCGATCTGGGTAAAAAAGGCCTGTCTGCGTTTCTGGTGCCTACAGACACTCCGGGGTTTATCGTCGACCGCACCGAACACAAAATGGGTATCCGCGCCTCCGACACCTGCGCCGTGACACTAAGCAACTGCAGCGTGCCTGAAGCCAACCTGCTGGGCGAACGCGGCAAAGGCCTAGCCATCGCCCTGTCCAACCTTGAAGGTGGCCGCATCGGGATTGCCGCACAGGCGCTGGGCATTGCCCGTGCCGCCTTTGAAGCAGCACTGGGCTACGCCCGAGACCGGGTGCAATTTGATAAAGCCATCATTGAGCACCAAAGCGTGGCCAATATGCTGGCCGACATGCAAACCCGACTCAACGCCGCCCGACTGCTGATCCTGCACGCGGCGCGTTTGCGCAGCGCGGGCAAACCGTGCCTGTCAGAAGCCTCGCAAGCCAAGCTGTTTGCTTCGGAAATCGCCGAATTTGTATGCTCCAAGGCGATCCAGATCCACGGCGGCTATGGCTACCTGGAAGACTACCCGGTGGAGCGTTATTACCGCGACGCGCGAATCACCCAGATCTACGAAGGATCGAGTGAGATTCAACGGATGGTGATTGCTCGGGAATTGAAAAACTACCTGATTTGAGTAAAAACCCTGTAGGAGCGAGCTTGCTCGCGATCAATGCGTCGCGGTATGCCTGTAAAAGCGCGGTGATGCCATCGCGAGCAAGCTCGACTCCTACAGATTGGTGGGCGCCGCGGACATTCTGTAGGAGCGAGCTTGCTTGCGATTGAAGCGCCGCGTTTTATCAGTCATATCGCGTCGTTTGAACCGCGAGCAAGCTCGCTCCTACAGAGGGGAGGTTGTTTACAAGTTCTTGAATTGTGCTTCGCGCTTGCCCACAAACGCGGCCATGCCTTCTTTCTGGTCTTGGGTGGCGAACAGCGAGTGGAACACCCGGCGCTCGAAACGCACGCCTTCGGACAAGCTGACTTCAAACGCGCGGTTGACGCTTTCTTTGGTCAGCATCAGCACCGGCAGGGATTTTTTGGCGATCAGCGCCGCAACTTTCAGCGCTTCGTCCAGCAGTTCATCCACCGGCACCACGCGGGCTACCAGCCCTGAACGTTCGGCTTCAACCGCATCCATCAAACGCCCGCTCAGGCACATTTCCATGGCCTTGGCCTTGCCCACCGCGCGGGTCAGGCGCTGGGTGCCGCCCATGCCCGGCAATACACCGAGGTTGATTTCCGGCTGACCAAATTTGGCGTTGTCACCGGCCAGGATAAAGTCGCACATCATCGCCAGTTCACATCCACCGCCCAGGGCAAAACCGGCCACCGCTGCAATGATCGGCTTACGGCGAGTCGACACCCGGTCGCTGTCGCTGAACAAGTCTTCCAGGTAAATCTGCGGGTAGGTCAGGTCCGCCATTTCCTTGATATCTGCCCCGGCGGCAAAAGCTTTTTTCGAGCCGGTGAGGACGATGCAACCAATCTGGTGATCGGCTTCGAGCTGGTCCAGCGCGTGATTCACTTCGCTGACCAATTGTGCATTCAGCGCATTCAATGCCTGCGGCCGATTCAGGGTAATCAGGCCAACATGCCCGTGAATGTCCAACAGAATGGTTTCGTAGCTCATCGTTAACGTCCTCGATTCAAAGATTGCGCGAAATGACCATGCGCTGAATATCGCTGGTGCCTTCATAGATCTGACACACCCGTACGTCGCGGTAAATCCGCTCCAGCGGGAAGTCGCTCAAATAGCCATAACCACCCAGGGTTTGCAACGCTTTGGAACACACCCGCTCGGCCATTTCCGAGGCGAACAGCTTGGCTTGCGAGGCCTCGACCAACGCCGACTGCCCGCTGTCACGCAGCGCGGCGGCGTATAGCACCATTTGCCGGGCGACGGCGATTTCGGTCGACATGTCAGCCAGGCGAAACGCCACAGCCTGATGTTCAACCAGCGGCTGGCCAAAGGTCACGCGCTCACGGGCGTAGTCACGGGCCGCTTCAAACGCCGCGCGCGCCATGCCCACCGCCTGAGAAGCAATGCCGATGCGCCCACCTTCCAGATTGCCCAGCGCAATCTTGTAGCCCTGCCCTTCCTCGCCCAGTCGATTAGCCACCGGGATTTTCAGGTCCGTGAACAAGATCTGGCAGGTGTCGGAGGCGTGCTGTCCCAGCTTGTCTTCTACCCGCGCCACGCTGTAGCCGGGCGAATCGGTGGGCACGATAAACGCTGTGATCCCGCGCTTGCCCGCTGCCGGATCAGTCACTGCAAACACAATCACCACCCCGGCGTTTTGCCCGGAGGTGATGAACTGTTTGCAACCGTTGAGCACGTAAAAGTCGCCTTCGCGGCGGGCTCGGGTTTTCAAGTCACTGGCATCGGAGCCTGCCTGCGGCTCGGTCAGAGCAAACGCGCCGAGCATCGCACCGCTGGCCAGCGGGATCAGAAAATCACGCTTTTGCTGATCGGTGCCGTACTTGAGGATCGGCACGCATCCCACCGAGTTGTGCACGCTCATGATCGTGGAGCACGACCCGTCGCCCGCGGCGATTTCTTCAAGGGCCATGGCGTAGGCTTGATAGCCGGTGTCACAACCACCCCACTCCTCTGGCACCAACATGCCGAAGAATCCCAGTTCAGCCATCTCGGTAATGGCCTCACGCGGGAACCGGTGCTGCTTGTCCCATTCAGCCGCAAAGGGCTTCAGGCGCTCTTGGGCAAATTGCCGGGCCGCTTCACGAATTTGTAATTGTTCGGGTGTGGGCAGCATAAAAAATTCCTTAGTACAGACATTCCACGGCAATCGCCGTGGCTTCACCGCCGCCGATGCAAATGGCAGCAACGCCGTGTTTCTTGTTGTGTTGACGCAAAGCCGACAACAGCGTGACCAGAATCCGTGCCCCCGAAGCACCAATCGGATGCCCCAGCGCACAAGCGCCGCCGTAGACATTGACCTTGCTGTGGGGGATCTCCAGCTCGCTCATGGTCACCAGACTGACCACGGCAAAGGCTTCGTTGATCTCGAACAGATCCACCTCGCCCAGATTCCAGCCGGTCTTGCTCATCAAGCGCTTGATCGCGCCCACCGGCGCGGTCGGAAACAACCCCGGCTCATCGGCAAACGCAGCATGGCCGTGAATCACTGCCAGCGGTTTGAGCCCGCGCTTTTGCGCTTCAGAGCGACGCATCAAGACCAGCGCCGCAGCGCCGTCAGAGATCGAGCTGGAGTTGGCAGCCGTCACTGTGCCGCCATCGCGGAAGGCCGGTTTCAGACTCGGGATTTTTGCCAGGTTAGCTTTCGGTGGCTGCTCGTCATCGCTGATCAGACGCTGTTCCTTGCCGACCGTGATCTGCACCGGCACGATCTCGGCACTGAAGCTGCCGTCCTTGATCGCTTGTTGGGCGCGAGTCAGTGACACCACGGCAAAGGAGTCCTGCTGCTCACGCGTAAAGCCGTGAGTCTGGGCGCAATCTTCAGCAAAAGTCCCCATCAAGCGACCGCGTTCGTAAGCGTCTTCCAGGCCGTCGAGGAACATGTGGTCCAGCACCCGGCCATGCCCCATGCGATAACCGCTGCGGGCGCGATCCAGCAAGTACGGTGCGTTGGACATGCTCTCCATGCCGCCCGCCACCACCACGTCGACACTGCCGGCCAACAGCCGGTCGTGGGCCAGAATCGTCGCCTCCATGCCCGAGCCGCACATTTTGTTCAGCGTGGTGCAGCGCGTGCCTTTGTCCAGGCCAGCACCCAGCGCCGCCTGCCGTGCAGGGGCCTGACCGAGACCTGCCGAGAGTACGCAGCCAAACAGCACTTCTTCGACGCCATCCGGCGCAACACCGGCCCGCTCCACCGCAGCGCGGATCGCAGCAGCGCCCAATTGCGGCGCGGTCAGGCCCTTGAAGTCACCCTGAAAGCCGCCCATCGGCGTGCGCGCCACGCTCACAATTACGACTGGATCTTTGGCAATAGTCATTTCACACCTCTTATTTGGCGGCCATGCGCAAGGCACCGTCGAGACGGATCACCTCACCATTGAGCATGCTGTTTTCAAGGATATGCCGCACCAGCGATGCGTATTCGGACGGCTTGCCCAAGCGCGGCGGGAATGGCACCCCGGCGGCCAGCGAGTCACGCACTTCAGGCGTCATGCCCGCCATCATCGGCGTTTCAAAAATACCCGGCGCGATGGTCATCACCCGAATCCCGAAGCGAGCCAATTCTCGGGCGGCGGGCAAGGTCAGGCTGGCGATCGCGCCCTTGGAGGCGGCATACGCGGCCTGACCGATTTGGCCGTCAAAGGCAGCCACTGAGGCCGTGTTGATGATCACCCCACGCTCACCGTCGGCATCCGCAGTGGTTTCGGCAATCGCCGCAGCCGCCAGACGCAGCATGTTGAAGCTGCCGATCAGGTTGACGTTGATCACCTGGCTGAAGCTTTCCAGCGCATGCGGACCGTTTTTGCCGAGGATCTTTTCACCGCGCACAATGCCGGCGCAATTGACCAGACCGTTGACCCCACCAAACGCCGCCACAGTCGCGTCAACTGCGGCCTGCGCCGCATCCACCTGGCTGATGTCAGCCACAGCACTGCGGGCCTGACTTCCAAGCCTGGTGGCTTGAGCGGCCACGGCGTCGGCGTTCATATCGACCAGCATCACTTTGGCCCCAGCCTTGACCAGCATCTCGGCCGTCGCGGCGCCCAGTCCCGATGCACCACCGGTGACGATAAAAACCTTGTTTTCGATTTGCATGATGGTTTCTGAACCTTAAGCCGTGACGGTTGATTGGGCGGCCATCTCGGCCTTGGCGATTTCCTGATTGCGCAAAATAAAGCGCTGCAACTTGCCGCTCGGGGTTTTCGGCAGCTCGCTGACAAATTCGATTTCACGAGGGTAAGCATGCGCCGCCAGACGCTGGCGCACGTGCAGGCGCAAGGTTTCGGCCAGTTGCGCATCGCCCAGGTACTGCGGGTTCAACACCACAAAGGCTTTGACCAACTCGGTACGTTCGGGGTCCGGTTTGCCCACCACAGCGGCTTCAACCACGGCCGGGTGTTCGATCAAGGCACTTTCGACATCGAAAGGCCCGACGCGGTAGCCCGACGTGGTGATGACGTCATCGCTGCGCCCGACAAAACTGATGCTGCCGTCCGGGTTCAACTCCACAGTGTCGCCGCTCAAGTAATAGTTGCCGACGAAGGCTTTGGTCTTGAAACCCTCGTAACCGGCGAACCAGCACATCGGTGACTGGCTGCGGTCGACCGCCAAAATCCCCGGCTGGCCGACTGGCAATTCCTGATGGTTGTCATCCAGCACCACGATCCGGTGCCCCGGCGAGGCAAAGCCAGCCGCGCCCATGTGTACCGGGTGATCCAGGCCGTGGTGATTGCACAGCACCATGCCGACTTCAGTCTGGCCGTAGTGGTCGTGGATGGTGACGTCGAGCTGCTCGGCGAACCAACGAATCACTTCCGGGTTCAGCGGCTCACCGGCGCTGCTGACTGCGCGCAATTGGCCTTTGATCTTGCTGGCAAAGGCATCCCCGGCCGCAATCAACAGACGGTAAGCGGTGGGTGAACCGGTCAGATTGGTGATCGCGTATTTGTTGATCACCCGGCAGGTGCTTTCGACCGTAAACGGGCCGTCGTACAAAGTGATCGGATGGCCCATCGACAACGGCCCGGTGATGCCGAAATAAATACCGTAAGCCCAACCTGGGTCGGCCAGGTTCCAGAAGGAGTCCTCGGGGCGCAAATCCACCGCGTCGCGGGTGTAACTCTGGAACGCCACAATCGCCTTGAGCGGCACCAGTAGCGGTTTGGCCGGGCCAGTGGTGCCCGAGGTGAACATCAGCAGAAACGGGTCTTCGCCAGTCAGCATCACCGGCTCACAGACCGCCGGGTAGTTGTCCAACTCTGCCCAAAAACTGAAGTCGCCGCGCACCAATCCCTGGCCCTTGGCACCGGCTACCGTGACGATGCTTGGGCAATCGCTGACTTCATTGAGTTTGGGACGGTTAACCGAATCCGTAACCACCAGCACCGCGCCGGAACTGTTGAGGCGGTGTTCGATGGCTTTGGGGCCGAACGCGGTAAACAGCGGCTGGTAGATGGCACCAATGCGCCATGCGGCGAAAGCAACGATCAATAACTCGACATTGCGTGGCAGCAAACCCGCCACCTTGTCGCCGCGCTTGACCCCTTGAGCGAGCAAAAAGTTGGCAAAGCGGGCGGCCTTGTCCTGCAACTGAGTGAAGGTGTACGTCGCGCTGCTGGCATCGCGCCCCTCCCAGAACAGCGCAATGCGCCCCGGCAAGGCATGGCGGTCGCAGCACTCGACACAGGCATTGAGTGCCGCCAAGTTGCCGTCCAGCGCACCGGTCACCGTGTGCTGGTAGTCAAAGTCGGACATCGCGGTCAAATAGTCGCGCATCAGCAGAATCCCTCGGTCTTTATTTTTAGGAGTGGGAACCGTGAAAAATCCTGCTGATAATCGCCCTGCAAGGGCTCTGCAACAATGGTCAAACCGCTCAAGCTAGCTGACTGCTTTGGCCAATGATCGGTGCGCCAGAATCGCGAGCAAGCAGATTGGAAAGCCGCACCTGTAGGAGTCGAGCTTGCTCGCGATTGAATCGACGCGGTTTTCACTGTTAAACCGCATAACCTGGATCGCGAGCAAGCTCGCTCCTACAGAGAGAGGTGAGTGTCAGCCTTGCTGACGCAGATACTCCAGCACTGCCGCCTGATCGCCGGCGAAGGCAATGCGCGCGCCTTTTTTCTCGCGCTGAAAGGCGTACATCGGGTCGTAATATTCGCGCAGCAAGGCCTCGATCCACTCGCGGTGCAAATCCACCGAGCCGCAGTTCGCCTGCTCTTGCAACGCTGCTTCCATCACGGCCTGCAAACGCTGATAGCGCTCACCACCCAAACGCCGCTGAATATTGGACAGGCTTTCCAACAACCGCTGGGAAAACAGCGTGAAGCCATGCTCACCGTTCTTCTCGGTGAACTCAGCACACAACTGCACCACGTAGTCGCGCAAAATGCGCTCGACACGGCTTTGCAGGCTGTCTTCAAGCCAGACCATCGGTGCATCTTGCATGCGTTGATACAACGGTAACGGCAAGGCGCAACTGCCCACGGTGCGGCTTTCGTCCTCAAGCACAAAACGCTGGTGGCCAGTAGCGCGCTTTTTCAGCAGGTCGATGGCCAAGCGGTTTTCAAAGTCGATGTTGGTTGGCTGGCCGGTGGCGCGCTTGCCGAAACTCGACCCTCGATGGTTGGCATGGCCTTCAAGGTCCAGTGCATTGTCGAGTTGTACCAGCACATCGGTTTTACCGGTGCCGGTCATACCGCCGAGCACAACCAGATCGCACTGGGCGACCGCATCGTCAACGGTTTGAATCAGGAAGGTGCGCAGCGCCTTGTAGCCACCCGTAACGCGTGGATACTCGATCCCGGCCTCTTGCTTGAGCCATTGCTGGACGATTTGCGAACGCATGCCGCCGCGAAAGCAATACAAGCATCCATCGGGATTGGCTCGGGCAAAATCGGCCCAGGCTTGCAGCCGCTCGGCCTTGGTCTGGCCAGAGACCAATTGATGCCCCAGCACCACGGCAGCCTGCTGGCCTTGCTGCTTGTAGCAGGTGCCGACGCGTTCGCGCTCAAGATCGGTCATCAGCGGCAGATTGAGTACGCCGGGGAACGCGCCTTTGTGAAATTCAATCGGCGCACGGGTATCCATCATCGGCCGATCATTGAGGAACAGGTCGCGGAAGTCGGTAATGTCATGAACCATCATGAAACCTCAACCGCGTAAGTCTGTCGCTCAACCAGCTCGCCGATAGGCGCAAGGCTCAAGCCATGTTCGCTGGCCATTTTCAGAAACGCGTCATTGCCGTCCACAGTGACCGCCACCAGCAGACCGCCGCTGGTTTGCGGGTCGCACAGCACCAGTTTGTGCAGCTCTTGCAGCGGCGAAATTTTGCCCGCGTAACTGTCGAAGTTACGCGAAGTGCCGCCGGGCACGCAGCCTTGCTCCAGGTAATACTCAACCGAGGCCAGTTGCGGCACCTTGGCGTATTCAATGCGCGCGGTCAGGCCGCTGCCATCCGCCATCTCCACCAAGTGCCCTAACAGGCCGAAACCGGTCACATCAGTCATCGCCGTGATGCCATCCAGCTTGGCGAACTGGCTGCCGATCTTGTTCAAGGTACACATCCAGTCCCGCGCCACGCCCACGTCTTCAGAACGCAACTTGCCCTTCTTCTCGGCGGTGGTCAGGACACCAATCCCCAGGGGTTTGGTCAGGTACAGCAGGCAACCGGCGGTGGCCGTGTCGTTGCGTTTCATCTGGCGCTTGTTGACGACACCGGTGACCGCCAAACCGAAAATCGGCTCTGGAGTGTCAATCGAATGCCCGCCGGCCAAGGGAATGCCGGCTTCATCACACACTGCGCGACCACCGCGAATCACTTCACGGGCCACTTCTGGCGGCAACAAATGCACCGGCCAGCCCAAAATCGCAATCGCCATTAACGGATCGCCGCCCATCGCATAAATGTCGCTAATGGCATTGGTGGCCGCAATACGGCCGAAATCGTAAGGATCATCGACGATGGGCATAAAGAAGTCGGTGGTCGAGACCACGCCACGCTCGTCATCCAGTGCATACACGGCAGCGTCGTCACGGGACGCATTGCCGACCCAGAGATTGGGGTCAAGGTTTTGCGCGCCACTGCCGGCGAGAATCACCTCCAGCACCTGAGGCGAAATCTTGCAACCGCACCCGGCACCGTGGCTGTACTGGGTCAGGCGAATCGGCTCGCTCATGGGGGGATCCTCTTGGTCACTGTCAAAGCCACGGATATTAACAGAGCGACCGAGTGGTCATGCACTTGTCCTACAAATGCCTGCTCCCGCGGGGAGTTGGCGGTGGTTGGAGGGATGACCGGCATGCTGAAAAGAGACCCGTCAGTCACATATGTAGTGCCTTAAAATAATCACTACATATGTATTGACGGCATCATTTTCCACCAGCATTATGCAGACGTCTTCCCCACCGGAAGCACTGGAAAGGGTTGTTTGCATGCATGTTCGACGAGCCGTCGAGCTGTTCCGGGATAGGTACTGCCCACAAGGCAGAATTGATGAAGCTGACCTGGCTTGATCGTCCGAGTTTAGGGCGAGTGAGGCTAGCGAAACGTCCTCAAGAAGCTTGTGGCTGATGCGTCATGTCAGCAAGGCATCCTGGTTCACGCTGCTCTCCCTCGATTTACGCTCTTCGTGTAGTGGCTTGTTTTACGACTACATATGACGAACTCAAGGCCAGATCTGCTTTAGATAGACACTACGTAGCGCTGCAGGTGCAGTTGCGCGAATCAATTAGACAGATCAACGAGTGGTCAAGGAGTTAGCGATGAACCTGAATAACCAACCGACTGTTAATGAGCTGGCTCGACTGTTCGCCGCCCAAAAAGACACGCTCAACGACCACATTCTGTGGATCAGCAAAGCCGGTGATGTTTGCCTCGAGAGAGTGACATCGTGCAAGGAAGAAACTGAATTCGAGAAGGACCGCCCACAAATGCGAGCCCATCTCAAAATGTACCGCCGTGGCCAAGGCTACGTGGGCAAGAAGGCCGCCGCCGATACCGACTTCATGGCGCGCGTGCTGCAAACCTTGACCCTGACCTGGGAGAAGGCGCAAACCGAGCCGACCCTGGTTAAAGTTAACAGCTACAGCTGATTAACCCCCTGTTCAACAAAAAAGCCCCGGACAATCTCCGGGGCTTTTTGTTGAGTGCCACGCAATCTGTAGGAGCCGAGCTTGCTCGCGATGCAGGCTATAAGATGCCATCGCGAGCAAGCTCGCTCCTACAGAGATTTACGCTTGGTCAGACCGCGAGTTTTCAATTGCTCCTTCATAGAAAATGAGATGACTAACTCCACTCGAACGGGGCCTGGGCCCAGTTCGAACGAAGCGACTCTCCTTACTGCCCTCAAACAAGGGTGGGGCCGTTGTCAGTCCACCAGTACGCTAGCCACCTCCAGCTTGATGGTCTCTCCTCCATGGGTAGCGGTGTAAACGGTGTAATCCCCTTGCGTCACGCCTACACCCCAGCCGGCACCCAAGATGACGCTGTCGTCGCCGTCATCGCCCAGTATCCGCAGTGTATGGCGGTCATCCGTCATACTCAGCACATCTGCGATGTTGAGCCCCGAGATGCTGTTCTGCCCGGCACCCGTCATGTCGATAACTTCAACCTTGGATAGCTTGGCAGCTAGCTCAGAGCCTGACAGCTCCTCGTCGAAGCGCAGCTGGATTGTATCGTCGCCGCCACGGCCATTTATGGCCTGCCCCGTCCACAGCAAACGGTCATTGCCCGTAGTGCCGTATTGAGGATTGATGGCGGCAACAACCTTCGCCCAATCTCCGCCGTCCGCATGGGTCCAGTCCGAAGGCTCACTAGGGTTACCATTTTCCACCGTCTGCGCCCTGACTTGCAGGTCACTTATGGCGCTGCCGGCCTGGAGGAAGCCGAGTTTGCCCATTTCTTCCTGCGATAACCCTACGATGGTGTAGACGCCATTCTGGTAGGTGACTCGCGGTAAGCCATCAAGCTCGGTTCCGCTGATCAACTGACCGTCCAGATAGAAAGCCGCGTGTTCACCCAGCCCCTTGATCTGCAGGGTGGCAGTTTCGACCGACTCATCGGGTGCACCCGCCGACGCCTCCCCCAGGTCCTTCATCTCGGCGTTCAGGTTAAGCAGGATGATCTCGCCCTCCTTGCCGAAGCTCGCAGTGGGTGTCAGCTTGATGCCATCGGCCGTCGGCGTGACGGTCAGTGTGAAGTCCTTGATGGTGGCCAGGCTTTCCGCGAGGGCAGATTCCCCGCTGTTGACGATCAGTTGCAGGTCACTCAGCGTACCGCTCCAGTGTGCCGGCGGCAGAATGCCAATGTATTTCGGCATTTCACCGTTCCCAAGCAACCACGTATTGGTTCCCGTCGCGCTGGAGCCGGCGTTGTTGGCCATGCCCGCCATAGTGGCGCTGGCCGCGTCGTCACCGATGAACACCAGGAAACCGTCAGGCAGATTCTTCAGCAGGATAGTGCCCAGGCTCTCTGAACCATCGACATCGACCAAGCCGTTCCCCGTCACAGGCAGCTGGATAACGTTGCTCCGGTCCGCCGTTGCCTGGAAGAACGAGTTTTCCGCCCCGGTCACCGGCGCCACACTGAAGTCGTAGCCGCTGTTAATCGGGGCGATCTCGCCACTGGTATTTACCGTGGTGGTCTTCTCTACACTGGAGCCGAGTTCCTGACCTTTCACAATCCCTGACAGCCCGATGGTTCCGCTGGCATTCGCATCCTTGGGCGTATAGACCAAGTCCACGCTGTTGCTGCCGGGCGGCAGGTCGATCACGTAGTAGTCGCCATCGGGCACTCCATTCACACCACCAACGGACTGCAAGGACATCGGGTTACCCAGAGCATCCTTCAGCGTACCGCCCTGCATTGAGCCTGGCTCGGTCAGCGTGAGATACAGCTTGCCGTCGATCAGTGTCCAGTTCGGATCATCGGTGGCATTGCTGACATCAATGCTGATCGCCAGGTCGCTGCCTTCGTCGACTGTTGGTGCGCTGATCAGAATGTCGGCATCGTCAGTTACCGGGAGAACGTCTTGCTTCAGAGTGAGCGCCGCCTCGTCCCTCGCGCCATTTGGGACGTAGGTGGTCAGCTCGGCCTCATAGGTAAAATCGCCATCATGCTGGTTCCAGTTCTGCGGTGGCGTCACTGTTATGCCCGCCAGCAAGGCCTGCAATTCGGCATTGCCGCCCGTGCCGGACGCTGTCCAAATCTCCTTACCGTCGATAACAGTAAGGGTCATCCCGGTGACCGCTGTACCTGCGGGAAGGTCGGTCAGGGTCACGGTGAAAGCGTTCTCCTGGATACCATCCTCGATCCGTGCGTTGACCGCGTCCTGAAGACTGAAAGCCGTGTCCTCGGTCGGCTCGAACGCAGTTTGCTCCCACTGCTCGATCTGCGCCGGCTGAGCGGTATTACCGGGGCCGAACGTGGTCGTCAGAGTGATATCGGTCGAAGCCTCCTTAAACTGACTATTACCACTGTCCTTTGTGATCACGGTCACGGTAATTTTATGACCGTCCAGATTAGCCGCCTCACCGTTCACCTGCAGGATCAGCTCCGGCGTCAGTTCGCCATTGAACGCCGTGCCAGGCATCAGCAGCCACTGACCGTTTCCGATATAGCTGGCACCTTCAACGATGACGCCCTCGGGGACGTTGTCCACGATAATTCGGGTCAACTGCTCGCTGCCGTCATAGTCGCCCCCCGTGTTGCCGACCTCAAGGTTGACGATGACCGAACCTGCGGTATTCAGGGTCGTGTCCGCACCATTGGTCACGGCCAGGGTCGGCTGGTCAGTCACCGGGTTGACGGTGAGTCCGTAGCTGCCATCGAAACCTTGCTGCTTATCCGACACACTCGCATCGGCAGCCGGGTCGGTGATCAGGTAGTGCACGTCGAAGCTGGCATTGCCATGCCAGTTTTCCTTGCCTTGCGCATAGATGTTGTTGAGGGCGCTGCCACTCAGCTTGTACCAGCCGTCCTCCAGCACGATGCCGGGCAAACCGTTGGCAACGGCATCGGCCAGGCTCTCGCCGCCGGGACCATACGTCAGGCTGTAGTCGGTTGCTCCGTCGATCTCGCCAGCCTTGAGCCAAACGCCATCCAGTTGTTCATCGGTATCGCCATTGCGGTGCTGGATGGAGAAGTCCAGTGGGCTGCTGACGTCTTCGTCGAAGCGGGCAGACAGATTGATGGTCGCTTCCGGCGAGGGCTCGACACGCACGCTGACTTCATGCTTTTGGGTCAACGAGTTGCCATCGTCCTCGGTGGTCACCACGTAGAAGTCGAACTTCTCGGTACCATTGAAGTTGGGTGGCGTGACCAGTTTGGCATTCAGCAACTGGTCCTTGGTCAACGACCATTCACCGTTGCCAAGCAGCGTCGCCCCCAAGATGGAGAAGCCAGCTGGCAGGCCGCCGATCTTGAAGCTCAGGGCTTCCGAACCGTCGACATCCTGCAGGCGGACATCGGTGATCAACTCATTCAGCAGGATGCCTCCCGCACTATCAACTGCCGCCTCGGTAAACGTCTGATCCGCCGGGGCAACGATGGTCACGTCGGCCTCGTCGGCCACGCCCTTGGGCGACACCAGAATATCCAGCTCATGGGGTGTCGACAGGATGCTCTCATGGGTAACACCATCGACGACCAGCGTATCCACCGACACCGTAGAAACTTTCAAGGTGAACGGATCGTTGGAGTTGAGGGGCGGTTTGACGGTCATGTCAGCTCCCTTGGCCGGATCGAAATCAATGATTTCCACCTTCCACGAGCCGTTGCCATCCGGAGATAGGGTGATGCCCGGCGGCAGACCAGTCGCATCGAAGGTCAGCTCGATGCCATTGTAGGTCAGGGTCGCCCCTTCCGGGATTCCAGAAATGGTGACATTGAAAGTCTCCGAGGGATCAGAACTGCTCGGCCGGATGGACAGCGCCATCGTGCTGTCTTCGTTGCCCCGGACATGCGCGTTGACCGTACTGGTCACCGCATCGGCCACCGGATGGATCACGATGTTGGTCAGCCATCCCTCGCCACTGATCTCTTCCTTAAACGGCAGATCCTTCAGTTCTTCGGGCGTGAGCTGGTCGACCGGGCGACCGTTCAGAACATCTTCATCGTAGTCGCGAGTCAGCGCCTCGACCTTGATCTGGAACTTCCCGGAGAAGTTCGGCGACGCCATGAACTGCAAGGTTTCGAGGTACTCGATCGGCACTTCGATCGGGTCGCCGCCGTAAGTCTGGGTCACCCAGGTGTTACCGCCATCGGTCGAATAACGGAACTGCGAACCCAAGGCGTCAGCCTGCGAACCATCTCCGCTCACCAGCTCGGGAGTCAGCTGGGCGAAGGTTTTTTCGCTGCCGCTGTCCTCGTTGTTCCAGCCATCTTTCAGATTGAATGCACCTTCGACCCCCAGACTGAACCACTCATCCTCTTCACCGGCCGTGGTGTAGTCACGGCCCGGCGTCAGGGTCACATCGTTGCCGGCCGGTTCTGCGGTGTTGGTATCGGTGCGCTCGGCCTCGGGGGTGACCGTGATAACAAGATCGACGTCGGGGAAGGTCTTGACGTCGGGAGCGAGATTACCGGCGTAGCCTTGATCCGTCACCTCTATATCGACCTTCAAGGTAGCATCCAGACTGCTGTGGGCAGGCGGCTTGATGCTGTAGTTGAGGTAGTCCCCGCTGGCAATATCGATGCCGGAGACGGTCAGTTCACCACCTACAGGAGTGAGTACGCTGCCATTATGGTCAGTGACAACCCAACCCGCGGGAATGTCCTTGATAGTGATACCGGTGATGCTTTCCGAACCATCGCGATCGCCCGGCACCAGGTGCTGTAGAAACTCAACGGCGGTGTCCTCAGCGGTCACGACGCCCAGCGCGCCCAGGTTGTCCACTTTCGGTGCAACAGCCAGATCGAGGGTGACCGAGTCCATCTCCACCCCGCCTTTGCCAGTCGGGCCGTCCGCGTCCTGGTCTTCGCCCTTGAGGGTGATAGTGACCGTGATGCCACTACCGCTGTAATCCTTCGGTGGCGTGACCAGAATGTCCGGCAGGTTCGTGGCCGAGGTGCTGAGACCCGGAGCAGGGAGATTAATGACCTGACCAACGCTGGTCACGGTGTAGGTGACACCGCCACTGACCACGGTACTGCCCACGGGCAGGCCGTCGATCTCGAACCAGCGGGTTTCGCTGCCGTCGACATCCGCCGTGGTGTTGTTGTCGCTGTTCGGATAGCCAACCGAGAGCAGATCCTTGAGGTTGTAGGTGCTGTCTTCATCGATGGTCAGCGAATAGCTGTCGGCACCATTGATCTTCAACTCAACCGGGTCGGTGACGGCCTGTACCTGTACCGTTACGCCAATATTCGAAGTCGCCCCATCGACACCAGGAAGCGGCGCTCCGCTGGCATCGACCTCATAGCTGGTCACTTCGACATTGACCTTGAAGTTCCGGTGATCTTCCGTTGCCGGCAGAGCCTTCAGGGCCTCGTACTGAGCGGTCGTCAGGGTCAGGGTATTGCCGCTAAGACCGGTGATGTGCTGGCCGTCGCTGAGCACGATGGTGATCGGGCTGCCCGTTGAGATAAACAGCAGCGCATCGCCGCCGAGCCCGTCCAATAGCGTGACCCCCGCCGGGATTCCGGTCAGGGTGATCATGCCCAAACGCTCGGGATTGTCGCCGTCAGCCCCGCCGTTCTGGTCGGTATTATCGGTGACCTGTGGCGCGTTCAGACCCAAGGCGATGGCGGTGTCTTCGTTGGTCGTGACGCTGCCTGCGTCAACGCTCAGCGTCGGTGCGTCGGCAAGCGGTTTGACCGTAACAGTCACGGTGACTTGTTTGCCAACAGAGTCGCTGTCAGTTTGGGTCGTATAGGTGAAAGTGTCCTCACCGCTGTAATTCGGACTCGGCACGTAAGTGATGCTGCCGTCAGGGTTGACGGTGACCGTGCCATGCAGCGGCTCATTGCCGGACGCGACGCTGACTGTGCTGTCGCTGGCGTCGGCGCTGGTATTGAAGCGGACGTTGCTGTCCTCATCCACCTCGACGACCCTTGCGCTCGGCGAGTCGTCGAGCACCGTCACGGTGAACGAGTCGCTGTCGGTATCGCCGTCGGTATCGGTCACCACGAAAGGAAAGTCAAGATTGATCTCTTCGACGTCCAGTTCATGATCCAGCGCCCCGGACAATTTGAATTCATAGCCCGCGGCCGCGTTGTTCGAATCGTTGATGGTGACAGTGAACACCACTGGTCCGCCGACGCCAGCCGTCGCGGTCAGCGTGTGGCCATCCTCGCTGATGGCATAGACCACCTGCACGCCGCCCGACGCCAAGCCGACCGGTGCGCTCAGCGTATTGGAGAAGGTCACGTTGATGGCGTCGGCACCCTTCACCACACCGAGCGAGCCGCCGGCGGTCAGTTTGCTGCCGTCAGGCAAGGAACCGTTGCCCAGATACATCTCTTTGACGGAGGAGTCCCCTGCCGAGCCGTCGATGGTCGGCGCAGTATCGGTCACCACGATCGGTTGGGTAGCCCAGTTGCTGAGATCACCATCGCCGTCGATCAACTGGTACTTGAAGTCCGCCGGTAGGTTGACGTCAGTCCCGCTGCCCGGCTGGCCGTGACCAGCCGAAACGCCGCTGTTGCTGGCCGGCGGGCTGGAGTAGCTCCATCTGCCGTCGCTGTACACCGTCAGCGAACCCCCGTGCTGGGTCGTGACGGTAATCGAGCCGCCTGCGGTAATGACCGCGGATTCCTGCTCGAGACCATTGCTGCCGAGGTACTTGAAATTGTTTACGCGGGCACCGTCCGCACCCAGGTCATCGTTGCTCAGTAGATTGGCCGCACCACTGGTGGTGCCCACAGTCATGCCCCCTTCGACAACAGTGACGGAGACCTGATCCACACCCACCGGGGTGTCATCGATGATATTGACCACGAGGTTGCCTGTCGCACCCTCTCCCCCTGCGTCGGTGACTGTCAGGGAGATTGTCTCGGTATTACTGGCTGAGCCGGGTGTGTTTTGCACCTCGGTCAGTTCGTAGCTGTACTGCAGAGTACCGGCAGTCGGCACACCGCCGACCTCGCTCGTTGCCGTGAAACCGGTCAAGGTGAGTAGGCCTTGCGGCGTGTTGATGGTGATCGGCGAGCTGCCGAGCGCCTCGAGCTGTGCCAGGGTCACAGTCGTGCCGCCGATGGTAATGCTCTGCAGGCCATCGGCGGCAGTAATCGTCATGCTGGCGCTGGCGATCTGGCTGTCGTCGCCGTCCACCAGGCCGCTCTCCTCAACGGTGATTTGCCCGGTGATTTCAGCACCGTTGCCGTCTTGTGCCACGATGGAGGGCGCCCCATCGGTATGGCCGTCAATGGTGATGGTGATGGTGGTGGTGCTCCAGTCGCCATCCGCATCACGAATCGTGTAGCTGAAGGTGTCGGTCAGCGTTTCGCCGTCCTTCAGGGCATTGACCCGTGCGTCGTCGTTCAACGTGTAGGTATAGGTACCATCGGCGGCGATGGTGATACTGCCGTAGCTGCCGGCCACCGGAGCGGCCAGGTTGCTGACCAACTCGCCGGAGCCCGTACCGGCCACTACCCCGACCACCCCGCTCGCATCCGCGCCGAGGGTATCGGCGCCACTGCCGGTGCTGATGACATTACCCGAGATCGAGGCATCGTCCTCACTGATGCTGTCGATATCCGCATTGGCCAGCGGCTCGGTATCGGTGATCTGCACAACCAGATCGCCCGACAGCGAAGAGTCATTGTCGGTGTCAGTGACGCTGATGGTGAACCTATCCGTAACGTCGCCGCCAGCGTGATCCTTGCTGGTGCCCGCTTGCAGGTAGCTGTAACTCACTTTACCCGTGACGGCATCGTAGCCGATCAGGGTCAACGTACCCTCAGTCCCGGTAATGGTTCGGGGCACCGTAGGGCTCAGGGCTTCGAGGTCGGCGATAGTCAGGGTAGTTCCATTCACCTGGATCGACTGCAAGCCGTCAGGAGCGGAAATCACGAAGGTGCCCGTCACAGGAGCCGAGGCGTTCTCGGCAATGCTTTCCGTACCGACCTGCAGCCCGTTGCTGTCGGTGATCGTCACTGTCGGCGTGTCGTTGACCGGGCTGACGACGATATTCAAATCGGCTGTAGCGCTACCGCCCTCACCGTCAGAAATCGTGTAGGTCACGCTCGGCACCGTGCCGTTCCAGTTCTTATCCGGAGTGAAGATGTAGCTGCCGTCGGCATTTAACTTCAGGCTGCCGACGTTGGGGATGATGGCTATATCGCCGGGGACATAAACCGTGCTGTCGCCAGCTACCACGAAGCCCACAACCGACAGACTGTCGCCGTCAGGATCGCTGTCAGCGGAGATCAGCGGATCGTCCGAGCCAGCGCCCGTGAGCACATTGCCACTGACTGGGGTGTCTTCGGCGGTAGTTGTGTTGTCGTCGTTGGCGACCGGCGCCGGGTTACCTACCGTCCAGGTGAAAGTCTGGGACGAGGTTTTACCCCCCGGATCGGTGGCCGTCAGGGTCACGTTGTAGATCCCGTCACTGTTCGGCCCGCCTTGGCTGGCCGAGTTGTCCAGCGTGCCGGTGATCGCCCCGGTCAACGGGTCGAAAATCAGACCCGGTGGCAGACCAGCGATGCTGTAGGTCAGCGTGTCGCCGTCTATGTCGTCGAACAGGTTTGGCAGGTCGAGGGTCACCGGGCTGATGCTGTCCGCGTCCTCGTTGGCCTGATCCAGCGGTGTCGCCGGCGCAGTCGCGGTCGGCGCGTCGTTGACCGGGCTGACCACGATGTTCAGATCGGCCGTGGCGCTACCGCCCTCGCCGTCAG
>JAZKIA010000084.1:0-2471 GCA_040385125.1 Pseudomonadota bacterium | reverse complement strand
CCGCGTTGCTGGCCTTCGGTCATGCGCCCGGCGCGCATCACAAAACTCTTGATGCGACGGTGTTGGCGATCTTCGCCTTCTTCCGGGGTTGGGGTGTCTAGTGATTCAGTCATCAGTGGCTCTTACTTGATCAGACCATCCAGCGGCGAAGAGGCGCTGGCATAGAGTTTTTTCGGCATGCGCCCGGCCAGATAAGCCAGACGGCCCGCCACAATGGCGTGCTTCATGGCTTCAGCCATGATGATCGGGTGCTGGGCATTGGCGATGGCCGAGTTCATCAGTACCGCCTCGCAGCCCATTTCCATGGCAATGGTCGCGTCGGAGGCTGTGCCCACACCCGCATCGACCAGCACCGGAATTTTTGCTTCTTCCAAAATGATGCGCAGGTTGTAGGGGTTACAGATCCCCAGCCCTGTGCCAATCAAACCGGCCAACGGCATTACCGCGATGCAGCCCATGGCTTCAAGCTCACGGGCAATGATCGGATCATCGCTGGTGTACACCATCACGTCGAAACCGTCCTTGACCAAAATCTCGGCGGCCTTGAGGGTTTCAATCACATTGGGGAACAGGGTTTTCTGATCCGCCAGCACTTCCAGCTTGACCAGTTTGTGACCGTCGAGCAGCTCACGGGCCAGACGGCAGGTGCGCACAGCTTCAACCGCGTCATAGCAACCGGCCGTGTTCGGCAGGATGGTGTAACGGTCCGGCGGCAGCACATCGAGCAGGTTCGGCTCGCCCGGACTTTGACCAATGTTGGTGCGACGCACAGCAACGGTGACGATTTCAGCACCCGAGGCTTCGATGGCCAGGCGGGTCTCTTCAAGGTCACGGTACTTGCCAGTGCCGACCAGCAGGCGCGACTGATAAATACGGCCTGCGAGGGTAAAAGGCTTGTCGTTGCGAACGTTGCTCATCGGGAATCCTCTTTAATTGTGTGCACTGTGGGACAAGTGTGAAGCGCGGGCCAGGCCGCTAGCCGCCGCCGATGGCGTGCACCACTTCAACCTGATCGCCTTCTTTGAGCACCGTCTCGGCGTGTTGGCTGCGCGGGACGATGTCCAGATTAAGCTCGACGGCTACCCGACGACCGGTCAATTCCTGGCGTACCAGCAGGTCCGCGACGGTTTCACCGTCCGGCAGTTCAAAGGATTCACCGTTCAACTGAATGAGCATGCGCGACGCTGCCTTCATTTTAAGGGGCCAGCATTCTAGCCCGATCAGTCAGGCCGACCCAAGCCATTCATCTTGCCGGCTCAGTTCAGGCGCCAGGCGGCCAGTCCCAGGCACAGCCAGCCGACCAGAAAGGCCAGCCCGCCAATAGGCGTGATGATCCCCAGCTTGCTTATCCCGGTCATCGTCAACACATACAAACTGCCGGAAAACAGCACAATACCCAGGGCGAAGCTGACACCGGCCCATGTCACCAGGCGGCTCTGGATCTGGGTGGCAAGCAAGGCCACACCGAGCAGGGCCAGGGTATGCACCAGTTGGTAGGTTACGCCGGTATGAAAAATAGCCAGATACTGCTCGCTCAAGCGATTTTTCAGACCGTGGGCAGCAAATGCCCCCAGGGCAACACCGGTAAAGCCGAAGAACGCGGCCAGCATTAAGAACACGCGCAACATGGGGAACTCCAGTCAGGGTCATCGAAGGGCGCAGGGTCTGTATAATGGCGCGCTCAACGGGTTCGGCCAAGCCATCTATGCTGCGTTTTCTTGTTCATCGCTTTCTTAAAGCCCTGCTCTGGTTCGCAGCGGGCAGCGTATTGTTGGTGCTGATTTTTCGTTGGGTGCCGCCACCCGGCACCGCGCTGATGGTCGAGCGCAAGATCGAATCATGGTTCGATGGCCAGCCAATTGACCTGCAACGCAGCTGGCGTCCATGGGACGAGATCTCCAACGAGGTGAAAGTCGCGGTCATCGCTGGCGAAGATCAGAAATTCGCCGAGCATTGGGGCTTTGATTTCGGTGCGATTCGGGCTGCTTTTGCGCATAACGAGGAGGGCGGCACGTTGCGCGGCGCCAGCACCCTCAGCCAGCAAGTCTCGAAAAATCTGTTTTTGTGGTCCGGCCGCAGTTGGCTGCGCAAAGGGTTGGAGGCCTGGTTCACCGCGCTGATTGAAGTGCTGTGGCCAAAGCAGCGGATTCTGGAGGTGTACCTCAACAGCGTGGAATGGGATGACGGCGTGTTTGGCGCCGAAGCGGCAGCGCAGCATCACTTTGGCGTGAGTGCAGCCAGACTGACGCGTCAGCAAGCAAGTTATCTGGCTGCAGTACTGCCGAATCCACGCAACTGGAGCGCCAGCCATCCCAGCACCTACGTTAGTCGCCGTGCGGGCTGGATTCGCCAGCAAATGCGCCAACTGGGCGGCGACAGCTACCTCGACACCCTGAACACATCGCGCAACTGAAGCCCCTCACTGTAGAGACCGGTACATCCTTTACACATCTGACCGGGTACATCGTTTA
>JAZKIA010000083.1:0-20315 GCA_040385125.1 Pseudomonadota bacterium | reverse complement strand
AGCGGACAGATTGCATTCGTTTGGCAGACGCCGCTCGCGGTATCCGCCACCCAGATCCGTCAACTGCTGGCCAGCGGTAAGTCGGTACGTTTCCTGGTGCCCGACGCGGTCCTGGCCTACATCGATGCGCACGGACTTTACCGTGCGTCGAACTGAAAAGGTGTGTTTCAAGGCACGATTGAACGTGTATTGAAACGCCCGAACACATGAGCAAAACGAGTTTTTATATGACGAACAACGACGTAAACAAAGTAAAGCGCAAAGGCACGGCCAAAAGCGCTCCGCTGCCGCAAAAGGTTTACAGCGGTGAGCCGCTTAAAGGCGAAGAGCTGGTCAAGGTAGCCGTAGCTGCCCTGGAAGACGTCAAGGGCCAGGACATTCAGGTTATCGACGTTCGTGACAAGCAGAGCATCACGGACTTCATGATCATCGCTACCGGTACCTCCAACCGCCAGATCGGCGCGATGCTGGACAAGGTCCGCGAAGCGGTCAAGCTTCAGGGCGTCAAGCCGTTGGGCGAAGAAGGCAAGGGCGACAGCGACTGGGTCCTGCTGGACATGGACGACGTGATCGTTCACATGATGACGGCCAGCGCACGTCAGTTTTACGACCTGGAGCGTCTGTGGTCCGGTGCTGAACAGAGCCGTGCCTTGAACGCTGCTCACCACAGCCCGGAAAACACCCATGAGCATTTCCTCAAGCTCAACAAAGACCAGGAATAAGGGTTCGCTGTGCGCCTGCGCTTGATCGCTGTCGGTTCACGTATGCCTAAATGGGTGGAAGAGGGTTGGCATGAATATGCCAAGCGTCTGCCATCCGAGCTGGCCCTTGAACTGGTAGAAATACCGCTCAATACCCGTGGCAAGAATGCCGACGTGGCTCGCTTCATCCGTCAGGAAGGCGAAGCCATGCTGGCCAAAGTCGGCCCCGGGGAGCGGATCGTCACCCTCGAAGTGCATGGCAAGCCCTGGAGTACCGAGCAATTGGCGGTTGAACTCGACCGCTGGCGCCTGGACTCGCGCACAGTGAACTTTATGGTCGGTGGCCCGGAAGGGCTGGCGCCAGAAGTCTGTGCCCGCGCCGACCAGCGCTGGTCACTGTCGCCGCTGACGTTGCCGCACCCGTTGGTAAGGATTCTGATTGGTGAGCAGTTGTATCGCGCCTGGACTGTATTGTCCGGGCACCCTTATCACAAATAGTCAGCGTCCTGAATGTCTCAGCCGATTCGCCTAAAAGATCACGAGAAAGACGCTCGCCTTGTGCGCGGACGAGTCGTGGTCGGCGCAAGTGTGGTGGTGGCACTGATTTGTGTCCTGCTCGCGCGCCTGTATTTTTTGCAGGTGGTGCAGTACGAGTACCACTCGACACTGTCGGAAAACAACCGGGTGCATGTTCAGCCGATTCCACCTACACGCGGTTTGATATTTGACCGTAATGGTGTGGTGATCGCGGACAACCGTCCCAGCTTCAGTCTGAGCATGACCCGCGAGCGTTCTGGCGATTGGCAACAAGTACTCGACGTCATCGTCGAGGTGTTGCAACTCACGCCGGAAGACCGCGCGCTGTTCGAAAAGCGCATGAGGCAGGGGCGGCGGCCGTTTGAGCCAGTGCCTATTCTGTTTGAGCTCAACGAAGAACAAATCGCTCGGATCGCCGTGAACCAATTCCGCCTGCCCGGGGTTGAGGTGGTTGCGCAGTTGGTGCGTCACTACCCGCAAGGCGCGCATTTTGCGCACTCGGTGGGGTACATGGGACGGATCAACGAGAAAGAGCTCAAGACCCTCGATCCGGTCAATTACAGCGGTACTCACCATATTGGCAAAACCGGCATCGAGCGCTTCTACGAAGCCGAATTGCACGGTCAGGTGGGTTACGAAGAAGTCGAAACCAATGCTCGGGGCCGTGTCTTGCGGGTGCTTAAACGCACCGACCCGATCCCTGGCAAAGACATCGTGCTCAGCCTCGATATCAAGCTGCAAGAGGCGGCCGAAGAAGCCCTGGCGGGACGTCGTGGCGCAGTGGTAGCACTCAACCCGATGACGGGTGAAGTGCTGGCGATGGTCAGTCAGCCGAGTTTCGACCCTAACCTGTTTGTGACCGGCATCAGCTTCAAGGCGTATGCCGAGTTGCGCGATTCGATTGACCGCCCGCTGTTTAACCGCATCTTGCGCGGCCTGTATCCGCCGGGCTCGACCATCAAACCGGCAGTGGCGATTGCGGGCCTGGACAGTGGCGTGATCAGCGCTTCGTCGCGGGTTTACGATCCTGGCTATTACCAATTGCCCAATTACGACCACAAATACCGTAACTGGAACCGCACCGGTGATGGCTATGTCGATCTGGACACCGCGATCATGCGCTCCAACGACACCTATTTTTATGACCTGGCCCACAAGCTGGGGATTGATCGTCTGTCCACCTACATGAACCAGTTCGGCATTGGCCAGAAAGTCTCCCTCGACATGTTCGAGGAGTCCGCAGGGTTGATGCCGTCCCGCGAGTGGAAGCGCGCGACCCGGCGTCAGGCCTGGTTTCCGGGCGAGACGCTGATTTTGGGGATCGGTCAGGGCTACATGCAGTCCACGCCTTTGCAACTGGCTCAAGCCACGGCGCTGATTGCCAGCAAAGGCAAGTGGATTCGCCCGCATCTGGCCAAAACCATTGAGGGCGAACCGCCGGTGGACCCTAACCCGATGCCGGATATCGTGCTGCGCGACCCGTCCAGCTGGGCCAAGGTCAGCCACGGCATGCAGCAAGTGGTGCATGGCGCACGCGGCACGGCACGGGTGGCGGGTGTTGGCGCGCAATACCTGATTGCCGGCAAAAGTGGTACGGCGCAGGTAGTGGCGATCAAACAGGGTGAGAAATACGACCGTTCCAAGGTTCAGGAGCGCCATCGTGACCACGCATTGTTCGTCGGCTTTGCACCCGCCAACAACCCGCAAATCGCGGTCTCGGTCATGATTGAAAACGGCGAGGCGGGCAGCCGCGTAGCTTCGCCAGTGGTGCGCAAGGTCATGGACGCCTGGCTGCTGGATGCAGACGGTAAACTCAAATCCGAGTACGCCAGCCCTTCAAAGGCGGAGGCCACGGCCAATGATGAGTAATTTTGACCGCATCCTCTCCAGTGAGGATGTGATGCGTCGGCGTGCCACGCTGCTTCAGCGTTTACACATCGACGGCCCGTTGCTGATTTTGCTCCTGACTCTGGCTGCGGGCAGTTTGTTTGTGCTGTATTCGGCCAGTGGCAAAAGCTGGGACTTGCTGAGCAAACAGGCGACTTCCTTCGGGATCGGGCTGGTGTCGATGTTTATCATCGCTCAACTCGAACCGCGCTTTATGGCGCGCTGGGTACCGATCGGGTATCTGGGGGGCGTCCTGTTGCTGGTGGTGGTAGATGTCATGGGCCACAACGCGATGGGCGCCACGCGCTGGATCAACATTCCGGGGGTGATTCGCTTCCAGCCCTCGGAGTTCATGAAGATCCTGATGCCAGCGACCATTGCCTGGTACTTGTCCAAGCGTACCTTGCCGCCGCAGCTCAAGCATGTGGCGGTGAGTTTGATGCTGATTGGGGTGCCCTTTGCCCTGATCGTGCGTCAACCGGACTTGGGTACGGCTTTGCTGGTACTGGCGGGCGGCGCGTTTGTCCTGTTTATGGGTGGCTTGCGTTGGCGCTGGATTATCAGTGTGTTGGCCGCCACGGTGCCCGTAGCGATTGCCATGTGGTTTTTCGTGATGCACGACTACCAAAAGCAGCGGGTTTTGACTTTTCTCGATCCTGAAAGTGACCCGCTGGGCACTGGCTGGAACATCATTCAGTCCAAGGCCGCCATCGGTTCGGGCGGGGTCTTTGGCAAGGGCTGGTTGCTGGGCACCCAATCGCATCTCGATTTTCTGCCCGAAAGCCACACCGACTTCATTATCGCGGTGATGGGTGAAGAGTTCGGTCTGGTAGGGATTTGCGCGCTGTTGCTGATCTACCTGTTGTTGATTGGTCGCGGCCTGGTGATTACCGCCCAGGCGCAGACATTGTTCGGCAAGTTGCTGGCGGGCAGTCTGACCATGACCTTTTTTGTTTATGTTTTCGTCAACATCGGTATGGTCAGTGGCCTGTTGCCGGTGGTTGGCGTACCACTGCCGTTCATTAGTTACGGCGGAACTTCGCTCGTGACGCTGTTGTCAGCGTTTGGGGTTTTGATGTCGATCCACACACATCGCAAGTGGATCGCACAAGTTTGATTAAGGTGAAGAATTCAATGCAAGCAATGCGTGGCTGGGCCGCTCGATACGCGCCATGGGTGGGCCTGCTGGGTCTGTTCGGGGCAGCGCAAGGCGCGGTGGCCGGCGACTATGAAGGCTCACCCCAAGTGGCTGAGTTTGTCGGTGAAATGACCCGAGATTACGGGTTCGCCGGTGAACAGCTGATGGACGTATTCCGTGAGGCCGAGCGCAAGCAGGGCATCCTCGATGCGATCTCGCGTCCGGCCGAGCGGGTCAAGCAGTGGAAGGAATACCGCCCGATCTTTATCTCCGACGCCCGCGTGGCGCGAGGTGTCGATTTTTGGCGTGAGCACGAAGCCGTGCTGGCCCGTGCTGAGCAGGAATACGGGGTTCCGGCGCAAGTGATTGTGTCGATCATTGGCGTTGAAACCTTTTACGGGCGTAATACCGGCAGTTATCGGGTGATCGATGCCTTATCGACCCTGGGTTTCGATTATCCGCCGCGTGCCGAGTTCTTCCGCAAAGAGCTGCGTGAGTTCCTGTTGCTGGCGCGTGAAGAGCAAGTCGACCCGCTGACCCTTAAAGGCTCGTATGCCGGGGCGATGGGCTTGCCGCAATTTATGCCGAGCAGCTTTCGCGCTTATGCGGTGGACTTCGACGGTGATGGCCATATCAACATCTGGAGCAACCCGGACGATGCCATCGGCAGTGTGGCCAGCTACTTCAAGCGTCATGGCTGGGTGGCCGGGGAGCCGGTGGTGGTTCGCGCCGACGTGAAAGGCGAGCGGGCCGATGAAGGTCTGACTCAAGGCATTGAACCGGTCAAAACGGTCGCAGAGTTGCGAGCGCTGGGCTGGTCAAGTCATGATGCGCTACGCGACGACATGCCGGTCACGGCGTTCCGTCTTGAAGGCGAAAATGGCCCTGAATACTGGATGGGCCTGAAGAATTATTATGCGATCACGCGTTACAACCGCAGCGTGATGTACGCCATGGCAGTACACCAGCTGTCCGATCTGCTGGTTCAAGCACGGGGCAACAAGTAATGCCGTTTTTCGCGATTCGCACACCTCTGAAATTCGCCGCCTGCGTCGCCATCGCCTTGCTGGTGGTGAGTTGCTCCAGCAGCCGCTCGACGTCCCCGCAAACGCAAGCGCCGACCGCGGTGCGCACGACGCCGGGCCTGGACATCAACCGTGCCCACAAGGATGGAGCGCCGTGGTGGGACGTTGATGTTTCGCGTATCCCCGACGCCACGCCGACCCTGCACACCGGGCCTTACAAAGCCAACCCGTACACGGTGCTGGGCAAGAGCTATTTTCCGCAGCAAGACTCCAAGACTTATGTCGCCACGGGGACGGCGTCCTGGTACGGCACCAAGTTTCACGGTCAGAACACCGCCAACGGTGAAGTGTATGACCTGTACGGCATGAGCGCGGCGCACAAGACCTTACCGTTGCCCAGCTACGTCAAAGTGACCAACCTGGATAACAACAAGACGGTGATCCTGCGGGTTAACGACCGTGGTCCGTTCTATTCGGATCGCATCATCGACCTGTCCTACGCGGCGGCCAAAAAGCTTGGCTATGCCGAAACCGGTACGGCGCGGGTCAAGGTTGAAGGCATTGACCCACAAGCATGGTGGGCTCAGCGCGGTCGTCCTGCGCCATTGATGCTTAACGAACCGAAAATGGCGCAGAATGCGCCGGGCCCAACCGTCGCCACCGGCAAGGTTGAGCAATGGACACCGCCTGCGCAGCAGCATGCGGCCGCTGTGATCCCGGTTCAGAGTGCGACACTGGGCCAAGGTACGTTTTTGCAGGTCGGGGCTTTCGCCAACCCGGACGCCGCCGAGTTGCTTCGCTCCAAGCTCAGTGGCATGGTCAGTGCTCCAGTGTTCATCAGTTCGATTGTGCGCAATCAACAGACCTTGCACCGCGTGCGCATGGGGCCAATTGCCTCGGCCGGCGAAGTGCAGCAAACGCAAAACAGCGTGCGTTCGGCCAATTTGGGCCTGCCGAGCGTTGTGACGTCGGATCAGTAACATTGATTAAAGCGTTGAGCCTTGAACGTTAGGGGCTCAAACGCAGTTGCAGGTCCAGGAATAGAAGCCCTGCGAGGGTCAGGCCTGCAACTGAATACGCGACAGTCAGTCAAACGGCTGTCAGAACAGTTTTGCCCGCGAGGGTAAGTTTCCATTAACAACTTCGAGAGACGGATGAATATCACCACCTTTGCCAAAAGCCTGTGCCTGCTTGTCCCGCTGATCATCACGCCTGCCGCCTGGGCAGCCGAAATGATGCCGTCGCCACCACAATTGGCCGCCAAAGCCTATGTGCTGATGGATGCCAGCAGCGGTAACGTGCTGGTCGAGAACAACGGCGACCAGCGTCTGCCTCCCGCCAGCCTGACCAAGCTGATGACCGCTTACATTGCGACCCTGGAAATTCGTCGCGGCCAGATCGGTGAAAACGATCCGGTAACCGTCAGCGAAAACGCCTGGCGCACCGGTGGCTCGCGCATGTTCATCAAAGTCGGCACCCAGGTGTCGGTCAGCGACCTACTGCACGGGATCATCATTCAGTCGGGCAACGATGCCAGCGTAGCCTTGGCTGAGCACATTGCCGGTAGCGAAGACGCTTTCGCCGACATGATGAACAAGACTGCGGCCGAGTTGGGCATGACCAACAGCCACTTCATGAACCCGACAGGTCTGCCGAACCCGGAGCACTACTCGTCGGCACATGACATGTCGTTGCTGGCTCGCGCCATCATTCACGAAGATCCGACTCACTACGCGATCTACTCACAGAAAGAGTTCTTCTGGAACGGCATCAAACAGCCCAACCGCAACCTGCTGCTGTGGCGTGACAAGACCGTTGATGGTCTGAAAACCGGTCACACCGATGAAGCCGGCTACTGCATGGTGTCTTCTGCCGTACGTGATGGCATGCGTTTGATTGCCGTTGTGTTTGGTACCAACAGTGAAGTGGCGCGTGCTGCTGAAACTCAGAAGTTGCTGACCTACGGTTTCCGCTTCTTCGAAACCCAGACCTTCTACCAGAAAGGCACTGAGCTGGCTCAGGCCCCTGTCTGGAAAGGCACGACCAATCAGGTTAAAGCCGGTCTGGCTGATGACTTGACCATGACCCTGCCTAAAGGCCAATTGAAAAAGCTGGCCGCCAGCATGACCATGAACCCGCAACTGATGGCGCCAATCGCCAAAGGTGACGTGATCGGCAAGGTTGAAGTCAAACTGGACGACAAGGTTGTACACAGTGCCGACCTGATCGCACTTGAGCCGGTTGAGGAAGGTGGTATTTTCCGACGCGTGTGGGATAGCATCCGTCTATTCTTCTACGGCATGTTTAACTGATTGCACCCACCTGTGTGACCCTGCGCCTACCCTGCGCGGGGTCATGTCTGTAGCTCTGGGCTTACGAGGCCAATACGCCATGACCGATACCGAAGTAAAGGCGCCAAAGATCGAATTTCCTAACGTTGACTACCCGGTTAAGGTGATCAGCGATACGGGTGCGGGCAACAAGGACAAGATCATCGATATCGTCAAGAAACACGCGACGGTCAACGATGCTCGTGTCGACGAGCGCCAAAGCACCAACGGCAAGTACACGACCATCCAGTTGCACATCGTGGCGACTGATCAGGATCAGCTGTACAACATCAACAGCGAATTGCGAGCCACCGGCTTCGTGCACATGGTGTTGTGATGTCGCAGACCCTGGGTTTTCGCGAGCTGGGTCAGGCTGACTATGAGCCGACCTGGCTGGCGATGAAACGCTTCACCGACGGCCGTGGCCCGCACACACCAGACGAAGTCTGGCTGGTGCAGCATCCGCCGGTGTTTACCCAAGGTCAGGCAGGCAAGGCCGAACATCTGCTGTTGCCGGGCGATATCCCGGTGGTCAAATCCGACCGCGGCGGCCAGGTGACTTATCATGGCCCTGGCCAGTTGGTCGCCTACCTGTTGCTCGACGTGCGCCGCTTGGGCTTTGGTGTGCGAGAACTGGTCAGCCGGATGGAACGCTGCCTGATCGACTTGCTCGCCAGCTATGGCGTGAGCGCTGCAGCCAAGGCTGATGCACCTGGCGTGTATGTAGATGGCGACAAGATCGCCTCGCTGGGCCTGCGGATTCGCAATGGCTGCTCTTTCCACGGTCTGGCCCTGAATGTGGACATGGACCTGGAACCGTTTCGACGGATTAACCCCTGTGGCTATGCGGGGCTGGCGATGACCCAGTTACGCGACCATGCAGGGCCGATTGAATTTGCCGAGGTAGGTGTCCGGCTGCGTGCGCAGCTCGTCAAACACCTCGACTATGCTGAGCAGACGACCCTGACGGGCGGAATCGACTGATATGACTACTGCGCAAGACGCTGTTCAAACCCTGATCCCTACGCTGGATATCTCAGAACGTGCAGCCCGCGCAAGCGAGGCCCGTTCCAAGGTTGAGACCGGCGTCAAACTGCGCGGTGCCGAAAAGGTTGCGCGTATCCCGGTCAAAATCATTCCGACCACCGAATTGCCGAAGAAGCCTGACTGGATTCGGGTGCGTATTCCGGTCTCCCCGGAAGTCGACCGTATCAAGCAATTGCTGCGCAAGCACAAGCTGCACAGCGTCTGCGAAGAGGCTTCTTGCCCGAACCTGGGCGAGTGTTTCTCGGGCGGCACCGCAACGTTCATGATCATGGGTGACATCTGCACTCGTCGCTGCCCGTTCTGCGACGTGGGCCACGGTCGACCGAAGCCACTGGACGTCAACGAACCTGAAAGCCTGGCGGTCGCCATCGCTGACCTGCGCCTGAAGTACGTAGTCATCACCTCGGTAGACCGTGACGACCTGCGTGATGGCGGTGCCCAGCACTTTGCCGACTGCATCCGTGAAATCCGCAAGCTGTCCCCTGGCGTACTGCTGGAAACCTTGGTGCCGGATTACCGTGGCCGTATGGACGTTGCGCTGGAAATCACCGCTGCCGAGCCACCAGATGTGTTTAACCACAACCTGGAAACCGTGCCGCGCCTGTACAAGGCTGCGCGTCCTGGCTCCGATTACCAGTGGTCGCTGACCTTGCTTCAACGCTTCAAGCAAATGATGCCGCACATTCCGACCAAATCCGGCTTGATGCTGGGCTTGGGTGAAACCGACGAAGAAGTCATTGAAGTGATGAAGCGCATGCGCGAGCACGACATTGACATGCTGACCCTGGGCCAGTACCTGCAGCCGTCGCGTAGCCACTTGCCGGTACAGCGCTTCGTACACCCGGACGTCTTCGCCTGGTTTGCTGAAGAAGGCTACAAAATGGGCTTCAAAAACGTGGCATCGGGCCCGCTGGTGCGTTCTTCGTACCACGCCGACGAGCAAGCGAAGCTGGTTAAAAACATGCTGATCGGTGCCTGACACGATGAACAGCCGGTTCACCGCGCAGGCGTCGTTCAAGACCCACAGCGCGGTGCCCGCGCTACCCGCTGGCGGGGTGATCGGCCTGATCGCCCCGGCAGGTCCCGCCACATTTGATCTGAACTCAGCCACTCAATGGATGCATGCGCGCGGCTATCAGCTGCGGGTATTTCCAGGTGTGTTCGAAAAGGACGGTTACCTTGCAGGCTCCGATGCAGTGCGTTTGCGCGATCTGCATGCGGCCTTTGCCGATGACAGTATTGACGCCATCTTCTGCTTGCGCGGTGGCTATGGCTGCTCGCGTTTGCTGGAAGGCATCGATTTTGAGCTGTTACGGTGCCATCCCAAGCCTTTTGTGGGCTATAGCGACATCACTGCGCTGCACCTGGCGATCACCCGATACGCGGGCTTTGTGACCTTTCACGGGCCTATGTTGAATGCGGATCTGCTGGGCAACAAACAATCGCCGACCGAATCCTCGTTGTTGCGCATCCTCAGTGGGCAACAGCCAGCGTTGCTGGAACATCCGGCTGAACACCCCTTGATAACCGTTGCTGCGGGCTGCGCCAGTGGTCGCTTGCTTGGCGGCAACTTGTCGATGATCTGCGCCACTATTGGCTCGGCGTTCGAACTCGACGATCAGGACATTATTCTGTTTATCGAAGACGTCAACGAGGCGCTGTACCGAGTGGATCGCATGCTGACCCATCTGCGACTGGCGGGAAAGATGAGCAGGCTGCGCGGGGTTCTGGTGGGGGATTTTGCCGGCGTTGATGTTCAAGCGCTGGTGCAGTTGCTCAAGCAAGAGCTGGGACCGCTAGGTATTCCGGTATTGGCGGGGTGGCGCAGCGGGCATTGTGATCCGAACCTGACCTTGCCGATGGGCGCACAAGTGCGGCTGGATGCGGACAAGCAGCAGTTGGTGCTTGAGCAGGCCGTGGTAACCGTCGAGGTCTGACACTGAGGGCGCAACGGACTTGATACAGTTTTTACTGTGGGAGTCTGGCTTGCCAGCGATGGCGTCACCGAGACTAATCAGGCAGACCTCATTGTCTGCATCGCTGGCAAGCCAGACTCCCACAAGAGTTGAGTCCCAAAGGTTTCACTGTGTCTTACCGATTACGCAAACTCTCCAGCAGTTTCTTGTTTGGGTAGCCATCTGCAGGCCAGCCCAAGTCTTTTTGTGCGTTACGGATCGCTTTACGCGTGTTGGCGCCAATAATGCCGTCGGCCGTGCCTGCATCGTAGTTGCGCTGACTGAGCAAGTTTTGCAGCTCGACCCGCTCGGAGCGGCTCAACGGCAGGTCGTCTTTTGGCCACTCGCCCAAAATGGTGCCGCCACCGCTGAAGCGCTCAGACAACAAGCCCACGGCCAGTGCGTAGGATGAAGAGTTGTTGTAGCGAAGAATCGCGCGGAAGTTATCCAGCACCAGGAATGCTGGGCCACGATAGCCCGCCGGTACCAGCAGGGTCGCACTCAGTTGCTCGGTCCCGGCTGGTGCCGTGGCGCCTGCTGGTAGCGAGACGCCGAGCTGCTGCCATTCACTGACACTTTTACGAACAGCACCATCAGCCAGTGCATAGTCGAAGCCCGTGGGCAGTTTGACTTCAAAGCCCCACGGTTGGCCTTGCTTCCAGCCAGAGCTTTTCAGGTAGTGTGCAGTCGAAGCCAGCGCGTCAGCCGAACTGTTCCAGATGTCCCGCCGGCCA
Source organism: Pseudomonadota bacterium (assembly GCA_040385125.1). Taxonomy (GTDB): domain Bacteria; phylum Pseudomonadota; class Gammaproteobacteria; order Pseudomonadales; family Pseudomonadaceae; genus Aquipseudomonas. The sequence continues at coordinate 8,961 of JAZKIA010000083.1, read as the reverse complement.
TCGCCATCGAAATCCACGGCGTGGGTTTCATAGGTGGTCGGAATGAATTGGGTCTGGCCCATGGCGCCGGCCCAGGAACCGAGCATTTTTTCGGGAGCTATATCGCCTTCCTGGATAATCTTCAGAGCGGCCAGCAATTGGCTGTGTGCGAACTCCGGACGACGGCCTTCGTAGGCCAGGGTCGCCAGGGAGCGAATCACTGAGTTGTTGCCCTGGAACGTACCAAAGTTGCTTTCCATGCCCCATACCGACACCAGTACCTGGCGATCAACGCCGTAGCGCTGTTCGATGCGGTCCAGCAGTTCGGCGTTTTGTGCAAGCAAGCGTTGGCCATTGCGAACACGCAGAGGCGACAGGGCGCCGTCGAGGTATTGCCATACCGGGCGGCTGAACTCAGGCTGGCTGCGGTCAGCCTTGATCACGCTCATGTCTGGCGTGACGCCAATAAAGGCGTTGTCGAACACCAGTGGGTTGATCCCGGCGTTCAGTGCCTGAATACGGAAATTGGCCTGCCACTCGCTGAAGCTCTGAGCTGGCTGAATATCGGGTGCAGCAGTGGGTGCGCTAGTGGCCAGCGCCGGAGGCGGGGTGGTCACAGGCAGGGGTTGAGCATCGGCTGCAGTAGGTTTCTCTGCGCAGGCGACTAAAAGAATGACGCTGGAGGCAGCGATCAGTTGGCGCATTGGCCAACCACGTTTATGACTTAGGGGCATGCGCAAGTCCAGGTAATGCAAAACAGATGCAGACCTTATCATCCTCGCACTCAGGCAGCCAGAAAGTAAAAAGCCTCCCGGTCTCTCGACTGGAAGGCTTCGCGGCGGTAGCTGCCTTTGCCTTTGGTGGGGCGTTCCTGGCGGCTGCGGAACAGGGGTTGGGCGACAATGGATTTGGCCTTGTTGGGGCGCTTGCTCATGGCATTTGCTCTCGCGTGGTTTGAACAAGCGCAAATCATCGGCCAGTTTTCAAAAGCTGTCCAGTACCCACAAAATATGTGGGAGGCCCCGCCCCCGACTACGACGCCGCGCTGTCGCGCAGCAAACTGGGGTACACCGATCCGTAGGAGCTGACGAGCTCCGCGAGGCTGCGATCGGCGGCGCAGCCGTCGTAAAACCAGCCTTTGCGGTGTTTTTGAAGAAAAGATCGCAGCCGTCGTTCCTCGGCAGCTCCTACGGGGTCCCAGCAAAGCCAGCTCCCACAGTAAATCAGTGAGGTTGGATTATTCCGCTGGCAGATTCAGACGTTGCCCACACATCAACAGTGCCAAGCGGCTCAGGCTGCTCCAGGCGGAGCCAGCGGCCTGACCTTTGATTTGTGCATCGATGCGCTGCGCGTCCATCAACAGCTGGGCCCAGCGCTGTGCCGAGTAGCGCTGCAGGGCTTTGCTCATTAACGGTTTGCGTTTATCCCAGATCGGCGGGCGGGCTTGGCTGAAAGCCTTGTCCAGCGGGATGCCTTGGCTGTATTGCAGGGCAATATTGGCCAATACACGCAGCTCGCGCGCCAGCGCCCACAAAATGACCGGCGGTTCTACGCCTTCACCGCGCAGACCCTCGAGCATGCGCAAGGCGTGGGCGGCCTCGCCGTTGAGTACCGCATCGACCAGCCCGAAAACGTCAAAGCGCGCACTGTCAGCCACTGCTGCTTGCACGGTCTCGACGGTAATCTGGCCGTCCTCGGTCATCAACTTGAGTTTTTCGATTTCCTGGGCGGCCGCCAGCAGGTTGCCTTCAACCCGTGCTGCAATCAGTTCAACCGCATCCTGGCTGGCAGACAAACCGGCCTGAGACAAACGCTGACGAATCCATTGCGGCAATTGGTTCGCGTCCACCGGCCAGATTTGTACAAACTGGGTCTGCGAGCCTTCAACCAGCGCCTTGCCCCATTTGGTTTTCTGCGCGCTGCCATCGAGCTTGGGCAGGCTGATCAGCAGCAGAGTGTCTTCGGCCGGGCGCGAACAGTATTCGATCAAGGCCGCGGCGCCTTTGTCGCCGGGCTTGCCCGAAGGCAGTCGCAGTTCCAGCAGGCGTTTTTCAGCAAACAGCGACATGCTGGCGCCCGCTTGCAGCAACGACCCCCAATCAAATGTGGCGTCGGCGCTGAACACCTGGCGTTCATCGAAACCTTGCTGGCGAGCGGTGCTGCGGATGGCGTCGGCCGCTTCCTGGCACAACAACGGGTCATCGCCGCTGATGATATAGACGGGCGAAAGGCTGCCTTGCAGGTGTTTGGCGAGTTGGGCGGGGGCGAGTTTCATAGGTGCTGGAGAGATAACGGGGCGCTTGAGCGCCCCGTATGCCTTACTGGTTTTGCAGTTCGAGTGGCGACTGTTGAGGAGTTTCCTCTTGAGCCTTGCGTGCGGCTTCGATGGCGTCGGCTTCTGCCTGAGCCTTCGCATCAGCCAACTGTTGCAGCTTCTCCAGCTTGGCTGGGGTCAGTTGCTCCAGGCGCACGATCATTTGCTGCACAAGGTCTCGACGCATCTCTTTGCGAGCCAGCTCGGCTTCCTGGCTTGAACCGGTGATGTTACTGGAGTCTTGCAGGTAGACCTTGTGCGCTTCAACCTTGTCGATGAGCAACGGCAGGCGGTTTTTGCCTTCGATAGCGTAGCTCAGCACGGTGCTCAGCTCATACTCGGTAGAGGTGCCATTGCCGATATAGCTGGCAGCCCGTTGGGTATCTTTCTCATTGGTCAGAACCAGCGTGTAAGGCGCGTTGGCGGTGAGAGTGACACCGCTGGTCTCCAGTGACTGACGCAGTTGGCGCACGGTGTCGCCATAGGCGTTACGGGCGGTGACATTGAGTTCGCTAATGGTCAGCTGATTGGTGCCGGTGCCGCGCAGCTGGAAGCCGCAGGCGCTCAGCAGAACAGCGAGACCCATCACCAGCAAATTGCGTTTGATCATGTGTTGCTCCCCTTGAAACCAGATAGGCCGACTGTGCGGCCCTGAAGGTTTTACTGGGCGCCCGCGCTGGCGGGCGCCTGTTCCCATTAGCTCGCGACGATGTTGACCAGTTTGCCAGGCACGACAATGACTTTGCGAATCGTCAGGCCTTCAGTGAACCGCAGCACGTTTTCGTTGGTGCGGGCAGCCGCTTCAACTTCTTCGCGGCTGGCGCTGGCCGGCATTTCAATATGGCCGCGCAGTTTGCCGTTGACCTGGATAACCAGTTGCAGGCTGTCTTGTACCAGCGCGTTTTCGTCCAGAGTCGGCCATGGCGCGTCGATGACGGCACCGGCATGGCCCAGTTGGTTCCACAGCTCATGGCTGATGTGCGGCGTGATCGGTGCGAGCACCAATGCAACTGTTTCAAGGCCTTCCTGCAACAAGGCGCGATCTTGTTCAGTGGCCTGCGGTGCTTTTTCGAGCACGTTCATCACGGTCATCACCTGAGCGACGGCGGTGTTGAATTTGTGATGCAGGCCGACGTCCTGGCTTGCTTGCTTGATGGCCTGATGGATGGCACGGCGAATGACTTTTTGTTCGTCGTTCAGGGTGCCGATGTCCAACGCGCCCGGCAAGCCTTGGCCCACGTGAGCGTGAGCCAAACGCCATACGCGCTTGAGGAAACGGTGCGATCCTTCAACACCCGAGTCCGACCATTCCAGGCTCGCGTCAGGCGGTGATGCAAACATCATGAACAGGCGGCAGGTATCAGCGCCGTATTGTTCGATCATGTACTGCGGGTCAACGCCGTTGTTCAGCGATTTGGACATCTTTTGCGTGCCGCCGATTTCCACCGGCAGGCCATCGCTCTTCAGTATGGCGCCGACAATTTTGGCCTTGGCATCACGTTCGATCTCTACATCGTCCGGGTTGAAGAAGTCCTTGCCGCCGTTGTCCAGCGTACGGAAGTAAGTCTCGGCGATCACCATGCCTTGGGTCAGCAGGTTTTTGAACGGCTCGTTGGAACTGACCAGGCCTTCGTCGCGCATCAGCTTGTGGAAGAAGCGGGCGTAGAGCAGGTGCAAGATCGCGTGTTCGATGCCGCCAATGTACTGATCCACCGGCAACCAGTGGTCAGCCGCAGCTTTTTCGACCAGACCGCCTTCATAGTGCGGCGAGGCGTAGCGGGCGTAGTACCACGACGACTCGACGAAGGTGTCCATGGTGTCGGTTTCACGCTTGGCTGGCTGACCGCATTTCGGGCAGCTGCACTCGTAGAACTCAGGCATGCGCGCCAATGGCGAGCCAGCGCCATCGGGCACGACGTCTTCTGGCAGCACAACCGGCAACTGGTCTTCAGGGACCGGAACGTCACCACAGGTGTCGCAGTGAACGATCGGGATCGGGCAACCCCAGTAGCGTTGGCGGCTGATACCCCAGTCGCGCAAGCGGAACTGAGTACGCGATTGACCCAGGCCTTTGGCAGTCAGGGCGGCTTCGATTGCATCGAACGCCGCCTGGAAGTCCAAACCGTCGAATTCGCCGGAGTTGATCAACGTGCCGTGTTCGTTATAGGCGGCCTGCCATGGTGCTGGAGTCTCGTCACCTGCACTGGTGCGCACAACCGGAATGATCGGCAGGTCGTACTTGGTAGCGAACTCGTAATCACGCTCGTCGTGTGCCGGTACAGCCATGACTGCGCCATCGCCGTAATGCATCAATACATAGTTGGCGACCCATACCGGGAGTTTCTCGCCGGTCAGTGGGTGCTCAACGAACAGCGCGGTTGGCAGACCCTTTTTCTCTTGGGTCGCCATGTCGGCTTCGGCAACACTGCCGCCTTTGCATTCTGCGATGAACGCTTGCAGCTCAGGGTTGCCTTGGGCAGCCAGGGTCGCCAGCGGGTGCTCGGCAGCTACGGCAACATAAGTTGCGCCCATCAGGGTGTCTGGACGGGTGGTGAAGACCTTGAGCGTGCCTGCTTCGCCGATGGAATCGACGTTGTAAGGGAACTGCACTTCCATGCCGCGGGATTTGCCAATCCAGTTGCGCTGCATGGTTTTGACCTGCTCCGGCCAGCCGGGCATGTCGTCGAGGCTTTCAAGCAACTCATCTGCGTAAGCTGTGATCTTGAAGTAGTACATCGGGATTTCGCGCTTTTCGATCACCGCACCGGAACGCCAGCCGCGACCGTCGATCACTTGCTCGTTGGCCAGAACGGTCTGGTCAACCGGGTCCCAGTTTACGGTGCCGTTTTTGCGGTAGATCACACCTTTTTCGAACAGGCGGGTGAACAGCCATTGTTCCCAGCGATAGTAGTCCGGCTTGCAGGTGGTGATTTCGCGAGACCAGTCAACGGCCAGACCCAGGCTGCGCAGCTGGGTTTTCATGTAGGCGATGTTTTCGTAGGTCCACTTGGCCGGCGCGACGTTGTTTTTCATCGCGGCGTTTTCGGCCGGCATGCCGAAGGCGTCCCAACCCATGGGTTGCAGAACGTTTTTACCCAGCATGCGCTGGTAACGGGAGATCACGTCACCGATGGTGTAGTTGCGCACATGCCCCATGTGTAGCTTGCCGCTTGGGTAAGGGAACATCGATAGGCAATAGAAAGTCTCCTTGCCTGGCTGTTCACTGACTTCGAAGGACTTTTGGTTGTCCCAGAATGATTGGGCGGCGGCTTCTATTTCACGGGGCTGATATTGTTCGTGCATGGCTACTTGTACTGAATAAAGGGTGGCCTAGTCCTCTTCAACATACACCGGCTATTGAATTGCCCGGTCAGGTTGGAGTAGGGGTTACAGGAAGTCCCGTAGCATACATGACCCCACTCTATCGAGGGAAACCCTGATTGCCTCATCATTCCGTTGGTCGCGGCAGCACGCCGGTTTTGCAAGCAGAGCTAAGCTCTCTCTGGGGGATATAAATTTCCTTAGTGAGGTGGACGGATGGCAGAGCTGCTACGAAGCGCTACAAAATCGGAGGTGTATGAGCGGCTGATTGATCGTCTGAGTGTGGCTCTTGATTCAGCAAAGACGGCAGTGCGATTACGTAATGAACGTCCTGTCGAGTTGGAATTGCGAGGTTTGAGTCGTGCCGAGCTGGAGTTGATCAACGTATATTTGAACCGGATCGGGCGTGAGGTGGATGGACGCTCGCCAGGCAGCATGAATATGCAGGATGCCCCTTATAAGGCCAAGGTCATCTGGCTCAAAGACAGGGTGCAGGGAGCCTAGGGCATGCGGCGATTCAAGCCGAGCCCTCAGTAAAAGCCGCATTACGACAGCTGTAACCAGGGTTGATTTAGCACGCGTGAGTGTTTGGGTTTCTAGCCTGCGCGGTTGCTGCATCACTTCAACCCCCTTAGGCTTCGGGCATCTTTGGAGATGCTCGATGCCTATTCGATATTTTTTGAAACACCTTCTGTTACCCCCCGGCATTCTTCTACTTATTCTGATACTCGCCTGGTGGCTGCGGCGTTCGCGTCCGCGTCTGGCCGGTGGGTTGTTCGCCTTGGGTGTGGGTGGCTTGTGGCTGATGAGTTTGCCCGTGGTGGTGGAGTGGACCGCCCGCGCAATTGAGCGTGAACCCGCGCTGGCGCAGCGAGAGTGGTCGACACTGTCCCAGCATGCTGATGCGATCGTAGTGTTGGGGGCGGGGCGTGAGCGGGGCGACCCGGCATGGGGCAGCGATCAACCGACCGAGATTGGCCTGGAGCGTCAGCGCTATGCGGCTCGTCTGGCCAAAGCCTCTGGCTTGCCGGTGCTGACCACCGGCGGCCTGCATTACGGCACGCAGCCCAGCGAAGCACAACTGATGGCGGACTCGTTGCGTGATGATTTTGGGGTGCAGGTGCGCTGGAAAGAAGAGCAAAGCCATACCACTTGGGAAAACGCGCAAATGACAGCTGATATTTTGTTGCCCCAGGGCATCAAACGCGTGGTTGTGGTGACTCAGGCCTGGCATATGCCGCGTTCGGTGTGGAGCTTTGAAAAGGCCGGATTTGAGGTGGTGCCCGCACCTGTTGGCTTTTTAGGCGTGGACAATGCACGACCGTTGGGAGGGTGGATGCCAGAGTACAAGTCGTTCTGGCAATCCGGGTTATTGCTCAACGAAGTGGTGGGGCAGATTGCCTACCCGTTGTTTTATCGCTAGTGAACCTTTATGCATCCCTGTAGGAGCGGGCTTGCTCGCGATAGCATCGACTCGGTGCATCAGGTATTTCGAGTTGGTAGCATCGCGAGCAGGCTCGCTCCCACAGGATGTGGTGGTTAATTTAAACCGTCTTGGCAATCCGGCTGGTGATCAACGCCCAGCCAATCAGCAGGACGCAAAGGATGGTCAGCGGCCACGAGCGCCATTGCAGATAAGGCGTCAGGTTGTGCATGGGCACCACTTCGCCATACAAAATGCCGCGTTCGAACTGCGGGATTTGAACAGTGATTTGCCCATAGGGGTTGATCAGCCCGCTGACGCCGTTGTTGGTGGCGCGGATCATCCAGCGGCCGGCTTCCAGCGCGCGCATTTGCGCCATCTGCAAGTGCTGCAACGGGCCAATCGAGGTGCCGAACCAGGTGTCGTTGCTGATGGTCAGCAAAATGTCGCTCTGTGCAGCAAGGCCTGCAGCGAAGTCCGGGTACACCACTTCATAGCAAATAAAGGGTGCGATTTGATAACCCTTGGCCTGCAACAACGCTTGTTCGGACGGGCCGCGGGCAAAGTCCGACATTGGCAGGTCAAAGAACGCGATCACTCCGCGCAGCGTGTCTTGCAACGGTACGTACTCGCCGAAGGGGACCAGCTTCTGTTTCAGATAAATGCCGTCACCTTCACCTACCGCCGTGATGCCATTGAAGTAGCGCTGCTCATGGCGCACTTCCTGGCGGATAGGTACTCCGGTAATCAGGGCTGAATTTCGCTCGGCGGCAAACCGGCTCATCATGGTCAGAAAACCTTCAGCATTCTCCTTGAGTACCGGGATCGCCGTTTCGGGCCAGATAATCAAGTCCGCACGTTTAGAGCTGTAGGTCATGTCGCGGTACAACGCCAACTGGGCATTGAGCTGTGCGGGGTCCCATTTCATGCTTTGTTCGATATTGCCCTGAATCGCCGCCACACTCAGCGGATCACCCGAGGGGCTGGTCCAGGCGTGATGTTTGAGCGCGAGGCCGATACACCAAGGGCCGAGCAGCAAGACCACGCCCGCCGCGATAAACGCTTTGCGTTGGGTCTTGATCAGGCGCGGCAGGTTGCACAGCAGAGCTGCGGTCAATGCGAGGGTGAAGGACACCAGCCACATCCCACCGATCGGGGCCAACCCTGCCAGTGGGCCGTCCAACTGGCTGTAGCCGGAGTACAGCCACGGGAAACCGGTGAGGAACCAGCCACGAAAGGCTTCCTGGGCCACCCATAACGCTGCAAATGCCAGCGTGTCTGCCAGCGGTGCTTCGTTGCGCCGAATCCAGCGCGCCCAAAGCCAGGCGGGCAGGGCGAAAAACCAGGCGATAGCGGCGGTGAAAGCCAGCATCAGGAACCCGGCCAGCAGCACGGATGCACCGCCAAAGTTGTGAATACTGTAGTAGATCCAGCTGGTGCCAGCGCCAAACAGGCCAAAACCGTAGCACCAGCCACGACCCAGAGCCTGTTTCGGGGCCAGGCCGCGCAAACCGAGGTAGAACATGGCCAAGGCAACCAGTGCCAGTGGCCAGATGTCGAAAGGAGCCAACGCCAGGGTTGTCAGTGCGCCAGCCACCACGGCCAGCAAGTTACCGGGCCAGCCGGGGGAGGTTATCCAGCGCATTTCAATCCTTAGCGTTGTGGTTTAGCGGGCAATAGGCGTCAGGCGAATCAAGTGAATCCGGCGGCTGTCAGCATTCAGGATGCGGAAGCGATAAGGGCCGATTTCAGTGATTTCGTTGCGTTTTGGCAAGTGCCCGAACGCGCTCATGACCAAACCGCCAACTGTGTCGAACTCATCGTCGGAGAATTCGCTGTCGAAGAACTCGTTGAAGTTCTCGATCGGGGTCAGGGCCTTGATCAGGAAGTCACCGCTGGGCAGCGGCTTGATGTAGCTGTCTTC
>JAZKIA010000082.1:0-9610 GCA_040385125.1 Pseudomonadota bacterium | reverse complement strand
TAAACGATGTACCCGGTCAGATGTGTAAAGGATGTACCGGTCTCTACAGTGAGGGCGCTCTGAGCCTTAAAACACCATCAGCTTCTCGCTGCTGTTTTTGCGCTCAACGGCTTTGGGGATATACGCGCAGTAACCTGGGCGCGGGCCGATGCGCGGGTGGTTGCGGCAGGTGTCCGGGCGCTTTTCGTAGACCGTGCACATGCGTGACTTGCGATCCAGAAACAGGCAGTCGTTATTGCTCATGCGCTGCAAGGTGAAAATGCCAGACTTCTGATTGAAGCGCTCCACGATCCCGTCTTTCTGCAGGCGCTTGGCGATGTTCTTCAGCGGATCGCCGAGTTCGAATTCATCGACCAGGCCGAGGCGGATCAAGTCGTTGACTTTGGTCTCAACCGGCAGCGTGCAGCAGCTGGAAATGCAGGAGCCGCACATGGGCGCGGAGTATTTGGCCCAGGTATCGATACGGTCGATTTCCGCGGCGGCGATCAGGTTGGACTTCATCATGCTTGTATTCCAGCGTGCATCAGGGCGCGCGATGATACCGGGGTTGGCGAGCGCGTGAGCAACCATTTGCCGGATTTTCGTTAGTAGCCATGTTTTAAGGCACTTTGCAGTCGTAATGCCTTGTTTTGGGGCGATATTCTTTTGTCGGTTTTTTTTCAAAAAAACCCGAATCAAAGCCCTTCCTTTCTGTCGAACGGTCTAGTCTGAATCCATTCGTTCTTCAAATCGCTCCATCTCGCTCGAGGTTGTATCGATGCCCCAGGAACCGCTTGTTTGTGACGCGCAGGTGGCGGCCTTTCGTGCCGCCGTACTAGCCAAACTGACTTACGCGGTGGGTAAGGACCCGGATCACGCGTTTGACCATGACTGGTTTGAAGCTATCGCACTGGCCGCCCGCGACCATATGGTCGAGCACTGGATGGACCACACGCGGCAGATTTATCGCAAGGGCCAAAAGCGGGTGTATTACCTGTCTCTGGAGTTTTTGATCGGTCGGCTGTTGTACGACAGCCTGAGCAACCTCGGGCTGCTGGATGTCGCGCGCGAGGCGATGGCCGAGCTAGGGGTGGATCTGGAGCGTATTCGCCTGCTTGAGCCCGATGCGGCCCTTGGCAACGGCGGGTTGGGCCGTTTGGCCGCGTGTTTTATGGAAAGCATGTCAACTTTGGGCATTGCGGCCCACGGTTACGGCATTCGCTACGAGCATGGGCTGTTTCGGCAAAGCATTGTCGATGGCTGGCAACAGGAGCAAACCGAAAACTGGCTGGACTTCGGCAACCCCTGGGAGTTCGAGCGCGCCGAAGTGGTGTATTCGATCGGCTTTGGCGGCGCGGTCGAAACCAAACAGGATGAGCACGGCCAGTCGCGGCAAGTCTGGTGGCCCGGTGAGACTGTGCGCGCCATCGCTTATGACACCCCGGTTGTCGGCTGGCGCGGTGCCAGCGTCAACACCTTGCGGCTGTGGCGGGCGAGGGCGCTGCATGACCTGCACCTGGAGCGCTTCAACGCCGGCGATCACTTGGGCGCTGTGGCCGAGGTGGTTCGCGCCGAAAGCATTTCGCGGGTGCTGTACCCGGCGGACAGCAATGAAGCCGGGCAGGAGTTGCGACTTCGCCAGGAATATTTCTTTGTTTCAGCCTCGTTGAAGGACTTGATCCGACGCCACCTGAACCAACACGGCTCGCTACTGAACCTGGGCGAGCATGTGGCGATCCAGCTCAACGACACGCATCCCTCAATCGCCGTGGCCGAGCTGATGCGCATTTTGGTCGATGAGCATGACATCGAATGGGATGTGGCCTGGAAAGTGACCGTCGAGACCTTGTCGTACACCAACCACACCTTGCTCCCCGAAGCGCTGGAGACCTGGCCGGTGGGGTTGATGGAGCGCCTGTTGCCGCGCCACATGCAGATTATTTATCTGCTCAACTCGCACCACATTGATGCGCTGCGGGCCAAGGGCATTCATGACTTTGACGTGTTGCGTGCGGTGTCGCTGATCGAGGAAGACCACGGTCGCCGGGTGCGCATGGGCAACCTGGCGTTTTTGGGCTCGCACAGCGTCAACGGGGTGTCGGGGCTGCACACACAACTGATGCGCAGCACGGTCTTTGCCGAGCTGCATGCGCTCTACCCGGAGCGGATCAATAACAAGACCAACGGCGTTACCTTCCGCCGCTGGTTGTTTCAGGCCAACCCGCCGTTGACGGCAATGCTGACTGGGGCGCTGGGCCCCGAGGTGCTCGACAGTCCTGAGCAGAAACTGATTGAGCTGGAGCCGTTCGCAGAGCAGCCGTTATTTCGCAAACAGTTTGCAGAGCAGCGGCTGCACAGCAAGCGCATCCTGGCGGCGCTGATTCAGGAGCGCCTGGGTATCACGGTCAATCCTGAGGCGATGTTCGATGTGCAGGTCAAACGGATTCACGAGTACAAGCGCCAATTGCTGAACCTGCTGCACACCGTGGCGTTGTATCAGGCGATTCGCGCCGAGCCCGGCACGCAATGGGTGCCGCGGGTGAAAATCTTCGCGGGCAAGGCGGCGGCCAGTTATCAACAGGCCAAGCTCATTATCAAACTGGCCAATGATATTGCCCGCACGGTGAACAACGACCCGACCGTACGCGGTTTGCTCAAGGTGGTGTTCATCCCCAACTACAACGTCAGTCTGGCGGAAAGCATCATTCCGGCCGCGGATTTGTCCGAGCAAATATCCACCGCAGGCTACGAGGCTTCAGGCACCAGCAACATGAAATTCGGCCTCAACGGTGCACTGACCATTGGCACGATGGATGGCGCCAATGTCGAAATGAGCGAGCGGGTCGGCACTGAGAACATGTTTATCTTTGGCCTCAGCGCGCAGCAGGTCGAGGCGCGAAAGCACAATGGCGAGTTCCACGCCGGGCCTGACATCGCCGCCTCGCACCGGCTCAATGATGTCTTGCAGGCCATTCGCAGCGGGGTGTTTTCCCATGACGACCCGGCGAGATACACCGGGCTGGTCGATTCACTGATCGAGTACGACCGGTTTCTGGTGTGTGCCGATTTCGATTCTTACTGGGATGCCCAGATGCGGGTTGAGCACTTGTGGCACGACACAGACGCCTGGTGGCGCACGGCGGTACTCAACACCGCGCGCATGGGCTGGTTCTCGTCAGACCGGACCATTCGCGAGTACGCGACTGAAATCTGGAAGGCGCTGGACTGACCGTTGGCACTGTAGCCGCTGCCGAGCGGCTACAGCATTTGTGTCTGATTAGAAGATTTGCACGGCAACACGCGTTAAACTGCGCGGGTTTTTCGCCCCTCCCCCTTGTTCGGAGCCTTACATGTCCCGCGTTACCCTGAGTCGCTATTTGATCGAGCAGACCCGCAGCAACAACACGCCTGCGGATTTGCGCTTCCTCATCGAAGTGGTGGCGCGTGCTTGCAAAGAGATCAGCCACGCCGTGTCCAAAGGCGCCCTGGGTGGTGTTCTGGGCAGCATGGGCACCGAAAACGTACAAGGTGAAGTGCAGAAGAAACTGGACGTAATCTCCAACGACATCCTGCTTGAAGCCAACGAATGGGGCGGTCACCTGGCCGGCATGGCGTCCGAAGAAATGGACAATGCCTACCAGATTCCGGGCAAATACCCAAAAGGTGCCTACCTGTTGGTATTCGACCCGCTGGACGGTTCGTCGAACATCGACATCAATGCGCCAGTCGGGACCATCTTCTCGGTACTGCGTTGCCCGAACGAATACCTGACCCAGAACGAGCCTTTGAATGAAAAGGCCTTCCTGCAGCCAGGCACCAAGCAAGTAGCCGCCGGTTATGCCATCTACGGCCCTCAGACTATGCTGGTACTGACCTTGGGTGACGGCGTTAAAGGTTTCACCCTGGACCGTGAAATGGGCAGCTTCGTACTGACCCACGAAGACATCACCATTCCTGAAACCACCCAGGAATTCGCCATCAACATGTCCAACCAGCGTCACTGGGAAGCTCCGGTACAGCGCTACGTTGGCGAATTGCTGGCAGGTGAAGAAGGCCCGTTGGAAAAGAACTACAACATGCGTTGGATCGCTGCGATGGTTGCGGACGTACACCGCATTCTGACTCGCGGTGGTCTGTTCATGTACCCACGCGACAGCCGCGAGCCGTCCAAGCCGGGCAAACTGCGTTTGATGTACGAAGCCAACCCGATGTCGTTCCTGGTAGAGCAGGCTGGCGGCGCCTCCACTGACGGCCACCAGCGCATTCTCGACATCCAGCCAGAAGGCCTGCACCAGCGTGTAGCCGTGTACCTGGGCTCGAAAGAAGAAGTGGCGCGCATTACCGCGTACCACAAAGAGTAAACACCCCGCATTGCCCCCTGTGGGAGCGAGCCTGCTCGCGATGCTCTTGAGAGCTTCGCGAGCAGGCTCGCTCCCACAGTTGTTTTCACCCCGCCAAACAAATCCCTCCGCCCTGCGGGAACCACCCCGCGCTTTTCTCTTCTAAGCTCTCATCTGGCAGCTTTGCCGACTTTCTGATTCAGGAGCTTTCCATGAAGTTGCGTTATGTGGCGATGTTGTCGTTCTGCGTGTTGCTGACGGCGTGCAGCAAGATTAATCAGGAAAACTACTCAAAACTGTCGACGGGCATGAGTAAGGCCGAAGTTGAAAAGCTCTTGGGTAACCCAACCGATTGCTCGGGCGCGCTGGGGATGTCGAGCTGCACGTGGGGCGATAACAAGAGCTTTATCAGCGTGCAATATGCGGGCGATAAAGTGCTGATCTTCTCGGGGCAGGGCTTGAAATAAGGTTCGCCAGGAGCGTTCGTAATGAAACGTCTTTTAGTCTGCCTTGGGGCGGTGATGGTGTTGGCGGGGTGCGCCAGTTCTGGCAGCGATCGCGATACGCTGGCACCGAAAACAGTCGACAGTGTCGACCTCAAGCGCTATCAGGGCACCTGGTATGAACAGGCCCGGTTGCCAATGTACTTCCAGCGCAACTGCGCACAGTCCGAAGCCCACTACAGCCTGAAGCCGGATGGCAACGTCGCGGTGCTGAACCGCTGCCGTGATGCTGAAGGCAAATGGCAAGAGGCCAAAGGCACCGCCAGCCCGCAAGTGGCCGGTAAAACCGACAAACTGTGGGTTGAGTTCGATAGCTGGGTCTCAACCCTGCTGCCGGGCGTGACCAAGGGCGATTACTGGGTGCTGTATGTGGGGGACAACTACAGCACGGCGCTGGTGGGTAACCCCGACCGCCGCTATTTGTGGTTGTTGTCGCGCAAGCCGCAGATCGACCAGCACACCCGTGATGAACTGCTCGGCAAGGCTCAGCAACAGGGCTACGACACCACACGCTTGATTTGGCGAACGCCAGATGCAGCCATGCCCAAAGGCACGAAGTAACGAAAGGACGCCCCTCAACACGCGTTGAGGGGCGTTGGCCTTAGCCGCGCAGCAGGGTTTTCCAGGCGCGGTTCTGGTAAACGGCGATGGCTTGTTGCTTGCGAGCGTTGAGTAGCAGGTCATTGCTCTCGGCATCGTCAGTGATTGGCAAGTTGGCCAAGTCCTGCAACTTGTTCATTTCGCCGTACAAGCGATCCACTTCCGCAATCTCCAGCACACCACGTGCCAGGCGCAACCACGCCTGAATGCGTTCGATGCGTGGCAGTTGCTCGGCCAGGTCTTCAGGCTGCTGCTGGTAGCGGTTCAGACGTAGCGCAATGGCTTCGTCCGACAGCAGGCGCGGCAACCAGCTCGCCAGTTGTGCAGCACCCTGACGATTGCCACGGGTGGTACCGCGATCCACGGTCCAGCTGCGCTCCATCAACCAGCGCGACGTGTTCAGCGAGAACTGACCCCAACGCGGGTCTTCCAATTCTTCAATGAACTGTTCCGGGGCGGCTTTACGCACGTCTTCATCGTCCTGACCGGCCTGGACCATCGGGCGCCAGTCTTCGAGCAAGGCGTCGAGCTGAGCGCGCAAGTCGTGGGTCGTTGGGCGCGGGGCGGCTTGGCCCAGGCTGCTGACCAAGGCACGCAGGTCAATCAGTTGCTGTACCCAGTCTTGCAGCAAACGCCAGTGACCATTGAAACGGTATTGTTCGGCCAGACGCTGGCTGTTACCCAACAAGTGCCAGGCCAACGCGGCAAAGGCGTCATCCAGAGGTGTTTCAGGTGTCAGCTCGGGGGCAGGGAGGTTGACGGAGTAGCTGTTGGCGTCAAACAGGCGATAGCCGCGCTCAGCCTTGCTGATGTCGCATGGCATCAAGGCCAGCTTCTCAGCCAGCTCAGCGGCCAGTTCCAGCAATGCAGACGGCTCACCTTCGCGCAGTTCGAGTTCCAGTTCGCAGATTTCTTCTTTCTGCTTGCCGGCGATGACGTGGCCCAAGTCCAATGCGGCCTCGATCACGACCTTGGCCTTGCCACGGCCCCAGGAAATTTCAGCACGTTCGCGGACGAAATCCGTGGTGAAAATCGGCTTCAGGGTTTTCTTGTCCAGCTCGGCCAACTCTTCAGGCCAGCATTCGCCGTCGAGTTTCTTGATGTCGAGCTTGGCTTTGGGCAGGTTCCAGTCGTACTCGTTACGCACCGACAACCCGGCAATGCTTTGGCCGCGGGTCTTGAGGGTCTGGATTACGTCTTCGCCATCGCGGCGCAAGCGCAGGGCAACCTTGGCCTTGGCCAGGTCGCGCTCAGGCGTGTCGAAGTACTGGTTTAACAACTCACGGCTTTCCCAGCCACTTTTGTTGCGCTTTTTCAGCAAAGGGTGCTCGCGCAAGGCGGCGAGGGTTTCGCGGCTGACGCGGAGTTTGATTTCGGTTTCTTTCTGCATGGCCGGAAAATCCAGGATCGGTGCGCAGCCGGGAAAAGTGTGGCTGCCAAGGCCGTGCAGTGTACAGGACAAGCCGCCCCGGCGGGCCGCACGGGTTTATTCTGCAGCCCACATAGCTCTATGATGGGCCTCGCCTAGCTAACAGGATGTCAGCGTATGCCTTTACCTTCCCTGAAAGAGCAATTCGCTGCCTTGATCGGTACGCCGTCGGTCAGTTGCACCCAGGCCCATCTGGATCAATCCAACCGTGGCGTGATCGATTTGCTGGCCACTTGGCTCGGTGAGTTGGGTTTCAACTGCGACATTCAGCAGGTCAGCCCCGGCAAGTTCAATTTGCTCGCCAGCTATGGCAGCGGCCCCGGAGGGTTGGTGTTGGCCGGTCACAGCGACACGGTGCCCTACGATGAAGCACTGTGGCAGACCGATCCGCTGAAACTGACCGAGGTCGATAACCGCTGGGTCGGCCTGGGCAGTTGCGACATGAAGGGCTTTTTCGCGCTGATCATCGAAGCGGTGCGCCCGCTGCTGGATCAGCCTTTCAAGCAACCGCTGCTGATTCTGGCCACCTGCGACGAAGAAACCTCGATGGCCGGTGCCAGAGCCTTGGTTGAGGCTGGGCGCCCGTTGGGCCGTGCGGCGGTGATTGGCGAGCCTACCGGGCTCAAGCCGATCCGCATGCACAAGGGCGTGATGATGGAGCGTATCGATATTTTGGGGCGCAGCGGCCACTCGTCAGACCCAAGCCTGGGCCACAGCGCGCTGGAGGCCATGCACGATGTGATCAGCGAACTTAAAGGCCTGCGCCAGCAATGGCTGCACGAATACCGCAACCCTCAGTTCAGCGTGCCGCAACCGACCTTGAACTTTGGTTGTATTCACGGCGGCGACAACCCGAACCGGATTTGCGGCCAATGCTCGCTGGAGTTTGACCTTCGGCCCTTGCCGGGTATGGACCCGCACGCGTTGCGGGCAATCATCCGCAGCAAGCTGCAACCCTTGGCGGAGCGTCATCAGGTCAACATTGATTTCGCCCCGATCGCGGCTGGCGTACCGCCATTTGAACAGGCCGCCGATGCCGAGTTGGTGCGTGTGGCCGAGCGACTCACCGGGCATCGCGCGCAAGCAGTAGCGTTTGGCACCGAAGCGCCTTATCTTCAACAGCTTGGCTGCGAGACGCTGGTGTTGGGCCCGGGCGACATTGCCTGCGCGCATCAACCGGGGGAACACCTCGAAATGTCACGTTTGCAGCCGACAGTGCGTCTACTGACTCAACTGATCGAGCACTATTGCCTAAAATAGCTCAGGTTCCACCATCCCACCCAAAGGAGAGCACGCGTGTCGCCAACAATGCTTCGACGATAACCACCAGCCCGCTGTGCGTTTGCTGTTTTTGCCCTTTTTTAGGCGACTCATTTTTTACAGGCTTTGGTTATGCCCGATTACGTTAACTGGCTGCGTCACGCGTCTCCTTACATCAATGCTCACCGCGACTGCACCTTTGTTGTCATGTTGCCCGGCGACGGCGTGGCGCACCCCAATTTTGGCAACATCGTTCACGACCTGGTGCTGTTGCACAGCCTGGGTGTGCGGCTGGTGCTGATTCATGGTTCGCGCCCGCAAATCGACAGCCGGCTTGAAGCCCGTGGCCTGGTGCCGTATTACCACGAAGGCATGCGGGTCACCGATGCGTCGACCCTGGAGTGCGTGATCGACGCCGTGGGCCAGTTGCGCATCGCGATTGAAGCGCGTTTGTCGATGGACATGGCGTCCTCGCCGATGCAGGGCTCGCGCCTGCGTGTCGCCGGCGGCAACCTGGTCACGGCGCGCCCGATCGGGGTGCTCAATGGTGTGGACTACCACCATACCGGCGAAGTGCGCCGGGTCGACCGCAAGGGTATCAACCGCCTGCTCGATGAACGCTCAATCGTGCTGCTTTCGCCATTGGGTTACTCGCCGACCGGTGAGATTTTCAATCTGGCCTGTGAAGACGTCGCCACCCGTGCCGCCATTGATCTGGGGGCTGACAAACTGTTGTTGTTCGGTGCCGAGTCGGGCTTGCTCGACGAACAAGGGCGCTTGGTCCGCGAGTTGCGCCCACAGCAAATCCCCGCGCACATGAAGCGTTTGGGCAGCGATTACCAGGCCGAGTTGTTGGAAGCGGCGGCTGAGGCGTGCAGCGGTGGCGTGGCGCGTAGCCATATCGTCAGCTACGCCGAAGATGGCGCGCTGCTGACCGAACTGTTCACCCGTAACGGTGGCGGCACACTGGTAGCGCAAGAGCAGTTCGAACTGACTCGCGAAGCGGCGATTGAAGACGTGGGCGGTTTGCTCGACCTGATCAGCCCGCTGGAAGAGCAGGGCATTCTGGTGCGTCGTTCGCGCGAAGTGCTGGAGCGTGAAATCGAACAGTTCAGCGTGGTCGAGCGCGAAGGCATGATCATCGCCTGTGCGGCGCTGTATCAGATTGCCGATTCGGATGCGGGGGAGTTGGCGTGCCTGGCAGTGAACCCGGAGTACCGTCATGGTCGCCGTGGTGACGAGTTGCTGGAACGCATCGAAAACCGTGCGCGGGCTCAAGGGCTCAAAACCCTGTTCGTGCTTACCACGCGTACCGCCCACTGGTTCCGTGAACGTGGTTTTGAGCCAAGCAGCGTTGAGCGCCTGCCAGCGGCTCGGGCCTCGCTGTACAACTATCAGCGCAACTCGAAGATCTTCGAAAAAGCGCTTTAAAGCGCCTGCGGCTCCCTCACTGTAGAGACCGGTACATCCTTTACACATCTGACCGGGTACATCGTTTA
>JAZKIA010000081.1:0-10423 GCA_040385125.1 Pseudomonadota bacterium | reverse complement strand
GCGGGTATAGTTTAGTGGCAAAACGAAAGCTTCCCAAGCTTTAGTTGAGGGTTCGATTCCCTCTACCCGCTCCACTTTAGCTTCCATGGAAATTCACCAAATTCCATAAGCCACTGAAAATAAGGGATTTACCCTTATCCTCAGTCCAGTCAGATTTACCGAAATCCATCCGCAACCACGACTTTTTTGTCCATGTTCTTGTCCATAATGCGATGGGTTCGAATCCGGTTTACGACTGGTTGCGAGCGGTCCGTGGGATGAGTATCTGACTCCTGACACTGATCAGGAGCTGAAAATGGCACTCACTGACATGGTTGTCCGACAGGCCAAGGCCACGGGCAAGGACTACACCCTCGGCGATTTTGACGGGCTTGCCCTCAACGTCAGCGCGCAAGGCAACAAGACCTGGCACTTTCGCTACCCTTGGCTCGGCAAGCATAAACGAATGTCTTTCGGGCCCTACCCGCAGGTCAGTCTGCGTGATGCCCGTACTCAGCGCGATGAAGCCCGAGCACTGCTGGCAAAAGGGATCAATCCCAGGCAGCACCGCGAGAGCAAACGCCAGGCTGTCTACTGCGCAACCGAACATACATTCGAAGCGGTGTATGACAAATGGCTCCAGCATCGCCGGCTCAGCCTCAAGGAAGGTCGGCAGAGCACTTTGTCGGTAATCCCACGTACCTTCGCCAAGGACGTTCTGCCAGCGCTGAGCAAACGATCCATCTACGATATTACTCGCACCGACCTGCTCGAAATCGTCGGCCGTATTGAGCGGCGCAAGGCATTGTCCGTGGCCGAGAAGGTTCGCGCCTGGCTCAATCAGCTTTTCCGCTACGCCTTGGTGATTGTGCCTGGCCTAGAGCGCAACCCAGCCTCCGACTTGGATGTGGTCGCACTGCCCCAGGCACCTGTTCGCCACAACCCTTTCCTGCGTATGGCGGAACTGCCGGCGATGCTGCAAGCGTTGCGCAGGTACTCTGGCAGGCTGCAGACCCAACTCGGGATTCGCCTTTTACTGTTGACTGGAGTCCGTACCGGCGAGTTACGCCGGGCGACACCAGACCAGTTTCACCTGGACGATGGCTTATGGATCATCCCCCCGGAAGTGGTGAAGCAGTTGCAGATGAAAATGCTCAAGGAGGGCAAGCAGCCTGCAGATATCCCACCCTACCTCGTGCCGCTGTCTTTTCAGGCCATCGAAATCGTCCGGTTCCTGCTGGCTCGCCGCAAACCTGCTCAGCACTATCTGTTTCATCATGCCAGCGAACTCAAAAAGCGCATGAGCGAGAACGCCATAAACGGCGCATTGAAACGCCTGGGGTATGCGGGGCAACTGACGGGGCATGGTATACGGGGGACGATGTCTACAGCGCTCAACGAGCTTGGCTACCCCAAGGCCTGGGTGGATGCTCAACTCTCGCATGCCGACCGCGACAAAGTCAGCGCGGCCTATAACCATGCAGAGTATGTGCAACAGCGTCGAGGGATGATGCAGGACTGGGCCGACAGGCTGGATCTGTTTGAACAGAATCAAGTCAAGGCCGCGTGTACCCCGCTGACTGCCCAATTGGAGGGTGTTCCCGCCGTAGCAGGCGAGAGAAATGGTGTGGCATCAATTGCACCCTATTCTGTTGTGCCCACTCTGTCAGGGACAAGACCACGGGATGAAGCGCCCCTGACCATCGTGCCGGACCAACGACTCTCCGCTGTTCGGTTACCGAAATCCGAGGAACAGCCGGCCATTTCAAACCTCCAGCGCGAACGGATGATCTTGCTCGACATTCTCGAGGCACCGCATAACCTGCCGGTCGCCGAGTACGCCAAGCTTGCTGGCAAATCTCGACGCTGGATCACCTATGAGATTCAGGCAGGAAACCTGCTTGCGATCAGCCTGGGAAACCGTGGCCAGCGTGTGCCTGACTGGCATCTCGACCCGATCAAATGCCAGCTCATTCAGACCATACTCAAACAAGCGAAAGGGGCCGATCCATGGCAAATCTACCATGAGCTCACCCGGCCGCATTACTTGCTAGATGGGCTTGCTCCCATTGAAGCCGTGATGCCTGAAAACCTTCATGTCGCAGCGCATGTCGTCTGTAGTGCCTTACAACTACTTCGTGCAATTAGCCTCTCCGCTTCCCCCCACGCACTTTGAGGCATGAGGAGCCAAGGGCCAGGCATGTCTGGCCCTTGGCGCTTTACTCAAAAAGCTCCGGCCAAGTGAGCTGACTCACGCCATTTGCCAGAGATTTAACTTCGCGATGTCAGCAGCACTACGGCATTCAGAGGGTATTCCTACGTCGCATCTCCGTGAGCCATACGCACGATGACGGTAGCTCGACTTGCCACGCTGCATACAGCCGAACACCTGGTTGGTATGGATACTGGCGACAGTTGCCACAGGTGTCGTCGGTATCGGTTAAAGGCTTGACCGAATTTATCTACAGGCGTAGTAACTGGCGCATGGATCGCTGTCGTTGATAGCACCAGCCCAGGTAGCCAGAACCTTTGAGGCTACGCCACTCCGTGGTGGTTCTCCCCCAAGTGCGATTAGCGTCCGGCGGCTCGCACATTCACAGCGATGTGATGGATGCCTACTTCTCAGCTTTGCCTACTGCGGCAAAACCCACCCTACCCGGCTGCCCTGCAGCAACCTATCCGCTTGGCCATTTCACTGCGCCAACTTGCGTTCGTCTCTTACTTCCAGGAAGAGACGAACGCGCCCACCGCTGCTGCAGCCCACGCAATACAAGGCTTTGCGGCATTCCCCCTCGTGACAATCGGCGTGACAAACACCGAAGTCACCAGCAACAGCGATGCAGATGATGGTGCCGCAGCCCACGGAATGGACTGCACCTGACTGACAGTCAGGCATGCCCCGGTCATCGCCTCACTGCCTTCACCCGACTCAGGATCTCGCGGCACTGGTCTCGTCAACCAGTGCAGCCTCCACCCGCCCACTTCTTCGGAAGTGTTCAGGAGGCCAGATCATGAGATGCCCAAGCTCCCGGTCGTAAAGAGCCGCCAGTCCCGCGTTAGTGGACAACCCTCACAGGTCGCAGGGGCCTTGATCCCTGATAGCACTCAACATCCATGGCGGGATGACGTGGGGAAAGTTTCAAGGGGTTTAGCTTTGAGAGGAGTTTGATCATGGCATTGGTCGGTAGACGGGACGGGCGAAATTTTGGATGGGGCCGGCAACTGAGTTATGCCGGACCACAAGCATTGCGCGATATGTTTGGCGGCGGGCATTACGGGACCGTCAAGGCACACAGTGATCGCTGGCAGGCATTTGTGCGCTGGTGTCGGTCGGAGGATGGGCCGGGGTTTAACGATGCGCGAAAAATTGATCGGCAGACCTTGTTGGACTACGCCGGGCATCTGCGCCAGCAAGTTGAACAAGGCGCTATCGGCATCGCTACTGCGCAAAACCGGTTGTCCAGCGTGAACCGAACCATGGCGGCGCTTCGCGGTGATCAGTATGTGAAAGTACCGAGTCCGAGCAAGGCGTTGGGAATGCGGCGCACCAGTATCCGCACCGTGACACCGCAAGGCCAAGACCGCGGCAATTGTTATCAGCTCGACCGACACCTCGATCAGGAGGCTCGCGCACAAATCAGCTATGAGCTGGGGCATGGTCGTATCGACGTGGTATCGGCTTACATTGGTGGTCGAGCATGAGTAAAGCATTCGATATGGTGCTGTTATACAGCTGATAGCACTGCGTCTTGGAAAGCCGTGGCTTCAATCGTAAGAGACTCCATTCGCAGCAGAGGGCTTTGCCTACTGTCCATGCTGGTGGCTCAAGGGAGACTTATCGAGGAGCCTGTGGTCGGCCTATTGGGTCCACCCCAGCGTTTGTGCATTAGGCTGGCCAAAAGGCCGCCGAGTATGCCCAGCGACGATGCGATGGCTAATTCGACAAAGGTGTCGAGTGTCGGTGGCAGACCCGAGGCGAAGTAGCAGACCAATCCCAGGAAAAATCCCAGCAGGTTGTTGAACACGGGCAGCAGTTTCAGAGACAGGACAATCAGCGTCGCGGTCAGCGCAATCGGGGTGATGGTCAATGCGCCCAGATAGGGCGCCACTGCAGCGCTGGCCAATCCGGCCGCGATGCCAATGATCAGTCCACCGAGCACGCAGACCAGATTGATCAGCCCGTCGCGGGCCGTAATACCACGGGTAAAAAAGGCGATCCAGCCAATGAACATGGCCCAGACGG
Source organism: Pseudomonadota bacterium (assembly GCA_040385125.1). GTDB lineage: Bacteria > Pseudomonadota > Gammaproteobacteria > Pseudomonadales > Pseudomonadaceae > Aquipseudomonas. The sequence continues at coordinate 6,201 of JAZKIA010000081.1, read as the reverse complement.
GTACGTCGATCAGCAATGCACAGATAGTAGCGGCCAGACAGGCCAGAACCGACTCGCCCAAAATAGCTTTGACATGATTCATGCTCACGGAATGGCTCATGGCGATATCACCTCATCGCTGGTTTCAAGAAAGAAGTGGATTCAGGTAATAGCAGCCTGGAAGTTGATGGACGATAACCCCGGATCGCTACTCTTTCCCCAGGGTTACGCCGATCAGTACAACACCGTTATAGCTGGGTCGAGAGAGCTAGAGCCGACGGGCAACAACCCTGTACGTGGATGCGCCACGCACAGGAACGCCGACCGCAAGCGAGCTTGATTGAAGACCAGGAAGACTTATTGCCGTGAAGCTGCTCGCCACTATCACCGAGCGTGCCGCACACTTTTAATAGAGGGTATTCATGCAGCCCTTACCCACAGGCTTATCAGAACACGTCAATCGGATACTCCACAAAAACGCGTACCTCATTACCACTGACGTTGTAGTCAGAGGACTTATCTGAAACACGTAAAATTGAGCTGCGTAGTTTTACACTCAGGTTTTTGGCCGGACCACTTTGCACGACATACTTGAACTGATTGAAGATTTCGCGCTCGGTGCCGTCTGAACTATTGGCCGTCGTAATATTGTCCCCCCTGACATAAGCCACGTTGTAGGTGAGACCCGGTACACCGAACGGAGCAAAGTCCAAGCCGTAGCCCAACTGCCAGCTGTGTTCATCTTCCGCATTGAAGTCAGACCAATATGAGTTGGCCAGGTAGACGGTACTGCCGCCGTCACCAACGCCACCGCCTCTCTGGTAACCGCCGTACGGATATCCCAGGTGGCTATCGCCAGAGCTTCGCTGATGAGCGAGAGTGAACGAGTGCGGGCCATTGGCGTAAGTAGCCGCCAGGCTCCAGATCTTGTTATCTTCACCACCGGCGTTGGTTTTCTGGGCGTACGAACTGTCCAGCTCAGTGCGGTAGCCGTTGAAGTCCAAGGTCAGGGACTGATCGGTGGCCAGCGGGAAAACATAGTTCAGGTTCACGTACTGCTTCTTCAGCACGTCTTCGACGTCGGAACCATAAAGCGCCGCCTTGAACTGTTCGGTGAACTGGTAGCTACCGCCCAATACATTGATCGACTTCAGGCCACCGCTATCACGACCTTCAGCGCTCTTGCGCGATTCGGCAGTGAAGCGAGCGGCGTTCAATTCCAGACCTTTGATCTCCTTCGAGGTGATCAGGGTGCCAGTATAGCTTTCTGGCAAAAGCCTCGAATTGGAGTAATTCAATACAGGCAGGCCAGGCATCTGGTCGCCGTATGTCAGAACGGTGCTGGAGACACGGAACTTGACCGCACCACCGGCCTTCGACAGGTCATGAGCCGCGTTGCCACTGTCGTTTTGCTTAAATAAGTCGATACCACCGGCACCGCTGCGGCCTTTGCCGCCATCCAGACGCAAAGCGTACAGCCCGAAAGCATCCACACCTACACCGACAGTGCCTTGAGTGAAGCCGGACGAGTAAGTACCGATGGCCGCTTGGCCCCATTCAGCTTTGTCCGGGTTGCCATCTTTGTAGTCACGATTGATGTAGGCGTTGCGCAGCAGTACTTTAAGACTGCTATCTTCCACAAAACCTTTAGTCTCAGCTTGGTCATTAGCTGCAGCGTGAGTGACAACGACAAACCCTACCGCGAGAAAGCAGACATGCTTTTTCAACACTTTATTTTCCTTATTATTAAGTTTACAACACTCAATCTACGCCAATTAAAAACCACTTTCGCCGCACTTCATGATGCTTCATCAGCATCGAAGCCAAACACAAATGACAGCAACAACTTTATTTCCAACAACAGTAAACCGCTCGAGCATTCGAGAATGCCGACACTGATAAAATTCAGACCCCAGAAAATAGCGAGCCTGGCCGCATAAGAGAACGCTTAACGGCCAGGCACAAACATCAACTCACAGTATTCGAGAAAAAGCCTACCAAGCACTTCCCCCACTTAATCTTCCGACACCAACTCATCAGACTCCTGCAAGGTACGGAGATGCAAATACACCGTATTTTTAGAGACCCCCAAAACTTCTGCGACAGCCAGCACTGCCCCTTTCAACTTGAAAACGCCTTGTTCATAAAGAATGGCAATAAGCGTTTTGTTATACACACTGGGGGACGCAAGGGTCATCTCAGCTATCTTCTTCTTGGCGGCTTCCAGGGCAGTCAGAATAGTATCTTGTACATCCACTGCAAAATTTTCAGAAACGCCATTACCCAAAGAAGTGCCCATTTGAATAAAACTGCCAAGCACATCTTGCAGAGGTGTATTCAAGTGAAAATTAATACACAGCACCCCAATGGGAAGGTTGTGTTGCCCTCGAATGATGATCGTCGTTGACTTTAACGGCTCTCCTTTTCGAGTCTTCCCAAAATAGCTAATGCCTTCAGCGCCCTCCTCATTATTAATTTTGGCCAACATACCTAATGCCAAGTCTGTAATCGGAGCACCGGCAGACCGACCCGTATGATGGCCATTAATAATTTTTACCACTGAAGAGTCGAGATTCTCGAGACTATGTAAAACAAACTCATACCCTCCTCCCAAATATTCAGCAAGACCGTCCAGGACTTTTGCATGGGATTGCAAAATCGCCAAATCGATTGCTGTCAACTTAACTTGGTCCGTACGCGGTTTGCTTTTTTTGTTTGTCGACATATCTAGTAGCGAATCCCGCTCTTCTGCAGTTAATGGGCTTGATGCGCAGACAGTATACGTTCCAAACCTTCAGTCAAGGTAGCCTTCGGGCAAGCGAGATTCATCCGAATGTGGCCCTCCCCCCCCTTACCGAGCGCGTGGCCGAATGTGACAATGACGTTTGCACGCTCCTCAAAGAAATCCTGCAATTCACTACGCGTTAGCTGCCACGCAGAACAATCAATCCAGGCAAAATAGGTTGACTCGGGCCGGCATATCTTCAGGTCTGGAAAATGCTTGCCGAAAAAAGAGAACAGACACTCAAAATTGGCACTCACATGTTCCATGAGTTCCGAGCGCCAGAGATCGCATTCTCTAAAAGCGACCTCGGTTGCAACTTGACCAAAAAGCGAACCGCCATAGTACATATTGCTACGCTGCTGCCCCTTGGCTATGCCCTCTCTAACAACCTCATTTTCAGTAACAATGAGTGAGTGCTTAAGCCCCGTAAGATTGAAAGACTTGCTGGCGGACAGGAGCGTTACCGTGTTCAAAGAGGCGCTTGCGCAGAGCGACGCCATCGGAGTAAACCGTACCCCTTTATATAGCAGGCCGTTGTACACCTCATCGGATACGATTCTGACACCTCGGCGACTGCAGATATCATTCAACTTACCGAGCTCTTCAGCAGTCCATACCCGCCCAACCGGATTATGGGGGTTACACAACAGCAACATCCTGGTTTTTTCAGTGATGACCCGCTCTAGATGATCAAAGTCAAATTTATAGGTGACACCATCAAATAGCAGAGGGTTTTCAACCGCCACTCGTTTATTAGCCTGAATCAGCTCAGCAAAAATATGATGCACAGGCGGCTGAAATATAATCTCATCGCCTGGTTCACTGAGCGCCTCTATCACGGGCTGCATAGAGGCATATACGCCTGTCGAAAACTGAATCCACTCAGGCTTGACGTCCCAGTCAAATTGACGCTTCAAATAATCCCGCACAGCGTCATGGTACGACTTTTTCTTATACGGATAACCAAAGTGACCTTTTTGAGCAGTCTCCACCAACGCGGAAACCACCTCTGGAGGCGAGGAAAAGTCCATATCAGCCGTGCCAAACGCCAGCAATGAATCGCGCCCCTTGCGCTCGAATTCAAATTCCCATTTCGAGCGACTTAGACCAGAACAGTCAATCGGTGTCTCAAAATCGTATTTCTTGTTCATTTTCATGTCTCTATGTTAGACCGCAGCGCGCAAGACTAAAGGACGGATTTTTTGCTCGCGACGAAACACCCCAATACCCAGATAACCGCAGATGACAGAAATCACAGGGGTCATATAAGCAATGAACGTGTACGGACCGTAGTCAAACATACTGACACCGAGGACTGAGGCGTAGAATACAGCGGACACATCCCAAGGAATAACGGCCCCCACCATCGTCCCGCTATCTTCCATTGTTCTGGAGAGCACGCTGGAGTGAACGTCTCGGTCGTCAAACGCTTTACGGAAGGCCACACCTGGCAAAGTGAGCGTACAGTACTGACCTGCCCCACCCAACATCAAAGCAAGACAGGCTACGGTTGTCGACAAGACGAGCCCACCAATACTAGTGGCGTGCCGCAACAGCCCGTTCATCAGCACCGACAGTATTCCCTGACGGTCCAGGATGCCACTAATAATACCCGCACAGAGACAGAGATAAACGGTCATGGCCATGCTAATAGCACCGCCTCGGGTCAACAGCTTGTCCACGGCCTCAAGACCGGTCTTACTGACAAAGCCATTCATGCCACTGGAAAGCACATGCGAAAATGCAGACTCTTGGAACACGAGAGCACAGACCACCCCCAGTGCAATCCCGCCAATGAATACTGGAATCGCCGGTTTACGCAGAGCGCTGAACACCAGTACAAAAATTGGCGGCGCAAGCAGCAACGGGTTAATCGTGAAGTGTTCCTTCAGCCCATCCGTCAACATCAAAACCGTATGAATATCTGATGAAGTGGCTGCGTGCACATGACCCAGATAAGTAAACAAAATCAGACTGATGACAGTAGCGGGTATCGTTGTATTCATCATTGATAAAATATGATCAATGAGATTGGTGCCGGTACTGGCCGCAGTAAGAATGGTGGTAGAGGAGATAGGCGAAAGCTTTTCACCCACCAAAGCACCGGAAATAATGGCACCGGCGGTGATCGGCAGAGGGATACCTAAACCTTCGGACACCCCCATCAAAGCCAGGCCGACTGTCCCTGCTGTCCCCCAGGACGTACCTGTTGTAAGGCAGGTGAGAACGCAAACCAGAAAAGTCAGCGGGAGAAAAAAAGCAGGATTAATCAGCTTTATTCCGTAATACAACAGCGTGGGTACACTGCCCGCCTCAATCCACACCGCGATCATGATACCGACGAGGATCATCATGAAAGTAGCCGGAAAAACACGGTTTACCCCTTGTAACGCTGAAGCCTGGATATCGGACCACTTATAACCAAGGTACAAGCTAAACAAACTACTAATGCAAAGTGCTGCCATCAAGGCCATTACAATGGGGACACCGTTCATCACCATCGTGATGACGCATCCCAGCGGCAGAAAAAATCCCGCTGCAGCCTTTTTCAGCGTGATCGGTTGCCGATCAGTGGATACATCTGAAGCATTACGCATACTTTCACCTATTTTTATATTGTCTTTATAGTTCAAGCGGCTACTAATTGCGGGGGTTTTTAATCAAGAATAGCGATCGCCTCGATTTCCACTAAAACACCTTTAGGCAATTCCTTTGCAGCAATACAAGACCTCGCAGGCTTCGAAACAAAGTACTGCTCGTAAAGAGCGTTAAACTCCGAGAAGTTTGCCATCTCACTGAGAAAACACGTGGTCTTGATGACGTGCCCGTAAGTCGTACCTGCCGCAGTGAGAATGGCTTCTAAATTTTTCAGCACCTGCAGGGTTTGACTTTGAATATCAGCGCCCACGATCTCATTACTCGATGGATCGAGTGGAATCTGTCCCGAAATGAAAAGGAGGTCACCATGGGCTTTGGCTTGGGAATAGGGGCCAATTGCTGCAGGGGCGAGAGGGGTATTGATGGTTTGCAAAATCCAGACTCCTAAAAACGCTCACACCATGAGAAATATGGCTTGAGCGGATACTAGACTGAAAAATTGTTCATCGACAATACTTTTTTTCACAAGCCATCTGCCAAGCATCCCTATCCGACGGAAGGCCGCTCTGACTGAACGCCGCCAAGCTCCGTTGGCTTGAGGCTTAATGGAGCAACCTCGGCGCGGAAGCGGGATCATGCGGCCGCCCCCAAAGTCGAACGGTTCACCTTCCTAGGTTCTGTACGAAAAATCGGACAGGGTAACCTCTCTGTCATGACTGGCTGGAGGCGCGCATGTTTGCGGATCAAACCTGTTGACCAATACTTCAGGACGTCTTTCTCAATACCTAACCCCCCCCACTAAAGTCCGTCCGAAACGGAGGCTCCCTCTAAGAGGGAGC
>JAZKIA010000080.1:0-17532 GCA_040385125.1 Pseudomonadota bacterium | reverse complement strand
GCAGGGGACAGGTCGTCGGTGTTGGTTTCGCCGGTGACCTTGAACACGCGCAGGCTGATCTTGTCAGCCAGGACAGGACGGTTCTTGAACCACTCGCCGTCGGCCCAGGACTGGATCACGGCTTTAGCGTGCGGGTTGCCGTTCTTGGCTTTTTCTGCGACGTCGTGGAATGCATCGAACATCAACAGGGTGTGCTTGAGTTGCGCGGCGGCAACTGGTGCCAGCTCTGCATCGTCCAGCATCTCAACCAAAGTCACGATGTTGTAACCGCCTTGCATGGTGCCAAGCAGTTCAAGTGCGCGCTTTTTGTCGATCAGAGGGGAAGTTACTTCACCTTTGGCGATGGCAGACAGGAAGCCAGCCTTTACATAGGCCGCTTCGTCCACGCCAGGCGGAATGCGATTGGTGATCAGGTCAACGAGGAACGCTTCTTCGCCGGCTGGCGGATTTTTCAGCAGCTCAACCAAGCCTGCAGTTTGTTCGGCGTTAAGCGGCTGGGGAACGATACCCAGGGCTGCACGCTCTTCGATATGTTTGCGGTAGGCTTCAAGCACAGTTATTACCCTCATCATTGGTCCCAAATGGGTGTCCGGGACGCTCATCCAGGAATGCCAGGCACTCATGCGCTGCGGGGCTTTTTGAGCCGCTTAGCCAGAGTTGCAAGGATTCCCAACAGAAGCTGTTTTCAAAGTTTTACGCCTTCCGAACGGGGGGAGGATGATGAATGTTGGTGTGGGCATTTGCAGTGCAAAGGCCCCTCACCAACACCGTTCTTCGGGATCAACTGTGCTCGTGACGCTTTGAAAACAGCTTCTAACGGACATTGGCGCCTTAAAAGGCAGGCCGATTCTACGGTAAAAAATTGCGAAAGGTAAGTTAGCCCCTGAAGGTTGAGGGGTGATCTGCGTTAGACAAAGGGCTAACATGGGCGCCTGTTTCGCTCTCCAGTGCTCTATTCCGCCATGTCCAATCAAACCATCAAGACTCCCTGCATCGGCCTTTGTTCAACGGTTTACGGTGATCTTGTGTGCCGTGGTTGCAAGCGTTTCCATCATGAAGTGATCCATTGGAACGGTTACAACGAAGAACAGAAGCATGCCGTGTGGCGCCGTCTGGAGCAGCTTTTGGTGCAAGTGATGGCGGGCAAGGTAGAAGTATTCGACCCCGGCGCGCTGCGTGCCCAACTGGTGGGGCGCAAGATCCGCTTTGTCCCGACACAGTCAGAATATTGCTGGGCTTATCAGTTGATTGCGCGCGGCGCGCGGGTGATTAATCAACTGGAGATGTACGGCATGGTGTTGCTGCCCGAGTTTCGTGACTGGGCATTGCCGGAGTTGCGCGACGCCATTGATCGGGAATTTTTCCTGCTGTCCGAAGCGCACTACGAGCGCTATATCGCGCCGAACTTCCTGAAAGAAGCGTTCAACGAGTAAATCGTTGTCCGCCCAGCGGTTGGTGCAGCGCTCTTGGGCCCGTATAATCAGCCGCTTTGCCTCCAACCCCAGTCTTGTGAGCCTCATGTCAGCGATTTTTCAAAACACTGCCGGTCTGCCGTGCGCCCCTCAACGGTCAGGAGCCTGCGCGTGATTCTTCCTGAAATTCATGAGTTCCTGGGTTGCCGTACACCAGACGGTTGGATTGCCGCCGCATTGGCTGATCAGGAAACCTTGCTGATCGACCATAAAAACTGCGAATTCAAGGCTGCCAGTACGGCGTTGAGCCTGATTGCCAAGTACCACTCCCATGTTGATTTGATCAACATGATGTCGCGTCTGGCGCGCGAAGAGTTGGTGCACCACGAGCAGGTCATGCGCTTGATGAAAAAGCGCAAGATCGAACTGCGCCAGCTCTCTGCAGGCCGCTACGCTTCGGCGCTGCGCAAGGTAGTGCGCAATCACGAACCGGTCAAACTGGTCGATACGCTGGTGGTGGGTGCGTTTATCGAAGCGCGCAGTTGTGAGCGTTTCGAAGCACTGGTGCCACATTTGGACGAAGAACTCGGCAAGTTCTATTTTGGTCTGCTCAAAAGCGAGGCGCGGCACTTTCAGGGTTACCTGAAACTGGCTTACCAATATGGTGACGCCAAGGATATTGCCCAGGTGATTGAGCGTGTCAGAACGGCCGAGCAGGAACTGATCGAAACCCCCGATGTTGAATTCCGCTTCCATAGTGGTGTGCCCGCCACCTCTTGATTCGTCCTTATCGCGAGCAAGCTCGACTCCTGCAGATTTGGGTTTACCGCGCAACACCGCGGATCTGTAGGAGCGAGCCTGCTCGCGATTGGATCGCTGCGGTTTTGCAGGCTCGCTCATACATTACAACTCACCAGATAGTTAGCCACCTACTTGTCGCCTTGACATTAGCTGCCTAGGCAGTAACATTTGGACACATTGCTGCTTGGGCAGCATTTTGGTGGCCAGATGAAGCATTTTCATTCCGATAACTTTCAAAACTGCACCCTGGGATTGCTCCTGGGGCGCGCAGCCATACTCAAAGATCGCATCATTGATAGCCACATGGAGCCTTACGGCATCACGGCGGCGCAGTTCAAGGTGCTGATCATCATGGCGCAGTTTGACGTTGATACCCCGGCTGATCTGTGCCGGCATCTGTCTTTGGACAGTGGTTCGATGACACGCATGCTCGATCGTCTTGAGCAGAAAAACCTGCTGGCCCGTCAACGCTCCGAGGCAGACAGGCGCCAAGTGCGCCTGGTGCTCACCGAGGATGGTCAGGTCTTGGCGGACAAGCTGCCGCAGATCGGTGCCGATGCCATGAACCAATTGGCCGCAGTGATCAGCCCGCAAGAATTGCAAAGCCTGGAACAGATCCTCAAAAAAATATTGCTGGCGGCCGGTGACCCGATCACTGTTCAGCGCTTGGGTGATAAATGAGCAACCGAACGCTGCAAACAGGCCTCAGCCTGGTATTTGTGTCCATGACGCTCGCCGGTTGCGCAAGCTATAGCGGCTTGAGCACTGAGGGTGTGAGCCTTGAGGCTAACAACCTCAAGGCCGCTCAATCTCTGAACGGCATCACTGTTAGCCCTGCAGCCTGGCCTGAAAAGGACTGGTGGAAGCGTTTGGGTGATGGGCAGCTTGACGGTTTGATCCAGCAAGCGCTGCGCGACAGCCCCGATATGCAAGTGGCCAATGCCCGTGCACATCAGGCAATGGCAGCCGCCAGTGCAGCGGATGCGGCGCGCATGCCGACACTGGATGCCGGTGCTGATGTCAGTCGCTCGCGTCTGTCGCGTTCGCAGGATCCCACCGGGCAGGGTGGGCGCTACAGTACCGAGCGCGATCTCAATCTGAAATTCAACTACACCTTCGACTTGTGGGGTGGTCAGCGTGATGCCTGGGAAGCGGCATTAGGTCAGGCACGTGCTGCAGAAGTGGATAACCAGGCCGCGAGTTTGACGCTCGCTGCCGATGTGGCCCGGGCCTATAGCACGTTGGGGCATACCTTTATCGTGCGTGATCTGGCGCAGGATGACCTCGGGCGTACCCGAAAAATGCTCGATCTGAGCAAGCAGCGGCTGCAAGCGGGTATTGACAGCCACTATCAGTACCAGCAAACCGAGAGCCTTGAAGCCAGTGCGCAAGAACAGCTGATTAGCGCCGAGAAACAACTCCGGTCCGCCCGCATTGCCTTGGCGGTGTTACTGGGCAAGGGGCCGGATCGCGCACTGGATATCGCCCGTCCCAACATCCTGGCGCCGAGTGCGGTGGCATTGCCGAGCACCTTGCCGGCCGAGTTGCTTGGTCGTCGTCCTGATCTGGTAGCCGCTCGTTGGCGAGTCGAGGCGGCTAGCAAGAACATTGCGGCAGCCAAGACTCGCTTCTATCCCAACCTCAACCTGAGTGCGGCCGCGGGCACCCAATCATTGCTGGGGGATGCGCTTTTTGGTTCTGCCAGTCGCTTCTTCAACATTGCACCGGCCGTGTCGTTGCCGATCTTTGATGGCGGGCGTTTGCGCGCAGGGTTGGATGCTGAAGATGCCAACTACGATTTGGCCGTCGCGCAATACAACAAGATGTTGGTCGGCGCGCTGGGTGATGTCAGTGACACCCTTGGCCAGTTAAGTGCCATTGGCCAGCAAGTCAGCGCTCAGCAGCGTGCGACTGCAATCGCACAAGACTCGTATAACACCGTCTTGCAGCGTTATGGCTCGGGCGTCGGCAACTATCTGGATGTGCTCAGTATTGAGCAGCAATTGCTTCAGGCCCAGCGACAGTTGGCGGGCCTGAATGCTGACCGGATCGACCTGTCGATCCAACTGATGCAAGCCCTCGGCGGCGGCTTTGAGCCCGCTAACACGGCGTCGGCCGTTCCCACTCAAGCCTCGCTGGCAGAATAATTTCAGGTACTCGTCATGACCACTGCGCAAACACCGAACCAAACGCAACAAAACCAGGACGCTACCAGTCAGCGCAAACGCAAGCTCTGGCTTGGCGGGTTGGCAGTGCTGGTGATCCTGGTCGGCCTGGGTGTCTGGGGCTGGCATGAGTTGTATGGCCGCTGGGCTGAAAGCACTGACGACGCCTACGTGAATGGCAACGTGGTTGAAATTACCCCGCTAGTCACTGGGACTGTTGTCAGTATCGGCGCCGATGATGGTGATCTGGTTCACGAAGGTCAGACGCTGATCAGCTTTGACCCGAGCGACTCTCAGGTGGGCTTGCAAAGTGCCGAGGCCAGTCTGGCGCGTACGGTGCGTCAGGTTCGCGGCTTGTTCAGTAATGTCGATGGCATGAAGGCGCAGGTTGCGGCGCAAAAGTCCGAGGTTAAAAAGGCTCAGGACAACTACAACCGCCGTAAAAGTCTGGCAGCAGGAGGGGCTATTTCTCAGGAAGAGCTGTCACATGCCCGTGACGACCTGGCTTCAGCGCAAAGTGCTATGCGCAATGCCGAGCAACAACTGGATACCACCAGAGCACTGGTCGATAACACCGCCGTGGCCAGCCACCCGGATGTGATGGCATCGGCTGCGCAGTTGCGTCAGGCGTATCTGGCCCATGCTCGTACCACGCTGATTGCGCCAGTGACCGGTTATGTGGCCAAGCGTACGGTCCAGCTGGGTCAGCGCGTCCAGCCGGGTACTGCCTTGATGGCGGTTATTCCGTTGAATCAACTGTGGATTGACGCCAACTTCAAGGAAACCCAGTTGCACAACATGCGCATCGGCCAGCCGGTGGACATTGAGTCGGATATCTATGGCAGCAGCGTGAAGTACAGCGGCACCGTTGACAGCATTGGTGCGGGTACGGGCAGCGCCTTCGCTCTGTTGCCCGCGCAAAACGCCACCGGCAACTGGATCAAGATCGTACAGCGGGTGCCGGTACGCATTCATATCAATGCCGACCAGTTGGCTGAGCATCCATTGCGAGTGGGTTTGTCGACGACGGTGGAAGTGAGCCTTCGCGATCAAAGCGGTCCGGTGCTGGCGCAACAGCCGCCGCAAAAGGCCTCGTTCAGCACCAATGTGTATGAGCAGCAATTGGCTGATGCTGAAACGCTCATCACGCGTTTGATTGAGAGCAACACGGCTGTTTCGGGCAACCCTAGCGCTCAGCGCTGATTCGCCAATCCATAAGCCCCGCTGTACAGGCGGGGCTGCACGCCAGGTTTTAAAGGATTTGCGATGAGTACAAACGCGTCTTTTACCCCGCCCAGCTTAGTGCTAGCCACCATTGGTCTGTCGCTGACGACCTTTATGCAGGTGCTCGATACCACCATCGCCAACGTCGCCTTGCCGACCATCTCTGGCAATCTGGGGGTGAGTTCGGAGCAGGGCACATGGGTCATTACCTCATTTGCAGTGAGTAACGCGATTGCCTTGCCCTTGACCGGTTGGTTGAGCCGGCGCTTTGGCGAGGTGAAGCTGTTCTTGTGGGCCACCATTTTGTTCGTGCTGGCGTCATTTTTGTGCGGTATTTCGACTTCTATGCCTGAACTGGTCGGATTTCGAGTGCTGCAAGGGCTGGTAGCCGGGCCGCTGTATCCCATGACCCAAACCCTGTTGATTGCGGTGTATCCGCCTGCAAAACGGGGGATGGCATTGGCATTGCTGGCGATGGTCACGGTCGTTGCACCGATTGCCGGGCCAATCCTGGGCGGGTGGATTACCGACAGTTACAGTTGGCCGTGGATCTTCTTTATCAACATTCCGATTGGCGTTTTTGCGGTGATGGTGGTTCGCCAGCAACTCAAGGCGCGCCCGGTGGTGATCACGCGTCAGCCGATGGATTACGTGGGACTGATTACTCTGATTATTGGCGTGGGTGCGCTACAGATCGTGCTCGACAAGGGCAATGATCTGGACTGGTTTGAGTCCAACTTCATTCTGCTGGGCACGGCCTTGTCAGTGGTGGCGCTGGCGGCCTTTATCATTTGGGAAATGACGGACAAGCATCCAATCGTTAACTTGCGGCTGTTTGCTTATCGCAACTTTCGCATTGGCACCATTGTGCTGGTGTTGGGGTATGCCGGTTTCTTCGGGATTAACCTGATCTTGCCGCAGTGGCTGCAAACCCAGATGGGCTACACCGCGACCTGGGCTGGGCTGGCCGTGGCGCCGATTGGTATTTTACCGGTCTTGATGTCGCCATTTGTGGGCAAATACGCGCATAAGTTCGATTTGCGCTTGCTCGCCGGGCTGGCCTTTTTAGCGATTGGCCTGAGCTGCTTTATGCGTGCCGATTTCACCAGTGAAGTGGACTTCCAGCACATTGCGCTGGTGCAACTGTTTATGGGGATTGGCGTGGCATTGTTCTTTATGCCGACCTTGAGCATTTTGATGTCGGATTTACCTCCGCATCAAATCGCCGATGGCGCTGGTTTGGCGACGTTCCTGCGTACCCTGGGCGGTAGTTTTGCCGCGTCACTGACGACATGGATCTGGATTCGTCGGGCGGATCAGCATCATGCCTACATGAGTGAAAGCATCAGCGCCTACGATCCTGTGACTCGGCATGCACTCGATAACTTGGGAGGGGCGAGTACCAAAGCGTATGCCCAGATGGATCAGGTGCTGACGAGCCAGGCGTATATGCTCTCCACCGTGGACTACTTCACCCTGTTGGGCTGGCTGTTTATGGGCTTGATCCTGCTGGTGTGGCTGGCCAAGCCGCCGTTTGCAGCGAAGGTGGGGCCGGCGGCTAGCGGGCATTGATGTGGGCTTTTTTACCCTCACCCCAACCCTCTCCCAGAGGGAGAGGGGGCCGATTGTCGGTGTTCTTGAAGTCGTGTGCGGTCAGTTCCCTCTCCCTCTGGGAGAGGGTTAGGGTGAGGGGCTTTTGACTTTAGGCTGGCACGAAATCAAACGGCGCCAATTGCATGCCTTGCTCGTCTACTTGCAGTACCCAGCCTTGTTTGTCCCAGTCGCCGAGCACAATGCGCTTGGCGGCGTGCTCGCCGATTTGCAGCGTGTGAATCGCTGGGCGATGGGTGTGGCCATGAATCAGCGTGAGTACGCCAAAGTGGGTCATGATCCGCGGGACTTCCTCGGGAGTCACGTCGACGATGTCGTTGGCTTTCATGCGGGTTTGAGCGCGGCTTTCACTGCGCAGCTTGCGTGCCAGTTTATGGCGTGTGCTCAGCGGCAGGTGGCGCAAGACCCATAGTGTTACGGGGTTGCGCAGGATGCGTCGCAAGCGCATGTAGGCTTCATCGCGGGTGCACAAGCTGTCGCCGTGCATCAGCAATACCGGCTCGCCGTAGAAGTCGACAACGCTTGGGTCTTTAAGCAGGGTGCAGCCGGCGGCCTTGCAGAAGGCCTGGCCGAGCAGGAAGTCGCGGTTGCCGTGCATCAGGAAAATCTGGGTGCCAGTGTCGCTCAGGGTTCGCAGCGCTTCACAGATCGAGCGCTGGTAGGGCGTCATTGCATCGTCGCCAATCCAGGCTTCAAAAAAATCGCCGAGAATGTACAGTGCCTGTGCCGAGCGCGCGCGCCCGGCCAGGAAATCCAGAAACGCCCGGGTTATATCCGGGCGCTCCTCTTCCAGATGCAAATCTGAAATCAGTAGTATCACTCAATGATCTCGGCTTTCTCGACGATCACGTCTTCTACTGGTACGTCTTGGTGGCCGGACTTGGAGCCCGTTTTCACGCCTTTGATGGCATCAACCACTTCTTTACCTTCGGTCACTTCGCCAAACACCGCATAACCCCAGCCTTGAGTGTTTTTGGCGCTGTGGTTGAGGAAGCTGTTGTCAGCCACGTTGATGAAGAACTGAGCGGAAGCCGAATGCGGCTCCATGGTGCGAGCCATGGCAACGGTGTACTTGTTGTTGGAAAGACCGTTGTCAGCTTCGTTTTGGATGCTTGGACGCTTGTCTTTCTTTTCTTTCATGCCTGGCTCAAAACCGCCGCCCTGAACCATGAAGTTGCCGATGACACGGTGGAAAACAGTGTTTTCGTAGTGGCCGGCTTTGACGTATTCGATGAAGTTGGCAACGGTGATCGGTGCCTTTTCAGCGTTCAGCTCGATCACGATGTCGCCGTGGTTGGTGCTCAGTTTTACTTTTGTCATGGTCGTTATCGCTCTATCAGGGAATTCGTCGGGCTCGGGGGGGAGGCTCAATACGTCTCGCCCTCCAAGCTGGCTGGGTAGATACAGCCGCGCTGCGGAGTTTAGCGTGCTCGCCCGACATTTCGATGGGTTTTTGCGAGATGGGCATTAAATGCAGCGGTTTTAGCCGCTCGGATTGAGACTCTGCACTGTCAGGGACTTGACAGCATCGGCTATGATAGGCGCTTTGATTTAGTCGGCCGACCCAGGCCGCGCACTTGTTATGTCCAAGGATCCTATGAGCAAGCCCACTGTCGACCCCACTCTGAATCCAAAGGCTGGCCCTGCTGTCCCGGCCAATTTCCTGCGTCCTATCGTTCAGGCGGACATTGACTCGGGTAAATGCAAACAGATCGTGACCCGTTTCCCGCCAGAGCCCAACGGCTATCTGCACATCGGTCACGCCAAATCCATTTGCGTGAACTTTGGGTTGGCTCAGGAATTTGGCGGCGTGACGCATTTGCGTTTTGACGACACCAACCCGGCCAAAGAAGACCAGGAATACATCGACGCGATCGAAAGCGACGTGAAATGGCTGGGCTTTGAGTGGTCCGGCGAAGTGCGCTACGCCTCGCAATACTTCGACCAGTTGCACGACTGGGCGGTGTATCTGATTAAAGAAGGCAACGCTTACGTTTGCGACCTGACCCCGGAGCAAGCCAAGGAATACCGTGGCAGCTTGACCGAGCCAGGCAAAAACAGCCCGTTCCGCGAGCGCGGGGTTGAAGAAAACCTCGACCTGTTCGCGCGCATGAAAGCGGGTGAGTTCGAAGACGGCAAGCGCGTACTGCGCGCCAAGATCGACATGGCGTCGCCGAACATGAACCTGCGCGACCCGATCCTGTATCGCATCCGTCACGCGCATCACCATCAGACGGGCGACACCTGGTGCATCTACCCGAACTATGACTTCACTCATGGTCAATCGGATGCCATCGAAGGTATTACCCATTCGATCTGCACCCTGGAGTTCGAAGGCCATCGTCCTCTGTACGAGTGGTTCCTCGACAACCTGCCGGTGCCGAGCAAGCCGCGTCAGTACGAGTTCTCGCGCCTGAACCTGAACTACACCATCACCAGCAAGCGCAAGCTCAAGCAGTTGGTTGATGAAAAGCACGTACATGGCTGGGATGACCCGCGCATGTCGACCTTGTCGGGTTTCCGTCGTCGTGGTTACACGCCGAAATCGATCCGCAACTTCTGCGACATGGTAGGCACCAACCGTTCTGACGGCGTGGTTGACTTCGGCATGCTCGAATTCTCCATCCGTGACGACCTGGACCACAGCGCACCGCGCGCCATGTGCGTACTGCGTCCGTTGAAAGTCGTGATCACCAACTACGAGCAAGACAAGGTCGAAAACCTTGAGTTGCCTTGCCACCCTAAAGAAGACATGGGTGTACGCGTTCTGCCGTTCGCACGTGAGATCTACATCGACCGTGACGACTTCATGGAAGAGCCGCCAAAAGGCTACAAGCGTCTTGAGCCAGGTGGTGAAGTACGTCTGCGCGGCAGCTATGTGATTCGTGCCGATGAAGCGATCAAGGACGCCGATGGCAACATCGTTGAGCTGCGCTGCTCGTATGACCCTGAAACCCTGGGCAAAAACCCTGAAGGCCGCAAGGTCAAAGGCGTGGTTCACTGGGTGCCGGCCGCTGCCAGCGTTGAGTGCGAAGTTCGCCTGTACGATCGTCTGTTCCGCTCGCCGAACCCTGAGAAGGCCGAAGACGGCGCGGGTTTCCTGGAAAACATCAACCCTGACTCGCTGCAGGTGCTTACCGGTTGTCGTGCTGAGCCTTCGTTGGGCAATGCACAGCCGGAAGACCGCTTCCAGTTTGAGCGCGAAGGTTACTTCTGCGCGGATATCAAGGACTCGAAGCCAGGTCGTCCGGTATTCAACCGTACCGTGACCTTGCGTGATTCCTGGGGTCAGTGATCAAGTTTTAAGGAAGCCACTGTGCTAACGATCTACAACACGCTCACCAAGAGCAAAGAAGTTTTCAAGCCGCTGGACGGCAACAATGTGCGCATGTACGTGTGCGGCATGACTGTGTACGACTACTGCCACATTGGTCATGGCCGCAGCATGATCGCCTTCGATCTGGTGACCCGCTGGTTGCGTTTCAGTGGCTACAACCTGACCTATGTGCGCAACATCACGGACATTGAAGACAAGATCATCAATCGTGCCCGCGAAAACGGCGAGCCTTTTGAGGTGCTGACCGAGCGCATGATCGCGGCGATGCACGAAGACGAAGCGCGGCTCAATATCCGCAAGCCGGACATGGAGCCGCGTGCCACCGATCATATCGCTGGCATGCACGCGATGATTCAGACCTTGATCGACAAGGGTTACGCCTATGCTCCGGGCAATGGTGACGTGTACTACCGCGTTGCCAAGTTCATGGGCTACGGCAAGTTGTCGCGCAAGAAGATCGAAGATCTGCGCATTGGTGCGCGTATCGAGGTCGATGAAGCCAAAGACGATCCGCTGGATTTCGTGTTGTGGAAAGGCGTGAAGCCGGGCGAGCCAAGCTGGGAGTCGCCGTGGGGTGCAGGTCGTCCGGGCTGGCACATTGAGTGCTCGGTGATGTCGACCTGCTGCCTGGGTGAGACATTTGACATTCATGGTGGTGGCAGCGACCTTGAGTTTCCGCACCATGAAAACGAAATCGCCCAAAGCGAAGCAGCAACCGGCAAGACCTACGCCAATGCCTGGATGCACTGCGGGATGATTCGCATCAATGGCGAGAAGATGTCCAAGTCCTTGAACAACTTCTTCACTATTCGCGACGTCCTGGAGAAATATCATCCGGAAGTGGTGCGTTATCTGCTGGTGTCGAGCCACTACCGTAGCTCGATCAACTACTCGGAAGACAACCTCAAGGATGCGAAAGCAGCCCTTGATCGTTTCTATAACGCGCTCAAAGGCTTGCCGAAGGTGGCTCCTGTCGGTGGTGGGGCATTCGTTGAGCGCTTTACCCAGGTAATGAACGACGACTTTGGTACGCCGGAAGCCTGTGCGGTGTTGTTCGAGATGGTTCGCGAGATCAACCGCCTGCGTGAAACTGATCTTCAGGCTGCTGCCGGTTTGGCTGCACGCTTGCAGCAATTGGCTGATGTGCTGGGTGTGTTGCAGCTTGAAGCTGATGATTTCTTGCAGGCTGGCGCTGAAGGGCGGGTGGATGCGGCGCAGGTTGACGCATTGATCGCGGCTCGTTTGGCGGCCCGTGCCGGTAAGGACTGGGCAGAGTCTGATCGAATTCGTGATCAGCTCGCGGCGATGGGTGTTGTGCTCGAAGACGGTAAAGGCGGTACGACCTGGCGCTTGGCTGACTAGGTAAAAGCCCGCACAAGGTGAAATGCTGATGATTTTGTGGGAGCGAGCCTGCTCGCGAAGGCCTCTTGTGGCCTCCTGCAGTTGAGATTATGGCATTACGCCTTGTGCGGGCTTTTGTTTGCCTGTTTTTTGCTGGCGCCAATAAAAACGGCACCCGAAGGTGCCGTTTATGTACGAGCGGCTAACACTTAGTCGTGCAGTGTTTCTGCAGCGTACAGGGTGTTTTCCAGCAGGCAGGCGCGAGTCATCGGGCCTACGCCACCAGGCACTGGAGTGATCCAGCCGGCGCGGGGCAGGGCGGTCTCGTAAACCACGTCACCTACCAGCTTGCCATCGGCTTGGCGGTTGATGCCAACGTCGATCACGATAGCGCCTTCTTTGATCCACTCACCCTTGACCAGACCCGGCTTGCCGGCGGCCACGACGACCAGGTCGGCCCGGCCAACGTGGCCTGCCAGATCCTTGGTGAAGCGATGGGTCACGGTAACGGTGCAGCCAGCCAGCAGCAGTTCCATGGCCATAGGGCGCCCGACGATGTTGGAGGCTCCAACAATCACGGCGTCCATCCCGTACAGGTCCTGACCAGTGCTTTCCAGCAGGGTCATGATGCCTTTAGGAGTGCAAGGGCGCAGCAAAGGGATGCGCTGTGCCAGGCGACCGACGTTATAAGGGTGAAAACCGTCAACGTCCTTGTCCGGGCGAATGCGCTCCAGCAACTTGGACGCATCCAGATGCTCAGGCAATGGCAGTTGCAGCAAGATGCCGTCGATGTTCGCGTCTTCATTGAGGCGGTCGATCAGATCGGTCAGCGCTTGCTGGGGGGTGTCGGAGGGCAAGTCATAGGCTTGTGAGAGAAAGCCTACCTCTTCGCAGTCTTTACGTTTGTGCGAAACATAAACCTGGGAGGCAGGATCGCTGCCGACCAGAATCACTGCCAGGCCAGGAGTGCGCAGGCCTTGCTCGTGGCGCTCGGCGACGCGTTTGGCAATCTGCTGGCGCAGGCTGGCGGCGATTGCTTTGCCGTCGATTAGTTGTGCAGTCATTACGCGTGATTAACCATCGTAAAGGGTGGAAAAAGGACGTGCATTCTCGCATGCCGTGGCGTGAGGGCAAAGGCGCTTGGTCAGCTTATTCCCCTAACTCCTTTATATTTCTAAACTTTTTTCAAAAAAGAGTTGACGACTTGCAGGCTCGCCTATAACATTCGTCGCACTTGTCGGGCACAGCCTAGCACTGGTTAAGAAGGTAGAGCGAAGTTGTTGTCTAGCTTGGTGATACTGAAAGCACTTGGTTTGTAGTCGTCACAGAATACAGATTAATAAGGCGCCCGTAGCTCAGCTGGATAGAGCATCCGCCTTCTAAGCGGATGGTCGCAGGTTCGAGTCCTGCCGGGTGCGCCATTAGGCAGCTTTGGCACAAGTAAGGTAGCACAGGCAATATGGTGGGCGTAGCTCAGTTGGTAGAGCACGGGATTGTGACTCCCGTTGTCGAGGGTTCGATCCCCTTCGTCCACCCCATATTTAGAAAGGCGCCAGATTAATAGTCTGGCGTCTTTGCTTCAAAAGTTTGAAATGCGGATGTGGTGGAATTGGTAGACACACTGGATTTAGGTTCCAGCGCCGAAAGGTGTGAGAGTTCGAGTCTCTCCGTCCGCACCAAACAAGGTTTCGCGCAGTCGTGAAGGCTGTCGAGAAGCCCTGAATCAAGCCGCCTCGAGCGGCTTTTTTCTTATGCGGCAGGGTGCTTTCATTTGCAACTTGTCGCATAAGGCAGCACAGGCAATATGGTGGGCGTAGCTCAGTTGGTAGAGCACGGGATTGTGACTCCCGTTGTCGAGGGTTCGATCCCCTTCGTCCACCCCATATTTAGAAAGCGCCAGGCTAATTAGCCTGGCGTTTTTGTTTCAAAAGTTTGAAGCGCGGAACCTGCAAAGGGCTGCGCTTTTGTGCTTTGACAGTTTTTGAGTGCGGCGCAGGTGAGCGGCGTTATGTTGCGGGATAATACATGCCTCCCGTTTCCGTGCTCTGCAGCGTTGCTGTCACGCCCTGGCTGGATGTCTTCATTCTATATAGAAGGCTCTGAACTGGGGTGTGTGTAAAGGTTTGTGTGCTTTGAAGTGATTAAGCAAATCATTGCTTGCGCTTAATAATGTACCTGCTGTTTCTGTGCCCGATTGCGGTAGGGTGACTTCTTGAGTTTGACCCACTAGAATGCATGCCCTTGATTATGGGGTCGGAAACGGCCGGCTAATGTCTGTGCAACGAGGAATATCCATGCAAGTTTCTGTTGAAAATACTTCCACCCTTGAGCGTCGCATGACCATTGGCGTGCCAGCCGAGCGTATTGAGGCTGAAGTCAACAAGCGTCTGCAACAGACTGCCCAAAAGGCCAAGATCCCGGGCTTCCGTCCAGGCAAAGTGCCAATGAGCGTAATTCGTCAGCGTTACGAAGCTGATGCGCGTCAAGAAGCTCTGGGCAATGTGATCCAGGCTTCGTTCTACGAAGCAGTGGTTGCGCAGAAGCTGAACCCGGCTGGCCAGCCTTCGGTAGAGCCTAAAGTCTTCGAGAAAGGCAAAGATCTGGAGTACATTGCCACTTTCGAAGTTTTCCCGGAATTCGAAGTGACCGGTCTGGACACCATCGCCATCGAGCGCCTGAGCGCCGACGTGGCTGATGCTGACCTGGACAAAATGCTGGACGTGCTGCGCAAGCAGAACACTCGCTTTGAAGTGACTGAGCGCGCTGCTCAGAATGAAGACCAACTGAACATCGATTTTGTTGGCAAGGTTGATGGCGAAGTATTTGCTGGCGGTTCCGCCACCGGTACTCAGCTGGTTCTGGGTTCGGGCCGCATGATTCCTGGCTTCGAAGAAGGTCTGGTAGGTGCTAAGGCTGGCGAAGAACGCGTTCTGAACCTGACCTTCCCAGAGGACTATCAGAACCTGGACCTGGCTGGCAAAGCCGCCGAGTTCACCGTAACTGTCAACACTGTTTCCGAGCCTAAGCTGCCAGAGCTGAACGAAGAGTTCTTCGCTCAGTTCGGTATCAAGGAAACAGGTCTGGAAGGTTTCCGCGCCGAAGTTCGCAAGAACATGGAGCGTGAGCTGCGTCAGGCGATCAAATCCAAGGTTAAGAACCAGGTTATGGACGGTCTGCTGGCTGCCAACCCGGTTGAAGTGCCAAAAGCCCTGCTGGCCAACGAAGTTGATCGTCTGCGCGTTCAGGCAGTTCAGCAGTTCGGTGGCAACATCAAACCTGACCAACTGCCGGTTGAGCTGTTCGAAGAGCAAGCCAAGCGCCGTGTAGTGCTGGGTCTGGTTGTGGCTGAAGTGGTCAAGCAGTTCGACCTCAAGCCTGACGAAGATCGCGTTCGCGAGATGATTCAGGAAATGGCTTCTGCTTACCAAGAGCCAGAGCAGGTTGTAGCTTGGTACTACAAAAACGCTCAGCAGTTGGACGAGGTTCGTTCGGTTGTGCTGGAAGAGCAAGTTGTGGATACTGTTCTGCAGAAGGCTAAGGTGACCGATAAAGCGGTCTCTTACGAAGAAGCTGTTAAGCCGGTGGAAGCTCCACAAGCCGACTGATTTCTGAATCGTTAGAAAACACAACCATAAGCCAGCCTCGAGCTGGCTTATGCGTATTCCAGACATGACTATTTGGGAGTGACTGCCGGACATGTCCCGCAATTCTTATATTCAGCAGAACTCTGACATTCAGGCCGCAGGCGGCCTGGTCCCGATGGTTGTTGAGCAGTCTGCTCGTGGCGAACGCGCCTATGACATCTATTCGCGCCTTCTGAAGGAGCGAATCATCTTCCTGGTAGGTCCTGTAGAAGACTACATGGCCAACCTGGTTGCGGCGCAACTGCTGTTCCTTGAGGCCGAGAACCCGGACAAGGACATCCATCTCTACATCAACTCACCTGGCGGCTCGGTAACAGCAGGGATGTCGATCTACGACACCATGCAGTTCATCAAGCCGGACGTGTCGACCATTTGTATCGGTCAAGCGTGCAGCATGGGTGCGTTCCTGTTGGCTGGCGGCGCGCCAGGCAAGCGTCACTGCCTGCCTAACTCGCGCATGATGATTCACCAGCCGTTGGGCGGCTTCCAGGGGCAGGCGTCGGATATCGACATCCATGCCAAGGAAATCCTCAATATTCGTCATCGTTTGAACTCGCTGTTGGCTCACCACACCGGTCAGACCCTCGAGACTATCGAGCGTGATACCGAGCGTGACAACTTCATGAGCGCTGAGCGTGCAACCGAATACGGTTTGATCGACTCTGTGTTCAGCAAGCGTCAAATGCCCGCTTAAGCAGCTAAAAATGCAGGTGGTTGGATTAACCGACCCGCTGTGGGCTTGAAAAAGCCCGCAGTTGCCTTCATCTTGTGTTGCAAGCCTATCGGATTTGGATCGATCGAATGACTGACACCCGCAACGGCGAGGACAACGGCAAATTGCTCTATTGCTCCTTCTGTGGCAAAAGCCAGCATGAAGTGCGCAAATTGATTGCCGGCCCCTCGGTCTTTATCTGCGACGAGTGCGTCGACCTGTGCAATGACATCATCCGTGAGGAGGTGCAGGAAGCCCAGGCCGAGAGCAGCGCGCATAAATTACCTACGCCAAAAGAAATCAGCGGCATCCTTGATCAATACGTGATTGGTCAGGAACGTGCCAAAAAGGTTTTGGCTGTAGCGGTGTACAACCACTACAAGCGCCTTAACCAGCGTGACAAAAAGAACGACGACGTCGAACTCGGCAAGAGCAACATCCTGCTGATCGGCCCAACCGGCTCGGGTAAGACCTTGCTGGCAGAGACCTTGGCTCGTCTGCTGAATGTGCCTTTCACTATTGCTGACGCGACCACGCTGACCGAAGCCGGTTACGTGGGCGAAGATGTGGAAAACATCATTCAGAAACTGCTTCAGAAATGCGATTACGATGTTGAGAAGGCCCAGATGGGTATTGTCTACATCGATGAAATCGACAAGATTTCGCGCAAATCTGACAACCCTTCAATTACCCGCGATGTTTCCGGTGAAGGCGTGCAGCAGGCATTGCTCAAGCTGATTGAAGGCACTGTGGCTTCCGTACCGCCTCAAGGTGGTCGCAAGCACCCGCAGCAAGAATTCCTGCAGGTTGATACCCGCAATATTCTGTTCATTTGCGGTGGTGCGTTCTCGGGTCTGGAGAAGGTAGTACAGGCTCGTTCGACTCGCGGCGGCATTGGCTTTAGTGCTGAAGTGCGCAGCAAGGAAGAGGGCAAGAAGGTTGGCGAATCCCTGCGACAAGTCGAGCCTGACGATTTGGTCAAGTTTGGCCTGATCCCTGAGTTCGTGGGTCGTCTCCCTGTTCTGGCAACGCTCGACGAGCTGGATGAGGCTGCGTTGATGCAGATTCTCACCGAGCCGAAGAATGCGCTGACCAAGCAGTACGGCAAGTTGTTCGAGATGGAAGGTGTTGATCTTGAGTTCCGTGCTGATGCCCTGAAAGCTGTGGCCAAGCGTGCGCTTGAGCGCAAGACTGGCGCACGTGGTTTGCGTTCGATTCTGGAAGGCGTGCTGCTCGACACCATGTATGAAATCCCCTCGCAGTCCGAGGTGAGTAAAGTGGTGAT
>JAZKIA010000079.1:0-43250 GCA_040385125.1 Pseudomonadota bacterium | reverse complement strand
CTGATGCTGATGCTGATGCTGATGCTGATGCTGATGCTGATGCTGATGCTGATGCGGATGCTGATGCGGATGCTGATGCGGATGCGGATGCGGATGCGGATGCCGACGCTGATGCGGACGCCGACGCCGACGCGGATGCTGACGCCGACGCCGACGCCGATGCCGATGCCGATGCCGATGCCGATGCTGACGCCGACGCCGACGCCGACGCCGATGCGGATGCGGATGCGGATGCGGACGCTGATGCTGATGCTGATGCCGACGCCGACGCCGACGCCGACGCCGACGCCGACGCCGACGCCGACGCTGATGCTGATGCTGACGCTGATGCTGACGCCGACCTGGACGCCTTCGACGATGTCGCGACTGCTGATCTGATCGTAACTCCGGCGGAGCGGCCCACTGACACGCTGAACAACATGAATGTGTTCACGTTGCTGGATGTGATTGGGCTTCCGCTTCTCGGGTCGCCGACTGCGTCGCAGGAATTCACTGTTGATCCGGGTGAATCTGGCACCTTGAACGTGGAGCTGAGTTCCAATGAACTGGTCGCTTTGTTGGGCGGTGGGTTCACTGCAACACTTGAAGTCAAAAACGCTGATGGTGCATGGACTCCGGTGACTGGGGAGAACGTGAGTGGCGGGTTGCTTAATCTGCTCGGGTTGTTCGGTGGCGGCACGACTGCGCAGATCGATGGTTTGTCGGCGGGCGATTATCGCTTCACGATGACACTTGACACTGGCGTCTTAGCGGTTGCTTCAAACCTGACGGCGAAACTGAGCGTCGATAACCAAAGCCTGGTCGACTTCGACATCACAGGCGGCGTAGCCGAAGGGAACGTCATCACCGATAACGGTGTGGGCGGGGAGCCAGACTCTACAGGTGCTGGCGGGGACGCGACGGTTGCAACCGTCAATGGCGAGCCGGTGGGCGTCGATCCGGATGTCGGAACGGTAGTGGAGGGGGACTACGGTGATCTGACGATCTTCGCCGACGGTACTTACAGCTACAAGGCAGATGGCAATCTGGCGAACGTCGGCAAGGTGGATGCCTTCGTGTATCAACTGACGACACCGGGGGGCGGAACGACTTCGGCCACTCTGTACGTGCAGATCGACAGTACCGATACCGCAGTGACTTGGAATCCTGCCGATCCTTCGGCACCAGGTGTGGTTGAAGCGTTGCTGGCGACTGCTGACATTGCAACGGCGCAGGTTGCTGTCGTTGACATGGTTGATGATGATGATGCTTCGACGGTTTTCACTTACCCGGGGTTTGTGGTCGTAGGTACCCCAGGGGGTGAAGGGGAATCATTCACGGTCGCACCAGACACGACGGCAGAAGTGTTAGTCAGTCGCAGCTTCAGTGGTCTTGCAGTACTGCCCGCGACAACGATGATCCTGGAGAAATTGATCGGAGTTAACTGGACGGCAGTACCTGGTCAGACCACGACTGATGTCACTCATACGTTCACCACAACTGGACCAGGTGAGTATCGAGTGTCGGCAAGCTCGGGCGGGGTTGCGCTCGGTACGGTAACTATCGAGCAAAAGGTGGTCACCACCTACACGAACGTGGATGCAGTGGGTGCAGTAACTGCCGCGACAGGTAATGTTCTACTGGCCGGTGATCACTCTGTAGCAGACAGCCTTGGTTCTTCGCTGACTGTGCTGAGTGTGGAGAGTGTGGTGGGCGGTGGGACCTACGTGATACCGGGTCAAGCCGGAGCGGTGGTGCAGGGTGCCTACGGTACGCTGACGTTGCAGGCTGACGGAAGCTACAGCTACACGCCAGACCCGGATCTGACGCTGGCTGACATCGGAAAAGTGGACCAATTCAGCTACAAAATCACCACGCCAAGCAACCAGGAGAGCACGGCTACGCTGTACGTACGTGTTGATTCGCCGGATCGTGATCTGACATGGGACGACGCCAATCCGGGCGATCCAGCCACTGAGGCCTCGCCTGCACTTTTTGCAGCAGCCTCGATCGTGGATGACTCGTCACAGGCGACGATCACTGAAGGTGCAGAGGGTGCTGATCAAATCGCGATCCATGACACCGAGTTTGCGGCGGTGGATGGCGGGTCCGGTTTCGACACGCTGGTGTGGGAAGGTGACGATGCGACGATTAACTTGAGCTTGCTGGTCGGCAATGTCAGCAATATCGAGAGCATCGACCTGAACGACTTCAGTGCTGTTGAGCTGATTGTGAGTCTGGAAGATCTGCTGTCAGTGGCGGCACCCGAGACGGATAAATTGTTTATCCAGGGTGACGATCAAGACACCGTTCAACTGACGGGCAATTGGACGGTGGGCAGTACTCAACTGGAGAACGGGCAGGAGTACGTGGTGTACACCAGCCAGGAAGATGATACCCATCAACTTTGGGTGCAAAACGGTATCCACGTGGTTTAACCACGTTGTCGGCGGGGGGCGTCAGGCCGTAAGGCCTGGCGTTCTCTCTTCATCCTTCCAACAACTGTAACGATCCAGGCGGCGCATTTTGCGCCGCACTGGCGTTGCATACCGAATTCGAGTAACGCTGTGCATGTCACTGAAATTCAACCTGCAGCATGGCGAATTAGTGTCTATCTTTCTGACTGCAAACCAGTTTGGAGCATTACTTGAAACCTAAGGATCGGTTCGGGTTCCTGTTTGTGGTTTTGTGGGCTATTGCCGTACAGCCATTGACGATAGAGCAGGCCGTAGCGCTGACACGCGACTACGAACCTGAAAGTATCAACATCATCAGCCCAAAAGATGTGGGCAAGAATTTACCGGGCGATTCGTTCGGCGCCAGCCAACCGGCTGCCCCCCAAAACGTGATCCCCGACAACCTTGATCTACCGCGTGCCGTTCAATTGGCCGTGGCCTGGCATCCCTCCATTGCGGAGTCGATTGGCCAGCTTTACCAACAAAACGACTACGTCACCGTGGCTCGTGCCGGCTACTACCCGCAGATTCGTGCGGGGCTCAACTCCGGCTATGACAGCGGCCTGACCGGCAATGGTCAAAGTCAGGCTTTCACACTGTCGGTGTCGCAGATGCTGTATGACTTCGGCAAGGTGGACAGCTCGGTGGACAGCGCCGTGGCACGGGTCAATGGCAGGCAGGCCTCAGTCTTGCTGGCCATTGATCAGGTAGCGCGCGATACCGCTTTTGCCGTAATCGAGTTGCAGCGCTACCAGGCGTTGCTCACCATTTCCCAGGCGCAGGTCAAGGGCCTGACAGCCATCGCCGACCTGGCGCAAAAACGCAGCGACATGGGGGCCAGTACCCGTTCTGACCTGATTCAGGCGCGTTCTCGGGTTGAGGCAGCCGTTGCTACTCAGCTGCAGTACACCGCGCTGTACAACCGGTGGCGCAGCACCTTGAGCGCGTTACTCGGTGCGCGAGCGCCGGTCAGTGTCAGTGCCGGTGTGCCTGATTCGCTGGATCAGTCTTGCCAAGGCGTCAACGCTGACGAAGTGATGACGCCTTCGCTGCTGATAGCCAAGGCTCAACAAGTCGATGCCTTGGCGCAAATTGCGCTGGCGAAGGCCCAAGGGCTGCCGACCATATCGCTGGACCCGTCGGCTACCCAGTATCTGGACAGCAACGATGACAACGGCAGCGCTGGCGGTCGCGATCGGACTCGCTACGGGATCTACCTCAACGTGGAAGTACCGCTGTATCAGGGCGGTGCCATCAACGCCCGCAAATCGGCGGCCGGACAAGCGTTGCGCACGGCCGAAGCGGCTAATGATGCTGCGCGGCTGGCGGTGCGTCAGGGCTTGCTGGAGGCGAGGGATCAAACGTCCAGCCTCGAACAGCGGCTGACCACCCTGGATTTTCGTGAGCGCAGTATTTCTGAAACCCGCGATTTGTATCGCCAGCAATACCTTGAGTTGGGCACGCGGCCGCTACTCGATCTGTTAAACGCCGAGCAGGAAATTCACCAGTCCGCGATGGATCGGGCCAACACCGCCGCCGATCTGCACCGCCTGGAAATCGACTGCCTCTACAACAGCAGCGGCTTGCTCACGGCGTTCAATCTGGACAGCAGCACGATCCAAGGTGTGGAGATTCAACCATGAACGATGCCGTAAACCTTGATACTCAAAGCGCCGCCGAACACCAGACGCTGGAGGAGGCTGGCGCGCTCAGTTACGAAGACTGGCTGGAGGCGATACTCGCTGTCGCCCGGCATCATCGCCTGGATTGCTCGGCCCAGACGGTGCGCATTGCCACCCAGTGGAGCCAAGACGCAAGCGTCGACGAGGTACTGCGTCAGATGGCGCGGCAAGCTGGGCTGAGCCTCAAGATCGTCGATTTTAGCCCGTCGCTGCTGGTAGCACGGCGACTGCCACTGGTGCTGCAGTTTGACGATGGTCAAATCGGCGTGTTGCAAACCCTCAACAACGACGATGAGCTGGGCATTGCCTACAGCGGTGACCAAGGCCTGCAAAGCCGCATCAGCCGTGCGCAACTGCTTGCGTCAGCGCGCAAGGCGCTGATTCTGCGGCCGAACCAAATGGCCAGAGACTCGCGGGTTGATGACTACGTAAAGCCCTATGACAAGAGTTGGTTCAAAAACATAGTCTTGCGTGACATGCGCCCCTACGGCCACGTCATGTTGGCGTCACTGGCGGCGAACGTCCTCGGCCTGGCCGGGGTGATGTTTTCGATGCAGGTGTATGACCGGGTAATTCCGGCCGAATCGATGCCGACGCTCTATGTGCTGTTCGGTGGGGTGATGCTGGCGCTGATGTTTGATTTCATCCTGCGGGTCATGCGTGTGCGCATCACCGACCTGCTGGGCAAACGTGCGGACCTGCGGGTGACTGATCTGGTGTTCGGGCATGCCATTCGACTGCGTAACAGCGCCCGTCCGAAATCCACGGGTTCGTTTATCTCGCAGTTGCGTGAGCTGGAGCAGTTGCGCGAACTGATCACCTCCAGCACGGCCAGCGCCTTGGCCGACCTGCCGTTTTTCCTGATGTTCGTGGTGATCTACTGGTTTATTGCCGGACCCTTGGTGGCTGTTCCGTTGGTGGCCGTACTGTTTCTGGTGATCCCTGGCCTGCTGGCGCAGAAAAAATTGGCCAGCCTGGCCAACCAGTCAATGCGTGAAAGCTCGCTGCGCAGCGCCATGCTGGTAGAAACCGTGCAAGGTCTGGACGACATCAAGATGCTTCAGGCTGAACAGCGCTTTCAGCAGCAATGGAACCACTACAACTCAACTTCCGCCGATGCCAGCCTGCGCTCGCGGATGCTGACCAACAAACTGATGACCTGGACCCAGAGTGTACAAGGGGGCGTGTTCGCAGTGGTGGTGGTAGTCGGTGCACCGATGGTAATGGTGGGGGATATGACCACCGGTAGCCTGGTGGCCGCGTCGATCCTGGCGTCGCGAATGATGGGACCCTTGTCTCAAGTCACCCAGGTGCTGACACGCTGGCAACAGGCCAAAGTGGCGCTGCAGGGTCTGCATCGGATCATGCAGTTGCCGGTCGACCAGG
This sequence comes from Pseudomonadota bacterium, assembly GCA_040385125.1. Classification (GTDB taxonomy): domain Bacteria; phylum Pseudomonadota; class Gammaproteobacteria; order Pseudomonadales; family Pseudomonadaceae; genus Aquipseudomonas. The sequence continues at coordinate 37,747 of JAZKIA010000079.1, read as the reverse complement.
CCGAAGGCAGCAAGCGCGTGCATCTGCCCGTGGTACGTGGCGACTATGAATTCAAACAGGCGGTGTTCAAGTACTCCGAAGATGCACCGATGCCGGCCTTGACGGTCAAGAGCTTGAAGATTGCACCGGGTGAGCGGATCGCCGTGCTCGGGCGTAATGGCGCGGGCAAGTCGACGTTGTTGCAGGCGATGGCGGGCATGATCGACCTGAGTTCGGGCTCCCTGACACTGGACGGTGTTGGGCTCAGCCATATTGACCCGGCTGATGTGCGCCGCGACGTGGGCCTGTTGACCCAAAACTCAAGGTTGTTCCACGGCACCTTGCGCGAAAACCTGATGATGGGGGCGCCGCACGCAAGCGACCAAGACGTTCTCGAAGCGCTGGCGCTGACGGGGGCACTGGAGTTCATCAGCAAGTTCCCGTTGGGCATGGACCATATGATTCTGGAAGGGGGGCTTGGCCTGTCCGGTGGCCAACGGCAGTCGCTGTTGCTGTCGCGGCTGATTATTCGCCAGCCGCAGATTGTGCTGTTGGATGAGCCCACCGCAGCACTGGACGATGCCAGCGAGCGCAAGCTGATTCAGAGCCTGGCCCAGTGGGGCGCACAGCGCACCCTGATCATCGCCACGCATCGGATGAGCGTGCTGAGTCTGGTGGATCGAATCATCGTCGTCGACAACGGTGTGGTGGTGATCGATGACACCAAAGACAACGCCATTGCACGACTTTCAAAACCCAAGAATCAGGCGCAGTAAGCCGGCTGCACACTGCAATTGACTGCGCGAAAGGATAGCTCAGATGCTCAATAACACTAGTTCTTTGGGGTTACAGCAGCAGGGCGTGCCTATAGCGGGTTCCTCCCAAGGCAACGACCACGCGTCCGACGACAGCCTTGATGACGCCACCGTGGTGCGCTCGACGCGGATCGTCTGGTGCGTGGCGTTGATGCTGCTGGCCTTTGGTATATGGGCTTACCTGTTTGAAATTGACGAGGTCTCGACTGGCACCGGCAAGGTAATCCCGAGCTCTCGCGAGCAGGTCATTCAGTCGCTGGAGGGCGGCATCATTGCCGAACTCAACGTCGCCGAAGGGGACATCGTCAAACAGGGGGAAATCCTCGCCAAACTCGACCCGACCAAGACCGAGTCCAACTTGGGTGAAAGCGCGGCCAAGTACCGTGCCTCCCTTGCCAGCGTGACGCGGTTGCAGGCGGAAGTGGACGGCACCGCGCCGAACTTTCCTCAAGAGCTCAAGAACTACCCGGCGCTGATTGCGGCCGAAACCGATCTTTACAAGACTCGGCGCAAGGGGCTTGAAGAGTCCCAGGCCGGGGTGCGTGCTTCTCTGGGGTTAGTGCGCAGCGAACTGGAAATCACCGAGAACCTGGCCCGGGTCGGGGCCGCGAGTAACGTCGAGGTGCTGCGACTGAAGCGGCAGAAGTCCGAGCTTGAACTGAAACTCACTCAGTCACGCTCCGAATACATGGTGCGCGCCGGTGAAGAACTGGCCAAGGCCAACTCCGATGTGCAAACCCTGTCCTCGGTCCTCAAGGGTCGCTCCGACTCAGTCAGCCGGCTGACATTGCGCTCACCGGTGCGGGGGATTGTCAAAGGCGTTGAGGTCACCACCATCGGCGGGGTCATCCCACCCAATGGTCGGCTGATGCAGATCGTGCCCATGGATGACCAACTGTTGATCGAGGCCCGTATTTCACCTCGGGACATTGCATTCATCCACCCCGATCAGGACGCCAAGGTCAAGATCACGGCCTATGACTACTCCATCTACGGCAGTATGGATGGCAAGGTGGTGACGATTTCGCCCGACACCATTCAGGATGAAGTCAAACCCGAGGTGTTCTACTACCGCGTTTTTATCCGCACCAATGACAACGAACTGCACAACAAGGCTGGCAAGGCATTTGCCATCGTGCCGGGGATGATCGCGGCGGCTGACATCAAGACGGGCCGTAAAACCGTGCTCGATTATTTGATCAAACCGATGAACCGGGCGCGAGAAGCATTGCGCGAACGCTAGCTGGGAGGTGTGTGATGCCAGGCAAGGCTGTTTCACGGTTACTCCTGTGTCTGTCTCTTTTGACCAGCGCGCCTGCGTGGGCGCTGGTTACGGATGACGTCCCGTTACTGTGGAACACCCCGGCCAACCCGACGACGTGCCTGGACCCTGACTCGGCCTTGTGGGTCGAGTTTGCCAGCGCCAAGGCCTGCATTCGCTACTTCAGTGCTTCCCCGCTTGAGCGGGCACCGGTGGTGATCGTGCTGTTCCATGGTGACCGGAACACTGAAATGCGCCGTGCGCCCGAGACCATTGCGGGCAATACCCTCAGGGCCAAAGACAAGCAGGCAGAGAGGTTGAGCAGGCGTGCAGGACTGCCGGTGGTAATTGTCGCGCGTCCGGGCACCTACGGGTCGAGTGGCAACCACGGCCAGCGTCGTCAAGCCAGCGAGTTTCAAGCGCTGGCGGGCGCACTTGACCAACTGCGCAAGCGGTATGGAATTGGGCAGTTCGTGCTGCTGGGCCACAGCGGCGGGGCGACAGCGGTGGCGGCGTTACTGACTCAGGGTCGTCAGGACGTGAAATGCGCCGTCATGACCTCGGGCGCATTCGGCTTGCTTGAACGGGCGCGAATGATCCGTCAGCGCAATGGGCTTGCGGCCCGCGATGGGCGAGATACCAATGGCCTGCGCAATCCCTATGACCCTTTGGAGCACGTCGACGGCATCGCCAAAGTGGCTGAACGTCCGCTGTACGTGATTGGCAACCCCGACGACCAGGTCGCGCCGTTCGTGTTGCAGAAGGCTTTTTACCAAGCGCTAAAGGATGCCGGGTTGAAGGCACACCTGATCGAGGCGGCGGCCATTGCACCGGCTAACCATCAACTGCGCAACGACATCGGCCTGAAGACCGCTGCCGCGTGTGCAAAGGCGCCGCGATAGTAGCGCCTCGGTTCGAGTTGCCTGGATCGCGAGCAAGCTCGCTCTCATAGAAGTAGGAGCTGCCGAGGCACGATGGCTGCGATCTTTTGATGGCGACGCATTGCCTGCACGAAAGATCAACAGATCGCAGCTTTCGTGCCTCAGTAGCTCCTACACACAGGCACCGTTTGCTCAGCAATCAGCGTCAGACCGGTGCTGCTTGCTGGGTGCGCATGAGCGAGTCAACCAGCTGCGAGAGGCCAGTGCCGCCCGAACTTTTTATCAGCACCCAGTCCCCCGCACGGAACCAGTGTCCCGCCTGTTCAGGCAGTTTGATCTGCAAGGCATCAATGTCCTCGAACCATTCAATGCTCAACTGATCGCGCAGGTGTACGAAAAGCGCGTGCATTTGCGGCCCACAAAGCACGGTGTGTCGGGGCGAAGCGGCCAGCAGATGTTCGGCCAGCTCCAGATGATAGCGCTGCGTATCAGGGCCCAGCTCAAGCATGTCTCCCAGTATTGCGATACGTTGGTTCTGTGGGATTGGCAGTTCGGCCAGCATGTTTAATGAAGCCACCATCGAACCTGGATTGGCGTTGTAGGCATCGTTGATCAAATGGTACTCGCCGCCCGCACACGGGACTTTTAGCGTATTGCCACGGCCAGACACCGGCTCGAATGCTTCCATTGCGGCCAGCGCTTCGTTCGTCGGGAGCCCCGCAACAACCAGCGATGCCAGCACCGACAAGGCATTGAGTACCATGTGTCGACCCCGCACACGAAGATTGAAGTGCATCGTCAGGCCTTGCAAATGGGCCGTGACCTGCAAGTGCGAAGGTGTGGTGTGACAGTCGACCAGTCGTAGATCGGCCTGTGGGTGTTCGCCGTAGCTGAGCACAGTCAATTGCGCCTGCTCAGCTGCTTGAGCAAACACCTGGTAGTAAGGCATGTCACGGTTGAGCACCGCGTGACCGCCTGGTGCCATGGACTTGAAAATCGCACTTTTCTTGCGTGCGAGATTTTCCAGGGTGCCGTGGTACTCCAGGTGCGCTGGCGACAGGCTGGTGACGACGGCGACGTGAGGGCGAACCAGATCGGAGTTGGTGGGCATTCTGCCAACGGCCATTTCCAGTACCCAGAATCGGGCCTGATTAGTCATGCTGGCCAGGTTCCTGGCGATCCCCGGGGGCAGGTTCGCGCTGTTCTCGCTGTGCGCCACTGTCCCTAGTTGTTGCAAGGCATGGCTGAGCATGGCGACCACTGTGGTCTTGCCCGCGCTCCCCGTCACCCCGAATACCTGGCCGCTGAATGCTTTGCGGGCGTATCGTCCCAACTGCAGCGTGGCGCTGGTCGTGTTTGCGACTTGCAGCACCGGCAAGCCTGTGGCCAGGTAAGGTGTTGGATCGGCGCAAATGAAAGCGGTCGGGCGTTTGTCCACGGTAGATTTTGCCCAGAGATTTGTTAACCGTGTTTCCCGAGGGATGTCATTGCTCTGTAGGCGAATCAATAGGTGCTGCGGTTTGAAGTACAGCATAGAGGCCGTCATCCCAGCAGCTTGCCAACCCGCTGCGGGTGCGACGACCCAAGTGCCGCCAGTCACTTGAGCGATAGTCGCCGCATCCCAGCAGGGGCTTTTGCTCTCGTGCGGTTCCTGCACCCGTACGTGCTGGACTTGTGGCGCGCCATCAAGCAGGTAACGGTGATACGCAATGAGCCCCGAGAGGTAGTGTTCGACATCATCGATGCGCACGCGGAACGCGTGGTGGCGGATGAAGAAAGAACCGACGATGCGGGCCGGGTTGCGAAAGAACATCGCCATTTCCGGCCAGAAATAACCGTTCATCAGGTGGCGGGCACGGTGGTGCAGTGCGCGATAGAACGTGTCCAGATCGACTTCGTTGAGCAGATGGCGCAGCGCGGGCTGTTGCTCGATCCGTTGCAGCATCTGCTGCGCGGCCATCATCAACTCCAGCAAGGTCGGGAAGGTGGTGATGCGCTGAAGGACAAAGCCCAGGTAGTCAGTGAAGTTGTTCAGGCCGAAGCGAAAATACTTTTCTTCAGGACGGTAGCGCGTCAGCTCGTTGACGCAGTAGCTCAACCAATGGTCGTGTTCGCGCCAGTGCTCCTTGGCAATGAAGTAGTCGAATGCTTTTTCGACGATGTGCAACCAGCGCTCGTCGCCGCTCAAACCGTACAGGCGCATCAGCCCGAACGCGGCTTCGCCGTCGTAATAGATAATTCGGAAGGGCGCTTTGACGCTCAGGTCCTTGGCGTGCAGGACATGATTGAAGCCCCCCGTCTGCGGGTTTTGCATCCAGGCAATGCCATTGGCCAAGGCCGCCAGTAACGGTAGATAGTCACGGGTCGCGGTGACTTCGCTGTATTTCACCAGCGCCAGCAGGCAGACCGCATTGCCCCCCAGTTTAATTTCGTCGCCTTCGTCCACCAGGAACGCGGCGGAGCTGCCGTCGGGCAGGGTGTAGGGTCTGATCAGGTGTTCGGTGAGGTAATCGAGGGCACGGCGTATCGACCCTTCAAGCGCGTCGTCCCGAGTCAGCGCCCACGCTTCGATCATTGAATACGTGGTGCTGGCGTGACGCAGCGTGTTGTAGTTCTGAATCGTGCGGTCGAAGCACGGGAACAGGCCGTAGACGAACTGCCCGCTGTCCTTGACCTGATGGCTGAGAAAATCCGAGGCCGTTGTCACCTTGTCCCGAACCTCGTCAGCATCCAGCACGCTGGTTGCGCGGCGACCGACATCCGCCCCGCTGTCGCTGAGCGCGTAGGCTTTACCATCTTCGGCACAAAAAACGGCTTGAGTCTGGAACAAATAGACCGGGGTGTCAGGAAACGCCTGCGCATTGGCGGCAGCGGCCTGAGCGGTTGAATCACTAAAGCGTCGTTTCGCGTAAACCGAGAAATTACCCATGTTGAAACAGGCAAGCGGAACGTTAGAGCCACCGTACAGAATGGCGTTGGCGTTGATTTCCTGCTCGGTGAGGGCCGTTTTCAGTGCCGGGTCAAAGGCGAGGCCATGTCTGAAATAGTTACGCTTGTGGCGCTTGAGGCGCTCCTGAAAGTGCGCCCACGACAGCGAGGTGATGTTGATGGCGCGCTCGACCCTGAGCCACAGGCGTGCCGGTGGTTGATCCTTGCTTGGCTGTTGTACCTGCGCAAGGCTCAACAGTCCTGCGTTCCACGCATCCTCAAAGGTAGCACCGCTGACATGAAACACCCGGGCCCGTTGCGTGCCGTTGCTGATGGAAAAAAATAACGTGCAAGGCGCAGATGCCGCGTCGTGCTCACTGTGATCTGCCGTAGGCTCATTTAACACTGCATAACAGGCGTTTAGTTGCTGTATCAAAGACATAAGGGAATCCATTACCAACGTCAGATGAAGACAAAATAGTGACTGAAATTAAGTTATTTCGTCCAGCAGTAAAGAACGCGTGAAACCGGGCGGCGAAGACAGCAGTGTGAGGCGTATCACATAAAACACGGGCGAGTGTTAGAAGCATCGCCACACGCCAACATAATACTTTAGTTATATATAACCCTTTTGGATTAGTTGGGTTACTTAGCGCTTTAGTATTAGTTGATCGTATGTGAATTGACGCTGCTAATGTTTTCAGAGGTCAGCGCCATAGGCTGCTCCAGCGTGTTCAGGTGGTTTTTTATGAGCTTTCTGAGGATTTGCGACACGGTAAGATCGACGGCCTCAGAGAGCGCCTCCAGCTTTTCTTTAGTTGGCGTGTCAATCAATATAGTTAGCCGCGCAGACTTCTTATTCATGAGCGATCCTTCGTGGCGTGCCGCTGCAGTGATGCCGCGTCGCCGTTATTGTCCCGAAAAAGAGGGAGGCTATAAATGAATATTCCAACTCGTGTGATGGACTCTAATTGAATGAATCAAAACTTTCCACTTAAGGACGAAAAAACCCGAGCACGATACCCGGCGCGTACGCGTGGACGCGGGTAAAACTTCGTCGCTATTGCGGTGGTTATTGGGACAGTCACATAAGCCGGATAGGCCTCGCTATATCCTTAACGGGCATGTGTTTTTGACGGGCTAGTACATTCAAATGAGCGTAGGTGAGCGGTGCATGGGTGCGTCGAGGCTTTGGCAGGGTATTGACGGTAGGGAGTGTGGGCTGGACTGGGATGGCGTCACCCTTGCGGTGACCCTCTGAAAACACTTCACAGTGCTTCACCCGTCTTTCATACCCTCTGCTGGTCGCTTATGCAGACCGGACAAGCAGTTGACGAAAATGGTGCACCAGGCGGGATTCGAACCCACGACCACTGCCTTCGGAGGGCAGTACTCTATCCAGCTGAGCTACTGGTGCGACGCGGGCGCCATAATACTCATCTGCGTGTCGCCCGTCCATGCCGCTGATTCGTCAGGTGTTTCTTGCCGCGTTATGGGCTATTGATGGGCGCCCAGCGAGAAAACCGAAAAATAGGCTGTTTGTTCTTTTTTTCGAACAAGCTATTGTCCTTTACCCCCTTTGATCCTAGGATTCGTTTGAGATTTCAAACGCTCTTGTCTGAGTGCTAAACCGCACGGCTTCTACTTTGTGCGTTTTATAGATACTTTGGCCGGTGTATGACTTCCTGACGGCAGCCTTTTACGGCGCCTTTCACCTCTAATAATTCGCTCCGCGCGTGCGCGGTGCTGTTAAGGAAAGCCCCATGCAGCTCAAAGACGCACAGTTGTTCCGCCAACAAGCCTACATCGATGGTGCTTGGGTTGATGCGGACGGTGGTCAGACGATCAAGGTCAATAACCCGGCTACCGGTGAAATCATCGGCACCGTGCCAAAAATGGGTGCAGTTGAAACCCGTCGTGCGATTGAAGCCGCAAACAATGCGTTGCCAGCCTGGCGTGCCCTGACCGCCAAAGAGCGTGCAACCAAACTGCGTCGCTGGTTTGAGCTGTTGATCGAACACCAGGACGACCTCGGTCGCCTGATGACTCTGGAGCAAGGCAAGCCCTTGGCCGAAGCCAAGGGTGAGATTGTGTACGCCGCCTCGTTCATCGAGTGGTTTGCTGAAGAAGCCAAGCGCATTTATGGCGACGTGATCCCGGGCCACCAGCCAGACAAGCGCCTGATCGTGATCAAGCAGCCAATCGGCGTGACTGCGGCCATCACCCCGTGGAACTTCCCGGCCGCCATGATCACTCGTAAAGCTGGCCCGGCCTTGGCTGCTGGTTGCACCATGGTGATCAAGCCAGCTTCGCAAACCCCGTTCTCGGCCTTGGCTCTGGTTGAGCTGGCGCACCGTGCCGGTATCCCGAAAGGCGTATTGAGCGTTGTGACCGGCAGCGCGGGTGACATTGGTGGCGAGCTGACCAGCAACCCGATCGTGCGCAAACTGTCCTTTACCGGCTCGACTGAAATTGGTCGTCAGCTGATGGCCGAATGCGCCAAGGACATCAAAAAAGTGTCCCTGGAACTGGGTGGCAACGCACCATTTATCGTGTTTGACGACGCAGACCTGGACAAGGCCGTCGAAGGCGCGATCATTTCCAAATACCGCAACAACGGCCAAACCTGCGTTTGCGCCAACCGCCTGTACATTCAAGACTCGGTCTACGACGCGTTCGCCGAAAAACTGAAAGTGGCCGTCGCCAAGCTGAAAATCGGCAATGGTCTGGACGAAGGCACCACCACCGGCCCGTTGATCGATGACAAGGCTGTGGCCAAGGTCAAAGAGCATATTGCCGACGCACTGAGCAAAGGCGCGACTTTGCTGGTTGGGGGCAACAGCCTGGAAGGCAGCTTCTTCGAGCCGACCATTCTGATCAACGTGCCGAAAAACGCAGCCGTTGCGAAGGAAGAAACCTTTGGCCCGCTGGCGCCACTGTTCCGCTTCAAAGACGAAGCTGAAGTGATCGCCATGGCCAATGACACCGAGTTTGGTCTGGCATCGTACTTCTATGCCCGTGATCTGAGCCGTGTCTTCCGTGTGGCTGAAGCTTTGGAATACGGCATGGTGGGCGTCAACACCGGTCTGATCTCTAACGAAGTCGCACCGTTTGGCGGTATCAAGGCGTCGGGTCTGGGCCGCGAAGGCTCCAAGTACGGCATCGAAGACTATCTGGAAATCAAATATCTCTGCCTGGGCATCTAACCCGGCACGTCAGACTTGAACTACGCCGTCTGATGAGCGGCGAATGAGGACATCATGAGCAACAAGACCAACGCATCCCTGATGAAACGCCGTGAAGCCGCTGTCCCGCGCGGCGTTGGCCAGATCCACCCGATCTTTGCCGAGTCGGCGAAGAACGCCACCGTAACTGACGTCGAAGGTCGTGAATTCATCGACTTCGCTGGCGGCATCGCGGTACTCAACACCGGCCATCTGCACCCGAAAATCATTGCTGCCGTGCAAGAACAACTGACCAAACTGACCCACACTTGCTTCCAGGTACTGGCTTACGAGCCGTACGTTGAGCTGTGCGAAAAGATCAACGCCAAGGTGCCGGGCAACTTCGACAAGAAAACCCTGCTGGTTACCACCGGTTCTGAAGCCGTTGAAAACGCCGTGAAAATCGCCCGTGCCGCCACTGGCCGTGCAGGCGTGATCGCTTTCACCGGTGCGTACCACGGTCGCACCATGATGACCCTGGGCTTGACCGGCAAAGTCGTACCGTACTCGGCGGGCATGGGCCTGATGCCGGGCGGCATCTTCCGCGCCTTGTTCCCGTGCGAACTGCATGGCATCAGCGTTGACGACTCGATCGCCAGCATTGAGCGCATCTTCAAGAACGACGCCGAGCCGAATGACATCGCCGCCATCATCATCGAGCCGGTTCAGGGCGAAGGTGGTTTCTATGTGGCGCCGAAAGCGTTCATGGCGCGCTTGCGCGAGCTGTGCGACAAACACGGCATCCTGCTGATCGCTGACGAAGTACAGACCGGCGCAGGCCGTACGGGCACCTTCTTCGCCATGGAACAAATGGGCGTCACCGCCGATTTGACCACTTTCGCCAAATCGATCGCAGGCGGCTTCCCGCTGGCTGGCGTGTGCGGCAAGGCTGAGTACATGGACGCCATCGCTCCGGGCGGTCTGGGCGGTACTTATGCCGGTAGCCCGATTGCGTGTGCCGCTGCGCTGGCGGTGCTGGAGGTGTTTGAAGAAGAGCACCTGCTGGAGCGCTGCAACGCCGTCGGTGAGCGTCTGGTGACGGGCCTCAAAGCCATCCAGGCCAAGTACCCGGTGATCGGTGACGTGCGTGCCCTGGGCGCGATGATTGCGGTCGAGCTGTTCGAAGGCGGAGATTCCCACAAGCCAAACGCAGCAGCTGTTGCTCAAGTGGTTGCCAAGGCGCGTGACAAAGGTTTGATCCTGCTTTCGTGCGGTCCTTACGGCAACGTGCTTCGCGTGCTGGTACCGCTGACGTCGCCAGACGAGCAGTTGGACAAAGGCTTGGCCATCATCGAAGAGTGCTTCGCTGAACTGGCTTGAGTCTCTGTACCGAAGGTATGACTTGATGCACAAAAAAACCGCTTCGGCGGTTTTTTTGCGTTTGATGCATTTATTTGAGTGTTTTTATCTGTATCCAGGCGCGACCTTTGACTAAGGTGCTGGCATTGCGCGGGGAGCACATTGGATGACGGTTGTAGATTTATTAGCAGTACCGAGCGTGCTGATTGCCGAGACCGATCCGTGGACTCGAGACTTGCTGAAACAGGTGGTGTTGAGTGTGCGTTGCGACGCGCAGCTGGACGTGTGCGGCGAAGGTCAGCAGGCATCCGTACTGTTGAGCAAAAAAGCCTATGACTTGGTGATTGCAGCTCGGGACTTGCCCGGCATCGGTGGTTTAGAGCTCTTGCGTGCGCTACGTCAGCGGCGCGCGGCTCCCGTGTTGCCGTTTATTTTACTGAGTGAGCGCAATGACAGTGCCAGCGTGCGCGAAGCCTTGCCCTTGGCGCCTACCGCCTACCTGACCACGCCACTGGACATTGGGGGGCTAACAAAACGCCTGCAAGGGTTGTTGCTCAACGCCGGGCAAGCAGTGCTGTGTAACGTGCCGACGCTGGCGCCAGGCATGACCCTCAAACGCTTTTTGGAAGATCACCGCGGGTCTTCAGATGGCGCGCCGCTGTGGGTGAATGTGCAATTGGCGGTCAAGCGCAGCCTGTTGCCGGCTGGCCTGGATCTGGCACTGCTGGAGCAGGCCGTGTGCGCCGACCCGCAAATCACGGCGGTCCTGATTGCTGCGGCCAACAGCGCGGCGCAACACCGTGTCAGCCCGGTTCAGACCCTTGCGCAAGCGTTGCAACGCTTGGGTGCGGCGCAAAGCATGAATCTGGCGCTTGGGTTGACCCTTAAGCCTGGTGCGCAGTTGAGTGATCCTTGCCTGGCGAACTACGCCGAGCACTATTGGACGATATCGCTGCGTGCGGCCAAGTACGGCCGTGCGTTGGCGGGCATGCTGAACCTGGATCAAGAGCGTTGCTATTGCGCGGGGCTGCTGCACCGTTTGGGCGACCTGGCCTTGTTGCGGAGCTTGCAAGACTGGCAGCAGGCTGGCGGCGAGTTGGATACCCAGGCCATTGAAGCGTCATTGCTCGAGTTCGCTGCCGCCTATGGCTCGGCCCTGCGCACACGCTGGCGCTTGCCGCTGGAATTACGCGAGTTGATTGCGGCGATTTATCACTTGGGTGGCGGTGTGTATTCCCGTGAGGCGCTGGTGATGAACCTTGTGGCGCAGATGGCCAATCTACCGCCTGAAGAGGGTATAGACGCGCTGGCCAATAGCAAGACTGCCCGGTTGTTGAAAATAGGGGCGCCAGAGTTGTCGCGGTTGATCGCAGACCCGGCTCTCTAACGCCCAAACCTGTAGGAGCGAGCTTGCTCGCGATCCAATCGACACGGTCTTCTCAGTGAAACCGCATCGATATCATCGCGAGCAAGCTCACTCCTACAGAGGATGGGGGATTACACCGCCGCAGGTCGCAGCGAGTAAGTTTTCAACTGCTTGGCAAACTCGCGCAGCGAATGAATCCCGCTGGCTTCTGCTTCATGTACCCATTCCTTGATCGCCGCCAGCATGTCATGCCCATTGGAGCTGGTTTTGACCCAGATCTGTTGCAAGGCCAAGCGCTTCTCATAAATCACTTTGAGCGAGTGGCTATGCTCCAGCAGGGTTTGGATGCGCTGGTGATGGCGCTCATCCAGCAGGCTGGTTTCACGCGAAAGCAGACGCTTGGCCCGACGGAATTGGTGGCGCACCGAATGATCGACCTTGGCCAGCTCTTGCTGAACCAGCGGCGCGATCACCAACTTGCGGTATTGCGCCATGATCTGGAAGCGGTTGTTGAGGATCGCCATCGCGGTGTCCATGTCCAGATTGCCTTTGCCTTCCACCCGGTGGGCGATAGGCGCAACCCGCTGAACCTTGGCCAGGCGCAAAAAGCTGAACACTTTGATCCAGGCCCACCCCAGGTCGAACTCCCACTTTTTGACCGACAGCTTGGCCGAGTTGGGGTACGTGTGGTGGTTGTTGTGCAGTTCTTCGCCGCCAATGAGGATGCCCCACGGCACCAGATTGGTCGCCGCGTCACGGCACTCAAAGTTGCGATACCCAACGGCATGGCCCAGCCCGTTGACTACGCCAGCCGCCCAAACCGGGATCCACATCATCTGGATGGCCCAAATGGTCAACCCGATGGCACCGAACAGCAGTAAGTCGATGACCAGCATCAGGCTGACGCCCAACATTTTGTAGCGCGAATAAAGATTGCGTTCAATCCAGTCTTCTGGACAGTTTTTGCCGTAAATACGCAACGTTTCGGCGTTTTGTGCCTCTTCGCGATACAGCTCTGCACCTTTTCGCAAAACGGTCGATAACCCTTTGATGACCGGGCTGTGCGGGTCGTCGACGGTTTCGCATTTGGCGTGGTGTTTGCGGTGGATGGCGGTCCACTCGCGGGTGTTCTGTGCCGTGGTCAGCCACAGCCAGAAACGGAAGAAGTGTTTCAGGCCACCATTGAGCTCCAGCGAGCGGTGGGCTGAGTAGCGGTGTAGATAAACCGTGACACCGATAATGGTCACGTGGGTCATCAACAGGGTGACTGCCACCAGTTGCCAGGCTGACAAGTCTAGAAAACCGTTGTACCACATAGGCTGTTTGGCCCTCGGGAAGATAAAAAAACTGCAACACGCATTATCACCATGCAGCCAGATAAAACCAGTCGGCCTTTCAGATAAGAGTGCCTGGATGTTTCTTACACTATAATTCCTCTTTTTTTGTAGGTGCTTTAACTTTCTTATGTTGGTTTCTTCTCGAAATGCCCTGCGTGCGGCGTTGTTGTACGGGCTGCTGTCTGTTTTCTGGCTAGTCATGACTGATCATTTATTGAACAGTTATTTCGATGATTCGGTGCAGTTAGCCCAGTGGCAGCGGATAAACGGTTACGTTTGGGTGCTTTTTAGCGGCGCATTTATTTTTTTTGCCCGGGCTCGACGGTTCAGTTTTCTGGGAATGGATGCTGATCTGGAACGCCAGCGTCAGGATCAGGAACATCTTCGTCAGGCTGCCGTGGTATTTGACTGCACGCGAGAGGGGGTGCTGGTCAGCGACAGCAACGGGGTGATTGTGCATGTGAATCGCGCCTTGGTTGAAATCACCGGCTATACCCCAGAAGAGGTCTTGGGCCAACGCCCCAGTCTGTTCAAGTCGGGGCGACATGGGCCTGCGTTCTATCAGGCGGTATTCCAGTCATTGCAAGAAAACGGTGATTGGCACGGCGAGATCTGGAACCGGCGTAAAAGTGGTGAAATTTACCCGCAGTGGCAGACCGTGCGCGCCATTACCAACGCCAAGGGCCAAGTCAGCCACTATGTCGCGGTTTTTTCGGATATCTCGGCGATTAAAAAATCGCAGGCCGAGCTGATGCGATTGGCTCACCATGACCCTCTGACCGACTTGCCCAATCGTCTGCTGTTTACTGACCGGGCTGAGCAGGCCCTGGCCTCTTCGCGGCGCCACAATTCGGGTTGTGCGCTGTTGATGATCGACTTGGATCATTTCAAAATCATCAACGACAGCCTTGGGCATAACGTGGGCGACCTATTGCTCAAAGCAGTTGGTGACCGTTTGCAGAGCCTGTTTGGCACGCACTTTACTGTGGCGCGCCTGGGGGGCGATGAGTTTGCCGTATTGGCCGAGAGTTGTTCCAAGGTGGCTCAGGCCGTTGCCTTGGCGCAACAGGTGCTGGAGGTGATGAAAGGTGCGTTTGAAGTTGACAGGCACTCGTTGTTTATCAGCGCCAGCATCGGCATTAGCGTGTTCCCCGGCGATGCATCAAACGCCGAACAATTGTTGCGTAATGCCGACTCGGCCTTGTTCAAGGCTAAAAATGCCGGGCGCGAAGGCTACGCCTTGTACACCGAAGAACTGACGACCCATGCGCAGTACCGCATCGAAGTGGCCAGCGATTTGCGTCGAGCTCTGGAGCAGCATGAACTGCGTGTCTATTACCAACCGGTGCATGACCTGCAAACCAGTCGCTTGGTTGGGGTCGAAGCACTGGTCCGCTGGCAGCATCCGCAGCGGGGGCTGGTGTCGCCGGGCGAATTTATTCCGATCGCTGAACGTACCGGATTAATTGCCGAAATCGATGCTTGGGTGCTGGAGCAAGCCTGCTGGCAGATGTGTCAGTGGCAATCGGCTGGCGTGGATTTGTCGTTTGTGGCGGTGAATATTTCCAGCCGATTGTTCGCTCGCCCCGAGCTGTACACGCTGGTCTCAACTGTACTGGCAGACACCGGGCTGAATCCGGCGTTGCTGGAGCTGGAAGTGACGGAAAGCGCGGTGATGGATGATTCGCAAAGTGCACTGGAACAGATGAACCATCTGCGGGCGATGGGGGTGCGCTTGGCCATTGATGATTTTGGCACCGGGTTCTCATCGCTGCTGCGGCTCAAGCAACTGCCCGTGCAGAAGCTCAAAATCGATCAGGGATTTGTCGCGGGCTTGCCGGGGGACAGTGATGATGTGGCGATTGTGCGCGCGGTCATCGCGCTCGCCCACAGTATGGGGCTGCAGGTGCATGCCGAAGGCATAGAGCACGTCGAGCAGGCGCGACTCCTGCTCGACTTCAACTGCGGTCTGGGCCAGGGGTACTGGTTTGGACGCCCAGTACCTGCCGAAGCGTTGGGCTGGCAGCGAGCCCCGGCGATTCACCCCTGAGTCGTGACTCAGTTCTTCTCGGGTGGCAAGGTCGGCAGTGCGCGTAGCGCAGTTTCGTACCACTCGGTATTGAAGGCGCGGTCTTCTTCGAGGATCGCGTCAATCTCTACGGCCAGCACGTGGGCCATCATTTGCAAAATTTCTTCGCGCTCGTAGCCGACCAACGTCAGTTTGTTGAAGGTGGCTTTGGCGGCGGGTGGGTTATCGCTTTCAATCTGGTTTTCGATCGCCTGAATCAGGGTCGACTCGGCGAACTCTTCTTCTTCGTTATCGATATCTGTTGGCTCGCTCATGGGCAGGCTCCTTAAGTAAAGATGGGCAGTCTAACTGCATTCAGCGCAATGATGTCTCTAGCCAGCCTGGCGGTGAAGCTCTATAACAATCGCTGCCAACCCCAACATGGCCTGGAGGCTTTGCAATGCTCAAGCTTTATGGATTCGCCGTCAGCAACTACTACAACATGGTCAAACTGGCGCTGCTGGAGAAGGGCGTGCCGTTTGAAGAAGTCCCGTTCTTTGCCGCACAAACGCCTGAAGCGCTGGCAATCAGCCCGCGAGGCAAAGTACCGGTATTGGGCGTTGAGCAGGGTTTCATCAACGAAACCAGCGTGATCCTCGAATACATCGAACAGACCCAGCCGGGCCTTAAGTTGCTGCCGGTTGACCCGTTTGAGCGCGCTCAGGTGCTGGCGTTGGCCAAGGAAATCGAGCTGTATATCGAGCTGCCAGCACGCGCGTGCTACCCCGTCGCATTTTTTGGCATGCCAGTGCCAGACGCGATCAAGGACAAAGCCAAGGCTGAACTGCTGCAGGGGATTGCATCGCTGAGCCGGCACGGCAAGTTTGCGCCCTACGTGGCAGGCGCAACGCTGAGCGTGGCGGATATTTACTTCTTGTACAGCCTGGATCTGGCCTGTGCGGTTGGCCATAAGGTGTTTGATCTGGATCTGCTGGCTGACTGCCCAGAAGCTAAAGCGCTTCTGGAGCGCCTGAAGCAGAGCCCGCACGTACAAAAAATCGCCGCCGACAAAGAAGCGGCCATGCCGCAGTTTTTGGCGTACATCAGCAGTAAAAAATAACCACCACACCCTGTAGGAGCGAGCTTGCTCGCGATGGCATTGACGCGGCATGACTGACAAGCCGCATTGCTTGCATCGCGAGCAAGCTCGCTCCTACAGGGCTCTGTGTTAGCGGCTGGTCAACAACGCCTTGGCGCGAACAACCGCTGCTTTCACCTGCGCCGGCGCGGTGCCGCCGATGTGATCGCGAGCGTTGACCGAGCCTTCCAGCGTCAGCACGGCAAATACGTCATCGTCGATCTGATCGCTGAATTGGCGCAGTTCTTCAAGGCTCATTTCAGCCAGATCTTTACCCGTTTCCACGCCGTACTTCACCGCATGGCCCACAATTTCGTGGCAGTCGCGGAATGGCAGGCCGCGGCGTACCAGGTAATCAGCCAGGTCGGTGGCGGTCGAGAACCCGCGCAGCGCCGCTTCACGCATGATGGCGTGCTTAGGCTTGATCGCCGGGATCATGTCGGCAAATGCACGCAACGAATCGCGCAAGGTATCGGCCGCATCGAACAGTGGCTCTTTGTCTTC
Source organism: Pseudomonadota bacterium (assembly GCA_040385125.1). Taxonomy (GTDB): domain Bacteria; phylum Pseudomonadota; class Gammaproteobacteria; order Pseudomonadales; family Pseudomonadaceae; genus Aquipseudomonas. The sequence continues at coordinate 21,007 of JAZKIA010000079.1, read as the reverse complement.
CTGGTTGTCTTTGTTGTAGGCCAGTGGTTGGCCCTTCATCAAGGTCAGCAGGCCCATCAATGCGCCGAATACACGGCCACTTTTGCCACGTACCAGCTCTGGCACGTCGGGGTTTTTCTTTTGCGGCATGATCGAGCTGCCGGTGCAGAAGCGGTCTGGCAAGTCGATGAACTGGAACTGAGCACTGGTCCACAGCACCAGCTCTTCGGAGAAACGCGACAAGTGCATCATGGCGATGCTGGCCGCAGCGCAGAACTCGATGGCGAAGTCGCGATCGGACACGTTGTCCAGCGAGTTAGCGCCCACGGCTTCAAAGCTCAGCAGTTGCGCAGTCAGCTCGCGGTCGATCGGGTAGGTCGTACCTGCCAGTGCGGCGCTGCCCAAAGGCATGCGATTGGTGCGCTTGCGGCAATCGACGAGGCGCTCGTAATCACGGCTGAGCATTTCGAACCATGCCAGCATGTGGTGACCAAATGTCACCGGCTGCGCGGTTTGCAGGTGCGTAAAGCCCGGCATGATGGTCTCGGCTTCGCGCTCGGCTTGCTCCAGCAGGCCTTTTTGCAGGCGGGTGATTTCAGCCAGGATGACGTCGATTTCGTCACGCAACCACAGGCGAATATCGGTCGCTACCTGGTCGTTACGGCTGCGCCCGGTGTGCAGCTTTTTACCGGTCACGCCGATACGGTCGGTCAGACGCGCCTCGATGTTCATGTGTACGTCTTCCAGGTCGATGCGCCAGTCAAAGGTGCCGGCCTCGATTTCGCTCTGGATGGTTTTCAGGCCCTCGATGATGCAGTCGCGTTCGGCATCGGTCAGTACACCGACCTTGGCCAGCATGGTGGCGTGGGCCACGGAGCCCATGATGTCGTGGCGGTAAAGGCGCTGGTCGAAAGTGACGGAGGCAGTGAAGCGCGCAACGAAGGCGTCGACGGGTTCACTGAAGCGGCCGCCCCAGGACTGATTGGTCTTGTCGGTGCTCATGGATTCGCTCGTAATCGGCTGAGGGGGAATTACACAAAAAGTTACTGCGGATCATAACAGGGTTGCCAATCATGGCGTTGACGCAGGTCGGCAGGTTTTTCTATCTGTGCGGTATAAATAAAATTCCGAAACGAAATGTATCGATTGGGCACTTTCGTCTTGGCAACCGTCTACAGTTGGTCGTATGGATCGGTCGTTGCAGGTCTTGGTAGATTACCAGACGTATTCGGTATTAAATCGAACAACAGAAACAGGTGAATTTTGCTGCGCGGCTTGCGGCACTTTTTGGCCTTCACGCTAGTCTTAGCGTGGATCGCCGTGACAGTCGTCACTTCACTTGTCTACGCTATCCTTGTGCGAGACTCACGCAGGAATACAGCGCTATATGAATGTCCTGATCGTTGATGACGAAACCTTGGCCCGTGAGCATTTGAGCGGTTTGCTCAGTGCACTGGGGGGCTACAAGTTGCTGGAGCCTGGCGCCACTCATGGCGAAGAGGCATTGAGCCTGATCGAAAGCCTGAAACCGGACGTCGTTTTACTCGACATCCAGATGCCGGGCCTCGACGGGTTGCAAGTTGCAGCCAAATTATGTGAACGCGAATTGCCGCCTTCGGTTGTATTTTGCGTGGCACCTGACGAATTTTCATTGCAGGCCCTGCAAGACAGTGGCGTCAGCTACGTACTCAAACCGGTCAGCGCCGAGGCCCTGAGCGCAGCTCTCAAAGACGCGCATCGGCCTAACCGTGTTCAATTGGCCGCGCTCACCCGCCCGGCGGCACAAACGGGCAGTGGCCCGCGCAGCCACATCAGTGCCCGAACCCGAAAAGGCATTGAGCTGATCCCCATCGACCAAGTGATTTATTTTATTGCTGACCATAAATACGTGACGCTGCGTCACGAAGGCGGCGAAGTCCTGCTCGATGAACCACTCAAGGCCCTTGAAGACGAATTCGGCGAGCGCTTCGTGCGTATTCACCGTAATGCGCTGGTGGCACGTGATCGGATCGAACGTCTGCAGCGCACACCGCTGGGGCATTTTCAGTTGTTCCTTCGCGGGCTTAATGGCGATGCACTGATTGTCAGCCGACGGCATGTGGCCGGTGTACGCAAAATGATGCAGCAGCTGTAACACGCGCCGAAAGGGCGCGTGCGCACGGTTTTGGGCCAGGGAGGCCGCGTACTTTCTGATACAAGTCAAAGCTGTTTTGGCTGAGCTGTTATTATCGGCCGTATCTTTTCAGTACGGATTGATCCATGTCCTCTCGCGAAATCCGCATCGCTACCCGTAAAAGCGCCCTGGCTCTGTGGCAGGCCGAATACGTTAAAGCCCGTTTAGAACAGGCTCACCCAGGTCTTTTGGTGACGCTAGTGCCCATGGTCAGCCGGGGCGACAAGCTGCTGGACTCGCCGCTGTCGAAAATCGGCGGCAAGGGCCTTTTCGTTAAAGAACTGGAAACCGCTCTGCTCGAAAACGAAGCCGACATCGCCGTGCACTCGATGAAAGACGTGCCGATGGACTTCCCAGAAGGCCTCGGTCTGTTTTGCATTTGCGAGCGCGAAGACCCGCGTGATGCCTTCGTATCCAATACTTTTGCCAGCCTCGACGACTTGCCAAAGGGCAGTGTGGTCGGCACGTCGAGCCTGCGCCGTCAGGCCCAACTGCTGACCCGTCGCCCGGATCTGCAGATCCGCTTTCTGCGCGGCAACGTCAACACGCGCCTGGCCAAGCTGGACGCAGGTGAATACGACGCCATCATCCTTGCCGCCGCGGGCCTGATCCGCCTTGGCTTTGAAGACCGTATTACCTCGGCAATCAGCATCGAAGACAGCCTCCCAGCCGGGGGCCAAGGCGCCGTAGGTATTGAATGCCGTAGCGCCGACCATGCCATTCACGCCTTGCTCGCCCCGTTGCATCATGCGGACACGGCTGTGCGCGTCACCGCCGAGCGTTCGCTGAACAAGCATTTGAACGGCGGCTGCCAAGTACCGATTGCTTGTTACGCGGTGCTTGAAGGTGAGCACATCTGGTTGCGTGGTTTGGTGGGCGATCCGAATGGCGGCCTGCTGCTGAGCGCTGATGCACGTGGCCCGCAGAGCCAGGCCACTGAGTTGGGTGTGCAGGTCGCCGAAGACCTGCTCAAGCAAGGTGCCGGCGATATTTTGAAAGCCGTTTACGGTGAGGCAGGGCACGAGTGACAGGCTGGCGCTTGCTGCTGACCCGTCCCGCAGAAGAGACGACGGCCCTCGCGAGTGAGTTGGCGGCTGCCGGAATTTTCAGTAGCAGCTTGCCGCTATTGGCGATCCAGCCGTTGCCATTGGCCGAAGCACAGCGTTCGCTGGTTGCCAACCTTGCCCGCTATTGTGCGGTGATAGTGGTCAGCAAGCCCGCCGCGCGCCTGGGCCTTGCGCTGGTCAGTCATTATTGGCCGCAAGCACCCACGCAGAAGTGGTTCAGTGTCGGTGCTGCCACGGCGCAGATTCTCACCGACTACGGCCTCGATGTTAGCTACCCTCAAAGCGGCGACGACAGCGAAGCCTTATTGGCGATGCCGGAGTTCGAGCACGCGGTAGACTGCGATGAGCCGAAGGTATTGATCGTGCGGGGAGAGGGCGGTCGAGAAATGCTGGCCGACCGGCTCCGCGCTCTCGGAGCCCACGTCGACTACCTTGAGTTGTATCGTCGCGTACTGCCGTCATACCCGGCGGCGACACTGCTGCAGCGCGTGCAAGTGGAACGCCTGAACGGCCTGGTGGTCAGCAGTGGGCAGGGTTTTGAACATTTGCAGCAGTTGGCAGGCGATGCCTGGCCACAGCTTGCCTGTATGACGTTGTTTGTTCCAAGCCCTCGGGTGGCTGAGATGGCTCGCAACGCCGGGGTCAAACATGTTGTGGATTGTCGTGGTGCGAGTGCCACGGCTTTGCTGGCGGCGCTACGGGAGCGTCCCGTACCTGCTTTCTAATGCAAAGGATGGATACGTGAGCGAAACAGTCTTGCCAAAAGAACACGTGCAGCCCGCGCCAGAAGCGCCGGTTGAAAAGCCTGTCACCGCGCCAGAGCGTCGGGGCAATGGTTTGGCGGTTGTCGCCCTGCTGCTGGGTGCAGCCGGTGTAGCGGTGGGTGGCTGGGGGGTGTGGCAGGTACGTCACTTGCAAACCAGCACCGCGCAACAGTTGACCGAAGTTCAGGCCTTGGGGACGCAAACGCTGTCCATCAAACAAGGTGAGCAACAACTGCTGACGCGCCTCAACCAGCTGCCTTCCGCCAATGAATTGGATAATCAGCGCCAATTGGTTGTGCAGCTGCAAGGCGATCAGCAGCGCCTGAACCAGCGCCTTGAAACGGTACTGGGTGCCAGCCGCAAGGACTGGCGTTTAGCTGAGGCCGAGCACTTGTTGCGTCTGGCCAGCCTGCGGTTGTCTGCGCTGCAAGACGTCACCAGCGCACAAGCACTGGTGCAGGGCGCAGATGCGATTTTGCGTGAGCAGAACGATCCGGGCTCTTTCGCCGCCCGTGAACAACTGGCCAAGAGCCTAGCGGCCCTGCGCAGCGTTGAGCAGCCGGATCGCACCGGCCTGTTCCTGCAGTTGGCGGCTCTGCGCGACCAGGTGGCGCAGCTCAATGCCTTGGCTCCGGCCTATCAGGATCAAGGCAATTCGTTGCTGGGGCTGACGGCGGATGGCGATGGTGCAAGCCGCTGGGAACAGTGGTGGGATCAAATCTCGCACTACATTCGCATCGACTTCAATGCCGACAAAAATGTCCGTCCATTGCTGGCAGGTCAAAGCCTGACGCAAGTACGACTGGCCTTGAGTCTGGCACTGGAGCAAGCCCAATGGGCGGCCCTCAATGGCCAGGAGCCGGTGTACACCCAAGCCTTGGCGCAAGCGCAGGAAGTGCTCAAAGGCAACTTCAACCAGGACAATGCGCAAAGTAAAAAAATCCTGGAGCAAGTGGTAGCGCTCAGCAAACAGCCGGTGACGGTGAAAACCCCGGATCTGGCGACCACCTTAAGCGCGGTGCAAGCCTATCTTGAGCGTCGACATGTCAGTGCCGACGAACCGGGTCAAGCGGCTGGCAACCCGGCGCAGGAGACCAGCCCATGAAGCGGCTCTATGTGATTGTGTTTTTGTTGATTGCCGCTGCGGCGTGCATCGGCCTGGCAATCGCCGAAGACGCGGGCTACGTGCTGATTGCCTACAAAAGCTTTCGCTACGAGTCCAGCCTGTGGGCAACACTGGCCCTGCTGGTCATCCTGGGGCTGCTGATTTGGGGCACCAAGCTGCTGGTGGAACTGGTCACGGCCTCCACAGGGCTGGTTAACCCATGGTCGCGGCGCAATCGCAGCCGCCGGGTGCAGATCGCTATTGAACAAGGTCAGATGGATCTCGCCGAGGGCCGCTGGGCCAGCGCGCAAAAACTGCTGTCGCGCGCGGCAGAGGCCGAACGCCAGCCGTTGCTTTTTTATCTGGGCGCGGCACGTGCAGCCAACGAGCAAGGGCGTTACGAAGAAAGCGACAACTTGCTTGAGCGTGCGCTGGAGCGTCAGCCGCAGGCCGAACTGGCTATTGCCTTGAGTCATGCTCAGTTGCAAGTGGATCGTGCGGACACAGACGGGGCGTTGAGCACTCTGCAAGCCATGCACGAGCGCCACCCGCACAATGTTCAGGTCCTGCGTCAGTTGCAGCGTCTGCACCAGCAGCGCGGCGATTGGGCGGCTCTGATACGCCTGCTGCCCGAACTGCGTAAAGACAAGGTGTTGCCGGCCAACGAGCTGGCTGAGCTTGAGCGTCGAGCCTGGGGTCAAAATCTTAACCTGGCCGCGCAGCGCGAGACCGGTGGTGACGCGGGTCTGCAATCGCTGATACGAGCCTGGCAGCAACTGACCTCGGCGCAACGTCAGGAACCGACGCTGGTGCTGGCCTACGCCGAGCAGTTGCGTCAGCTGGGTGCCCAGGCAGAAGCCGAGGAAGTATTGCGTGGCGCGCTCAAACGCAACTACGACAGTCACCTTGTGCGGCTCTATGGCTTGCTGCGCGGCAGCGATCCGGTCAAGCAGTTACAAACCGCTGAAGGATGGCTCAAGGCACATCCTGGTGATGCCAGCTTGCTTCTGACCCTGGGTCGTTTGTGCTTGCAAAACAGTTTGTGGGGCAAGGCGCGTGATTATCTTGAAAGCAGCCTGAGGGTCGAGCGCAACCCTGAGGCTTGTGCCGAACTGGCGCGATTGTTGGCTCAGTTGGGTGATACGGCACGCAGTAATCAACTGTTTCAGGAAGGTCTGAATCTGCTGGATGAGCGTTTGCTGGCGTTGCCTTTACCCGCAACGGTAGCGATCCGCTAAAAGCGATAGCCCGGCGCGTGATTGAGCGCGAGCCGGGCTTTACAGGGCAAATTGTCGATACAAATACGAATGTTGTAATTTCCTACGCTTGTTACTTAAAAGTACTTCGAGATCTGTTTGTAATTCCCTACATCCTTAAGGACGGTTCCGCAGGGGCCCACCTTGAAAGGGCTAATGGCTTTCATCTACCGTAACCCACTGTCTATTTTGTTACGGAAAAGCCATGTTCTTGGCCTGCTCACGTTTCATTTTCTTTCTAGCCTTTATGATCGGCGCTTTTGTGATGGGCGCCTCTTTGTACCTGGAATATGGGCTTGGGCTTGAACCCTGTTGGTTATGTATTGTGCAGCGCGCCTTCTTGCTGGGGGGCTGTGTCGTTAACCTGGCTGCGTATCTGCATGTGCCGGGGCGTGTGGGCATGTGCTGCTACTCCGTGGCCGCCACGGTGCTGGCGCTGGGTGGAGCCACGAGCGCCTTGAGGCAGGTGCTGATGCAAAGGTTACCGCCAGAGCAACTCATGTTTTGTCAGCCCAATCTGTCTTGCATGTGGCGCAACCTGTCACCCAGTGAAATATTTTCGGTGATCTATCGGGGGAACGAAGCATGCGCACACATTCGCTGGACTCTGTTTGATCTGAGCATCCCTGAGTTAAGCCTGTTGGCCTTTATCGGCCTGTTGGTGCTGAGCAGCTATCAGATCTTTCGTTCGATTTCCTACCGTCATTTGCCTTGTCCCGGCGATGCCCGGTAGCGGTCAGTATTAAACGCTTGTATGAACTTTCTCTCGTGCGTACCTTGAAGCTGTTGTCGAGCGGGCATAATCTGGCCGGCACGCATTATTGGAAATATGCCGCCCAACGCCGTTGCGCTCGCGCACATTTGGGTTCAGACAGGCCCGGCCTCAGCTGGGTGGCATGGGCCCACAAGGGAAGAGAGATCATCATGCTCGAGAGTTGCAGTAATGCTCAGGAACGGTTCAATGGCGTCCACAAGCTGATTGATAACTGGCTGCATGAGCGCAATGAACTTGTGAAGGCCTACGAAGCGGTAAAGGCCGAGCTATTGTCGTCGAATCCCAAACGCAAGACCCAGCGCGAGTTCTGCCAGATTCTGGTGGACTACGTTTCGGCCGGTCATTTCGAGATCTATCAGCAGTTGAACGACGAAGCCAAAGCCTTCAACGATGATCGAGGGCTGGAGCTGGCCAACACTCTCTACCCCAGAATTGATGCCATTACGGAAGCCGCACTGGCATTCAACGATCAGTGCGACGGCAAGGATCATCGCCCGGACTGCGAAAAGCTTGCAGCCAGTTTCCAGGCACTAGGTGCTTTGTTGCATGAGCGTTTTGAGCTCGAGGACTGCTTGATCGAAGTGCTGCATAACGCGCACAAGCAGAAAGAAGCCGAAGCCATTCAAGCCTGAGTCTTGGCGGGAGCAAAAAACGGTGCGCCTGGCGCGCCGTTTTTTATTTTGAGCCGGTTACTTTTTGATACTGAGCAACTCGATGTCAAATACCAGCGGGGTGAAGGGCGCTATCAAATTTCCTGCGCCGTCTGCACCATAAGCCTGACTGGATGGCATCACCAATCGCCACTTCGCACCGACCGGCATCTGTACCAGCGCACTGCGCCAGCCTGCGATAACGCTGTCCAGGCGGAACCATTGAGGTTGGCTGCTTTGGTCGAACACGGTGCCGTCAGGCAAACGGCCCACATAACTCACGTACACCGAGTCGTGTGCGTCGGGTTTGGCGCCTGCACCAGGCTTGAGTTCGGTGAGGATGATGCCGTCAGCCAGCTCGCGGGCCTGTGGCTGCTGTTTTTCTTTCAACAGAAAATCACGCTCGGAACCGAGAGCGCCTTCACTTCGGGGTTGGTCTTGAGCGGTATCTGATTGCGCCTGGTGCAAGGTCAAAATCTGCTCCATACGCTCATTGCTCAGCGCCAGTGGTTTACCTTGGTAAGCGGTGCGCAGGCCCTCGATCAATGCCTGAATCTGCAACTCGGGGACCCCCTCACGCAACCGTTCACCCAAGCTGGCGCCCAGGCTGTAAGCGAGGTCGTGTGCAGCGTCGGCGCTTGCAACTGGCGCCGCTTGCGTCAAAGGCGCAAGGCACAAAAGCGTCAACAAGAGGTAACGCGGCATGGGCTTTCTCCGGTCTGAAGTGCGCAGGATTATGCCAGCGCAGGAGCGGGCATCCGTGATTTTATTTTGGGGTTTAAATGACGTTGAGTCGCCGACCGAATTTAGTTGAATTCAGGGTTAAAGGTTGATCCAGCACAAGTTTCTCGACGCCATGCAACCCACTGCTATCGTTAGTGTCAACATGCTCTAGCGGCGGTAGTTGCAGAGGTCTAGTATGAGCCGCACTCACTTCAGCCAGGAGGTAAACCATGTCGGCCAATAAGAAGCCCGTCAATACGCCGTTGCACTTGCTCCAACAGCTCTCAGGCAGCCTGCTTGAGCATTTGGAAAACGCTTGCTCCCAAGCGTTGGCTGATGCTGAGAAACTGCTCGCCAAGCTTGAGAAGCAGCGTGGCAAAGCGCAGGAAAAACTGCACAAGGTGCGCACCAAATTGCAGGATGCCGCAAGTGCAGGTAAATCCAAGGCACAGTCCAAGGCCAAGGAAGGTGTTAAAGAGCTTGAGCAACTGCTCGACGCACTCAAGGAACGCCAAACCGAAACGCGCGACTACATCTTGCAACTCAAGCGTGATGCTCAAGAAAGCCTGAAGTTGGCCCAAGGCATTGGCCGGGTTAAAGAGGCGGTAGGCAAAGCGTTGTCGACTCGTGCCGCCAAACCTGCATCCAACGCCAAGAAACCTGCGGCCAAAGCGCCTGCTAAAGCGCCAGCCAAGGCTGCGGTAAAAGCCGCTGCCAAGCCTGCAGCTAAAGCGGCGGCGCAAAAACCGGCAGTTGCTCGCACAGCGAAGCCAGCCGCTAAACCGGTTGCAGCCAAGGCTGCTGCGGCCAAACCAGCAGCGGCTAAAACCGCCGCTGCAAAACCTGCCGCCAAACCAGCGACGACCAAAGCGGTTGCTGCCAAAGCACCGGTCAAGTCTGCGGTCAAAGCCCCAGCCAAAGCTCCGGTTAAAGTCGCGGCCAAGCCTGCAGCTAAAACCGCCGCGGCCAAACCTGTGGCAGCAGCCAAACCCGCTGTTAAGCCAACGGCCAAGCCCGCTGCAAAACCAGCGGCTAAACCGCTGGTAAAAGCTGCTGCCAAACCGGCCGTTAAAAAGCCAGTGGCGACCAAGCCTGCACCTGCCGCGACACCCGCCAAGCCTCCTGCAGCGCCTGTTGCTGCAACTTCGGCCCCAGCTCCTGCGCCAACCCTGGCGTCCGCTGCTACCCCGGCTACAACCCCTACCAGCGCTTCTTAAGCTGGTTTGATTGCGGCGCGCAGCACTTGCAGCGCGTCGCAGTCAGGGTCGGCAACAGCGTTCGCCATTTTTTGCAGCCAATCACAATGACCGTGCGATTGAGCCAATGACCAGTCTTGGGTCACAGACTCCAAGCGTCGCAACAACGTCCGTTCAGCCTCCAACTCCAAAGCCTTGATCTGCTCGCGTAGTGCTGCAAGCGCATCATCGTGTGCGGCCAACTCGCGCCACTGGGTTCGCAATTGTCGTAACGGCTGCACCACTTCCTGCTGCCAGGGAGTGGCGCACGCCTTTAATTGCTCAAGGCGTGCTTCGTCGAAGGCCACGGCACGGTGTTCCAGCCAGGTCGCACACAACAACAGGCACACATCCAGCCCTTGGCTTTGCAGGCGCAAACACGCTTGCTCCACCCCGGGCCGGGCGTAGAGGTTCAAACAGTAAATCCACAGGTCAGTCTGCATAGTGCAATTCGCGCCAGTTGAGAGGGAAGCTGGTAGACTCCGCCGCCATTATGATCCGACTTCAGAACCTGACTTTACAGCGTGGCCCGCAACGTCTGCTAGAAGACGCCGAGCTGACCCTGCACGCCGGCCACAAAGCCGGTTTGGTCGGCGCCAATGGCGCCGGTAAATCCACTTTGTTCGCCTTGTTGCTGGGTGAGTTGACGCCTGATTCCGGGGATTGTCTGCTCCCGGCCGACTGGCGGATTGCCCACATGCGGCAAGAAATCGACACACTCGACCGCATCGCGATCGATTACGTGCTCGATGGAGACCTGCGCCTGCGCCAGGTGCAAGCCGATCTGGCCCAGGCCGAAGCCGACGAGGATGGCGCCGCACAGGCCCGCCTGCACGCCGAGCTGGACAGCGCCGATGGCTACACTGCCGATGCCCGCGCCCGCAAAATGCTCGCCGGGCTGGGCTTCACCAACGAGCAAATGGATCGCCCGGTAGCCGACTTCTCCGGCGGCTGGCGGATGCGTCTGAACCTGGCGCAAGCCTTGATGTGTCCGTCGGATCTGTTGTTGCTCGATGAACCGACCAACCACTTGGACCTCGACGCCATCCTGTGGCTGGAAGATTTCCTTAAAAACTACCCCGGCACCTTGCTGCTGATTTCCCACGACCGGGATTTCCTGGATGCCGTGGTCGACAACATTGCCCACGTTGATCAGCGCAAAATCACGCTCTATCGCGGTGGCTACAGCGCCTTCGAACGTGCCCGTGCAGAACGTCTGGCCCAGCAGCAACAGGCCTACGAGAAGCAGCAGGCGCAACGTGCGCACATGGAAAGCTACATTGCCCGCTTCAAGGCCCAGGCCACCAAAGCCCGTCAGGCGCAGAGCCGGATCAAAGCTCTGGAGCGCATGGAAGAACTGAGCGCGGCCCATGTCGACTCACCGTTCGACTTCGTGTTCCGCGAGGCGGTCAAACTGTCCAGCCCGCTGCTCGACCTGTCCGATGCACGCTTGGGCTATGGCGACAAAACCATCCTCGAGAAGGTCAAGTTGCAACTGGTGCCGGGTGCGCGCATTGGTTTGCTCGGGCCGAACGGTGCGGGTAAATCGACCCTGATCAAAAACCTCGCAGGCGAGCTGGAGCCGCTGTCGGGCCGACTGGCTCGCGGCGAAAACCTGGTGGTGGGCTACTTTGCCCAGCATCAGCTCGACTCGCTGGACTCCAAAGCCAGCCCGTTGTTGCACATGCAACGTCTGGCACCGGCCGAGCGTGAACAAACGCTGCGCGACTTCCTCGGTGGTTTCGACTTCCGTGGCGCACGCATCGATGAGCCGGTACTGAATTTCTCGGGCGGTGAAAAAGCCCGTCTGGCGCTGGCGTTGATCGCTTGGGGCCGGCCAAATCTGTTGCTGCTCGACGAACCCACCAACCACCTTGACCTCGAAATGCGTCTGGCGCTGACCATGGCTCTGCAAGAGTTCAGCGGTGCGGTACTGGTGGTGTCTCACGATCGTCATTTGCTCAAAAGCACCACCGACGAATTCTTGTTGGTCGCTGATGGCAAGGTGCAGGAATTCGACGGCGACCTCGAAGACTACGCACGTTGGTTAGCCGACTACCGCTTGCGCAATGCACCGGCCAGCAACACGCCAGTCAACCCAGACAAGACCGATAAAAAGGCTCAACGTCAGGCCGCTGCCGCCTTGCGTCAGCAGTTGGCGCCGCACAAGCGCGAAGCCGACAAGCTCGAAAGCGAGTTGGGCAAGGTCAACGAAAAACTGGCCCAGATCGAAACCAGCCTCGGTGACAGTGCGGTGTACGAAGCTGCGCACAAAGACAAACTGCGTGAGCTGCTGGCCGAGCAGGCCCGGTTGAAAGTTCTGGAAGGTCAGCTCGAAGAACGTTGGATGGAAGCGCTGGAGCTGCTTGAGAGCTTGCAGGCGGAGTTGGAGGCGCTTTCTTGATGGAAGCTCTCAATCTGCCGGTCCCCGCCGAGCTGATTGCCCCGCTGTGGGTTGGCGTGCAGATCTTGCTGATCTTGCTGGTGGGGTATTTTTCCCAGCGGTTTGTGGCTCGCTTCCTGACTCGTCTGGGCAAGCGTTACCCGTTCCCGCCGCAGCTGATGGTGCCGCTGCGGGGCGGTTTGCGCTGGTTCATCATGGGCAGTGCAGTCATTGTCGTCCTCGAACGCCTGGGCGTCTCGGCCACAGTGTTATGGACCGCGCTCTCGGGGTTTGTGGCGGTGGCGGCAATTGCCTTCTTCGCCATGTGGAGCGTGCTGTCCAACCTGCTGTGCGCGGTGTTGATCTTCACCGTGGGCCCGTTCCGTATTGGTGACGTCGTTGAGCTGGTCGATACCCTCGACAAACCTGGCGTCAAAGGCCGGGTTGTAGCCATCAACCTGCTCTACACCACCTTGATCGAAGCCGCAGAAGTCGGTAGCGGCAGCAGCATGGTCCAAGTCCCCAACAGTCTGTTCTTCCAACGCTCGGTTCGCCGCTGGCGCGAAAGCGACCTTTAAACACCACATTCATGTAGCCGCTGCCGAAGGCTGCGATGGGTTGCGTAGCGACCCTGCTGTTGAAGGTCCTGCGGCCCTTATCGCAGCTTTCGGCAGCGGCTACAGAAAGTAGTGGTCAATTTTCAACCAGCGCATTAGTTTATTGGACTTGTTACAACTTTTGTCCGAGGTGCGCGATGTCGTTGGAAACGTGGTTGGCTTTTTTTGCGGCCTCTTGGGTGATCAGCTTGTCGCCCGGTGCTGGCGCGATTGCCTCGATGTCGTGCGGCCTGCAATACGGCTTCTGGCGCGGTTACTGGAATGCGCTGGGCCTGCAACTGGGGCTGGCACTGCAAATTGCGATTGTCGCCGCCGGTGTAGGCGCGATCCTTGCCGCTTCATCCACAGCCTTCTATGCAATCAAATGGTTTGGCGTGGCCTACCTCGTTTATCTGGCCGTCAAACAATGGCGCGCACTGCCAGCTGACCTCGGTGATGATGCGGCCGTGCGCCCCATCGGCAAGCCGATGACCCTCGTGTTTCGCGGCTTTCTGGTCAATGTCAGCAACCCCAAGGCCCTGGTCTTTATGCTTGCGGTATTGCCGCAGTTCGTCGATCCCAACGCGCCGCTGGTGTCGCAATACCTGATCCTGGGCACGACCATGATCTGCGTTGATTTGATCGTCATGGCCGGTTACACCGGTTTGGCCTCCAAAGTTCTGCGCCTGCTGCGCACGCCCAAACAACAGCGCCGCATGAACCGTACGTTTGCCGGTTTGTTCGTCGGTGCGGCAGGTTTCCTGGCGACGTTGCATCGCGCCACGACCTGAGATCTGTGCAAAACGCATACAAATGCTGTGCGCTCCTTGGCGTTGTTATGATGAGCCTGTCTTCCTAGACTTTGCGAAGCGCTTCATCCTTCCAGTCCAGGAGTTCACATGACCATCGCCATACCTAAAACGTTGGCCTCATTCCTTGCTTGCCTGAGCTTGGCCGCGAACTCTGTTATGGCATCTGTGCCTGCTGAAAATGCCCATCCCACTATCCGGGCTATGTCGGGTGCAGTGCAGCTTGATCGTCTCGATCCGGCTAGCACGGCCTTGGTGGTGATTGATTTTCAGAACGAGTACTTCACGGGTCGGATGCCTATTCCTGACGGTCAGCAAGCCATGACCAAGGCTCGTGAGCTTGTCGCGTTCGCCGACCAGGCAAAGATCCCTGTTTATCACATTCAACACATTGCCCCGGCGGGGTCCGCAGTCTTTGCTCTGGATGGCGAGGGGGTCAACTTCCACCCGCTGATGCAGCCGCGTGCCGGCGATACCGTGCTGCAAAAGACAACAGTCAGCGTATTTGCCAGTACCGACCTTGATCGCTGGCTCAAAGAGAAGGGGGTCAAAACGCTGATCTTTGCTGGTCTCATGACCCATGCCTGTGTGGCCGGTGGCGCGCGGGACGCTGCGCCGCTGGGTTATCAGGTCGTGGTAGCATCGGACGCCTCGGCCACCCGCAGCATTACGCGAGCCAACGGTCAGAGTGTTGATGCAAACAGCCTGCACAGTGCGGCCCTGGCCGAGATCGAAGACACCTTCGGTGATGTCATGACCACGGCGCAGATCATCCGCTTGCCCCTCAAGTGAAGCCCTGTCGATGAATCAACTGCTGGCCATGCGAGCGTTCTGTTGCATTGTTGAGAATCATGGATTTTCGGCGGCCGCCGAACGACTGGATACAACCCACTCAACGCTGTCTCGGCAGTTGCAGCAACTTGAGGCTGAACTCGGTGTGCGGCTAATCAACCGCACGACCCGGTGCCTGAGTCTGACGGCTGCAGGCCAGCAGTATCACGCGGCCTGCGTTGATATATTGCAGCGGGTTGATCAAGCGGCCTCGGCCATTGTTGAGAAGGCGAGTGAGCCTGCTGGGCTGCTGCGCATTAGCGCTCCGCTGGTGATCGGGACTCTGGAGTTGGCACACTGGTTGCCAGCCTTCCAGCAGCGCTATCCGCACGTTCAGATCGACTTGTCCTGCGATGACCGTTTTGTTGATCTGGTCGCCGAAGGCTTCGATGTCGCCCTGCGGATCAGTGGCCCATTGGTCGACTCATCGCTGGTGGCTAAAACCCTGGCGGTTTCGCCGCTGATTCTGGTGGCCTCGCCTGACTACGTGAATCGTTATGGTTTGCCGCGTCATGCTGACGAATTGAACGCTCACCCGCTGCTGGCATTTTCGGGCACCCGTGAATGGACGCTCACCTCACCACAGGGCACGGTCGCCACCGTTACTCTGAGTAGTAGCCGCTTCAAAACCGACACCATCACCTCGCTGCACAGTGCTGCGTTGGCGGGTGTGGGTATTGGCGCTTTCACCTGCGCCACCGTCCAACAAAATCTGCGCACTGGCCAATTGGTTCATATCTTGCCCGGCTATAGCCTGGGACAACGGCATTACTACGCCCTCTATCCACACGCCAAACACCTCGCGCCCAAAGTGCGTGCTTTCATTGAGTTCATGGCGCAGCACTACAAATCGCTGATTAGCTGACCAATCTCTTGCTTAAGTCTTGAGTCAAGACCCTCTACCAGTAAACAATGTGTTACTTCTCATTTCCATTCGGATCTATCGATGACCGCCCGCTCGCGTTTCTTGGCATGGCTGATGTTGCCTGTGTTCGCGTTGTGCAGCCTTGCTGTGTCTGCCAACTCCCCGGAAGGTGCCTCGCAGGCACTTCACCTAATTGACTACATCGGCGCGGATTACCCGCCGACCGTTGAAGACGGCAAAGTCATCGACGAAACCGAATACCACGAGCAACTGGAGTTTCTGGCTGTCCTCAAGGGTTTGGTCGCTGACCTGCCGGAGCGCCCTGAGCGTGCCGAGCTGGTACACGGTGTCGGTACCTTGCAGGTCGCCATCGAGCAACACGAAGACGGTGCCGCCGTTGCCCGTTCCGCGCGCCAATTGGGCGCCAGCCTGGCGGTGGCCTACGAGGTTAGCCAGGCACCGGTCATTACCCCAGACCCAACACGCGGTGCGCCGTTGTACGCCCAGCATTGTTCGGTGTGCCACGGTGCCAGCGGCGCGGGAGATGGACCAGCCAGCGTTGGCATGACGCCACCGCCTGCCAACCTGCGTGATGCCCAGCGTCTGGATCGCCTGAGCCTCTATGCGATCTACAACACCTTGGGTCTGGGGGTCGAAGGCACCGACATGCCTTCGTTTGCTGACCAATTGGACGAGCGTCAGCGCTGGGACCTTGCCACCTATATCGCAGGGCTGAGTATTGACCCGGCCGCTGCCAAGTTGGACAAAACCTACAACCTTGCAGACCTTGCCCGTCAAACGCCGAGTGAAGTGCTGGCCGCCGAAGGCCCTGAGGCAACCGCTACTTTCCGTGCTCAGCGAGCCCAGCCGCCACAAGTCAATCGTGGCCCGGCGCAGTTGCTCGACTACACCAGCGCCACCCTGGACAAAAGCCTCGCGGCCTATCAGGCAGGGGATCACGAACAAGCCTACGACCTGTCAGTCGCGGCCTACCTTGAAGGGTTTGAGCTGGTCGAAAGTTCGTTGGATAACGTCGACACCAACGTGCGCAAAAACACCGAAAAAGCCCTGATGGCCTACCGGCAATCATTGCAAGACGGCTTGCCGGTCGAGCAAGTCGAGCAGCGTTTGAACGCTGCCAAAGCCTTGCTTAAAGAGTCGGCTGGATTGCTGGGCAGCGATGGCTTGAGCTGGTCCCTAAGCTATATTTCGGGCCTGCTGATTTTGTTGCGCGAAGGTCTCGAAGCCATTTTGGTGCTGGCGGCAATCCTCGCCTTCCTGCGTAACACCGGGCAGCAGTCGGCGGTGCGCAGCGTCAACATCGGCTGGGGATTGGCCTTGGTTGCAGGTCTCGCAACCTGGGCGCTGGCCGCCTATGTGATCGACGTCAGCGGCGCCCAGCGCGAACTGCTCGAAGGCTGCACGGCCTTGTTCGCCAGCGTCATGGTGCTGTGGCTGGGCGTATGGATGCATGACCGGCGCCACGCTGCTGCATGGCAGGACTACATCAAAAGCAGCCTGGTCAGTGGTGGCGGGCGTTTTGGTTTCGCCATCCTCGCCTTCTTTTCGGTATACCGCGAGCTGTTCGAAGTCATCCTGTTTTACGAAACCTTGTGGCTGCAAGCGGGCCCGGCGGGTCACAACGCGGTCATGGCGGGTGGTGCCACGGCGCTGGTGTTGCTGATGGGGTTGGCATGGGTCATCCTGCGTGGCTCGGCCAAATTGCCGCTGGCCCTGTTCTTCGGCATCAACGCGGCGCTGCTGTGCGCGCTGTCGGTGGTGTTCGCCGGGCATGGGGTGAAAGCACTGCAAGAGGCCGGGATATTCGGCACACGGCCAGTGGCGTTCTTCGACTTCGACTGGCTGGGCATCCACGCCGATGCCTACTCGCTGGGTGCGCAGGCTATCGCGATCGTGGCCATTATCGTGCTCTACAGCCGTAGCAAGCTGGCTGAAAAACGCCGGCTGCAAGCTTCATAAGCGCGACTCACAACGTGTAGGAGCGAGCTTGCTCGCGAAGGTTTAACTCGGTCTGCCTGACACGCCGGGCTTGCTCCTACAGCAAAACATTGATTTCAGGAGTGCTTCCCATGCGTGTCTGGATCGACGCAGACGCTTGCCCCAAGGCGGCGAAGGATCAAGTCATCAAGTTCGCGCTCAAGCGTCAGTTTGAGGTGGTGCTGGTGGAGGGGCAGAGTCAGATCAAGCCGACCTACGCGCTGGTCAAATTGATCGTGGTGCCCAGCGGGCCAGATGCAGCCGATGACTATTTGGTTGAGCACGCGGTGCCCGGCGAACTGGTGATTTGCAGCGATGTGCCGTTGGCAGACCGGCTGGTGAAAAAGGGTGTGGCAGCGCTGGACCCGCGGGGCAAGGAGTTTGACCCGCAAAACATGGGCGAGCGGCTGGCAGTGCGCAACCTGTTCACTGACCTGCGCGAGCAAGGCCAAATGGGCGGCGGGCAGGGTGCGTATGGCGAACGCGAAAAGCAGGCGTTCGCCAATTCGCTGGACCGCATTTTGACGCGACTGACGCGAAGCTGATCAGGCTTCGTGGGTCAGTTCAAGGACGCGGTCGACCATTTTATTGATGCCTGAAGCCGCTTCGCTGATGGACTTGGCGAGCATGTAGGCGGGAGTGCTGACCAGTTTGCGTGCTTTGTCTTCGACGATGTCGGTGACTTCGCACTCCTGATGAGTGGCGCCCATTTTGGTCACGGCCGCCGCCGTCTCGGAGTCTTTGCCGATGGTACAGATCACCCCGGGGCCGTAGATTTTGGCAGCGATGGCCGGTGAAATGCACATCAGGCCAACCGGCTTGCCCGCTTCGGCAAAGGCTTCGGCCAGTGCCAGCACATCCGCCTGAACGCTGCAGGCGCTACCTTCAGTGGCAAAGCTGGAGAGATTTTTGGCTGCGCCAAATCCACCTGGCACGATCAGCGCGTCAAAGTCTTCGACCTTGGCCTCACAAATATCCTTGATCTCGCCCCGTGCGATACGCGCCGATTCCACCAGCACATTGCGCGACTCGGGCATTTCTTCGCCGGTCAGGTGGTTGATGACGTGCAACTGCGCAACGTTGGGGGCGAAGCATTGCACGAGGGCGCCGCGCTGATCCAGGCGCAGCAGGGTGATAACGCTTTCGTGGATCTCCGCGCCGTCATAGACACCGCAGCCAGAAAGAATCACAGCAACTTTTTTATGGGTCATGTCAGGTCTCCTTGTTCGTGGCGTTAATGTCGCCTGAAATGGCCTTTCATGCCATAGCCAGTTGGCCGAGTTCACGCCATGCATCGCACGCTCTCAGATGGATCACATCGGTGGCGTAGCGTTCAGTTTAGTGTGCAAACGTGCGGCGCTGCAGTCACAGCGCCTGACGTGGGAGGATTTATGCGAGGGCACAAACCGGGTTACTCAACTGGCGGGGTATTAGCCTCGGCGGCTGCTTTGTCTTTCTCTTCGAGTGCTACCTGTTTGGCCAGGCGCGCATTCTTGAAGCGGCGGCGGGCCCACAGGCATAGACCAAGCAGCAGCAAGGCACCCAGCACCCACAGCTCGTATTTCTTGACGCTGCCCAGCAAGCCTTCAAGCACGGCGCCAAAATGGTAGGCGGCGGTTGCTAGTGCAACGGCCCAAATGGCTGCGCCAATCCCGTTGAGCAGCAAGTAGCGGCCCGGCGGGTAGCCCGAGAGGCCAATGGCCACAGGCATGACGGTGCGCAGGCCGTAGACGAAGCGGAAACTCAAGACCCAGATGTCCGGGTGCTTGCGAATGTGCTCCAGTGCCTTATCGCCCATGAGCTGCCAGCGCGGTTTGCGTGCCAACAGTTTGCGGCCGTGCTTGCGCCCCAGGAAGTACCACAGCTGGTCGCCGGCATAGCTGCCGAGGAACGCCACGATCATCACCAGTTTGAGGTCCATGTATCCGCGAAACGCCAAGAAGCCTGCGAGAACCAGAATGGTCTCACCTTCAAAGAACGTCCCTAGAAACAGGGCGAAGTAGCCGAATTCTTGAAGAAATTGTTGGAGCATTGTCTGGATGCTGGCGAAATGAACGCGCAGCCTACGCCTTAAGGAACGTTCAGGAAAGTCTCGAACTGTGTCTTACCGTGAACAATTCCTACAAATACTGTGCTTTTGACCTACATCATTGGTGTTGTCATCTAGTGTTCACAGGCGGGGGCTATAAAGGTCGCGCGCGCGTTTAATGGGACGCCAGAACAAACTCGACAAATCACCCTCTAATAGGCTCCAGCCCGCATAAAGCGTCTTTGAGCGGTTTAATCCCACAGGCGTTGGTGGCATTCTGGCAGCTCGACTGCCCGCGCCGCTTAACTGTTACGAGAGTCAAACCCGCTCTTACAGGAACATTCAATGAATACCGAAGGACAGACAGAACTCGTTGCCACTGAGGCTCAACCGATTGTTGAGCCGCTCACTGCAACCCCGCCAGCCCCCGAGGCGCACGCGCCGGTTGTAGCGGAAACGCATGCGGTGGCGCATCCGGTTATTGCTATTCCCAGTCTGGATGACAGCAGCCTGTATATCCATCGCGAGCTGTCGCAGCTGCAGTTCAATATTCGGGTGCTGGAACAGGCGTTGGATGAGTCGTATCCGCTGCTTGAGCGATTGAAGTTTCTGCTGATTTTCTCCAGTAACCTGGATGAGTTTTTCGAGATTCGAGTCGCGGGCTTGAAGAAGCAAATCACCTTCGCCCGTGAACAGGCAGGCGCTGATGGTCTGCAACCGCATCAGGCTTTGGCGCGAATTAGTGAACTGGTCCACGGCCATGTTGATCGCCAATACGCGATCCTCAATGACATCCTGTTGCCCGAGCTTGAAAAGCACCAGGTTCGCTTCATTCGTCGTCGGCAGTGGAACACCAAGATCAAGGCGTGGGTCCGCAAGTTTTTCCGCGATGAAATTGCGCCGATCATCACCCCGATTGGTCTCGACCCGACGCACCCGTTCCCGTTGCTGGTGAACAAGAGCCTGAACTTTATTGTTGAGCTCGAAGGTATCGATGCCTTTGGTCGTGATTCAGGCCTGGCGATTATCCCGGCACCGCGCTTGCTGCCACGCGTGATCAAGTTGCCAGAAGAGGTTGGCGGTGCAGGGGACAACTATGTGTTCCTGTCGTCGATGATTCACGCTCACGCCGATGACCTGTTTCAGGGCATGAAGGTCAAGGGTTGCTACCAGTTCCGCCTGACCCGCAACGCCGACCTGGCGGTCGATACCGAAGATGTAGAAGACCTGGCCCGCGCCCTGCGTGGCGAGTTGTTCTCGCGTCGTTACGGTGATGCGGTACGCCTGGAAGTCGCCGATACCTGTCCGAAACACTTGTCCGACTACCTGCTCAAGCAGTTCAGCCTGCACGAGACCGAGCTGTATCAGGTCAATGGCCCGGTGAACCTCACGCGCCTGTTCAGCATCACCAGCCTGGACAGTCATCCCGAGCTGCAATACACACCGTTCACCCCTGCGATCCCCAAGCTGCTGCAAAACAGCGAGAATATTTTCAGCGTAGTCAGCAAGCAGGACATCTTGCTGCTGCACCCGTTCGAGTCGTTTACTCCGGTGGTTGATTTACTGCGTCAGGCGGCCAAAGACCCACATGTATTGGCCGTACGCCAAACCCTGTACCGCAGTGGTGCCAACTCCGAAATCGTAGATGCGTTGGTGGATGCAGCGCGTAACGGCAAGGAAGTGACGGCGGTGGTTGAGCTGCGGGCGCGGTTTGACGAAGAGTCCAACCTGCAACTGGCCAGCCGTCTGCAAGCGGCCGGTGCGGTGGT
>JAZKIA010000078.1:0-39763 GCA_040385125.1 Pseudomonadota bacterium | reverse complement strand
AGCTCGCGGGCAAGGTCGGAAATACTGTACGTCTGGCTGCTCATGGGCGGGCTCTGGGGAATTCGTGTCCCTAAGCTAATGGCTGGTTGACGTTTACGTCAAGCATGAGTGTGGGCTTTGCGTCTAGATTTCCATGCGTTATTGGCGGGTGTTGGCCGCTGGATTTGGCCGTTAATAAACCCACACCTCAACCCGACGGTTTTTGAGGCGGCCTTCATCTTCGGTGTTGGCCGCTACTGGCATTTGTGCGCCGTAGCCGAGGATTTCACGCAGGACTACGCCGCTTTTCACCAGTTCGCGGCGCACCGTCATTGCGCGCAACTTTGACAGCAGTTCGGCGCGCTCGGGGTCGTCCTTGAGGTCGCCGAAGCCTACCAGTGTCACTTGTCTGTCGAGCTTGCCGTTGGCTTTTAAGTAGTCGATCACGCGCAGCAAATCCTGGCGTGCCTTGTTGTCCAGCGAGGCGCTGCCTTCATCAAACCGGAAGTTGACCGACAAGCGCTGCGCCTGTTGCGTCAGGGTTTGGTAGTCTTCGGGCATGTGCGGGCCGGGTAGCACATGGCTGGCCTGGACGCTTTGTGCGACAAAACCGTTTTGCGCCACGATGGCCTGGCCTTGGGCACTTTGAGTGAAGGTAATCAGCGCTTTCGCCCACGGATTATGAGTGCCGGGTGGCAGGTAAAAGAACAACCGGCGTGACAAAGGGTAGTCTTCGCTGGCGATCAGGCTGCTCAGAGGCAGCATCGGTTGCGAGGTTCCGTCGACAATGGCCACGGCTTTGGCCTCGCGGATGTAGGGCAGGCCGATAAAACCGATGGCTTGCGGGTCGTGACTGACCGCATCCGACAACTGCTCGCTGGACTCGAACCGTTGCGCCTTGCTGTTTAATGGCTGCCCAGTGCGGCTCAGTACCAACTGTTTAAAGGTGTCATAGGTGCCGGACTTGTGATCGCGGGCATACAGATGAATGGCTCCGCCGATGCCACCCAGCGCTTCCCAGGTGTTGATCTGGCCACCGAACACCTTGGCCAGTTGTTCGGTATTCAACTGCTGTAACGGATTGCTGGGGTGAACAATGATGGCCAGGCCGTCAATGGCGATGACTTGTTCGGCTTCCGGGCTTTTCAGGTCGCCGAGGGGTTCGAGTGCGACCAGTTCTTGATCGCTGATGGGCCGCGATGAGGCCACCAGATCAGCCTGGCCGGCTTTTAGTGCACTGAAGCCAGTACCCGAGCCGTGAGCCGAGACATCCACGCGAATCTGCTGGCCTTGGGCGTTGCTGCCAATGATGCTGTGTTCGTTGGGCGGGGTCGCCGGGACGCGGTGAATATCGAGCAAGCCTTGCTCCGCCAGCATGGCTGCGACCAGTGCGGGGCCGAGGTTGGCACCCACGGTGTTGGAGCCCTGAATCCGCAAATCGGCTATGGGCGCGGCATGCGTCAGGCCCGTCATCGCGCATAACAAGGTTAACCACATAACACGCAGCATCAGCGGGCACCTTCCTGGGGCCAAAGAAGTGCCAGCAATTTAAGTCAGCGGTGTTGCAAGCCCATGACAACGGGCTTAACGGTTACTCATACTTCGATATTTCGTAGCAGCTGCCGCAGGCTGCGTCTGACGGCTAGCCGTCGTAAATTCAGGCACCGCGGTGTATCAGCCAAACGAAGCGTTCAGATTTTACGATCGCTTCGCAATCGGACGCAGCCTTCGGCAGCTGCTACGGGATGTTTACAGCTTTTTAAGTCAGCTCAGCTCCAACCAGATTGGTGCATGGTCAGACGGTTTTTCCATGGCGCGCAGGTCGTAGTCGATTCCGGCGTTCTTGATCCGTGGCACCAAGCCTTGGGAGGCCATTATCACGTCGATGCGCAGGCCGCGTTTGGGCTCGTCTTCAAAGCCACGGCTGCGGTAATCGAACCAGCTGAAACGATCGCTCACGTCCGGGTGCAGGTAACGGAAGCTGTCCACCAGGCCCCAGCCCTTGAGACGCTCCATCCACTCGCGTTCTTCCGGCAAGAAGCTGCACTTGCCCGTGCGCAACCAGCGCTTGGCGTTGTCCGGGCCAATGCCGATGTCGCAGTCTTGTGGGGAAATATTGATGTCGCCCATCACCACCAGCGGTTGCTCGTTGCTGAACCGGGTTTCGAGCAACTGTTGCAGGTCGCTGTAAAAGCGTTGCTTAGCAGGGAACTTGGTGGGGTGGTCGCGGCTTTCGCCCTGTGGGAAGTAACCATTCATGATGGTCACCGGCTGGCCATTCTCGTCAGCATAAGTACCCCAGATAAAGCGTCGCTGAGCGTCTTCTTCGTCGGTGGCAAAGCCTTTGTGCAACTCCAGCGGCGGTTTGCGTGAGAGCAGGGCGACGCCGTAATGGCCTTTTTGCCCATGGAAATGCACGTGGTAGCCCAGCGCTTCGATGTCGGCGAAAGGGAATTGCTCGTCACTGACTTTGGTTTCTTGCAGGCCGATCACGTCGGGCTGGTGTTTCTCGATCAGCGCTGCCAGCTGGTGTGGTCGCGCGCGCAGACCATTGATGTTGAATGAAATGATTTTCATGGGCGGGCAGTCCTGAGCAAAACTGCGATGCTAGCGGACTGACGCGCCAGCGGCCAGCGTGCAGTGGGGCAAATGCACTGCTAACGTAGGATGCACGCGACCACGATTGAACTGTTGTGGTACTCGGGGGCTCGTACTCACTAGAAGCGCCGTTCTTCAAGCGGTGCCGGGGAGATTGATTGTCATGACGCAAACGCCGAACGCCACCTGCCAAATTCAGCTGCTGGACAGCGGCTATTCGCGCGAGGCGCGGTCTTTGCTGTATCAGGCTTATCGACATGAACCAACGTTCCGTTTTCTGTTTGATGCCGGTCGCAGCGGCTACGAACAACGGGTCCGGGCCACGGTACGAGAACTGGTCAAACAGCATTTTTTGCAAGACTTGCCTGCGCTGGGGCTGCTGGTCAGTGACCGGTTGCTGGGCATTGCCCTGATTGCGCCGCCGCAACGCCGTTTGGGTATTACCGAAAGCTGGGCCTGGCAGTTGCGCATGCTGCTCAGCACCGGTCTGCGTTGCACGCGGCGTTATCTTGACTACTATCAGTCGGTTCTGGCCTGTGTGCCGGGCGATGCCGTGCACATGTTGCCGCTGCTGGGGATTCATCCACAGTTTCAGGGTTTGCACTATGGCGAGCAGTTGCTTGAAGCCGTGCATAACTGGTGCGCCGAAGACGAGCACTCCGAAGGCGTGGTGCTCGATACGGGCAACCCGCGTTACCTGGAGTTTTATAAAAAACAGGGTTATGTCGAGATCGGTGAAGTGGCGGTCGGGCCGGTGGTTGAACATGTTTTTTTCCATGCAAATCCGCAGGTGTTACAAACAGCAACGGCTTAAGGACGAACTTTCAGTCCATTGGCGCGCTCTATGACCACCCTTGACCGTGATAGCATCCGCGCCTATGAAGTTTCCAGGAAGATTTACCAGTGGTGTTGTCCTGCTGCTCAGTAGCTTTGCGGCCTTTGCTCAAAGCGAATTGGTGGTCAAGGTCAAACCGGCAAACAACGCCCTCAAGGCCAATGTGGAAGGCTATATAGGCAGCCTCGACGATCGCGACGAGGAGGCCTTGCTGCGCTTCAAGCGTGGTGCTCAAGAGCAGGCCCTCAAAGCATCCCAGGCCTTGGGGTATTACCAACCCGACATTCAAGCCGAGGTCAAGCCCGGCAATCCACCGCAGTTGGTGTTGAGTATTGACCCCGGTGAACCGGTGCGTCTGCGTAACGTCAATGTGCGTGTCGAGGGGCCGGCTGCCGCGCTCAAGTCCTTTCAAATCCCTGCCAGTGATGACCTTAAGCCTGGCGCGGTGCTCAATCAGGGCAATTACGAAGACGCCAAGCGAACGATTCAAAACCGGGCCCTGCGCTACGGTTTTTTCAACGGCACCTTTATCAAGCACGAACTGTTGGTTGACCCTAAAGGTGGGTTTGCCGATATCAATCTGGTTTATCAAAGCGGCCCGCGCTTCTTGCTCGGTAAAGTCAGTTTTGCTGGCGACATGCCCTTCGACGAAGTCCTCTTGACGCGCATGGTGCCCTTTAAACCGGATACCCCCTATGATTCGGAGCTGGTCGCTGAGCTCAATCAAAACCTGCAAAACAGCGGTTATTTCGAAACCGTCCGAGTCGATGCCGCACCGAGCACCGCCGTAGGGCAAGTGATCCCGGTCGATGTCGATCTGAGCACGCGCAAGCCGCGCACCATGACCTTGGGCCTCGGCTATTCGACCGATATTGGTCCACGGGGCAAGGCCAGTTGGACCCGCCACTGGGACAACCCGCGTGGTGACAGCTATGGCTTCGAGTCCGAAATTTCCCAGCCCCGGCAAAACGTCGGCGCCTGGTATGACATCCCGCTGGACCCGCCGCTGACCGACAAACTGCGGCTTGCCGGGGGGTATCAGTACGAAGAAATCGCCAACACCGATACCTTGAGCAAGTTGCTCACGGTCGGCCCAGAGTGGCACAGCAAGCTGGATAACGGCTGGACGCGGATTGTGTCGCTCAAATGGCAGCACGAAGAATACCGCCTGGGTGATGACTCTGGCCTGAGTACCTTGCTGATGCCCGGTGTGAATTATTCGGTATTACGCAGTGATAACCGGATTGATCCCCATCACGGTTATAGCGTGAAGATGGATGCGCGAGTGGCCAAGGAAGGGCTGATGTCTGACAACAATTTGCTGCACGGGGATGTGCAATTTAAAGCGCTGACCACGGTGTGGGACAAGCATCGCTTTTTGGGCCGAATTCAGTTTGGCGGCAGCGCCACCAATGGTTACAAGTCGATTCCGCCGTCCCTGCGCTTCTTCGCCGGTGGTGACCAAAGTGTGCGCGGCTACGACTATCAGAGCCTGTCACCAAAAAACTCTGACGGTGATCGTATCGGCGGGCGTTATATGGTGGCGGGCAGTGTCGAGTATCAATATCAATTCGCTGAAAAGTGGCGTTGGGCGACCTTTGTCGACCAAGGCAACGCGTTCGATACCCTGGAGTTTCCGAGCTTGAAAACAGGGGTCGGCATGGGGATTCGCTGGGTCTCGCCGGTCGGTCCAATACGTCTCGATCTGGCCCATGCGCTGGATGACGATGGCGGCGTACGTTTGCACTTTTCCATGGGGCCAGAACTGTGATTCGGGGTTTGAAAATAGCCGGCCTTGTGCTGTTGGCATTAGTGCTGCTGGTGGTTATCAGCGTGGGCGTCATTATCGGTACCCCTATGGGTAGCCGCTGGGCCTTGGGTCAGGTGCCCGGTTTGCAGGTCGATAATTTTGCCGGACGCTTGGGCGGCCAGTGGAGTGCCGATCACGTGTTGTGGGAGCAAGGTACCAGTCGGGTTGAAGTGAGCAGGCCGATCTTCGCTTGGTCACCCGCTTGCCTGACGCGCATGACCCTGTGCATCGACCAGCTACAGGCGGAGCAGATCAGCCTGCAATTCCCGCCTAGCGAAGACAGCAGCAGCGGGCCGATCAGTTTGCCCGAATTGAAACTGCCGTTATCGATTGAAGTGGGTGTGATCAAAGTCGGCAATGTGCTGTTTAACGGTATTGAGCAGCTCAAGGGCTTGCAGATGGCGGCACAGTGGACACCCAAGGGCTTGCAGATCGACTCGGTACAGGTTGATCGCGAAGACTTGAACGTGGAGCTGTCTGGCTTGTTGCAGCCCAATGGTGATTGGCCGTTGACCTTGCAAGGCAACATCAACCTGCCTGCGCCGGGGGATAAGCCGTTGGCGTTGGCCCTCAAGGTTGACGGTAATCTACGCACTACGCTGAACCTCACGGCTGACAGCAGCGGTTATTTGAACGCACACCTGAGTGGCGAACTTCAGCCACTGGCGGAAAATTTGCCGGCACATGTGCGTATTACCGCTGAACAATTCAAACCGAGTCCCGAGCTGCCGGACACCTTGCAGCTCAATCAATTGGTGTTGACGGCCAAGGGCGATCTCAAGGACGGCTATGAATTGAATGGCAGCGCCAGTTTGCCTGCCGAACAAGCGCCGGTGAACCTGTTACTCAAAGGCCGAGTGGATGCCAAGGGTGCGCAAATAGCGGCCCTGGATTTAACAGTTAGCCCGCAACAGCGTTTGAAACTGTCCGGGCAAGTGGATTGGCAGCAAGGTTTGAGTGCTGAAGCCAAAATCGACTGGCTGGAGTTCCCGTGGCACAACCTGTACCCGGTAATCGATAAGCCCGAGGTGGATTTACGCAAGTTCAACGCTGAAGTGTCCTACCGCGATGGCAATTACCTGGGCAACTTCAAGGCTGACCTTGATGGCCCAGCGGGGGCGTTCAGCCTCAGCAGTCCGTTCAGTGGCGACCTGAGCAAAATATTTTTGCCGCAAGTGGAGCTGGTGGCCGGGCAGGGCAAGGCAACGGGGCACGTCAATGTGCAGTTCGCCGATGGTGTGGCCTGGGACACGGCGCTGGATTTGAGTGCAATCAACCCGGCGTTCTGGGTGGCCGAGTTGCCGGGCACCCTGGCTGGCCCTTTGCGCAGCAAAGGCGCGTTCAAAAATGAACGTCTTGAACTGAATGCCAACCTCGACCTTAAAGGCCGTTTGCGCGGTTTGCCTGCGGTGCTGCAAGCCAAGGCTGAAGGGGCAGGAGAGGCCTGGACTGTCAGCGCGCTGGATATTCGCCTGGGTGATAACCGAATCAACGGCACCGCCAGTTTGCAGCAGCAGCTCAAGGCACAGCTGGATCTGAACCTGCCGCGTTTGGGGCAGCTCTGGCCAGAGCTGCGCGGCCAGCTCAAGGGCCGAGTCGACATGGCCGGCACGTTGAAGGCACCGCAAGGTCAAGTGACACTCAATGGCCAACAGTTGGTGTTTGCCGACAATCACCTGCAAAGCCTGACGTTGGACGCCACGCTGGATCGTAACCAGCGCGGTCGATTTGATCTCAAGGGCAGCGGGATTCAAGCGGGTGACACTCGGCTCGGTGTACTGACCGCCACTGGCAGCGGTGACATCAAGCGCCAACAGCTGCAATTGGCGCTGCAAGGGCCAATGTTGCAAGTGGCTCTGGCGCTCGACGGTGCTCTGGATAAGGGCAACTGGCGCGGGCGACTGGCCAGCGGTGATATCAAGGGCGGAGGGCAGAACTGGGTGTTGCAAGATCCGGCCCGTCTGGAGCGTCTGGCTGATGGTCGGATCAACCTGGGGGCACAGTGCTGGATGTCTGGCCCTGCCAGTTTGTGCAGCGAAGATCAGCGCTTGATGCCGGACCCGAAGCTGCGTTTGCACCTCAAACAATTCCCTGTCGACAGCCTTGCGCAGTGGTTCCCCAAAGACTTCCAATGGCAGGGCCAGCTTAACGCTGACCTGTTGTTGGACTTGCCTGCCAGCGGGCCAAAAGGCCAAGTGATGGTGGATGCCAGCGGTGGCACCTTGCGCGTTAAAGACAAAGGCCAGTGGCTGGACTTCCCGTACCAGACGTTCAAGTTGACCAGCAATCTGAGCCCGAGCCGGGTTGATACCCGGTTCGACTTCAATGGCGCAAAACTGGGCCAACTGATGCTGACGGCGCGGATCAATCCGTTGCCCAAAAGCAAACCGATTTCGGGTGAGTTCCGCCTGACCGGGCTCGATGTATCGGTCATTCGTCCATTCGTGCCCATGGTGGAAAAACTCAGCGGCCTGTTGAATGGTTCTGGCACGGTGACGGGTGGTTTGCTGGCCCCGCAGATCAACGGAAGTGTGGCACTCAGCGGCGGTGAAATTTCTGGCCCGCAACTGCCGACCAACTTTGAGAACCTGCAACTCACTGCCCGTATTATCGGTGAAACCGCGCAACTCGATGGCGGCTGGACCAGCGGTAAGCGTGGCCAGGGCAGCATCAGTGGCAATGTAGCCTGGGGGCGGACCATGGCGGTCAATGTGTTGCTCAAGGGCAACCATCTGCCAGTCACGGTCGAGCCTTACGCCAAGCTTGAAGTCGCCCCTGACCTGAAAATATCCCTCAACCCTGATAACACCCTGTTGATCGCAGGTACGGTGAACGTGCCCAAAGGCGAGATTGTGGTGCGTGAGTTGCCGCCCTCTACGGTCAAGGTGTCGGATGACACAGTCATCGTCGGCCAGCAAGTACAAGACTCGGCACCCGCCATGGTGGTCGACATGGATATCAACGTGGTAGTGGGCCAGGAGCTACTGACGTTCTCGGGCTTTGGTCTGAACGCCGATCTGGCTGGACAGGTACACATAGGCAACAACCTGGACACCCGTGGCGAGCTGCGCCTGAACAACGGCCGCTACCGCGCCTACGGTCAGAAGTTGACCATTCGCCGGGCGCGCCTGTTGTTTGCCGGACCTTTGGATCAGCCGTACCTGGATATCGAAGCGATTCGCAAGACCGACGACATCGTCGCCGGTATTCGCCTGACCGGCAGTGCCGAACAGCCAACCACGCAAATCTTCTCGGAGCCGGCCATGAGCCAGGAGCAGGCCCTGTCGTACCTGATTCTGGGCCGCCCTCTGACGGGGACTGGCGAGGATGACAACCTGCTGGCGCAAGCGGCATTGGGGTTGGGGCTGATGGGCAGTTCGGGGATCACTAGCAGCCTGGCAAACCATCTAGGGATCAAGGACTTTGAACTAGACACCGAAGGCAGCGGTAACGACACCGCGGTCGTGGCCAGCGGCAAGATCAACGAGCGGTTGAGCGTGCGTTATGGGGTGGGTGTATTTGAACCGGCCAGCACCATTGCCCTGCGCTACAAACTGAGCAAGCGGGTGTATGTCGAGGTGGCGAGTGGTATTGCGAGTTCGCTGGATATTTTTTACAAGCGGGATTTTTAGGGGTTGTTGACCTAAAAGTGGGTTTCGTCGCTAAAACCCTTTTGCGGTTGTAACATGGCTCCCCGTTCAGGGCGGGCCATCACGCAAATGCGTCACCGGATACGCCCTTTTCGATGTTGATCTTTAGCCCATTTTTCAGGAACAGGTAATGACCCCTTCGCAGCGCTTGAAATACTCGATTCTGATCTCCCTTGTGGTTCTGGGGGTCATGTTTGGTCTTTCGTACATGCAAAATGCCGGCATGATCACTGAAAAAATGTTCCAGTACATCGCCATTGGCGTGGCAGTGATCGTGGTCGTGATCAATGGTGTGATGCGCCGCAAGACCAAGCTTTAAGCCTCGATTTGGCCCATCAAAACGGCTTCAGCCTGTGGATGCAGGCTGTAGCTCTTATCGCTGTTGAGCACCACCACCCCCTCGCTGCATAAACGCTTGAGCACCTCGCGCACACTCAAAAATGACAGCGGAATATCCAGTTCCAGCAAATGGCTGTGCATGCCGCGCACTCCCAGCCGGCGATCATTACCGGCTGCTGTCAGCAACGCGTCAATGACCTTGAGCCGCACCAGGCTAGTACGCAGCCCGAAGTATTTGAGTAAATGGCGGATCCGTTCGTTGCCTTGCAAGGGCGCTTGCGTGTCCAGCAACCCGGTCTTGGGTTGAAAGGCGGATTCGCGATGCTGTGGGTTACCATCCGATGGCATTTGCGGGCTGTGCATGCAAAAAACTCCTTTTCAGAGCCTGATCAGGAAAAATAAAAAATGCTCTTAGTTAACTAGACGAATGAGCGGCCAGAATCATGACGTCTCACATGTAGAAATTTTGTCGAGGTATTAGTGCAATCACGCACGGGCCTAGTGTGGGCAAGGCTTTTAGCCATTTATTATTTTTTACGGGTAAGACTTTTAATTCAGAGACATGCCCGGTGGTGGGTTTCAGCCACGTGGCAGTGAGTTGAGCACTGGCTTGTTGTCCTGGGTCAGGCTCAGGTACACCGGTAGCACCTTGGGCAGAGATGTCACCAGGTGGTTGATTTCGTGAGTGTTGAACACGCCACCAATCCGTAGTTTGCCGGTGGCGCTGTCGGCCAGTGACAGGGGCGTGTCCAGGTACCGGTTAATCAAGGGCAGGGCGTCGCTCAGTGACAGGTTGTCGAGCACCAGTTTACCGTGGCGCCAGGCCAGGTCTGGCGCGCCAGTGTAGGTCTGGCTGATTTGTGGCGCGTAGTCGCCGGCCTTGTAGCGTGCCTGCATCCCCGGCTCCAGGCGCAGGCCGTCACCGCTCAGATGCTTGTTGCTGGTCACCAGCACCGAGCCTTCCAGCAGTGTGACCCGAACCTGATCTTCGTACCGCCACACATTGAACTGAGTGCCGGTCACGCGTACCTGCCCTTCAGCGGCCTGGACCACGAATGGATGGGTGACATCGTGACTCACCTTAAAAAAGGCCTCACCTTTGTTCAGGGTCACTCGGCGTTGGTCTTTGTAATTGGCGAAGGTCAGCTGCGTGCCCAGATTGAGTTCGACCAGGCTGCCATCCGGCAACGTGATTTGCTCCACGCGGGTGCTGGCTTCAAGACGCTCATACGCGTTGGGTACCCAGCCTAACTGCCATCCGCTGTAAGCCGCCGCCGGAACTGCGAGCAGAGTGATGGCTGCCGCCATGCCAAAACGCTGCCAGGCGCTGCGCGGTTGAACCTTGGGCAGTGCAATCACCTGCGCCCTGTCGGGTGCGGGGTGAGGCAGGTGTTCGCTGACGTCCCAAATTTCTTGCATCGCTTCATATTCAAGTGCGTGCAACGGATCAGCGTTCAGCCACACAGCGAACGTTTCACGCTCCTGGACGGTGCAATCAGGCTCGTGCAAGCGCATGCACCACTGAGCCGCGGCTTCAGTGATGGCATCGTAGTCAGCTTCTGTGAGGCGTGTTTCGCTCATTGGCATTTCCTGATTTTGTGCATTCTAACCCTGCGCTCGCACTAACGAGAACATGAGCCATGTCAAAAGCCTGTCATTTAGCCCTATGAGTGGCTTTTTCTCTGCTACGGTTATCGCGGCACGACAAGTACCTGAGGCAACATCAATTAATGGAGTTAAGACAATGTTGAAGAAAGCTTTTGTTGCAGCAATGACCACTGCGGTTTTACTCAGCGCCAGCGCTGCCATGGCAGACGTAAAGCCGGTGGGGCCTAACTGGGCTTTCTCTGAGGAGGTCATCAAATTGCTGAAAACCAAGAACGGTTACGAGGTCATTCGCGAAATCAAGGCCGATGATGCGCAAGGCGGAATCTGGAAAGGCGAAGGCATTAAATCGGCGGATGGCGTTGTGTACGAATTCATAACTGATTCGAAAGGCAACTTGAAGTCAGAGAAACTGGACAATTGATTATTAACGGTAGGCGCCGCTCGCTCCTACAGCTGTTATTAAGTGAAGTTTAAAGTTCGCACAATAAAAAGCCCCCTCAATCGAGGGGGCCTTGGCGTACGTGCAATCGCAGGTGCTTAGTGCATGCTGCAGCCGTCGCCCATCACTTTGTACTCCACGGTGTGACGCTGACCCTGATGGTCTTCATAGGTCATGGTCGCCGGTACTACTGCGCAGACATCGGGGATACCGGACATATGGATGACTTTTGCAATATCCAGTGTCGAACCGTAGCTGTACTGCTCGGTGACAGGGGGTTGCAAGTTAGACGTTTCACTGGCAACCGCCAATGTAGCGAAACCGGTAAGGAATAATGCAAATAAAGTTTTCATGATGAGGCCTCTAAAGTAATCAAGAGTTAAAACTGACTGACTTCATTTGCCGGTGAGGCGGGAAGAAGTTACGGTGCGCGATTGAAGAGTTCATGTGCCCGTACGAAGTACCGTTACAACGTTTAATTAACACTTGAAACAGGATGCTGATTTTACGCCGATTTATTAAAGCAAACAGGCCTGATGGCAAAATGCTCTGTTACCGCTCGGGTAACAATGTGGTGGTGCTCCGGTTTTTTCAAGCCCTTCAGGCATCTGCTTGCTGGCATACTGCTGCGTCTGATTCAGGAGCCAGCATCGGTATGCATGTCACGTCCCCCCTCAGTGCCTGGCAACAGGCCATCGAAGAGCAAGGCTTTGTCCATGATCCTGCTCAATTGCAGGCCGTGCAGGCGTTGCAGCGCTGCCACGAGGCCTTGCAGCAAGGGGATGAGTCGGTCAATGGCGTGTATTTGTGGGGGCCGGTGGGCCGTGGCAAAACCTGGCTGATGGATCAGTTTTATCAAAGTTTGCGGGTGCCAGCCCGGCGTCAGCACTTTCATCACTTTATGCAATGGGTGCATCAGCGCCTGTTTCAGCTGATTGGCACTGCAGACCCACTCAAGGCTTTGGCCCAGGGCTTGAGCAAGGAGCTAAAGGTGCTGTGCTTTGACGAACTGTTCGTCAATGACATTGGTGACGCGATCATTTTGGGACGTCTGTTTCAAGTGATGTTCGACGAAGGCGTTGTGCTGGTATGTACCTCCAACCAGCCACCGGAGCAGCTCTATAGACATGGTTTTAACCACGAGCGCTTTGCGCCTGCGATCACCGCGATTCTCAAGCATATGGTGGTGGTGTCGGTGGACGGGCCGCAAGACCATCGCCTGCACCCGGGCATCGCTCATCAGCGCTATTGGGCAGTGGGGCCGGGCCTGCCGAGCGTGATCCCCGAAGTGTTCGAAGATATGACCCAGGGGCAGGTGGTGTCGGATCAGCCCATTTCCGTGGGGCACCGCTCTCTGAACGTGGTGCGCGCCAGTGACGCCGTGTTGTGGTGCAGCTTTCATGAAGTGTGCGAGCAGCCGCTGGCCGCCCCGGAATTTATGGAAATCTGCGACCGCTTCAAGGTGATTTTGCTCAGCGACGTGCCTTGCCTGAGCGCTGAGCAGCGTGAGGGCAAGATTGCCCGAGGCACCGAAGATGGTGCGGTCAAGGTCGAGGCGGGGGATCGCGAATTGCCGCAGCTGTCCAGGTTCGATGACAGCGTACGGCGTTTTATCGCCCTGATCGACGAGTGCTACGACCGCAAAGTGGCGGTGTGCATCGAAGCACGGGTGCCTATGGATCAGCTCTATACCCAGGGTTATCTGGAGTTCGCTTTCCGCCGCACTCTCAGCCGGTTGCAGGAAATGCAATTGCAAAGATTTGGCTTGTAGCTTGTCGCTGGCTCAATCCCACTCAGGCGCCACACTGTCCGGGCTGGTCAGGCGATGGCCGCGATCCAGAGTGGCGATCTGCGCCATATCGTCTTCGCTCAGTGTCAGCTCGCACGCGTTGAGATTGCCTTGCAGGTTGACGCGTTTGGTTGACGACGGAATCACCGAGTAACCCAATTGCATGGCCCACGCGAGGGTCACTTGGGCGGGTGTCGCGTTGTGGTGCTCGGCAATGGCCATGATTACCGGGTCTTTCAGCACTTCGCCGTAGGCCAGGGTCATGTATGAAGTGATATGGATGCCTTGGCTTTGCGCGAACTCCACCACTTTGCGGTTCTGCAGGTACGGGTGCAGTTCGATC
The DNA here is from genome assembly GCA_040385125.1 of Pseudomonadota bacterium. Lineage (GTDB taxonomy): Bacteria > Pseudomonadota > Gammaproteobacteria > Pseudomonadales > Pseudomonadaceae > Aquipseudomonas. The sequence goes on along the minus strand of JAZKIA010000078.1, from coordinate 26,373 downwards.
TGATTCGTGGCGATGTGCTCGGCACCCACAGCGCCAATTGCTTCTTTCATCAGAGCGATGGTGAAGTTGGATACGCCGATCTGTTGGGTCAGGCCTTGTTGTTTGGCCTCCAGCAACGCGCCCATGAACTCTGCCACGGGCACTGCATTTTCAGGCGATGGCCAGTGAATCAGCGTTAGGTCGAGGTGGTCGGTACGCAGCTTTTTCAGGCTGGCCTTGAGGCTTGGGATCAGAGCGTCTTTCGCGAAGTGGCTGACCCAAATCTTGCTGGTGATAAACAGCTCATCGCGCGCTACGCCACTTTCGGCAATGGCTTGACCGACGTCGGCTTCGTTCTCATAAATCTGTGCGGTGTCGATTGCGCGGTAGCCCACATCGAGGGCGTTCTTAACTGAGTCGATGGCCACTTGGCCTTTGAGGCGGAAAGTGCCGAGGCCGAATGCTGGAGCTGTCATGGGTAATTCCTGGAGGTCGTGAGATTGAGGCCGAGTATCCTCGCCTTGGCCAGCAGGAAAAACAGCCGGTCAGGCAAAGCACTCTTGACTACAGGTCATGAATCCTTGCTCCAGTTTGATGAGTGACCCCGGCATTATTGACTCCGTGCATTGGCGCCGGCGGCCTCTTGCAGGGCGTCAGCTGTTTGCCAACCACCGCCCAAGGCTTTGTACAGCGCAATACTTGCTTGTAGCCGAGTCATGCGCAGTTGCACGTTTTGATCCTGCGCCTGGTACAAGGTGCGCTGGGTTTGCAGTACCGTCAGCAGCATTTCAGCCCCGGCCTTGTAACGATTTTCAGCAATGTCGAAGGCGTGTTGGGCCTGCTTGAGTTCTTCATCTTGCCAGCGCTGTTGTTGATCCAGTCCGTGGACGCTGTTGAGGGCTTTTTCGACGTCGGCAAAGGCGCTGATGATAGTCGTTCGGTAGGTTTGCAGCAGCTCTTGCTGTCGGGCGGTGGCTTTGTTGCGTTCGGCGCTTAGGCGGCCGTTGTTGAAAATAGGCGCGGCGAGCCCGGCAGTGAGGTTGTAGAACGGGCTGCGGATAATATTGTTGAAGCTGTCTGCGCCCGAGCCCAGGCTGGCGCTTAAGGTCAGACTGGGCAGCATGGCGGCGCGGGCGACCTTTATGTCGGCTTCAGCGGCGGCTAGTTTGGCTTCGGCACTAGCGATGTCGGGGCGTCGGTTCAGTAGTTCACTGGGCAGGCCGCTGCCCATACTCGGCGAGTGCAGTTGGGCAAAAGACGTGTCGCCCAGCGTCAGGTCTTGCACCGGTTGACCGAGCAATGCAGCAAGGGTAATGCGCGCGTCTTGCACCTGCTGGGCCATCAACGGCAATTGCCGCTGCTGGTTGGCGACCAGGCTTTTTTGCTGAGCCAGTTCCAGTGCTGTGGCCGAGCCCGCGTCATAGCGAGTTTGCACCAGGTGCAACACGCTTTGCGCATTGCTCAGATTGAGGTGGGCGATATGCAATTGCTCGTTGAGTGCCAAGGTTTGCACATAGCTGTTAGCCACGCTGCTGAGCAAGGTCAGCTCGACCGTGGCCCGATCAAACTCGCTGGCCTTGAGTACCAGCACCGCGCTGTCGCGGGCAGCGGCTTTGCCTCCCCAAAAGTCCACTTCATAACTGGCGGTCAGATTGGCATCAAAGTAGTCCACGGCCTTGTCAGTGTCCGTCGCATCCAGTTGACTGTAGCCTTTGCCGCGCAGCAGTTTTTCACGGTTGCCACTGCCGCCAAACTTCACCTCGGGCAGCCGCGGTGCGCCGGCAATAACAGCGCCGGCCTGGGCCTGACGCACGCGCGCCATGGCAGCGGCCAGGTTGTAGCTGTCGGCTTGCGCCTGGGTTATCAGGCGATCCAGCTGCGGGCTGCCAAATTGCTGCCACCAGTGTTGGCGGGTCTGTTGGTTGCTGGCGTACGAGTGTGTTGATTGCCAGGACACAGGCACCGCCACGTCATTGCCATCGCGGGGGATGGATTGGCTGCACGCGTTCAGCAGTAGACACACCGACAATAGGCTTAAGGATGGTTTCATCATTAAATCATTCACTGGTAAGGGCCGTGACCGGGTCGAGTCGGGCCGCTTTGCGGGCCGGCATGAAGCCGAAAATAACGCCAGTCACCAGCGCGCAAGCAAAGGCACCGAGTACCGCGACCACTGAGAACACTACCGCCACGCCGCACAGCAGCAATACGCCACCGACGATGAAGGCCAGGCAGATACCGGTCAAACCACCCACCACCGAGAGCATCAGCGCCTCAGTCAGAAATTGGCGCAGGATATCTCGCTGGCGAGCGCCAGTAGCCATGCGAATACCGATTTCTCGGGTACGTTCGCGTACGGTCATCAGCATGATATTCATCACCCCGATACCGCCCACCAGCAGTGATATCGCGGCAATTGAGCCGAGCATCAGCGACAGCGTGTTGCGGGTTTTGGCCTCGGCCTGGATCATTGCGGCGTTGTTGGTGATCTCGAAATCGCGTGTGCCGTGGTGCAGTTTGAGCATCAGTTGCTCGATGGCCTTCTCGGTTTGGTTGACCTTGCTCGCATCCACCGCCGCGATCACCACGTATTCCGGATTGTGGCTGCCAAACAGACGCACGCTGGCTGCGGAGTAGGGCACCACGATGCGCGTGTCGCTGTCTGAATCGCCGGAACTGGCACCTTTTTCAGCCAGTACACCGACCACGCGAAACGGCACGTTTTCCAGCAGGATGTATTGGCCTATTGGGTTGGGTACATCCTTGAGTACTTTGTCGCGGACCTTCTGGCCGATCACTGCCACTGCGGCCGCGGCGTCTTCGTCGGCCTGAGTGAAGAAGCTGCCTTGTACCACCGGCCAATTGAAAATTGCCGGAAAATCGATGCCATTCCCGCCGGTGTACATCGTGTGATCGACGTTGCCATACCGCACGCCAATCTCGGCGCCGTTGATTGGCATGATCATTTTCACTTGCGGCAAGGTCGACAGCGCGGCGACGTCATTGAGGGTCACGACGCCCAGCGGTGCGCGTGGTCTGGGGGACATGCCGCTGAGGTAAATGATGTTGGAACCAAAGGCGCCCATCTCCGCCATTACCTGGCGTTTGCTGCCTTCTCCGACGGCCAGCATCACCACCACCGAGGCTACCCCGATAATAATGCCGAGCAAGGTCAGGGCGGTACGAAAGCGGTTAATCCACATCACTCGCCAGGCGGCGTGTATAGCGTCGATCAGTTCACCTTTCCAGGCACCACGGGTTTCGCTGTTTTCATTTAGACGCTGGCGCAGGTCAATGGCCTGCAAGGTTTTTGGCTTCTCAACGGTGGTGGGCGGTTCACCGTTGGCGCTGTCGCTGATGACCTCGCCGTCGCGGACTTCGATAACTCGATTGGCCCGAGCGGCCACTTCACGGTCATGGGTAATCAGGATCACCACATGGCCCTGGCTGGCCAGCTCGTCGAGCAAGGCCATAACCTCGGCGCCGCTGTGGCTGTCGAGGGCTCCGGTGGGTTCGTCAGCGAGGATGATGTGGCCGCCGTTCATCAAGGCACGGGCAATCGATACCCGCTGCTGCTGACCACCGGACAGTTGGTGCGGGCGGTTGGAGGTGCGTTCGGCCAGGCCCAGACGGTCGAGCAGGGCGGCGGCTCGGGCATGGCGTTCAGTGGCGGGGATGCCGGCATAAATGGCCGGCATTTCGACGTTTTCCTGGGCTGAGGCCGAAGGGATCAGGTGGTAGCCTTGAAATACAAAACCAAAGGCTTCACGGCGCAGCCAGGCCAGTTCGTCGCTGTTGAGCCCGGCGACGTCTTCGCCTGCAAACAGATAACGCCCGGAGGTCGGGCGGTCGAGGCACCCGAGAATATTCATTAGGGTCGATTTACCTGAGCCAGACGCGCCAACAATCGCCACGAATTCCCCAGCATGAATCGATAGGCTTACGCCTTTGAGTACGTGAACTTCGGGGCTATCAATACCGCCGTAAACCTTGCGAATGTTCTGCAGGTCGATCAAGGGAGTGGTCATTTAGCCTCCGTTGCCGGTGGCAGAGCCGATCAGCAGGTGATCGCCTTCGTTCAAGCCTTCGAGCACCTGTACCCGCAAGCGGTCGCTGATGCCGGTGCGAATGTCGCGAGGCTCGACCTTACCGTTCTTCGTCACCACGTAAGCGGTCTGTCGGTCGCCTTCAGTGCTGCCCTGCAGCGCGATTATTGGCGCGAGCAAGACCCCCTTGGCCTGATCGGCGACGAAAAAGACTTGGGTCGTCATCTCGGCCATCAGTGCCTGGTCGCTGTTATCAACGTCGAGCAGTACGGTGTAGAGCACCACACGGGCGCTGCCGCTTTTGCCGGAGCTGGAGGGGCTGCCGCCACCCTGGCTTGCTTCATTCAAGGGTTTGGGTGGCACTGGCAGTACCTGGCGCACGGTGCTGGCCCAGCGCCGGTTGCCACCGCTCAAGGTGGTGAAGTAGGCCTGCATTGCCGGTTTTACATGGCCGATATCGGCCTCCGATACTTCAGCCCAGACGGTCATCGGTGACAGTTTGGCGATGCGCAGGATCAGTGGCGTTTGCTGCTGTGCGTTAAGGGTTTGGCCTTCGCGGGCGTCCAGCGCGACGACGGTTCCGGACATGGGCGCGTAGATGCGGGTATAGCCCAGCTCTGCTTCGTCGCTGCGCAGGCTGGCCTGTGCCTGACGAATCTGCGCCTGGAACATATTAATCCGGGCTTGGGTGGTGCGCACTTCGGCCAAGGCGCTTTGGATATCTTCTTCGCGGGTGGCGCCGCCTTTGGCGAGGTTTTGCTGGCGCTGATATTTCTGCCTGGCGAGGTCGTGCAGAGCGCGCTGCTCTTGCAACTGAGCCTTGAGGTTTTCAATCGCATAGCGGCTGGCATCAAGCTTGGCGGTTTGCGTGGACGGGTCGATTTCCACCAGCAACTGGCCTTCTTTGACCTCATCTCCGACTTCGATGTGGATCTTGTGAATTTGCCCGGAAGCTTGTGCGCCGACATCGACATATTGCCGGGGTTGCAGGGTACCGAGGGCGGTCACGCTGCTTTCGATATCACCCCGGGTGACGGGCACGGTGTCATACGCTTCTCGGCCTGGCGTGAGAAGTAGCCAGGCAATCAGGCCAGCGATCAGCAACAAACACAGAGTAATCAGCGGCGCACGGCGGGTCTGTCGAGGGCGTTTCATGCAGGGTTCCGGCCAATGGGGATAGGCCCGTCGTCATACGGTTGGGCTGAAGTGCCCAACAATTAACGCTGTCGATGAGGCGACAAACACGGGGAGCTGCTGAGTGAACGAAAGGGCAGGGCGGGAATTTAAGGGGGCAGGTGGATGACAGAGTATTTCTACAGCGTTTGAATGCGTGCGCTTTAAATCTATATGAGAATTACTATAAATTACATCTGCAAAAGTGCCATCATTCGACTGCTTCCTCATTCGGTCTGTTTTTGCGCTCATGGAAAGTCGCCGCTGCCGTCGCGGCCAGGAGTCATGTTGGAAAACTACTATCGCGAACTGGTGAGCTTTTTAAGTGCCAGGCTGGGCAACGCTCAGGCGGCCGAAGACGTGGTGCATGACGCCTATGTACGGGTGCTGGAGCGCACCAGTGATGAGCCGATCGAACAGCCTCGTGCGTTTTTGTATCGCACGGCACTCAACCTGGTGATTGATGGTCATCGGCGCAACGCCTTGCGCCAGGTCGAGCCGCTGGAGGTGCTGGATACTGAGGAGCGTTTTTTCACCCCTTCGCCACACGTGCTGATGGACCAAAGTCAGCGTCTGGACATGATCCAGCGCGCGCTGGCCGAGCTGCCAGCGGCGTGCCGCGACAGTTTTCTGTTACGCAAGCTTGAAGGTTTGTCCCATCTTGAAATTGCCGAGCGTCTCGGGGTATCGCGCAGTGTGGTTGAGAAGCACATTGTCAACGCCATGAAGCATTGTCGGGTCCGAATCCGAATGTGGGACAGTGCCTGAGTCTTATTGGCGGGCTCTTGTTCCAACGCAATAGGCAGCCTGCTGCCTTGGCACGTTGCCTTTATCACGCGCCGCAGCCGAAGAGTGGGCGCGAGCAGTGAACTCCGTTGTTTGAGAAATTTCCTACAGAAATGATGGGTGTAGACCTACATGTAAGTGGCAGTCGAATAGCGATTATGCGCGGCTGGATTTCAACCGGGTTTTTGTATGTTGCATTTAAATGTGTTCGTGTGTTTTTGGACGGTTTGTAGGAAATCTCCTATACTTGATCTACCACTCATTAGATTACTTTTGCAAGCAGGTTATCGGTTCGATCAACTCAAAACGATGTATTTACTCCTGATAGGTACTGTGACTCATGCTAATGTCCGGGGGTTTAAATGTATAAAATTCTGATTGCGGATGATCACTCCCTTATCCGCTCAGCGGTGAAGATGCTCCTGCAAAATCAGGGTTACAACATCGTGGCTGAGGCGACTAACGGTATCGATGCTGTTCAATTGGCGCGTCAGCATGTTGTGGACCTGGTTATTCTGGATATCACAATGCCCGGTCTGGACGGTCTGGAGGTGATCAGTCGAATAAAGGCGTCAGGACTGCCCAGTCGTGTTTTGGTGCTGACTTCTCAAGCCCCCCTGTTTTATTCACAACGTTGCATGAAAGCCGGAGCCGCCGGGTTTATTTCTAAAACCCAAGACCTCAGTGAGCTGCTGAGGGCTGTCAAAGTGATCATTGATGGTTACATGTTCTTTCCGAACCTGGCCGTCAGCTCAGTGCGCAATAGTGACTCAAGCTTGACCGACCAAGAGTTGATCGAACGGTTGTCCACACGGGAGTTGAGTATCTTGCAATACCTGGCTCGAGGTTTGAGCAACAAGAAAATTGCCGAAGACATGACCTTGAGCAGTAAGACCATCAGTACTTATAAAGCCCGCCTGATCGAAAAGCTGAACATAAAGTCGGTGGTCTATTTGGCGGATTTTGCCAAACGCAATGACTTGATTTAAATGAATATCCTTGTGCGGCAAGGGCTCGCAGGGCTGTTACTTCTGTTGGGGCTGCAATATGCAGTTGCCGACTCGACCCTGGCGGCACAGACGCTGCAATTGTTAGGGCGATCAAACGTTGAAGGCTATAGCGTGGACCTTGCGCCATCCGATAGGCAATGGCTCAAGGAAAAGCGAATTGTCCGCTTGGGTGTTTCTGCACCGGATTACCCTCCTTTTGACTTGACCGCCAATGGTCGGGACTTTGAAGGCTTGACCGCGGACTATGCGGCGTTGCTCTCGGAGTTGCTGCACGTCACCATCGAGGTCAGGTGTTACCCGACCCGCCCCCTGGCGATGGAGGCGCTCAAGCGCGGCGAACTGGATTTGCTGAGCAGTGCCAATGGTTTTGAGGCTTATGACCCCGAGCTGATACTGACGCTCCCCTACGCAGACGACTCCCCGACGCTGGTGACGCGCATTGGGCAGGAGGCGCTGCCGATTGATCTGGCAGGACAGCGCGTAGCGATGCTCGATCACTACTTGCCGCCGAAAACGGTCAAGCGCTTCTACCCCAAGGCCACCTTGCAACTGTATCCCTCAACCCTGACGGCGATCGGGGCTGTGGCGTTTGGCCAGGCTGATGTCTATCTCGGGGACTTTATCAGTGCCCGTTACCTGATTAAAAAGAACTACCTGAACAATGTGCAGTTGGCGGAGTTTTCACGGCTGGAGGCCAATCCCTTTTCTTTTGCACTGCGGCGCGATGACCCCAGATTGCTGCGCATTGTGAATGCTTCACTGTCGGTCATTCCGCCCAGTGAGCGCATGACGATTTTGCGTCGCTGGAGTTCCGAAGAGCCGCAAACCAATAACGCGTGGCATTTTCACTTTAGCGCCAGTGAGCAGCTCTGGTTGGCGGAGCACCCGCGTCTGAAAGTGGCGGTTAACGGCCAGTTTCTACCGTTTGCGTTTTTTGACGAGCAGGGCACGTTCAAAGGCTTAATTGCCGATGTTCTATCCAATATCAGTGCGCGTACAGGGATTGAGTTCGAAGCAGTACGGGGTGATTCAGTCGCTGAGCTGACGCAGATGGTGAGCACAGGCAAAGCTGATCTGCTGGGAGCCTTCACGCCCGGCTTGGATCCGAGCAACCAACTGCAAGCCACCCGGCCTTATGTCACCAGCCCTTTTGTGCTTGTGACGCGTACCGATCCTGGAAGTCCCTCCACGCTGGATGAAATGGTGGGCAAGCGCGTGGCAATGGTGCACGGCAATGTTCTGGATGACTTTGTGCGGCAGAACTATCCGCATATCAAAGTGCTGGGTGCCGATAATGCGTTTGACGCCATGACCATGGTGGCCGAGGGTGTGGCCGAGGGTGCAATCAGTCCGCTAATGAGTACGCGTTATCTGATTGCACAACACTTTGATGAACAGTTGCGAATCACTAGTACGGTGGGCGCACATCCCGCACAGATTGGCTTTGCCACCCATCGCAAGAACCCTGAGTTGAACGCGATTCTGGACAAGGCGCTGCTGAGCATTACCCCGGAAGAAACGGGTGAGCTGATCAATCGCTGGCGCAGTGACACGGTCGAAGGTGAGAGTTATTGGGTGCGTAATCGGGCCTCGATTATTCAGGGGTTCGCTATTGCTGCGATCTTGCTCTTGGTGGCAATGGGGTGGATTGCCTACTTGCGACGGGCAATCGCCAAGCGTCAGCACTTTTTGGAACAACTGCAAGTTGCCAAACAACGCGCGGATGAGGCGAACCGGGCGAAAACCACGTTCCTGGCGACCATGAGTCACGAGATTCGGACACCCATGAACGCAGTGATTGGCATGCTCGAGTTGGCGATGAAAAAAGCCGATCAGGGCGTTATGGATCGTTTTGCAATTGAAGTGGCGTCGGGCTCTGCCCACGAGTTACTTGAGTTGATTGGCGATATTTTGGACGTCGCGCGCATTGAGTCTGGTCATCTGTCATTGAGTCCAAAACGTTGTAATGTTCAGGCACTGGTCGACGCCGTTGCGCGTATGTTTGGTGGTTTGGCGCGTCAGAAGCGTCTGGATCTGGTGTGTGACCTGAGTTCGGCAGCGGCTGAAACGGATGTCCTGATTGATCCGATGCGCTTCAAACAAATTCTGTCCAATATGTTAAGTAATGCCATCAAATTCACGGATCAGGGTGAAGTCCGGCTGATATTGAGGATGGCTCCAGGCCATGATGCGCAACATGTGTCGATCTGTTTGCGGGTAGAGGACACGGGGATAGGGATCTCTGACGAGGATCAACTGCGTATTTTCAGTCCGTTTGTTCAGGCCAGCAACAACACGCAGTCGGTGCGCAGCGGTTCAGGTCTAGGCTTGATGATCTGTACTTCGCTCTGCGAGATGATGGGTGGTCAGTTGCAGCTCAGCAGTAAGCTGGGAGTGGGCACTCAGGTCGAGGTCACGTTGGAGGTCCCGCGACTTGACCCTGAAGAAACGCAGGTGCCTGCTGAACAGGAAGAGGCGGTGCAGATCCGCTCGCTGAATATTCTGGTGGTGGATGATTACCCGGCAAACCGGATGTTGTTGGCTCAGCAACTGAGTTATCTGGGGCACCGCGTGACGGATGCTGAAAATGGTGCGCTGGGCCTGACAGCATGGCGCACAGGGGAGTTTGATCTAATCATCACCGATTGCAGTATGCCGGTCATGAACGGCTATAAATTGGCGCGGGCTGTGCGGGCAGAGGAAAAATCGTTGGCACTGACCCCGTGCCTGATTTTTGGTTTTACCGCCAATGCTCAGCCTGACGAAGCCGAGCGTTGCCGGCAGGCGGGGATGAATCAGTGCTTGTTCAAGCCCATCAGTTTGAAGGATTTGAGCGTCTGTTTGGCGTCGTTTGTGCCCGAAACGCTGAGTGCAGCGGATATCGATGGACCTTCGGGGGAGGCTGGTGAGATTGACATGACCTACCTCAAGCAGTTGAGCCAGGGTGATGAGGCGTTGATACATAAGCTGTTGGCTGAGATGAGCAACAGTAACAGCCAGGATCTTGTGCGTTTGGTTGAGCTGTTTGTTAACGATGATTATCAAGGTTTGGCTGCGCTGGCGCATGGCGTTAAAGGCGGGGCCATGCTTGTGCAATCGACCAAACTGGTCGAGTGTTGCGAGCGATTGGAAGTTGCCTGCAGGGCAGGAGACCTGCAGCTTGTGACGTCCTGTGTCGATGCACTGCACAGCAGGATGGAGCAGCTTGGCGATGCGCTGGAGCGTTACGCCAACGAGTGAGCGTTATGGCGAGACAGGCGCAGCCTTGAAATGTCAGGGTGTGCACCTATCTGATACAGGTGTGTGTTGTCGTGCTGGAGTGGTTCCGTTCGAAGTGTCTAGCGAAATGCTTTTGACGATGGTTCACCAAAATGCCAACGAAATCATTACGAATAGTAGTTGCCGACGCGGGGCCTGATCAGGCTCTAAAAGTAGAGCGGGCGCTTAACGCGTTGGGCTATTACCGGATTGCGCCGCTGTACAGTCAAGAAGCCCTGAGTGGGTTGAGTGATGCGCCAGCTCATGATTTTGATTTGTTACTGATCAACCGCACAATAGTTGGTGGACCGGTTATGGGCGAGGCGCAGTTCCGCAAGGACAATACCCAGTTTCGCCATGTGCTGATATACGTAAGCGCTCACAGCCTTGTGTCGCAACTCGCCGAACTGATGAAGGCGGTTGATCCCTAAGCCTGTAGGAGCCGAGGAGCGACGGCTGCGATCTTTTCTTCAAAACACCGCAAAGGCTGGTTTTACGACGGCTGCGCCGCCGATCGCAGCCTCACGGAGCTCGACAGCTACTACTTTATGCTCCCACAGTTAACGATGCGTTTTTACAGCACCCATTCCAGACCCAGGCTGACAGTCCGTGGATCGCCCCAGAACACGCCGTTATAGAAACCGACGTTTTCGTAGTACTTCTGATCCAGCACGTTCTTGACGTTTAATGTGGCCGACAGGTGCTTGTCGAATTCGTAGCGGGTCATCAGGTCGACAAGTGTGTAGGATTTCTGGGTAATGTCTTCCTTGAAGGTGATCGGGTTGCCTTTGTCATTTTTCGCGCCGGTTGGGCGATTGGCTGCACGGTAAATATCGCTTTGCCAGTTGACCGCTGCCCCCACGGTCATGGCATGCCATTGACCGGGCAGGCGGTAGCTCGTGGTGAGCTTGACCAGGTTCAGCGGCGTCGCGGTATTCATGCGCTTGCCTTCGGCGTTGCGTGAGTGTGTGTAGGTGTAGCCCGCCATCACGTTCCAGTCGCGCATGACTTCGCCGGCCAGCTCAACTTCAAACCCCTTGACCTTATTGCCCTTGCCACCCGAGGTGTAATATTCCTCGCCGTTTGGACCGCGTGGTGCCGAGGCGTCGATTTCCGGGACGTTATCCTGCTTGCTCCAGAACACGGCACTCGACAGGTTTAGACGCTCTTCAAGAAAGCTGCCCTTGAGCCCTGCTTCATAGTTGCTGCCCACCACCGGTTCAAGATACGAACCGCTGACGTCCTTGTTGTTGGAAGGTTTGAAAATGTCGGTGTAGCTGACGTAGGCCGTTAACTCTTCAGTGAAGTCATACAGCAAGCCGGCATAGGGGGTGAGCATGTCGTTGTGCTGCTGGGTGGCTTTGGCGTAAACGAGGCTTGTGTCGACTTCGCTGAACGCAGTGCTGGAGTTAGAGCTTTTCCAGCTGCCATAGCGGGTGCCGAGCACGGCGTGCCAGGCATCGGTCAAATTAAAGCGCGTGGCCAGGTAGCCCGACTTTTGCTTGATGACATCGTGGGTGCCCTGAATGCCGGTGTCCCTGTCCTGGTACTCGGGAATACCGCTCAAGTCACGCCAGTCCGGGATGGTTCCATAATCATCCGGGTTCAGATCAACCAGCAGAGGTGAGGTGTTGTCATTTTTTGCTTCGCCGTAACCCACCATCAGATCGTGATCACGCCCCAGGAGCGGGTAGGTTCCTGAAAGATTGACGTCAACCGCGGTCATTTTTTCTTCGCCGGTGAAATGGCTGCTAAAGGCGGACAGTCCGGTGCCATCAGCATTCGGGAAGCCGCCCCCGGCGAAATATACTCGGCCTTCGGCATCACTGGTACGGTGGGTATACGCCGCTTTAAGCCGCCAGTCGTTAAACAGGCGCTGGTCGAGGGTGGCAAACGCAGTCTTGTCTTTCATCGGCCACGAACTCCAGGAGGTGGCCATGTTGGTTGATCGACCGAAGTTGGCTTTGTTGCCCGTGCCAGTCCAGTAAGGTGTGGTGCCCCATGAGGAGCCCTGCACCTGCTTGTCCTGATAGTCGTAGCCTACCGCCACGGTGGTGTCGTCTGTCAGGTCGGCTTCCAGTATTCCGTAGGCCACTTCGCGTTTGAGTGCGTAATTATCACGGAACGACTTGCTGTCGCGGTACGCGAGCACGGTGCGGCCCCGCAGGCGCCCGTCAAAGGCCAGTGGCCCGCCCACATCCACGAAGCTGTAATAGTCGTCGTAGCTGCCCCCGCTGACCCCGACTTTGGCCGCCAACTCGCGTGTCGGGCGCTTGCGGATCATATTGATGGTGGCCGACGGATCGCCCGCGCCGGTGGTCAGGCCGGTAGCGCCACGTACCACTTCAATACGGTCGTAGATGATGGTGTCGGCATCTGTCTTCATGAAGCTGAAGGTATTGAGCATGCCGTCAATCTGGAAGTTGCTGATGCTATAGCCGCGAGACGAGTAGCTGACCCGGTCCGAGTCGTTGTGTTGCACCACCACGCCAGTGGTATGGCGCATTGCCTCAGTCAGGGTGTTGAGATTGAAGTCGTCCATCTCTTGGCGGGTGACGACAGAAATCGACTGTGGGGTGTCGCGGATACTCAGGTTGAGTTTGGTCGCAGTACTGGTCGATCCGGTGGTGTAGGAACCGGTGTTTTCTGTCGTGCTGCCTAGCCCCTGGGCCGTTACACGGGTGCTACCGAGTTCCAGCGTAGAGGTGTTTTGTTCGGTGTCATCCCTGGCCTCGGTGTCCGCCAGCAGTTGAGGGCTGATGGCACTGCTGATGAGGCCGAAGGTTAACGTCATGGAACGGGTAATTGGCGCGAACATAGCAGCCGCCTCCTTGGTCATTGTTATGAAGTGTCCTTTGCTTCAAACGAATGATAAGAAGGGGAATTAAGGTAATTACGAATGATTATTGTTTTTGATGGGTGTTGCGTTTAATAGCGACGGGGCGCTATTGGCGCCCCGTCGGTGTTTTACTGTGTGGCCAAATTCCCCTGGGCCGGGGGTTTGGGTTTGATCAGACTGAAGTCAATCAAGGGCTTTTGCGAGCGCTCATAAGGGTTGCCAATCAGTTGTGGGCGGGCGACGAATTGATTGCTGACCAGGCTCTTTTTATCGTCCAGTTCGTCAGCGCTCAAGCCGGCCAGGTCAGCCCAGGTGTGAATGAACTGTGAGCTGCTGTAAGGCCGGCCAAGGTCGTTGGCGAAATCCCACGCATGACCTTCACGCCACTTGGGTGAGGCCCAGGCGATGAACGGAATGGTGTACATCGGTGCTGTCGGCTTGGATTCGTTACGGCCCAAGGTGGCGTGGCCAACAGAGTCGAACACATCTTCGCCATGGTCGGAGAGGTACAGCAGGAAGCCATTGGGGTCTGTCTTGGCAAAGTCCTTGATCAGGCTCGATACCACGAAATCGTTGTACAGCACGGCATTGTCGTAGCTGTTGTAGGTCGGGATCTGGTCATCGCTCAAGCCTGCAGGCGCGCCGACACGATCGGTGAATTTGTCGAAGGTCGGCGGGTAACGGTACTGATAGCTCATGTGAGTGCCGAGCAGGTGAATCACGATCAGCTTGCGTGGGGCGCTGTCGGCCAGAATTTTGTTGAACGGTTGCAGTACGTCACCGTCATATTGGCGGGCGTTCTGGTTGCGGTTGTTGTTGAGGTAGACCTGCTCGTCAGCCTGCTCGGAGAAGGTGGTGAGCATGGTGTTGCGTTTGGTCATGGTCTGCTGGTTGGTTACCCAGAAGGTTTTGTAACCGGCTTGCTTCATCACGCTGACCAGCGACGGAGTGCTGAGGTATAGATCAGGGTTGTCTTCGTCGGCAAACGTCAACACTTGTTGCAGCGCTTCAATGGTGTAAGGGCGCGGCGTCACAACGTTGTCGAAAATCGCCAGTTGATCGCGCAATTTGTCGAGGTTGGGCGTTGTCGCTCGCGGATAACCGTAGAGGCTCATGCGCTGACGGTTGGTCGATTCACCAATGACCAATACCAATGTGGCGGGCTTGCCGGCTTCGCTGTCCTTGAGGTTAGTCAGGGGCGGGATTTTGCTGGCACTGGCGAGCATGCCTTGCATGTTGTCCAACTGCTGCAGATAACGACGATAAGCTACCACCATCTGCCATGGCACTGCGGGTTCAACACGGGTTTCGAAACTTTCCAGCGCTGCGGCGAAGGTGTCGTGCTTGAGGGTCTGCTTGATCAGTGGGTAACCAACCACGGCCACCAGGATGGCGATCGCTGCGGCCCAAGCTTGCGGGCGGGGCAGGTACACCGGGCGCAGACGAGTCCAGAGGAAGACCGCAAAGGCGGTATGTGCAAGGAATGCCAGCACCATCCACCAGGCAAAGTACTGGGTCATGTACTCGCCAGCTTCAGAGATGTTCGATTCGAACATGATGAAGATGACGCTTTGCGAGAACTCTTGCTGGTAAATAAAGAAGTAACCGAGGCTGGCCATGGAGCATGCCCACAACACCACGCCAATGATCGCTGCCCACAAACGGGTACGCGCAGGGAACAACAGCATAGGGGCGAGCCAGACGGCGCTCATCACAAAGGCTTGGCGAAAACCTGCAAAACCGGAGGTGCCGGTGAGCTGTATCAGCAGTTGGGTGATGCCTGAAAAATACCAAAAGAACAGGAACAGCCAGCCGAAGCCTGCCCAATCGAAACCTTTCGCAGATGTGTTACTGCGTTTAAACATCCCCATACAGCGCTCCAGCTGATAACCACATGAATTGTGGGTGCCGAAAAGCCCGGCACAACACGTGAGGGCTGCTTCAATAGTGAGCAGCCGAAAATTGCTTAAGTATGACTAATGTGATGTGAAAACTTTGTCAGGGTTGTACAGCGAGAGCAGGCCTGGCGTGGCTTGCAGATGAAGCGAGGTGCTATGTTTTTTATGCGATTAGGGCCCGCGTCCGTCTGTTGAGTGTATTGAATCGGGAATCTGGGTAGCAGCTTGTGCGAAACTATGCGCCATGCGCCAGGATCAATCCTGAGCCGGGCACCTTAAGCAATGCTGCACTAAGGTGTTGTACACCTATTTATTTGTCGTTGGGAGCAACAGTACATGCAGTTGGGAATTATTGGATTGGGCCGTATGGGCGGGAATATCGCGCGGCGTCTGATGCTCAATGGGCATACAACCGTGGTTTTTGACCGCAATACCGACTTTGTCAGCGCCCTCGAACAGGAAGGCGCCACTGGCGTTGCGGACTTGGCCGCGCTGGTTGCTGGTCTGGAAAAGCCTCGTGCAGTATGGGTCATGCTGCCGTCCGGTGCGCCGACCGAAGACACTATCGAGACCCTGAGCCAACTGCTCGACGCCGATGACATCATCATCGACGGTGGTAACACCTTTTACAAAGACGACATTCGTCGTTCGCAGTCGCTGGCTGAAAAGGGCCTGCATTATGTCGACGTTGGCACCTCGGGTGGTGTGTGGGGCCTGGAGCGCGGTTACTGCATGATGATCGGCGGTGATACCGAGGTGGTTAAGCACCTTGACCCGTTGTTCGCGACGCTGGCACCGGGCATGGGCGATATTCCTCGTACCAAGGATCGGGTGTCTGACGATGATCGCGCTGAGCGCGGCTACATCCACGCAGGCCCAGCGGGTGCAGGTCATTTCGTCAAGATGGTGCACAACGGTATCGAGTACGGCTTGATGCAAGCCTACGCCGAAGGCTTCAACCTGATGAAGATGAAGACCTCCGAAAATCTGCCGGAAGATCAGCGTTTTGATCTGAATCTGGGTGATATCGCCGAAGTATGGCGCCGTGGCAGCGTAGTGTCGTCCTGGTTGCTGGACTTGACCGCAGACGCACTGGCTACCGACGCTCCGTTGGACGGCTACTCGGGCGCCGTGGCGGACAGTGGTGAAGGTCGCTGGACCATCGAAGCGGCCATGGAGCAGTCGACACCGGTACCGGTACTGTCGAGCGCCTTGTTTGCACGCTACAGTTCACGTCAGCAAAGCCTCTATGGCGACAAATTGTTGTCGGCCATGCGCTTTGGTTTCGGCGGCCATGTGGAGACGCCTAAAAAATGACCGAACTGTCCAGCAAACCTGACGTCAAGCCTGCACCGCCCACCACGCTGTTTCTGTTTGGGGCCCACGGTGATCTGGTCAAGCGCTTGCTGATGCCGGCGCTGTACAACTTGAGTCGCGACGGTTTGCTGGACGATGGCCTGCGCATTGTGGGCGTCGACCACAATGCGATCAGCGATGAGGGCTTTGCCAAAAAGCTGGAGGACTTCATTCGCACTGAAGCCGCCAGCAAAGTGGATCATCCCGACGGCGAGGGCCTGAATGCCGATTTATGGGCCTCGCTGGCGAAGAACATCAGCTATGTGCAGGGTGATTTTCTGGATGACAGCACCTATGCGGCGCTGGAACAGAAAATCATCGCCAGCGGCACCGGCAATGCGGTGTTCTACCTGGCCACTGCCCCGCGCTTTTTTAGCGAAGTGGTGCAGCGGTTGGGTGCCAGCGGGTTGCTCAAAGAAACCCCGGATGCGTTTCGCCGGGTAGTCATTGAAAAACCTTTTGGCTCTGACGTGCAGACCGCGCAAGCGCTGAATGCTTGCCTGCTGACGGTTATGAGCGAGAAGCAGATCTACCGGATTGACCATTACCTGGGCAAGGAGACCGTCCAGAACATTTTGGTCAGCCGTTTCTCCAATGGGCTTTTCGAGGCTTTCTGGAACAATCATTACATTGACCATGTGCAGATTACCGCGGCTGAAACCGTTGGGGTCGAGACACGTGGCAGTTTTTACGAGCACACCGGTGCGTTGCGCGACATGTTGCCCAACCATTTGTTCCAGTTGCTGGCGATGGTGGCGATGGAGCCGCCCGCGGCGTTTGGTGCTGATGCTGTGCGCGGCGAAAAGGCCAAGGTGATTGGTGCGATTCGCCCGTGGTCGAAGGACGATGCGCTGAAAAACTCGGTCCGTGGGCAGTACACCCAGGGTGAGTCCGGTGGCAAGCCGGTCGTGGGTTATCGCGACGAGAACAACGTGGCCGCCGATAGCACCACTGAGACTTTTGTTGCGCTCAAGGTGATGATCGATAACTGGCGCTGGGTCGGAGTGCCATTTTATCTGCGCACCGGCAAGCGCATGAGTGCCCGCGACACTGAAATTGCGATCTGTTTTAAGCCTGCACCCTACGCGCAGTTCCGCGACACTGAAGTCGAGCGGCTGCAGCCCAACTATTTGCGCATCCAGATCCAGCCCAACGAAGGCATGTGGTTCGACCTTCAGGCCAAGCGCCCTGGGCCGGGGCTGAACATGGCTAATGTCGAGTTGGGCTTTGCCTATAAGGACTTCTTCGAAATGCAGCCTTCCACGGGCTACGAGACGTTGATTTACGATTGCCTGACTGGCGATCAAACCTTGTTTCAGCGTGCGGACAATATTGAAAACGGCTGGCGCGGTGTGCAACCTTTTCTGGATGCCTGGCGCGAGCACGGAGATGTGCAGCCTTACAAGGCCGGGGACGATGGTCCTGAGGCAGCCAAAGATCTGTTGGCTCGCGATGGTCGGGCCTGGCTCAAAATAGGATAAGTGATGTGAAGCAAGACACCATTCAACTGGTGCTGTGTGACATGGATGGCACCTTGCTTTTACCCGATCACAGCATCAGCCCTCGAAATCTGGCAGCAGTCAAAGCGTTGCAAGCGGCCGGTATTCATTTCACCCTGGCCAGCGGCAGACCGCCCAGAGCCATGCGTGAGCAGGCCGGGCAGTTAGGTATTGAACTGCCGATTGCCGGTTTCAATGGTGCGATTTTGGTCAACCCTGATGGCAGTTATCTGCAATCGCATGTTTTGCCCGGCGAAGCGGTGCAAAAGACATTGTCTGTGTTGGCCGAGCATGAGGTTGAGGTCTGGCTGTTTGTTGATAAGCAATGGCTGGTACGCGACCCGGATGGGGAGATGGTGGGGCAGGAGCAACGCGGCCTGGGCTATGCGCCACGTGTGGTGACAAGCTTTGAACCCTATTTGCATGGGGTGCATAAAATTGTTGCCGCCAGCGCCAATGCGCCGCTGCTAGTGGATCTTGAACAGCGCTTGCAGCCGGTGTTGAGCGGGCTGGCCTTGGCCAGTCGTTCGCAAGCCTGTTATCTGGACATTACCTCGATTCGCGCCAACAAGGGCGATGCCTTGGCCACTCTGGCAGAGCTTTTGGACGTGCCGCTGGCGCGTACGGCTGCCATCGGTGATGGCGGCAATGACCCAGCGATGTTCAAGCGTGCCGGGCTGTCGATTGCCATGGGCAACGCCGGTCCGCAGGTCCGTGAGCAAGCGATGCAAGTGACCGCCAGCAACGTTGAAGACGGTGTTGCGCAGGTGCTTGAGCGTTTTGTTGCGCAACGCTGAAGGCTGTTTTGGCAAGTCATTTTGTCCGGTTTTTGGCGTAAGTGCGGCCTGCCTGAGCCCGATAGGGCTTGTTATAGTCCGCGGCCTATTGACCGGCGACAGCGCCCATAAAGGATTCAGCTCATGTCCGACTACCAGGCTTTTCAGGTTGAGTTAAAAGGCAATATCGCCCACGTGCAGATCAATCGACCTGAGAAGGTCAATGCGATGAATGCGGCGTTCTGGAGCGAAATTGTTGAGATCTTCCAGTGGGCCGATGAGACCGATGCCGTGCGAGTGGTCGTGCTCAGCGGTGCGGGCAAACACTTCTCGGCGGGTATTGATCTGATGCTGTTGGCCTCGGTGGCCAATGAAATGGGCAAGGACGTGGGGCGTAACGCCCGTCTGCTGCGGCGCAAGATCCTGCAAATGCAGGCCTCGTTCAATGCCGTGGATCAGTGTGCCAAGCCGGTTTTGGCGGCAGTTCAAGGTTATTGCCTGGGCGGTGCGATTGATCTGATCGCTGCCTGCGATATGCGCTACGCCGCTGAGGATGCGCAGTTCTCAATCAAGGAGATCGATATGGGCATGGCGGCAGATGTGGGCACACTCCAACGTCTGCCACGCATCATCGGTGACGGCATGCTCCGCGAGCTGGCCTATACCGGGCGCATGGTAGCGGCTGATGAGGCGCTCGCAATCGGTCTGGTTAATCGGGTCTACAGTGATAAAGAAGCATTGCTCGAAGGTGTCATGGCGATCGCCCATGAAATCGCCAGCAAGTCGCCGATTGCCATCGCAGGAACCAAGCAGATGATCAGCTATATGCGCGATCATCGGGTCGACGATGGCTTGGAATATGTGGCAACGTGGAACGCGGCCATGCTGCAGTCCAGCGACTTGCGATTGGCGATGACGGCGCACATGACCAAGCAAAAGCCAGAATTTCTGGATTGATGCTTTCTCTTTAAACGGATCAAGGATCGTTGCATGACACTGCGTTGGACCACGGCAGTACTGGACACAGAGCTACCCGGCGGCTGGGCCGTGGCACGTGGCCCGGACGGTTTTTTGCTCGACGACAATGGCCCGCTGTTTCCTCGGGAATGGCTAAAGCGTCAGGATCTGCCAGTGCTGGCGGAACATGGCATCGGGCACCTGGATGGCGAGCCGGTGTATCTGCTGGAGCTCAATGGCGCGGCACAGGTTGAAGGTTGCCGCTGGCAGGGTTTACGGGCCTTTATGCTGGAAGGCGATCACATCCTGTACAAGGTGCTCGGTTATGCCGCGCAAATTGGTACGTGGGCGCGAGAGCATCGTTTTTGCGGCAGTTGCGGGCTGGTGATGACCCAAGTGCCAAGGGAGCGTGCCATGTACTGCGGGGCTTGCGACTTGCGCAATTATCCGCGTATTTCGCCGAGTATGATTGTATTGATCACCCGCGGTGATGAAGTGTTGTTGGCCCGTTCACCGCGATTTGTGCCTGGGGTGTACAGCACGCTGGCGGGATTCGCAGAGCCGGGAGAGTCGGCCGAGGATTGCCTGATTCGCGAGGTGCGCGAGGAAGTACAGGTAGAGGTCAAGAATATCCAGTACATGGGCAGCCAATGCTGGCCGTTCCCGCACTCCATGATGCTGGGTTTTCATGCTGAGTATGCTGGGGGCGAAATTGTGCCCCAAGCCGATGAGATAGAAGATGCGCAGTGGTTCAGTGTGCACAACTTGCCGCCGTTACCAGCGTCGCGCTCTATCGCGCGTTATCTCATCGACCTTTATGTGGCGCGTCGCTTAGGCCATGCCGAACCAGTGCTGCCAGGCTAGGCGCACGGTCAACCCCAAGACCACGGTGATAAATACCGGGCGAATAAACTTGGCCCCGCCGCTGATTGCGCTGCGGGCACCAAAGAATGCGCCAACCATCACCGCCAGGCCCATGGTCAGGCCGATTACCCAGTCCACGTGCCCCGAGAGGATGAACACCGACAGCGCCGCACTGTTGCTGACGAAGTTCATGCTGCGCGCCACGCCGCTGGCCTTCACCAGATCGATCGGGTACATCAGCATGCTGCTGACGGTCCAGAACGCTCCCGTGCCCGGGCCGGCCACGCCATCATAAAACCCAAGACTCAAGCCTTGTGGCAACTGCCATTTCTTTTTGATTGGCGCATCGTTGTCGACCGGGGTTTTGGGGGTGCCGCCAAACAACAGGTACAGACCGCAGGCAAAGACAATCACCGGCAGCATCTTGTTGAGCCATTCGGCGGGCATGTAGTGGGCAACGACAGCACCGATCAGGGCGCCTGCGAGAGTGCCGAAAATCGCCAGCTTCCACTCGCGGGGGTGGAACAGCTTGCGTCGGTAAAAGGTAAAGCTGGCGGTGGCCGAGCCAAAGGTCGCGCTGAGCTTGTTGGTGCCCAGCACCAGGTGCGGAGGCAAGCCTGCGGTGAGCAGAGCGGGGGTGGTGAGCAGGCCACCACCGCCGGCAACGGCATCGATAAATCCGGCAATGAAAGCAACAACAGCCAGAATGGCGAGGGTGGTCAAATCAACGCTGAGTTCAAAAGGCATAGGCTCGACTTAATTCGGCGGGACGTACAGCGCTGGTGCGCAAGAAGGGCGTTATCTTACCGATATCAGTCAACAGCGGCGACAGGCCTTTTACAGTTGGTAGCTGGCTTCAGGCTGGCACGTGTTCACTGACAGGATTTCGTGGTTTCCGCCCACAAAATAAAAGTAGAGATCTGCTGTGTAGGGGAAGTTTGTTTATTCCTAAAGTAGGCGTAATTCCATATTTATATATCCTTATTGCATATCAGACTTGCGCTATGACCTGCTTTTAGCGCTTTATAAGGATATGAAGGTCATGACAGGTAGAAGGCCTGAATTTGGGAATGCTCCTACGTCTTTTAATGTCGCAGTACCTTTTTCGTCCCGCGCAATCGGGTTCTAATGGCCACCATTCAACGTGGCTTCACTTTTCTGATATCAAGCACTGCCTGATTCCGGAATGCGCTCAGTAGGTTTGTACAATGAACAAACGACCTCTTTATTTCGATTACGCCGCTACCACGCCGGTGGACGCTCGCGTCATTCAGGTGATGGTCGATTGCCTGGGCTTCGAAGGCAATTTTGGCAATCCGGCCTCAGGTTCTCACGTGTTCGGTCAAGAAGCGCGGCAGACGGTAGAGCTGGCCCGTGAGCAAGTTGCACAGCTGATCAATGCCCGGCCAGAGCAGATTATCTGGACCTCGGGTGCGACCGAGTCGAATAACCTCGCATTAAAGGGCGTTGCCCAGGCCCGTGGTCAAACGCGTGGGCATATCATCACCAGCCAGATCGAGCACAAGGCGGTGCTGGATACTGCGCGATTCTTGCAGCAGTCAGGTTTTGAGGTGACGTATCTGGCACCCGATGCCAACGGTCTGATCAGTGCAGAAAAAGTCAGTGCTGCGCTACGTGACGACACGCTGCTGGTGTCGCTGATGCTGGTCAACAATGAGCTGGGGACGCTGAATGATATTGCAGGCATAGGCCAGCGGGTTCGCGATCACGGTGCGTTGTTCCATGTTGATGCGGCACAAGGCGCCGGCAAAGTTGCCATTGATCTGGGGCAGTTGGCAGTGGACTTGATGTCGTTTTCAGGTCACAAGCTTTACGGCCCCAAAGGGATTGGCGCCTTGTATGTGGGGTCGCGTGCGCAGGATCGCGTGCTGGCTCAGATTCATGGCGGCGGGCATGAGGCAGGTTTGCGCTCCGGTACCTTGGCGACTCACCAGATTGCAGGTATGGGCGCTGCTTTTGCCTTGGCCAGCCAGTCATTTACCCAGGAGCTGGCTCACATCAATGGCTTGCGTCAGCGCTTGCTTGAACAACTGAGCGATGTGGCGGGCCTGCAGTGTAATGGCTGTCCAACGCAACGAATTCCCCATACGTTAAGCCTGACGTTCGGCGAAGGGCATTTCGACAGTTCTGTATTAAGTGCTGTGCTGGCGTACTCGGCCACATCGGCTTGCAATTCGGCGAGCAAGGCGCCATCCCACGTGCTGCTTGCGCTGGGGCATGATGCTGATAAGGCAAGTCGAACCATCCGCCTGAGCCTGGGGCGTTTCACCCGCGAGCAGGATATAGATGTGGCGGCAACCGCAATCAAGGCAGCGATATCCGCGCCAGTCCCTTTCTGGGCGGTTGCCCAGCCCTAGCGGCTGCTCCATTATCAGTAATAAGAATAACTAACCGTGGCTAGCAGGAGACAGGATGAGTACTCAGTCGTTGAATCAGGGGGCGGTGGTGCAGCGTTTGGCGCGTACTCGAGCGTTGATGAGTCAGAGCGGCATCCAAGCGCTGCTGGTGCCTTCCGCCGATCCTCATCTTTCGGAGTACTTGCCTGCATACTGGCAGGGCCGGCAATGGCTGTCGGGTTTTTACGGCTCGGTCGGCACATTGATTGTGACACCAACGTTTGCCGGACTATGGGCCGATAGCCGCTACTGGGAGCAGGCCGCCAAGGAACTCAGTGGAAGCACTATTGAACTGGTCAAGCTGTTGCCCGGCCAGCCGGGGCCCCTGGAGTGGTTGGCAGAGCAGGCACCTGAAGGGGCAGTGGTTGCGGTGGATGGCGCGGTTCTGGCGTTGGCCTCGGCTCGCACGCTGGAAGGCAAGCTCAAAGAGCGCGGTGCGGTTTTACGTACAGACATGGATCTGCTGAGCCAGGTTTGGGAGGATCGTCCAGCGCTTCCTGTGCAACCGATTTATGAACACTTGCCGCCACAGGCGACGGTGAGTCGAGTCGAAAAACTGGAGCAGCTGCGTGCAACGCTCAAGCAACGCAACGCCGATGCGCACTTCATCGCAACGCTGGATGACATTGCCTGGTTGTTTAACCTGCGCGGCTCGGATGTTTCTTTCAATCCAGTGTTCGTTTCGTTTGCATTGATTGAGTCTGAGCGAGCCACCCTGTTTGTGGACCCGAATAAAGTCAGTGCCGAACTGCGAGAAACGCTTGGGCATGAGGGCGTTGAGCTGCGTGATTACACACAAATCAATGCAGCTCTGGCGGCATTACCGGCATCTTCCCGGCTATTGGTAGACCCGGCTCGTGTGACGTGCGGGCTGCTTAGTTACCTGCAGGCCGAAGTGAGGCTGGTGGAGGGTTTGAATCCGACGACGCTGGCGAAGTCGCAGAAGAGTCTTGATGACGCGGTTCATATCCGTCAGGCAATGGAGCAGGACGGTGCTGCGCTTTGCGAGTTTTTCGCGTGGCTGGAAACCGCCTTGGGTCGTGAGCGGATTACTGAGCTGACGATTGATGAGCGCTTAACGGCTGCCCGTGCTCGTCGGCCCGGGTTTGTGTCTCTGAGCTTCAACACTATTGCGGCTTTTAATGCCAATGGCGCAATGCCGCATTACCACGCGACAGAGCAAGAGCACGCTGTTATTGAAGGGGATGGCTTACTGCTGATCGACTCCGGTGGGCAGTATCTGGGAGGGACAACCGATATCACGCGAATGGTGCCTGTCGGTAATCCTACCAGCGAGCAAAAGCGTGACTGCACCCGTGTGCTTAAAGGTGTGATCGCCTTGTCTCGGGCGCAATTCCCCAAAGGGATCTTGTCGCCCTTGCTGGATTCGATTGCAAGGGCACCGATTTGGGCCGAGAGCGTTGATTACGGGCACGGCACTGGGCATGGCGTAGGCTACTTTCTGAATGTGCACGAAGGGCCGCAGGCTATTGCCTACCAGGCTGCCCCTGCGCCGCATACTGCGATGCAGCCCGGGATGATTACTTCAATTGAACCTGGGACGTATCGTCCGGGTCGCTGGGGGGTACGAATCGAGAACCTGGTGTTGAATCGTGAAGCGCAAACCTCGGAGTTCGGGAGCTTCTTGAAATTTGAAACCCTGACGCTGTGCCCGATCGACACCCGTTGTCTCGAATCGTCATTGCTGACGCAGGAAGAGCGCGAGTGGTTGGATGCTTACCACGCACAGGTGCGTGAGCGTTTGAGTCCGCTGCTTCAAGGAGTGGCTCTGGAATGGCTGCTGGAGCGAACTGCACCGTTCTCGATAGCCGCCTGATAGTGCTTGCCACGTTGCCGGGTCGATCGACAGCGTGGCAGGCTCTGGAAGCTGATTACTTGCAGATGACAATCATGCTGCGACTGGTATAGCCGGCTGGGTTCAAGCCGAAAAGGTAGTCCCCTGGTTCTTCGGCACCATCCCCTGACTTGGCAGCGACTCGGTATCCCTTTTTCCCACAGGACTTAACTGCTTCGGCGTAGCATTTGTTCCACGATGAGGACAATCCAGAGCAATTGATATGCAAGCCTCGCTTGCCATGTTTGACGGCGGTTTCGGAGGTTGCAGCGCAGCCGGTTACAGCGAGCACGGCTAAAGCTACCAAAATTCGTTTCATTCCTGTCCTTAAGCGTATGCGTCGGATTTACGGGATGCGGGTATCGATCATCTCTCGGTGGACTCTGTGGATATCCTGCTCCGAAATCGGCCCAAGTAGTTCCTTCAAGGGTTAAACATCGCCTAAATGAGAGTCAATTACCAGAGCTGTGTCAAACCGATGGCGATTTGTCAGCAATAACAGGTTTTGAGTGGTTGCGCATCGTCAAGGTTGCACCGATGGAGGCCATGATGATGCAAGAGATGGCAATCCATTGGGTAAACGATAAGACCTCATGCAGGAACAATAGGCCAGAAAGCGCCCCGAAGGCCGGTTCAATGCTCATGAGAGTGCCAAACGTTCGGGTGGGCATGCGTGTAAGCGCCATCATCTCCAGGGTGTAGGGCAGGGCTGTCGACAATATGGCTACGCCAATGGCGATGGGGATCAAGCTCGGAGTTAGTAGCGTAGCGCCGGCGTGAACAATCCCGATTGGCGCAATAAACAGTGCGGCAATTATTACGCCCAGTGCGGCGGTTTGAACTCCGTTGTCAGCCCCGGCTTTCTGTCCGAAGAGAATATATAGAGCCCAGCAGACCCCGGCGCCGAGGGCATAACCGGCCCCTACCAGATCAATGCCTTGATTTTCCCCGGTAGGTATAAGCAGCAGAAGTCCGGTGATGGCCAGGCCGATCCAAAGAAAGTCAACCAGCCTGCGGGATGCATAAATGGCCACAGCTAAAGGCCCTGTGAACTCCAGGGCAACGGCAATGCCGAGTGGGACAGTGCGCAATGACATATAGAAGAGGAAATTCATGCCCCCCAGTGCTGCCCCGTAAACAATAACGGTCTTTAGGGATTTGGCGGTGAGCTTGGCTCTCCAGGGGCGCAGTATCAGCAGCATGATGATGCTGGCGAAAATCAGGCGCAGGGCAGTCGTGCCTTGGGCGCCCACAATGGGGAACATGCTTTTTGCCAGCGATGCACCGGATTGTATCGAGGCCATGGCGATAAGCAGCAAGCCGACGGGGAGTAGCGTCGATGAGAGGCTGTGGGGGAGCTTGGTCATTACGGAGTGGGCCCAGGATATGAGGTCTAGAGAGTAGGCATCATGCTCAAGTAATACGGAATGTGCAATATAGTGCGCAATAGGGGTTGTATTACTATCTATATAGAGGTGCTGAGCAATAGTTTTGATTAATGCTTGACCCAGAATCTCAGCGGCCTATAATTCGCCCCACTTCCGGCGTAGTCGAAACGGAAAACTCCTTGAGTATCAATGGGTTGGATTTGTTTTCGGCGGTGCCAGCTTCAGGTTATCGAAGCAGGAAATGAGGTGTTGACAGCAGCGTGTAACGCTGT
>JAZKIA010000077.1:0-29629 GCA_040385125.1 Pseudomonadota bacterium | reverse complement strand
CTTTCGAGCCCGGCGCGGCCTTGGCGATGTTGCGCAGGTCGGCTTCGGAGTCGGTAGAGAACAGGCGCACGCCTTTCTCGTAGAAATAGCGAATGTCTTTGGATTTTTTGATCGTGTTGCCGTAGCTGATGCGATCCGGGCTAACGCCTTGATCCATCACTTTGTCCAGCTCGTAGATCGAAGCGATGTCGAAGCTCGAACCTTTATCGCGCAGCAGGTTGATGATTTCGACGGCCGGGTTGGCTTTAACCGCGTAATACACCTTGGCGAACTCGAAGCCTGCACGCAGGTCATCGTAAGCCTTGCTGATCATGGCAGTGTCGATCACCACGAACGGGGTTTCCTGGGTGTCAGCGAAGGCCTTCATTTTTTGGAAGGTATCGCGCGCGTAATAGTCTTCGATCTGAATCGGCATGCTAAGGGACTCCTAGTGGCAAACGTAATCTATAAATGGGTGCAACTGAACATCCTCCGTATCCCCACTTTGGTTCGCCTACTTCCCAAGGCATGTCCGCCGAAAGCAAATAAGGTAAATGGACCTTGCTGTCTCGTCGTCAGTACTTGAGCCGGATGGATCGTTTCCAGCATGAATGTTCGGCGCGAACTTTAGGGGTTGCTTGCGCTTTGATCAACAAAAAATGTCGCGTTTTTGTACACGTTCGTCGTGGGCTCAGGCTCAGCTATTTAAGTAGCTGACTTTGATGACGGTGTGATGTTCGCGCAGGAGGGGATTTGGGGGTTTTGCAGGAGCGAGCTTGCTCGCGATGCAGGCAACTCGGTCGATTTGAAATACCGGGTTGATGCTATCGCGAGCAAGCTCGCTCCTACAGGCTAATCATCAGGCGATCGCTGTCTCGGCTGGCGAAACAATGCTGGTCTTGGCACCGCGTGAACGCCCGGAGCTGAGGTACGCCGCGATCGATTCCTGAGTCACTTCACCCATAAACACTCGCTCGGCGTCCATGACTGGCAACCACGAACGGTTGAACTCGTACATGCGCGACAACAGGATGCGCAGGTGCTCGTCGGAAGCCGCCGTGGCGGTGAACTCACGCAGGTATTGGCCACAAGTCCCAGTCTGACGGTGCAGGTCGCGACGGCGCACATAGCCCAGGGCTTTGTTGTCGGCACAGGTGACGACGACGTAACGGCGGTCGAGTTCGTCCATCAGGTCCAGGGCTTCGGCCACTGGCGTTTCCGGGCTCACCGACGGTGCGTTATCCGCCGCGTCTTCAGCCTTGACCAGCAGCAGGCGCTTGAGCGTGCTGTCCTGCCCCACAAAGTTGCTGACAAAATCGTCGGCCGGGTGAGCAAGCAGGGTGTCGGGGTGATCCATCTGCAGCAGTTTACCGCCACGGAAGATCGCGATTTTGTCACCCAGCTTGATCGCTTCGTCGATGTCGTGGCTGACCATGATTACGGTCTTGTTCAGTGCCCGCTGCATTTCGAAGAATTCGTTCTGGATCATTTCGCGGTTGATCGGGTCGACCGCACCGAACGGCTCATCCATTAATAGCAGCGGAGCATCAGCCGCCAGGGCGCGGATTACGCCGATACGCTGTTGCTGGCCCCCCGACAGTTCACGCGGATAGCGGTTCAGGTACTGCTTGGGTTCGAGCTTGATCATGCTCATCAGTTCGCGCGCACGGTCATGGCACTTCTGTTTGTCCCAGCCCAACAGGCGCGGAACGATGGTGATGTTTTCTTCGATGGTCATGTTCGGGAACAAGCCGATCTGCTGAATCACATAACCGATGTTGCGGCGCAGGGTCACGGCGTCGAGGTCGGTGGTGTCTTCACCGTTGATCAGAATCTTGCCGGAGGTCGGCTTGATCAGGCGGTTGATCATTTTCAGCGTGGTGCTTTTGCCGCAACCCGAAGGCCCGAGGAACACGCAGATTTCGCCTTCGTTGACGGTCAGGTTTACCGAGTCCACGGCTTTTACGTCTTTGCCGTTGCTTTGGAAGGTTTTGCTGAGGTTTTGAAGTTCGATCATTTGAGTAATCCTTTTTGAGTCAACGAGCGTTGCAACCACTGCAGAAGCAGGTCAGCGAAGATGGCCAGAATACTGACCAGTACCGCGCCGACGATCAGCATCGACATGTCGCTACGGCTGATTGCAGCAAGAATAAGTACACCCAGACCGCCAGCACCGATGGTGGCGGCGATGGTCATTACACCAATGTTCATGACCACGGCGGTGCGTACACCAGCCAGAATCACCGGCACCGCGATTGGCAGTTCAACCATGCGCAGGCGCTGGCCAAAGGTCATGCCGATGCCGCGAGCGGCTTCACGAATACCCGGCTCTACACCCGTGAGGGCGAGGAAGGTGTTGCGCATGATCGGCAGCAGTGAATAAAGAAACACGGCGGTGATCGCGGGCATCGGCCCCAGGCCTTGGCCGAATTTGGAGTAAAACGGCAGCAGCAGGCCAAACAGGGCGATGGACGGGATGGTCAGCAGCACCGTGGCGCTGGCTTGAAGCGGGCCAGCCAGTGCCGGAAAGCGAGTCATCAGCACGCCCAGCGGCACACCAACAACAATGGCGAGGGTAACGGCGATCCCGACCAGGGTGATGTGCTGCCAGGTCAGGTGCAGAACCAGCGTCCAGTCCATGTGGGAAAAGGCGTTTAAAAATTCCATGTCTTCTCCTCGGTTCAGTTCAGTGGATGCTGGCGCAGGAAGTCTGCAGCCACCGTGGATGGGCTTTCGTGGTTGACGTCGACCCGAGCGTTAAGCTGGCGCATGGTCTCGTCATCAAACAGATCGGCCAGCGGCTTGAGCAGACCTGCGAGATCCGGGTGTGCGTCGAGATAGGATTTGCTCACGACCGGGGCGGCGGTGTAGTCCGGGAAGTAGTGCATATCGTCGTTGAGCAGCTTGAGATTGAAGGCACTCAAGCGACCGTCAGTGGTGTAGACCAAACCGGCAAATACTTGGCCGTTCTTCAGGGCGGTATAGACCAACCCTGCGTCCATCTGGCGGATGTTTTTGCGGGTCAGGTTCATGTCGTAGAGCTTGACCATGCCCAGCAAACCATCGGAGCGATTGGCGAATTCGGTATCCAGTGCCACCAGCGCACGCTTATTGGCAGGATCACGAAGCGCCTTGTTCAAGTCGCTGATGCTGTTGATGTCCGGGAACTCTTGCGCCACGTTTTGCGGCAGCGCCAAGGCGTAGGTATTGCTGAACGTGGACGGATGCAGCCAGATCAGCCCTTTTTTTGCATCGAGTTCTTTGACTCGGTCGTAGGATTGTTGGCTGTCGAGCTTCTCGGTCACGTGGTTGTAAGCCACCAGTGACACGCCGGTGTATTCCCAGACCATGTCCAACTGCCCGGACTCATGGGCGCTGCGGGCCAGGCTGCTGCCCAATCCTCCCGTCACTTTCGCGTTGTAACCCTTGCTGTTGAGGTATTGCGAGGTGATTTCGGCCAGTAGGGTTTGTTCGGTAAACACCCGTGCGCCAATGCGGATCAGGGGTTTTTCAGCGGCCTGGACAATTCCTGCGCACAGCAGGATGCAGCCTAGTAAAAAGCTAATTTTTTTCATGCTTATTCCTTTGCTCAGCCAGACCTTATGCAGGTCGCAAGCCGCGTTCCAACCAGCGGCGGCTGATGAGTATCACCAGGCCGTCGAGCAGCAATGCCAACAGCGCGGTACAGGCTGCGCCGAGAATCAATTGCGGCTGATTGTTGAGGGCGATGCCAGGGAAAATCAGGCTGCCCAAGCTGTTGGCGCCGATCAGGAACGCCAGAGGTGCGGTGCCGACGTTGATCGCCAGCGCGACCCGTACACCGCCCATGATGATGGGTACTGCGTTAGGCAATTCGACGCGCCACAGCACTTGGCGAGGGGTCATGCCGATACCGACGGCGGCTTCTTTGAGTGAACCCTGAACGTTTTTCAGGCCTTCGTAGGTGTTGCGCACAATGGGCAGCAACGAGGCGAGAAACAGGGCGAAGATGGCAGGGCCGCTACCGATCCCCAGAAAGCCAAGCGCAATCGCCAGTACGGCGAGCGGTGGCACGGTGTTGCCGATGTTGAAGACTTGCATGAAGCGTTCCGCACGTCCGGCCATGTTCGGTCGGCTGAGGAAAATGCCAGCAGGGATCCCTACGAGGAGGGCGGCGAGCATTGAAGCGAGTACGAGGTACAGGTGGGCTTGCAGGTAGAACAACAGATCATCTTGATAGTGTTCGATAGTGCTGATGCCGATCCAGTGGACCAACAGGGCGAGGAGGGCGACAGCGGTCGCACATCCTATAAGCCCTTTTCCATAGCGAATAGCCACGGGCGGACTCCTTTTTTTCAGTCGGCGAATACATCGTCGTGTGGCAAGGCCATTCCTGGCTGCCGACCATGTGTTCGCGAAGAGCAACAGGTGGGAGCGAAAAACGCTGTCATCACCTGCCATAAACGCAGCCTCGTCAGGCTAACTTGCTGATATTTCAGCCCCTGACGGTTTGTCGTATCAGGAGAGTGGACGCCTCCACTGCCTAAAAGGTTCACATTATTTACGGCTAATTGCCACCCTTGAAGTCCGATCAAGGGTACCAACGGTGGCTGCAAGCCCCTGTTTTGGGCTATAATCCGCGCCCTTTTTTGAATCAATCGTCAGGCGATTTCCCATGACCAACCAGGCCGCCGAAGTCGCGAAACGCCGCACTTTCGCCATTATTTCCCACCCCGATGCCGGTAAAACCACCATCACCGAGAAGCTCTTGCTGATGGGCAAGGCAATCGCGGTGGCCGGCACGGTGAAATCCCGCAAATCCGACCGCCATGCCACCTCCGACTGGATGGAAATGGAAAAACAACGGGGTATTTCCATTACCACGTCGGTCATGCAGTTCCCGTATCGCGATCACATGATCAACCTGCTCGACACCCCGGGCCACGAAGACTTCTCGGAAGACACCTACCGCACGCTGACAGCGGTGGACTCGGCCTTGATGGTGCTCGACGGCGGTAAAGGCGTTGAGCCACGAACCATCGCCCTGATGGACGTGTGCCGTCTGCGTGACACGCCAATCGTGAGCTTTATCAACAAACTCGACCGCGATATTCGCGACCCGATCGAGCTGTTGGACGAGATCGAAGCTGTTCTGAAAATCAAGGCGGCCCCGATCACCTGGCCGATTGGTTGCTACCGTGACTTCAAGGGTGTTTACCACCTGGCCGATGACTACATCATCGTCTACACCGCCGGTCATGGTCACGAGCGTACTGACGTCAAAATCATCGAGAAGCTCGACTCCGATGAGGCCCGTGCCCACCTGGGTGACGAGTACCAGCGTTTCGTCGACCAACTGGAACTGGTTCAGGGCGCCTGCCATGAATTCAACCAGCAGGAATTCCTTGATGGTCAGCTGACCCCGGTATTCTTCGGTACTGCATTGGGCAACTTTGGTGTCGATCATGTGCTCGACGCTGTCGTGAACTGGGCGCCGAAGCCGTTGCCACGGGTTGCCAACGAGCGCACGGTTGAGCCGACTGAAGAGAAATTCAGCGGTTTCGTGTTCAAGATCCAGGCGAACATGGACCCTAAACACCGCGACCGCATCGCCTTTATGCGTATTTGCTCGGGCAAATACGAAAAGGGGATGAAAATGCGCCATGCGCGTACTGGCAAAGACATACGTATCGGCGATGCGCTGACCTTCTTCTCCTCCGAGCGTGAACAGCTTGAAGAGGCGTTTGCAGGCGACATTATCGGTTTGCACAACCACGGCACGATCCAGATCGGTGACACCTTCACCGAAGGCGAGAGCCTGAGCTTTACCGGTATCCCGCACTTCGCGCCGGAACTGTTCCGTCGCGTGCGTCTGCGTGACCCGCTCAAGTCCAAGCAACTGCGTCAGGGCTTGCAGCAACTGGCCGAAGAGGGCGCCACCCAGGTGTTCTTCCCGGAGCGCAGCAACGACATCATTCTGGGCGCCGTTGGTGTGCTGCAGTTCGACGTAGTTGCCAGCCGTTTGAAGGGCGAATACAAAGTGGAATGCTCCTACGAGCCGATTACTGTGTACTCGGCGCGCTGGATTGATTGCGACGATAAGAAAAAGCTCGAAGAGTTCAAGATCAAGGCTGTGGAAAACCTGGCCATCGACGGCGGCGGTCACTTGACCTACCTCGCGCCGACGCGGGTCAACCTGGCCTTGATGGAAGAGCGCTGGCCCGATGTGAAATTCCGCGCTACGCGTGAGCATCACTAAGGGTTCAGGCCTTAAGCGCAAAAGGTCTCTGTAGGAGCGAGCTTGCTCGCGATGGTCGCTAACGATAGCGCGTGTGTTCGATGGATGAACGCCGCGTTTTTGAAAGCATCGCGAGCAAACTCGCTCCTGCAGGTTCAGTTTGTATCAGTCTTTCTAGCAATGTACTTGCGGTGCAAGTGTAAGTTTTTTCTCTTTTTCCTGTTGTGATTAAATTGAGCCCGGTTTGAAGTTGTGCAAGCGGCGAGGGTGTTCTATTTTTTATTGACGGCTGAACACGATGTTCACTCGAAATAATCACTAAATAGAATGCCAGGCATTTGATGTTGCGATGCCTGCATGATGGAGAAGTTATATGAATGGAATCATTAAAAGTTCGCAGGATAAAACAGTCGTTGAAGAAGTGTCTGAGGTAGACCAGAACCGAGAGATATTAACGGCCGAATACAGAGTTAAACCGCCGGTTAAAAGGCCTGTCGTTATAAAGCCCCAACCGCCCTTGAAACCAACGAGGCCGGCAGTCCCAACCAAGCCAGGGCTGAGCACAGGTGCAGTCCTCAGCGCGTTGAGTCGGTTGTTTTTGGATGGTTTTGTTGCTCCCTTTGTTGTGGGTTATGCGCTGAATGCGCTAACAGGAAAAAAAACGCTGAATCATCCAGCAGGCAGTCAAACAAATCCTGATGGTACTGTGACTTATCCCAATGGTTCAGTGGCACACCCGGATAACTCTATTACTCATGCAGACGGTAGTAAAACTGAGCCTGACGGACAAGTTGTCACTTATCCTTCGGGCGAAAAGTTTAATCAGAGGACGGGTGTTCTAACTTTCCCTGATGGCACCAGCGTTCAAGGTGTCAAAGAGGGGGGGGAGTGGGTCTTTGCTGCGTGAAAGAATAAGAGTTGGTCGGCTTGGTATTCTTGGTGTCGGTACTCTTAACTGACAGTAGAACACTTGTAGCCGCTGCCGCAGGCTGCGATAAGGACCGAAGGGCCTTCGGGATATCAAAATCCACGATCCCTTCGGGCTCGATCTCAGCCTGCGGCAGCGGCTACAGGTGCCAGATGTTACGCCCCCAAAAACTGCTCCGCGAAGTGGCAGGCAACCTGGCGATTGTCGAGCAGGCGCAAGGCCGGCTCGTCGGTGCTGCACAGCTCAGTCGCGTACGGGCAGCGCTTGTGGAAGGCGCAGCCTGACGGCGGGTTCAGTGGGTTGGGCAGTTCGCCAACGATTTTGATTTTCGGTTTGTTCGGGTCCGGGTGAATGGTCGGTGTAGCCGACAACAGCGCCTGGGTGTAAGGGTGCAGCGGGCGGGTGTAGATCTCTTCCTTGGGGCCCATTTCAACCGGTCGCCCGAGGTACATAACCAGTACCTGATCGGCTACATGTCGCACTACCGCGAGGTTGTGCGAGATGAACACGTAGGCGGTGTTGAACTCTTGTTGCAAGTCCATGAACAGGTTCAGCACCTGCGCCTGAATCGATACGTCCAGCGCAGAGGTAGGCTCGTCAGCCACCAGCACTTTGGGTTGCAGCATCATTGCCCGGGCCAGGGCGATTCGCTGACGCTGGCCACCGGAGAACATGTGCGGATAGCGCTGGTAGTGCTCAGGGCGCAACCCTACTTGCTTCATCATGGCCTGAACTTTTTCGCGACGTTCGCTGGCGCTTAGCTTGGTATTGATCAGTAAAGGCTCTGCAAGCTGATCGCCGACTTTCTGCCGCGGGTTGAGCGAGGCGTAAGGGCTTTGGAACACCATCTGCACGTCTTTGCGCAGTTGTTTGCGTTCGGCCTTGTTGGCTCCGGTCACTTCTTGTCCGGCGATTTTCAACGAGCCGGATGATGGTTCTTCAATCAGGGTCAGGGCACGGGCCAGGGTCGACTTGCCACAGCCCGACTCACCCACCACGGCGAGGGTTTTGCCGGCTTCAAGCTCAAACGACACGCCGTTGAGGGCGCGTACCAGCGCATGGCCCTTGAACAGGCCACGGGACACTTCGTAATGACGGGTTAGGTCGCGGGCGGTAAGAACGACAGTCATTACGCCACCTCCTGATTCAAGGGGAAGAAGCAGCGCACCTGGCTGTGAGCCTTGGGCACCAGCGCAGGACGTTGTTGACGACAAGTGTCTTGCACGTAGGGGCAGCGCGGCGACAACAGGCAACCTTGTGGCCGGTCGTAACGGCCCGGCACGATACCCGGCAAGGTCGCCAGGCGGGCCGCGCCCATGCTGTGTTCCGGGATCGCCGCCAGCAAGGCCTCGCTGTACGGGTGCGCGGGCACATCGAACAGCCCCGGTACTTGGCCGACTTCTACGGCTTGGCCGGCGTACATCACGCACACACGCTGGGCGGTCTCGGCCACCACGGCCAGGTCGTGGGTGATCAGCACCAGGCCCATGTTCTGTTCACGTTGCAGGTTGAGCAGCAAGTCCATGATCTGGGCTTGAATGGTCACATCCAGCGCGGTGGTTGGTTCGTCAGCAATCAGCAGCTTGGGCTCGCCGGCTATCGCCATGGCAATCGCAACACGCTGGCTCATGCCACCCGAAAGTTGGTGCGGGTAGGCATCCATGCGGCTGGCAGCGCCGGGGATTTCAACTTTTTCCAGCAGCTCGATGGCGCGCTTGCGGGCGTCTTTTTTCGACATTTTAAGGTGCAGGCGCAGCACTTCTTCAATCTGGAAACCTACGGTGTAGCTGGGGTTCAGCGCGGTCATCGGGTCTTGAAAGACCATCGCCATGTCTTTGCCAACGATTTTTCGGCGATGGCGGGCGTTGAGAGTCAGCATGTTTTTGCCGTCGAAGTTCAGCGCGTCGGCGGTGACGATGCCGGGGTGCTCGATCAGGCCCATCAGCGCCATCATGGTCACGGATTTACCCGAGCCCGACTCGCCAACGATCGCCAGTACTTCGCCTTTGTCGACGCTGATGTCGAGGCCATCGACCACCGGCACGGCGGTCTTGTCGCCGAAGCGCACGTTGAGATTCTTGATTTCTAACAGTGACATGGGAATCTCCTCAGGCGGCGTTCTTGAGTTTCGGGTCCAGCGCATCGCGCAGACCGTCGCCCATCAGGTTGATTGCCAGCACGCTGAGCAAAATGGTCAAACCGGGCAGGCTCACGACCCACCAGGCACGTTCGATGTAGTCGCGGGCCGAGGCCAGCATGGTGCCCCACTCTGGGGTTGGCGGTTGTACACCGAGGCCGAGAAAGCCCAGGGCGGCGGCATCGAGAATCGCCGAAGAGAAGCTCAAGGTGGCCTGAACGATCAACGGCGCCATGCAGTTGGGCAGCACGGTGACGAACATCAGGCGCGGCAAGCTGGCACCCGCCAGACGAGCTGCGGTCACGTAGTCGCGGTTCAGTTCGCCCATCACCGCTGCGCGGGTCAGGCGCACGTACGACGGCAACGACACCACGGCAATCGCGATCACGGTGTTGATCAGGCCAGGGCCGAGGATGGCGACAATCGCCACGGCCAGCAGCAGTGATGGCAGGGCGAGCATGATGTCCATCAAACGCATGATGCTGGGGCCCAGGATGCGCGGGAAGAAACCGGCAAACAGGCCCAGAATCACGCCCGGAATCAGCGAAATCACCACCGACGACAAACCGATCAGCAACGACAGGCGTGAGCCTTCAATCAGGCGCGACAGCAGGTCGCGGCCCAGTTCGTCAGTGCCGAGCAGAAATTGCCATTGGCCGCCCTCAAGCCAGACCGGCGGGGTCAGCAGGAAGTCGCGGTATTGCTCGCTTGGGTTGTGCGGTGCGACCCACGGGGCGAACAAGGCGCAAAACACGATCACGCACATGAACATCAGGCCGGCAACGGCACCTTTGTTGCGAGAGAAGGCGTGCCAGAATTCTTTGTAGGGCGATGGATAAAGCAGGCTTTGATCCACGGCAGTAGCAGGAGTAGGTGTGCTCATGGTCAGGATCTCAGCGCTGGTGACGGATGCGTGGGTTGGCAAAACCGTAGAGGATATCCACCACGAAGTTGACCAGAATCACCAGGCAGGCGATTAGCAGGATGCCGTTTTGCACCACAGGATAGTCCCGGGCACCAATGGCTTCGATCAGCCATTTGCCGATGCCGGGCCACGAGAAGATGGTTTCGGTCAGTACCGCCCCGGCCAGCAGGGTGCCGACTTGCAGGCCTACCACGGTCAGTACCGGGATCAGCGCGTTGCGCAGGCCGTGTACAAATACCACGCGGGCAGGGGACAGACCTTTGGCGCGGGCGGTGCGGATGTAGTCTTCGCGCAGCACTTCGAGCATGGATGAACGGGTCATCCGCGCGATCACGGCCAGAGGAATGGTGCCCAGCACGATGGCAGGCAGAATCAGGTGGTGCAGTGCGTCCCAAAAGGCTTCGGGTTCATCGCTGAGCAAGGTGTCGATCAGCATGAAGCCGGTTTTTGGCTCAATGTCGTACAGCAGGTCGATACGTCCGGAAACCGGGGTCCAGCCCAGGCCGACCGAGAAGAACATGATCAGGATCAGCCCCCACCAAAAAATCGGCATCGAATAACCCGCCAGGGAAATACCCATCACCCCGTGGTCAAACAGAGAGCCTCGCTTCAAGGCCGCGATCACCCCAGCCAGTAACCCGAGTATGCCGGCGAACAACAATGCGGCCATCGACAGTTCAAGGGTGGCGGGGAACAGCGCGGTAAATTCGGTCCACACGCTTTCACGGGTTCTTAACGATTCGCCGAGGTCGCCGTGGGCGAGCTTGCCGATGTAGTCAAAATATTGCTCATACAGCGGCTTGTTCAGGCCCAGGCGCTCCATGGCTTGGGCGTGCATCTCAGGATCGACCCTGCGCTCACCCATCATGACTTCGACCGGATCGCCGGGGATCATGCGAATCAGAGCGAAGGTAAGCAAGGTGATGCCGAAGAAAGTGGGGATCAATAACCCCACTCGGCGGGCAATAAAACTAAACATCGTGTGGTGTACCTCATCAGCCGGTTAGGCAGGTCCGCCAGGGTTCGGGGGAACGCTGGCGGGTGTTTTATTGTTCTACTTGGCCTGGGTCGTGGCGAAGTTGTTATTGGTCAGCGGGCTTAGGGTGTAGCCCTCGACGTTTTTGCGCATGGCGGTAAAGAGCATGGGGTGCGTCACGTTAATCCAGGGTTGATCTTGATGAAAAATCACCTGTGCCTGTTCATAGAGTGCTGCCCGCTCGGCGGGTTCACTGATGGCGCGGGCTTTGGTGATTAATGCCTCGAAGTCTTTGTTGCACCAGCGGGCGTAGTTTTCGCCGTTTTTGGCTGCCTCGCAGCTCAGCAGTGGGGTCAGGAAGTTGTCCGGGTCGCCGTTGTCGCCACCCCAGCCGGTCGAGACCAGATCGTGCTCGCCGGCCTTGGCGCGCTTGAGCATTTCACCCCATTCCATGACCCGGATATCCAGCTTGAGACCAATTTTTGCCAGGTCGGACTGTAACAGCTGGGCGCCCAGCATTGGATTGGGGTTGCTCGGGCCACCGCCGTTTCGGGTGAAGAGGGTGAAGACCTGACCTTGCGGTACGCCAGCTTCCTTGAGCAGCGCTCGGGCCTTGTCCAGATCGCGTGGCGGGCTTTGAATGTTTTTGTTAAAGCCGAGCATGGTCGGCGGGTACGGGTTGACCGCAATCAGGGCATTGCCTTCACCATGTACGCTGTTCAGGTAAGTCTGTTTGTCGAATGCAATGTCGATCGCTTGGCGCACGCGTACATCGCTCAGGTATTTGTGGCTGGTGTTCAGGGCGATGTAGCTGGTCATCAGGGCGGCCAGTTCATCTACTTTCAGGTTGGGGTCTTTGCGGATGTTTTTGACGTCATCAGGCTTGGGGTACAGCGCGATTTGGCACTCGTTGGCCTTGAGTTTTTGCTG
Organism: Pseudomonadota bacterium; assembly: GCA_040385125.1. Classification (GTDB taxonomy): domain Bacteria; phylum Pseudomonadota; class Gammaproteobacteria; order Pseudomonadales; family Pseudomonadaceae; genus Aquipseudomonas. The sequence goes on along the minus strand of JAZKIA010000077.1, from coordinate 17,537 downwards.
GCGCACGTTGCTATCGGTGCTCACGGCAAAGATCAGCACATCGCTGGGTGGCTTGCCACGGAAGTAGTCCGGATTGGCCTTGAAACGAACCTGAGCATCCTTGTTGTAACGCACAAAAATGAAGGGGCCGGTGCCGATAGGTTTGCTGTTCAGTTCCTGGGTTTTACCGGACTTGAGCAACTGGTCGGCGTACTCGGCGGAGTAGATTGAGGTGAACGGCATGGCAACGTCGCGCAGAAACGGCGACTCAGCATGGTTGAGCGTGATCTTGACGGTCATGTCGTCAACTTTTTCGACGCTTTTGAGCAGGTCTTTGAAGCCCATGCTTTCAAAGTAGGGATAACCGACCAGCGATTTGTTGTGCCACGGGTGATTCGGGTCCAGCTGGCGCTGAAAACTCCAGACTACGTCGTCGGCGTTCAGGGGGCGGGTCGGTTTGAAATAATCGGTAGTGTGAAACTTCACGTCGGGGCGCAGGTAGAAGGTGTATTCCAGGCCATCGGGGCTGATGTCCCAACGCTCGGCCAGGGCCGGTTCAATGTCGGTGGTGCCGGGCTTGAAGTCGACCAGGCGATTGAGCACGGTTTCTGCCGACGCATCAGCGGTCACGGCGGTGGTGTACTGAACGATGTCAAAACCTTCAGGGCTGGCTTCGGTGCAGACCACCAGGTTTTTGGCAGATACACCGACAGCTGTGCTGAGCAGTGTTGCGGCAAGGGCGGTGCGCAGGGCAAGTCTTTTCATGGCCACACTCTCCAATCGGTTGAGCCAGCGAAAAGTCAGCGGTGATTGCTTGAATCAGCCGCTGACTCTGTTGTGCTGAGTGAAGCGTTTACAGAATGTTGAACGGAATGGTGGTGACTATACGGAACTCGTTGATGTCACCATCGGCCTGGTTTTTGCTACCGCGGTGGGTGGTGTACGTTGCGCGAATGGCGGTGGCTTTCAGCGGGCCGCTCTGTATGGCATAGGAGGTGCCGACGCTGTACTCGGAGTGCGTTTCATCGTCCATGTTGCGCACGTCATACGCGGTGCCTTTGTAGTCGGTGCCGTTAATGTCCCAGCCGCGAGCGTGGTAGGCGTTGAACTTGAGACCTGGAACGCCGTACTGCGCCATGTTGATGCTGTAGGCCACCTGGAAGGACTTCTCGTTAGGGCCGTTGAAGTCCGAAAGCAGGGAGTTGGCCAGCCATATACCGTTGGTTTCGTGCAGATAGTCGAAGTACTCGTCACCGATAACTTGCTGGTAGGAGAAGGTCACGGTGTGCGCCTGATGAGTCAGGCCCATTGCCAGGCTGAAGGTGTCGTTATCGATATCCCCCATGGCCTTGCTGCCGGTGTCGACGGTTTTGTAGTAGTTGAAATTGGTGTTCAGGGCCAATGTGGCGCTGTCACCCATGTCGTGTACTGCGCCGAAGTAGTACTGGTTCCAGAAGTCTTCAACGTTGGTGCCATACAGCATGGTTTTCAGGCTTTTGAACGGCTGGTAGTTCAGACCGGCGACACTGGCGCGGTCTGTTTCGACCCCGGCGGCACCGTATTCACTGCGAAACTTGCTCAGACTCTGTTCTGTACGCGGTGACACCCGGTCAAAGGAGCCGGCGTCGAAGGACAGGTTGTTGAACTCTTCGCTGTGTAACCCAACCCCCTGAAAGCTCGAAGGCAGTGCGCGGTTACCGATCACGTCGATGGTCGGGCTGCTGAAGTTCTGTCGGCCGGCGGTCAGCGTGGTGTTGGAAACGCGGGCCTGCAGGTTAGCCAGGCCCAGTTTGCTCCACTGGCCGATGGCATCGCCATCGTTGCGCACCAGGGTGCGGTTGTTGACGCCAGCGATGTCATTGGCGTCGCGGTCCAGAGCAATGGCGTTGTAGGCCGCGATTTGGGTTTTGAAACCCACGGTGCCTTGGGTGAAGCCCGAACTGTAATCAATGATGGTGCCCTGCACCCAGTTGATCCGGCGCGGGGTGGTTTTGGCTACGCCGTTGTCCTTGTAAGAGAACTGGCCACCATGGCGCAGGAGTTCGTTGGCGTACCAGTTGCGGGTGGTGCCACCCAGAGTTTGCTCTTCGATAAAACCCTGGGTTTCGCTTTGGGCGCTGCTGCCTGATTTCAGTTCGGTGGGGATGAACTCTTCAGCGTGCGCCATGGCTGTCAGGCTGCTGATGGACAAGGCTAACAATGCGCTACTTGTGACTTTCATGGTTGAGACTCCTTCGCTTTCTTTTTTTATTGCCGGTCTTTTTTGGTTTGACTCGGCTGTTATGGAACGGGTTAGAACGTTGCAAACGTTTGCTCGGCGTACATTTGCCGAAACTTCACTCCGTCGCCCCCAAGCGACGAGGTGAAGCTCAAACGAATTGGGAAAATCAGTCGTCGAGGCTGACGCCCGAGAAGGCGTTACGGCCAAAAGGACTCACCGCAAAACCTTGCACTTTGGTGCTCAGCGGTTGGTTAACCGTTGAGTGGGCAATCGGTGTGATCGGGACTTGCTGCTTGATCAATTGCTGGGCCTGTTTGTAGAGCACCGTGCGTTGGTCACGATCGGTCACGGCCTTGGCGTCTTTGATCAGCGTGTCGTATTGCGGGTTGCACCACATGGAGTAGTTGTTACCGCCAATGGCATCGCAGCTATAAAGGGTGCCGAGCCAGTTGTCCGGGTCACCGTTGTCGCCGGTCCAGCCAATCAGGCTGACGTCATGCTCGCCATTTTTGGTGCGCTTGATGTACTCGCCCCATTCGTAGCTGACAATCTTGACCTTGAGCCCGATCTTGTCCCAGTCCGACTGCAGCATCTCAGCCATCAGCTTGGCGTTGGGGTTGTACGGACGCTGTACGGGCATGGCCCACAGGGTGATTTCAGTGCCTTCTTTGACTCCGGCGGCCTTGAGCAGCTCTTTGGCTTTTTCCGGATTGTAGGGGGCGTCGGTGATGGTTTTATCGTAGGACCACTGGGTGGGCGGCATGGCGTTCACCGCTTTTTGCCCCGCGCCCTGATACACCGCTTTTAGAATGGCGTCTTTGTTGACGGCCATGTCCAGCGCCTGACGCACTTGCAGTTGGTCGAACGGCTTGTGTTGCACGTTGTAAGCGATGTAACCGAGGTTGAAGCCGGGCTTTTCAATGACCTGCAGTTTCGGGTCGGCCTTGAGGCCAGCGATGTCGGCCGGGCGCGGGCTGAGCGAGACCTGACACTCGTTTTTACGCAGCTTCTGCATGCGTGCGGACGCGTCGACGTTGATCGAGAAAATCAGGTTGGCGAGTTTGACCTGGCTCGGGTCCCAGTAATCCTTGTTGGCGGTGTAGCGGATGTTCGAATCTTTTTGATAGCGCTGGAACACGTACGGCCCGGTGCCCACCGGCTTCTGGTTGATGTCGCTGGGTTTGCCGCCGTTGAGCAGTTGGTCCGCGTATTCGGCGGACAGGATTGCGGCGAAACTCATGGCCAGGTTTTGAATAAAGGCGGCGTCCACCGAGTTGAGTTTCATGACCACGGCCATCGGGTCGGTCTTCTCGACGCTGGCGATGTTCTTGTCCAGGCTCATGCCGGTGAAGTAAGGGAACTCGGTTGGGTAAGCCTTGCGAAACGGGTGCTCGGGGTTGAGCATGCGGTTAAAGGTGAACAGCACGTCATCGGCGTTGAAATCACGGGTCGGGGTAAACCACTTGGTGGTGTGGAACTTCACCCCTTCACGCAAGTGGAAGGTCCAGATCAGGCCATCCTCGGAAACATCCCAGCGGGTTGCCAGGGCCGGACCGGCTGCGGTACCACCTTTTTCAAACTCGGCGAGGCGGTTGTAAATAGGTTCGGACGCATCGTTGTCGGTGGCAGTGGTGTACTGCGCGGTATCAAAACCGGCCGGGCTGCCTTCGGAGCAAAACACCAGGCTGTTGGCGGCGTTCGCGAGCGGGCTGGCCAGTACGCCAGCGCTGAGTAGTACAGATAAAACCAGAGGGTTGCGCATGGCGTTCCCTATCCTTTTTCTTGTTTTTTAGTCTTGGGCACACGCGATGTAAGGGCGTGACGTGCTCAAGGGTGTCGATTTCATCAGCTACAGTGCTTCGCCCGGTGCAATAGACTGGCCGTGTCTCGACGTTAGGAGGTCGATATGCGGGAATCAATGCGCTGGGGGCTGGCACGCTTGTGGGAAATGTCTTTGTGTCCTGGAGCCTCTGCTGTCGTTCGCAGAGGCTCCGGGCTGAAAGGGATTTCCGCCGTTTTGGCAGATTAATGAGCGAAGCTTTTATCTCGCCTGCACTCGTCCCTTTTATTTACTAATGCCAACCCCGTAGAAGGAGACCAGACCCAGTGGGCTGATTTTGAAACCCTCTATGTTTTTGCGCATTGGCTGATACACCGTCGAGTGGGCGATGGGTGTCATCGGTACTTGGTCTTTGAGCAGGTGCTGTGCCTGTTTGTACAGCTTGGTACGTTCGTCGACATCGGTGGTGGACTTGGCAGCCTTGACCAGCTTGTCGAACTCCGGATTGCACCACTTGGAGAAGTTATTACCGTTGAGTGCATCGCAACCAAACAAGGTGCCGAGCCAGTTATCCGGGTCACCGTTGTCACCGCTCCAGCCGATCAGCATCGCGCCGTTTTCACCGCTTTTGGAGCGCTTGATGTACTCGCCCCACTCGTAGGTCACGATCTTGGCCTTGATTCCAATCTTGCCCCAGTCCGACTGCAGCATTTCCGCCATCAGCTTGGCATTGGGGTTGTACGGGCGTTGAACCGGCATGGCCCACAAGGTTATTTCGGTGCCTTCCTTGATCCCGGCTTCCTTGAGCAGTTGCTTGGCTTTTTCCGGGTTGTAAGGCGCATCTTTGATGGTGGTGTCATAAGACCACTGGGTTGGCGGCATGGCGTTGACGGCCAGTTGGCCAGCGCCCTGGTACACCGAGTCAATGATTTGCTGTTTGTTAACGGCCATGTCCAATGCCTGACGCACTTTGAGCTGGGCCATCGGGTTTGGCTGATCGCTGCCTTTGACCTTGTCCATCACGTTATAAGCGATGTAGCCGAGGTTGAAGCCTGCCTGCTCGGGCATCTTCAGGTTTGGATCTTCTTTGAGCGCTTTTAGATCAGCCGGACGCGGATAGAGAGTGACCTGGCATTCGTCCTTTTTCAGCTTTTGCATACGCACCGACGGGTCGGTGGTGATGGCGAAAATCAGGTTGTCGATTTTGACGTCTTCTGGTTCCCAGTAGTTTTTGTTGCCGGTGTAACGGATGTTCGAGTCTTTCTGGTAGCTCTTGAACACAAACGGGCCAGTACCGATGGGTTTCTGGTTGATATCGGCAGGCCTGCCTGCCTTGAGTAGCTTGTCGGCGTACTCGGCGGACTGAATGGAGGCAAAGTGCATGGCCATGTTCTGGATAAACGCAGCGTCAACCGTGTTCAGGGTGAATTTGACGGTTTTGTCATCGAGTTTTTCCACCTTGGCGATGTTTTTATCCATGCCCATGTCGGTGAAGTAAGGGAATTCGGTGGGGTAGGCCTTACGGAACGGCATGTCTTTGTCGAGCATGCGGTTGAACGTGAAGAGCACGTCGTCGGCGTTGAAGTCGCGGGTCGGCTTGAAGTACGGCGTGGTGTGAAACTTGACCCCGTCACGCAGGTGGAAGGTGTACGTCAGGTTGTCGGGCGAAATGTCCCAGCTGGTCGCAAGGCCGGGCTCAACCTTGGTGCCGCCACGTTCGAATTGGCTCAGACGGTTGAACATCGTTTCGGCTGATGCATCGAAGTCAGTGCCGGTGGTGTACTGACCCGGATCAAAGCCGGCTGGGCTGCCTTCAGAGCAATACACCAGATTGGTCGCCGCTTGAGCGAAGGGTGCACTTGCCAGCAGGCTGGCGCCCACTAAAAACGGAATGACCGCGTGTTTGAACATGGTGGCCTCATGATTTTTGTCATTTTTGGTTTGAGGGCGACCTCGTGAGTCGACCCAGCGATACTTATGCACAGCCCATACCCAATGCAATCGATGAAAGCTGCTCACGTATGAAAACGTGGAACGATCGCAAAGTAATGTCGCGTTTGTGTAATTTTTGACGAATTTGATCGTTTGCTTCCAGATTTTTGACTCATTTACTTACACGATAAGGTGCACTAAAAACTGTTTTGCCCTGTTTTAGGTCAATGGTGTTACTTATCTAGACTCTTGCTTTGGAAAGATGCCGGACAAGTTCGATGTGTTCTGTAGGAACAATCCGATTAGATTTAGGAGGGTCTGTAGGGCTTTTGTCATGAGCATGAAAAAGCCCCTGAAGCCGGGGCTTCAGAGGCTTGTAGGACGAATAGCCTGGGAGTTACTGCATCTGAACTTCAATCACACCGTCGGCGCTCATGCTGACTTCGCTGGTGCCGGCCTCGACTTCAGGCGTGGGGGCGGCATCCATGGCGGGGGAGGCGGCCTTCATCATCATGGCGCTGCGCATGTAGGGCTGTGGGTAGCCATTACTGTTGAGGTTCAGGTTGACGATCTTGTAACCCTTGCCGCCCAGCGCATCGGTGGCCAGTTGGGCGCGAACCTTGAACGCGTTGACGGCATCCTTGAGCAAGGAGTCTTCGCTGGCTTTACGGGTTGTGTTACTGACGGTGAATTGCATGTTGCCCATTTTCAGGGTTTGCATCAGATCGCCGGTGAGCGTCGACAGTGCTGCGAAATCTGCACTTTCCAGGCGCAGTTCGGCGCGCTCACGCCAGCCGGTGATCTTCTGGGTTTTGTTGTCATAAATGGGGTAACTGTTACGGCTGCCTTGGCGCAAGGTGACGTCTTTGACTTGCTTGGCCTGGCCAATGGCCTTGTTCATCGCGGTGGTGATTTCGGCTGCCAGCTTGGCTGCATCGGTGTTTTGCGCTTCGGTGTACAGCGTCACAATCATCAGGTCGCGCGGGACTTCCTGACTGGCTTCGGCGCGCAATGAAATCTGGTTGTAATTAACCCCTTCGGCCAGCGCCGGCAGGCTGGCAAGTGCGCCGAAACTCAAGGTCAGAAGGGCAGCAGTACGCTGGAAAGTAGGCATGAAGGCTCCTTGGTGGATGAACTAACCTATAAGACTGTAGGTAGTGGCCATCAGTTCGCCCAATTACATTTTCAATACATATGGCGCGCAGTGCTCGTATCCGTGGAAGGCCCTCGTCGTCCATGCGCCGCACTGTGGCGCAGAAAACTGAGGCTGTGTGGGAGTCTGGCTTGCCAGCGATGGCATCACCGCGATTTAAGCTGATACACCGAGTCGCCCGTATCGCTGGCAAGCCAGACTCCCACAGCATTCGGTGCCGCCTTCTTAAAAACACTGTGGCCCTTTGCCGCACTTTGCCTGTCGAGGCGTCAGCTTGGTTATACTCCCTGCGATCCGCCTGGAGCGCTCATCAGGAGAGCTCATGCTCGCCCAATTGCAATTATTGTCTGCGACCCGTCAGAACCTTTGGCGCCTTACGTTTATTCGCACCCTGGTGCTGGCTGCACAAGCAGGCTCAGTCGGTTTTGCCTACCTGTTTGATTTACTCCCGCTGCCGTGGTTTGAGCTGAGTATCACTCTTGGCTGCTCGATGCTGCTGTGTGCGTTTACCGCCATTCGGCTGCGTGCGAGCTGGCCCGTTACTGAGTTGGAATATGCACTGCAACTGGCCTGTGATCTGTTTATCCACAGCGCTTTGCTATTCTTCTCGGGCGGTTCGGCTAACCCCTTCGTGTCTTATTACCTGGTGCCGCTGACCATTGCTGCAGTGACGCTGCCCTGGCGCTATTCGGTAATCTTGACCGGGATTGCACTGGCGCTTTACACCTTGTTGCTGCTGCAGTTCTACCCGGTCGATACGGTGCCGTTCTTCCGTGAAAAGCTGCAGATTTACGGCATGTGGCTGAGCTTCGCACTGTCGGCAGCGGTGATTACGTTTTTCGCAGCCAAGATGGGTGAAGAGCTGCGTCGTCAGGAAGAGCTGCGTGCCTTGCGCCGTGAAGAGGGTCTGCGCGACCAGCAATTGCTGGCGGTTGCCACACAAGCGGCGGGTGCGGCCCATGAGCTTGGGACGCCACTGTCGACCATGAGTGTGCTGATTAAGGAGATGCGTCGTGACCACCTTGACCCCGAGTTGCAGGATGACTTGAGCGTGCTTCAGGATCAGGTCAAGTTGTGCAAGGAAACCTTGCAGCAACTGGTGCGTGCGGCCGAAGCCAATCGGCGTTTGGCGATTGAAGAGCAGGAGGTCACACAGTGGCTGGATGAAGCCTTGAATCGCTGGCACTTGATGCGCCCTGAAGCGACGTATCGCTTTCAGTGCCTGGGGCACGCGCCTGTACCGCGTCTGGCACCGCCTCCAGATTTGACTCAAGCGTTGCTCAACTTGCTGAACAATGCAGCCGATGCCTGCCCGGAAGGGATGGAAGTCAATGTTGATTGGGATGCGGTCGATCTGACGATCAGTATTCGTGACCACGGTAGCGGTGTGCCGTTGGCCATCGCCGAACAAATAGGCAAACCCTTTTTTACCACCAAGGGCAAAGGCTTCGGCCTGGGCCTATTCTTGAGCAAGGCCAGCGTGACACGTGCTGGCGGCTCGGTAAAACTCTACAGTCATGAGGATGGCGGCACGCTCACCGAGCTGCGCCTGCCGCGTGTCGCCCGAGGAAACGAAAATGAGTGACGAAATTCAGGTCGAAGGCGAAGAGCTGCCACATTTGTTGTTAGTGGACGACGACGCCACCTTTACCCGCGTGATGGCTCGTGCCATGAGTCGACGCGGCTTTCGCGTCAGCACGGCGGGCTCCGCCGAAGAAGGGTTGATTCTGGCACAACAGGACCTACCGGATTATGCCGCGCTGGACCTGAAAATGGACGGTGACTCAGGTCTTGTTTTGCTGCCCAAGCTGCTTGAACTCGACCCTGAAATGCGGGTGGTGATTCTCACTGGCTATTCGAGCATCGCCACTGCTGTAGAGGCGATCAAGCGCGGCGCGTGCAATTACCTGTGTAAACCGGCTGACGCTGACGACGTACTGGCAGCCCTGTTGTCGCAGCACGCGGATCTTGAAACGCTGGTGCCGGACAATCCGATGTCGGTCGACCGCTTGCAGTGGGAACACATCCAGCGCGTGCTGGGTGAGCATGAAGGCAATATCTCCGCCACGGCGCGTGCCTTGGGCATGCACCGACGTACCTTGCAGCGCAAGCTGCAAAAGCGTCCGGTCAGACGCTAACGTCCTCAAATGAGGGCGTTAGCCCTTGCGCGCGGGCTTAGTCCCGCGCCAGGGGTGCTCGTGTCGCAAGTCATTTTGGCTGACTGGCACACCGCCAGCGTGCGCATACGTTGAGCCTTGGGTAAACTGCGGGCCCGTGAAGTATCAGCAGGCTGGAGTCGGAACATGCGTAAAGATAAGAAGCAGTTGATTGGTGACGAAATTGGCGATGAGCAGGTTAAGTTGTTCCTGGATTTTGAGCCTGTGGACGCCACTTCACCGTCGCTGCACAAACTGATCAAAGCCTATCGCGGTCTGCGGATCGACGACTTTGGGCGTTTCCTGACTTTCTTCAAAGAAGCCGGGTACGACGTCGATGGCAAGGATGAGCACGGTCAAACGTTCGTCGATCTGATCAAGGATCAACGCAACGCCGCAGAGTACATCGAGCTTATCGAGACGGCCCGCGGCTGACTCACCCTTTCAGCGCCCTGAGGGGCGTTGAATGCTTTACCCCTTCCTGACAACGCAATCTTCAAATACAGATAAATCCGACAAGCACTGGGCTGTTTGCTGCGGTGTGTTTTTGCGTGGGCGAACAATACTGAACCGTGCTCATAAGGGTTATGGGCAAAACATTTATTGAAAGGGAATTTAATAATGGTCGGTATGCGTTTGTTGATAGCTCTTGGATTGAGTGCATTGTGTTCAGCCGCCATGGCGGTCGATGAGGTGCTGGAAGTCGAAATTTTTAACGCGACACCCTATGCGATTTCGCCGGGCGCTGACTTTTCGTGGCTGGAAAATCCTGATAATGCGGGGCACGACTTTATTGTCGAGCCACGTACCAGTCAGGAGTTGATGTACTACTTGCCTGAGTCGCGGGGCACGCAGACATTCACTTACAGGCAAGGTGATCAGGCGTGTCTTTTCGGCTTTGGGCATCTCACCCCGGGCAGCGGCGACAGCAATCGCTGGGCCAACGCGAAATCTACCGGTACGGTTGACGCGGTCTGTGATGCAGAACTTATTGCTGTATCTGATGACGATGAGTTTTCCCGCAATGGCGGCACGCGGGTGCTGTTTACAATGGGCAAGGTCTAAATCCGGAACAACAAAAAGCCCCTGGCCTGAAAGGGCAGGGGCTTCAAGTGACGTATCACTTTTGCGGCGAGTCAATCGCCGCAGGAAGCTTTACGCGATGCTGCTGTTCTCGGTATTAGGCTCAGCCAGTTCCAGCAACTCGGAGTTGCGGGTGCTGATTTCTCGGTACAGCGCAGCGTCAGTCTCGAGGATCTTTTCCCGTGCCGGGAAAATTTCCTTGAGCTTGGCTGCCCACTCGCCCGTCGCTTTTTGCGCAAAGCAGCGCTCGATCAGGTCGAGCATGATCGAAACGGTTACCGACGCGCCCGGAGAGGCACCTAGCAGAGCAGCTAGAGAGCCATCTTTAGCAGCAACCAGTTCGGTACCGAACTGCAGCACGCCGCCTTTTTTCGGGTCTTTCTTGATGATTTGTACCCGTTGACCGGCGATCTCAAGACGCCAGTCTTCAGCTTTGGCCTGCGGGTAGAAACGGCGCAGGGATTCCAGGCGCTGTTCCATCGATTGACGCACTTCGCTGACCAGGTACTTGGTCAGGTCCATGTTGTCACGGGCGACGGCGAGCATTGGCCCGATGTTGCCCAGACGAATCGACATTGGCAGGTCCATGAACGAGCCATGCTTGAGGAACTTGGTGGTGAAGCCGGCATAAGGTCCGAACAACAGCGACTTTTTGCCATCGACCACACGGGTGTCCAGGTGCGGTACCGACATTGGCGGCGAGCCCACGGCCGCTTGGCTGTAGACCTTGGCCTGGTGAAGCTTGACCACTTCGGGGTTATCGCAACGCAGCCACTGACCGCTCACCGGGAAACCGCCGTAACCCTTGCTTTCTTCGATGCCCGAGGCTTGCAGCAACGGCAGCGCCGCGCCGCCAGCGCCGAGGAATACGAACTTGGCATCCACATGGCGGGTGTTGCCGCTGTTGGTGTCTTTGATGCTCACCGTCCAGCCGCTGCCATTGCGCTTGAGGCCGGTGACTTTCTTGCTGTACTTGATGTGCGTGTCTGGTGCGCTGGCCAGGTGCTTGAGCAACTGTTTGGTCAGGGCGCCAAAGTTGACATCAGTACCGTCCATTACACGGGTCGCCGAAATGACTTCGTCCGCAGGGCGGCCCGGCATCATCAAAGGCATCCACTCGGCCATTTTGGCTTTGTCTTCGGTGTATTCCATGTCAGCAAACGCATGGTGCTTGCTCAGCACTTCAAAGCGTTTTTTCAGGAACGACACGCCTTTTTCGCCTTGCACATAGCTCAGGTGAGGCACTGGGCTAATGAAGGATTTGCACGAGCCGAAGGTGCCTTGTTGCGCCAGATAGGCCCAAAACTGTTTCGAGACTTCGAACTGGGCATTGATTTGCACAGCTTTTTTGATGTCGATCGAACCGTCAGCCGCTTGCGGCGTGTAGTTCAATTCGCACAGCCCGGCGTGGCCGGTGCCTGCGTTGTTCCACGGGTTGGAACTCTCCGCAGCACCTGAGTCCATCTGCTCAACGACTTCCAGCTTAATACCGGGGTCGAGCTCTTTAAGCAGTACGGCGAGGGTGGCACTCATGATGCCCGCTCCAACCAGTACTACGTCGACTGCTTCGTTATGCGCCATTAACGCGTCTCCAAAATCTACGGCACCAAATTGACGGCATAGCTGCCAGGTGTTCCGAGGCGTGAGTCAAATAGGGCCTCAAGTCACACATGGCCAAGATCGCCATGTCCGATTCTTCGCAATTACTTGCAACTACAGCGCACGCTCCAGCCGGGCCTTCGAGGTTCATATGAACGCATTTCAGAGCTCGGGAGGCCATTCGACTTAAGGTCAAGAGCGTCCGTTTGTGCAACCAAATCCGTGAGCGGACAGGCTTCAGTCTCGTGCTGTGGAGCTGACGCAGGTACTGCTGGGTGGGGCTGTATCAGACGCTAATGGTGCATGTTCAGACGCAAAACTTTTCATTTGCTCGCCACACTCTTGTGAAGTTGTGAAAACCCGTTTTTTTTCACGCTCTTTTGGAGTCGTGAACCTCAAAAAAGGGCTGCCCCATGCTTGGCACTGACCCGAAGATGGCATGCCGTCCTGATGTGCAGGGTGGGCATAACGGGCAAAAACGCAGTGGCCGAGCAAAATGGCAGCTCTGGCAGATTGCAAAAAGACAGTGGTTTGCAGAATGAACAGCAAGCACGCCGGCTCTACACAATCTGTGTGGGCGGCTCTCTGTGGGCGGTGCGGGGGTGTTAATACAAGCGTATTAACGGTGCTGCGAGGCCCGATCAGGAGACGTCCTTATAATCGGGGGGAGATTGTAACGAAGAAACGCAGGCAATTGATCCTGTTTAATGACTTTTATTGGTGCGCGAGTCAAACACTTAGCAATGGTTGCACCCTTGAACGCGCTACAGGCGAGGTGATACGGGCGTTGACAGGTAATACCTGGTGCAACCAATTGAGGCGAATCTCCTCAATCTCGACCCAGCTGTCTCCGACCGGCGGTTGTTTGCACTGCTTGAAGGCCTGGCATCGACCGGTCGAATCCAGACGGGCGAAGCAACGATATGGGCGGGTAAAGCGCAGTAGCGACCAAAGCCTGTTCATGGGCAAGCACCTCTCAAGTCCGTTAGTCAGACAATGCCCGTGTGAGGTGACATCCCGATGTAACGGAGATGACAGCTCGGTGACAGCAAGCGGCTAGTTCGCAGGCACAGAGCACCGCTATACTGAGGGCCTGTTTTACCCTGTCCTGGAGAGATGAGCATGTTGCAACGCCTGTTGTTCGGTTTGATTACTGTGACCAGTTTGACCCTGGTCGGCTGCGCCCACAGCCCGCAACAACTCAGCCCGCAACCCAAGCTGACCACCCAGCTTGCGCCAGTCGGTCGCGGCCAGCCGGTAGTAGTGCGTGTGGTGGATGGTCGTCCGTCGCCAACCCTGGGTACCCGTGGTGGCATGTACCCCGAGACCAGCGCGATCAGCGTCAGCAGTGCCGATCTGCTCCCGAAACTGCAAGCCCAGGCCGAAGCGGCCGTGCGTTTGCTGGGTTACACGCCAACGTCCAATGCGATGAATGCTCCCACGTTGACCGTGACCTTGGCTGAACTGAAGTATCAGTCGCCCAAAGACACCATGTACGTGACTGAAGCCACCATTGGCGCGACCTTTCGTTCTGATGTGAGGAATGGCGGTCGTACCTACAGCGGTCGTTATGCCGCATCACTGGATCAGCGCTTCGGCATGGCGCCGAATCAGGAAACCAACACCAAGTTGGTGAGTGATGTTCTGAGCGATGCGCTGACTCGGGTGTTCAAGGACCCAACCATCGGTCGTTTGCTCGGCGAGTAATTGCGGCGAAACAAAAAGCCCGAACTCAGTGAGTTCGGGCTTTTTTTTGGGTGCTTTTAGGCGGCTTCGGCATACAGCTCAAGGCGGCTGACGCCTGTGAACAGATCCAGTTCGGGCAAGTCGGCATGGGTATGACCGCTTAAGGCGCAATAAACCAGCCAGTGGCGGTCTTGAACGTTAAATGCCAAGCCTTCGATCAACGCCTGTTGCTCATCGCTGGGGGCGATCAGGTAAAGACGGTCCTGGTTTTCTGCGTGCAGCATGACAAGCTCCGTGTCGGTGTCGAGGGGCCACAGAGTGGCCTTTCTACATGACGAAACGGTGACATCCAAAATTAAGCTTCTTTAGCTGCTGCCGCAGGCTGCGATGGAGTGCGAAGAAGGCCCTTCGGTCCTTATCGCAGCCTGCGGCAGCAGCTACAGGGTTTGTGCTGTTACAGCGCCAAGCCAGCCTTGATCCGGTACTGGTTACGCACCGGCATTGCGTATTGCAGCACCAGGTACGGACGGTGTTCGGTAGGGCAGGCGTCCAGGCGGCGTTGCCATTCTTGCTGGGCCTTGGCCAGTTCTTCGGCCGGGAACACTTGGGCTGCAGCCGGAACCTGCAATTGCGGGTCGGTATCGCTCCATTGTGCATATGCCAGGTAATGCACCGGGAACAGGCGGTAGCCACTGAGGATGTGGCGATCCATTTCGCCAGCCAATAATTTGCTGTCTTCGAAGGCTTCGGTAATAGGCGCTGCAAAATTGACGTGTACCCGGCCTTTGTAGCCGGTGATGCCATTGGCAATGCTGGTGTCGTCTTCGCCCGGTGTCTTGCTGTAAGTGCCGGTCGTTGCGCGGATATACAGCTCGCGAGCCTTGGCCCGATCGCAAGGGTCGTATTCGTAGCTGATCGACACCGGTGTCAGATTCAACGACTGAATGACCTCGCAAAACGGTTCGCTTTTACGGCTCATGTGGAACATTTTCAGGATTGCCGAATCGGTACGGTCATCACCGTCCTTGGCGCGACCTTCGGCCTGGGCGATCCAGATCGACTGGCAATCGGTGCGAATCGAGTGGTTGATGTACGCCGAGAGCAGTTGATACGCCGCCAGCTTTTCACGGCGACCGCTGATAGAGCGGTGCACGATAAAGCTCTTGTTCAAACGCATCAGGTCGCTGACAAACGGCTTTTGCAGCAGGTTGTCGCCGATGGCGATCCGCGGCGTCGGCAGGCCCGCGTGGTACACCGCGTAGTTGACGAACGCGGGGTCCATCACGATATCGCGGTGGTTGGCCAAAAACAGATACGCACTGCCCGACTTCAACTGCTCGACGCCGGTGTAGGTCACGCCATCGGTGGCATGTTCGATGGTGCGGTCGACGTACACTTCGACCTTGTCCTGCAGCGCCGCGACCGTGGTGATACTCGCGAACTCTTTGCGCAGACGATGCGCTATAAGGGGTTTTAACAGCCAGCCGAAAGCGCCTGCCAGGCGCGGGAAGCGAAAGTGGGTCAGGATATCTAGAAACGCCTTGTCGCTGAGCAGCCGGGCCAGCACTGCTGGGACTTCGGCGTCGTCGTAAGGTCGGATGGTATCGAATTCGCCCATCATGCTCTCTTGTTGGAAACGGCTAGGGTAAGTACATAAGGCAGGACAAAAGAAATAGTCCTGCAAATAGACCGGCGATTATACGCACAAGTCACTTTGGAGACCGCGATGCTTGAGACCGACGCTTATGAGTGCCCTTATTGTGGGGAGCCCGCCGAAGCGGTGCTCGACCTCTCGGGAGGAGATCAGACCTATATCGAAGATTGTCCGGTGTGTTGCCGGCCGATTGTGTTTCATCTGCAGACCGATGGTCATGAGTGGATGCTCGAAGTACACAGCGAGAACGAGTAGCAGGTAAAGGTTATGCAACGTATCTATGAGCCGGAAAATCTGATGGAAGCCGAGCTGTTGCTGGGTATGCTCGCCAGTGAAGGGGTAGAGGCTTGCCTTCAGGGGCGCGACCTGGTGGGCGGTACTGGCGAATTGCCGGCGCTGGGTTTGCTGGGGGTGATGGTCCCTGATGATCAGGCGCATTACGCCCGTGAGTTGATCGATGCGTACAATGGGGCGTCACCGATGTTGGGCGATGAGCCCCAGAGTTTTCCGGATGTGTTGGATTGCTGAGGTCGGCGACTGTTTTTCACTGCTATATAAAGAAGAGTTGTGCTGCCCCATGTGTGGACGTTTTGCCCTGTTTCGCTGGAATCCTGCATTTGCAGCCTTGCCCGGTTTTCCGGCGGATCAGCAGGCTCAGTGGAATATTTCGCCTAATGATTCGGTATTGATCCTGCGTGCTGGTGCCGAATCAGGCCAGCGCGAGCTGGCGCGAGCGCGTTGGGGGCTGACCCCGCCGTGGCTGACCGATCTGTCGCGTACGCCAGCCCATGCTCGCGCCGAAACCGTGGCTGAACAGCCAATGTTTCGTGATGCCTTGCGCCAGCGGCGTTGCCTGATCCCGGCCAACGGTTTTTATGAATGGCGTGGGACCACGCGCAAGCGGCCTTACTGGCTGACGCCGGGCGAGGGTGCTTCGCTGTTTTTTGCCGGTATCTGGGAGGCGTATCCGGTTGACGGGCACGTGTGGTTGAGCACTGCAGTAATCACTCAGGCCGCGGCCAGCCAGCGTCGTCCGTTGATTCTGGATGAGGCTGGACAGCAAGCCTGGCTCGATCCTGAAGCCCCGCTTCACGTGCTGCAAGCGCTGCTTGCCAGTCAGCAATTACCGTTGCGCGAGCGCCCATTGGCCAATCTGGTGAATGACCCCAAGCTCAACGCGCCTGAGTGTCTGACACCGGGTTGATGAGTGGGTCTGCTACGATACGCGCCATCTTTATGGAGTGTCGTGATGGGTAAGTTAGCGATAGTGTGCGCGGTGGGTGCCGGGTTGTTGCTCGGTGGTTGTCAGGCGGTGAATACCACCAGCGGCGGTGCTGTAGGTATTGAGCGCAAGCAGTACATGTTCAGCATGTTGTCGAGCCAGCAGGTCGATCAGATGTATGCGCAGTCGTACCAGGAAACCGTCGGCGAAGCGTCGACCAAGGGTGTTCTGGACAAGACCAGCACCAACGCCAAGCGCTTGCAAGCTATTGCTAGCCGGCTGATTGCCCAGGCACCAGCTTTTCGTCCAGATTCGGCGCAATGGAACTGGGAAGTCAATTTGATCAAGAGCGACGAGCTCAACGCCAACTGTGGGCCTGGCGGCAAGATCATCTTCTACAGCGGGATCATCGATAAGCTCAAGCTAAACGACGACGAAATCGCGGCGATCATGGGCCATGAAGTTGCCCACGCCTTGCGTGAGCACAGCCGTGAGTCCATGTCCAAAGCTTATGGTATCGAGATCGCCAAGCAGGGCGCCGGGGCATTGCTCGGCTTGGGTCAGGACAGCCTGGCGTTGGCCGATACCGTGGTCAACTACAGCCTGACTTTGCCCAACAGCCGCAGCAATGAAAACGAAGCTGACTTGATCGGTCTGGAACTGGCAGCGCGAGCGGGTTACAACCCGAATGCGGCAATTACCCTGTGGCAGAAAATGGCTCAGCAATCACAGAGTGCGCCGCCGGAATTCATGAGCACCCACCCGGCCTCCAGCAGCCGGATTGCGGCGCTTGAGGCGGCCATCCCGAAAGTGATGCCGCTGTATCAGCAAGCTCAGAAAGCCCAGTAACGGCTTGGCCCTCACCCCAACCCTCTCCCAGAGGGAGAGGGGGCTGACCGAGTAGATGCTGGATTCAGCGCTGTTCTTTCAGAACACTGAAAACCTTTAATATTCCCCAATCGGCTCCCTCTCCCTTTGGGCGGGAGAGGGGGCTGACCGAGTAGATGCTGGATTCAGCGCTGTTCTTTCAGAACACTGAAAACCTTTAATATTCCCCAATCGGCTCCCTCTC